>JBCCGK010000003.1:0-201360 GCA_039029315.1 Bacteroidota bacterium | reverse complement strand
CGATTGGCGGTTTTTACGCAACTTTTTGCCGCCAAAAAGTTGCAAAGAAATCTAAAAACAAAGGAAAATAAAAAGTGTACAGTTGTGAATAAATTTTCAATGAGAATTAATCAACATCACCTAAAAACAGCGAAGTTCATTCATTCAAAAAGACGGTTTCCAGAGCATATGGGAGGATTTTTCTCCTGTAAAAAATGGACAAAGTCAAACTAAGAACGCTGTCCGAGATTCTCTTTTACCTAGCTGGATCTGGGATTCCTGGGAGCAAGCTTCAGATGAGCGCCCGCTTCAATCGCTTATTGTGAGCAGAATTTGGTTCGGGAAGTACACAGAGTCCTTTTGTTTCATAGAGTAGTATTTGCTTGAATGGTAAATGAATGAGCAGTTCGATTCACCAAATTATGAATCATCAGGTGAGGTCCATTCCAGTAAATCTCCTAAATGATCCCGCATCGCACTGGCTGCGCTCTCCCCATCTCCATCCTCGATATATCTCAGGATCGTTTCATGTTCTGTTAAGGCTAGCCGAAACCGACCATCCCCACAGAGGTTGAATTCACGTGAATACCGGACCATATCAGGAAAGAGAATCATAGACAGAGAGCGTAACACTGAATTTTTGCTCGCTTCTGCAATGTTGAGATGGAACATTAGATCTTCTTCAATTCCTGTATCCTCAGCTTCTACTTTTGCCCGATAATCCTCCAGAGTTTTGCTAAGTCGCATGATGTCCTGAGGAGTTCTTCTCTCAGCAGCCAGGCGTGCTGCTTGAGCTTCCAGAAGGATACGAGTTTCAGCAAGAGAATAAAAGTCAGGAGACTCAATCTGTAGAACATTGTTGATCAGGCCTTCCAATGCTTTGACCCCTAATCCTGCTACAACCGTCCCGCTTTGTGGCAAGGTTTTCAGGATGCCGTAAAATTCCAGCTTCTTCAAAGCATCCCTGACATGTCCTCTTCCCACGCCAAATTTTTCAACCAGCTTTCTTTCAGGAGGGAGTCGATCACCAGGTTTCAATTGCCCGGATTTGATCAGGGCCTTGATTTGATCGATGATTTTATCAGACGGTTTTTCTTGTGCAATTTCCTGGAAGAAGGTTTCAAAGCCGTTGTGAGGAGAATTATTCATACGAAGTCCAAAATTGGTTTACCAAATAATTGGCAATTAACAATTGGTAATTGGTTTACCAATTTAATCATAAATATCTAATCTCCAAAAGAAAGCCATGTTTTTGTAGGATATCCGGATAGATTCTCCCAGATTCCCGCACCAATCCGAGATGTTTGCCTCCTTCTTTTCTATTCAAACTGATAGCAGGCATTCGGAGAGAGAAAAAATCCTTTGTTTGACCATGCCTGATTTTCGGCACTTTTGTGTCATGTTTTCCGACAAATCTGATTCCCGCAAGTTGTCTTCCTGGATAATTTGTTCGATTCTTTGGCTTTATAGGGAAGTGTCCCATATTTTGGCCAATTATGAGGAGTATTGCGATTCATTTGTTGTTCTTTCTCTCGGTACTTGTACAGGGGCAACCTTTTCGCTTTCAGCATTTGGGAGTTCAGGATGGATTGGAGAGCAATAAAGTATATATGTCTATCGAGGATGGGGACGGCTTCATGTGGATTGCAACAGATGGAGGCGTGAGTAAATATGACGGAAGACATCTTACCTCCTATTCGCTGGAGAAGATCGAAGGCGTCAAACAAAGGACCAATCTCACCATTCATTTGGCTATCGACAACAATGATCTCATCTGGTTGGTCTCCAATAATGGCCTGGTATTCTATTTTGATATTGGCCTTGACCAATTCCGCTACTTTGATCAAATCCTATCTGAGACCAATCGAGGCATCTATGTCAGTGAATTTCATATCGATCACAACAATCAGTTTGTCCTTGGCTCCTACAACAATGCTTTTTTGTTCGATCCGGCAAGTCGCCAGGCCACCCGTATTCCAGAGATATCAGGAACCGTAAAATCGATTATCCAATCCAGTGATCATCGATATTTTATTGGGAGTCGGAATGGCGTAGCAGTCTTTGATCAGAATTTTCAGTATGTATGGAATCTGAAAGAACAGGAAATTGATCAACATTGGCTTCCTGATAACCAAAAGATTGAGTCTTTATTTTTTCAGGAATCAGAAAACAAACTATGGATAGGTTCAGAAAAATCCGGCTTATATTATTATGATCTCACCCACCACCAATTGTCTTCTTCTGGTCCCATTATGGGCAATGTTGATGTCCACATTCGAAGCATCATAGATTTCGAAGCAGGAAAGTTCATGGTGGGCACCGACGGAGGGGGCGTCTTCATTTATGACTCGTTCAATGCCGAAGTCATTGATCAACTGGTATACGATGAGTATGAAGAACATTCCCTCAATAGCAATGCCATTTATGATATTTTTGTCAATTCTCAGGGAGTGGTATTCATCTCTACCTTTCGGGGCGGGGTCAATATGTACAATCCTCAAAGGCAAAATTTCTCCAAGATTCGACATATACGCGGGGACAACAATTCACTGAAGAATGATGTTGTGCTATCCATTGAGGAATTGCCACAAGGGATCAGCTTTGGGACCGATGAAGGAATCAGCCTTTGGGACAAGGCTTTGGACAGTTGGAAGCACCTGAGCATCAATCCTGCTGGTTTTGGCAACAAAAGTGAGGTTGCCTGGTCTCAATCTCTGGATGCAAACGGGAACCTTTGGGTAGCTTCTTTCATTTATCCCCTAAGCCTCCTGAAAGCTGACAAGGGCGCATACCTGCTTCAGCCCTCTTCCCCTCTTTCTCAGATCAGAGGCACTACCAAAAAGGTATATCATCATCCTCATGGAGAATTGTTGGTGGGTACCATCAATTCTGGCTTGTATACCTACCATCCCTCGGGAGAATTAATGGAATATCCCATACAGGAAGCCGGAGATTTCGAAGTGTATTCTGCGGAGAAAGTGATCATCAATTCCAGAGATGGAATCGCCATGCTCGACTTGGAATATCAGGAAATGAGCTGGATGAATGAAGGCCTGATTGGGGATAGCCTGAACAATAAGGCCACTGTGTCATTGTTGATTGACGATGAAAGAAATCTGTGGGTGGGAACCCTAAACAATGGGATATACATCTTCAATACACAGTTGAATCGCGTCAGATCTGTGAACACCTCAGCCGGACTTGCCTCCAACCAAATCCTGGATCTTGTCAGCGATTCGGAAGGACATGTATGGGCAGCCACTTCCCTGGGTATCAGCAAAATCGAAGGGGAGCATATGTTCAATTTTCACAAATCCGACGGCTTGATTTCGACAGATTTCAATAGAAATTCAGCGATTCAAGATAAGGACGGCAGGCTCTACTTTGGGACAAACCAAGGGGTCATTACCTTCGATCCTTTGTCGATCAAGCCTTCCCACATCAAAAAAACGCTCGTCCTGACGGAATTTTTTCTCAATCACCAACGGATTCAAACAGAAGAACATTCCATCTTAACCAAGCCCCTCAAATATACCCATACCCTTACACTCGCCTACAAGCAGAATTCCTTTTCTATCGGCTTTACAAGTATTGATTTTTTACATCCCGAACAAGGGGAGTATATGTGGAAACTGGAAGGCTTCGATCCGGCATGGATTCAGGAAGACAATTTGGACAGAGCAACTTATACCAATTTGAATCCCGGCCAATACACCTTTAGGCTCAAATTGATAGATCAATTGGGAAATCTCCTTGCTCCCGAAAAGCAATTGACCCTGCTGATCCAAAAACCCTATTGGGAAACCAATTGGGCCTATCTGCTGTACAGCTTGTTCCTCCTCTCTCTGATAGCGCTCTTGTTGTATGCCTATCGATTAAGAATGGAATCCAAAAATGCCGCAGAGAGACTCCATTTTCTCATCGAAATGGCACATGAGATCAAAACCCCCCTTACCCTGATCCGAGCGCCAATTACTGATCTATTGAATAATAATAAGACAGACAAGCAATTCAGGGAAAGTCTTGAAGTTGCGCTAAAAAGTACAGAAAAACTTCATAAGCAGATGCGGCAGTTTCTGGATTTTAGGCGGATCAATGTTCGAAAGTCCAGATTGCAGGTCAAGGCTGTCGATTTGATTGAGCTGATCAATACAACAGTATTTGCCTTCAAGAGCTTGGCAGAGAAAAAAGAAATTGAGCTGATTTTCCAGTACAAACAAGCAGAATTGATTCTCAAGAGTGATGAGCAAATCCTGGAGAAAATTATCGGCAATCTCATTTCCAATGCTGTCAAATATACCCCTGCAAATGGCATAGTCCACCTGAGCCTTGAAGCCAATCCCAAGAAATGGATTCTCTCGGTTAAGGATACTGGCATCGGTATTTCCAAAGAAGATCAGAAGAAAATCTTCACCTTGTTTTTCAGGGCAGAAAACGCAAGGAATTCCGACAGCACAGGCAGTGGAGTGGGCCTGGTCCTCGCTTATGACCTTGCAAAAACACTGGGAGGATCGGTTCGTCTGGAGAGTTCAGGAAGTAGTGGATCTGAGTTTCTGCTCATCATGCCCATGACTTCCACAGTAGAAGCCAAGGAGTTACGCAAAGAGAAAGAAACGCAAGAGATTGAGAATCAGCGAATAGAAGAAGGGTTTCAAAATGGCAGTAAGGTTAAGGTTCTGATCGTTGAAGATGATGATGACCTTCGCTTATATCAAAAGCACAAATTTGAGCGGAAGTTCGATATCCTCACTGCCTCCAATGGGGAGGAAGCCCTGACACTTGTACAATCAAGTCCCCCTGACTTGATTCTGAGTGATGTCATGATGCCCAAGATGAACGGATGGCAACTCTGTGCCAATATCAAATCCAATCTTGCCACGAGCCACATTCCCTTCATTCTCCTCACAGGTCTTGAGTCCAAGGAACACGAACAATTGGGATTTGAAAGTGGGGCAGATGACTATATCTCCAAACCAATCGACTTCAGGATTCTTAGTAGCAAGATTGACAATCTGTTCCATACCAGAACAGCTCTCAAAGACAAACTCCTCACCGTCGAAGAGATGCAGTATCAGGATCTGTCGAATGAATTAGATCAACAATTTCTGGATGAGGTAACACAGTTGATTGAAGACAACATCAGCGACCCTGAACTATCTGTATCATTTCTCTGTCAGGCTGTAGGAATGAGTCGAACCTCTTTTTATCATAAGCTCAAAGCCTTGGTAGATCTGTCCCCGTCAGAGTTTATCCGCACCATCCGGCTAAAGCGTGCAAAAAAACTCTTACTCAATCCGAACCATAACATCAGCGAAGTCGCCTATAGTGCGGGCTTCTCTGATGCCAAGTATTTCAGTACCTTATTCAAGAAATATTTTCAACAAAGCCCTTCCAGCTGGCGAAATGGGAGGTAAAACCTCCTTCAACAACATGCAAACCTTTAATAACAGAATTTCAACCTTCTTCCTATCCCCAATTCTCATCTTTAAGTGATGTACTTCTTCTAATCTGTTTCACAAGCATATGAAAAACATTCCTGCACTACTATTCCTGTTCACACTGACCATTCAGTTGGCAATCGCACAACAGACGGTCAGGGGGACAGTCTATGGTGATGAAAATCAACCATTGCCCGGAGCAAGTATTACTGTGAAGGGAACGACCCAAGGCACCTTAGCCAACAATGACGGAACATTCAGGATCTTGGTTCCAGAAGAAGAAGCAGTGTTGGTCGTTTCCTTTTTGGGGTACAGCACAAAGGAAGTAACAGTCGATGGAAAAACGAACATAAGCATCACCCTGGAACCAGAGGTCAAACAACTCGATGAGGTTGTGGTCATTGGATATGGAACCGTCCGCAAAAGCGATTTGACCGGGGCGGTCTCTACGGTGAAAGTAGAAGACAATGTATCCAGACAATCCAATACCATCGATCAACTCCTGCAAGGACGTGCTGCGGGCGTGCAAGTAACCCAAAATGGCTCTGCACCAGGTTCTGGCATCAGTGTAAGAATACGTGGAACAAACAGTCTTCGAGGAAACAACGAACCCTTGTATGTCATCGATGGCGTGATTATCTCTTCTGCCGGGGAAGATGTCGCGCCGGCAGGTGGTGTAGGAAATGCAGGCCAGGAGACTCAAAATGGGTTGAATGGTCTCAATCCTCGCGATATCGAGAGCATCGAAGTATTGAAAGATGCTTCAGCCACAGCCATCTATGGGTCTCGAGGAGCCAATGGAGTAGTGCTGATCACCACCAAGAAAGGAAAGAGCGGAAAGGCCAAAATTAATGGCTTCGTAACAAGAGGATTTCGGACAGTAGTCAAAAAATATGATGTCCTGGATGGACGCTCTTATGCGCAATACCAAAACGAGTTCAATCTGCTAAACGGCAGTGATGTCAATTATCACATCGAAGGAGAAAATGTATATCCAATCACCTCTGAAGCCGGTAGACGTGTGATCTCCTCTACCCCTGCTCAGATGTTCAATTGGCAGGACGAGATCTATCAGATGGGAGCCAATACTACTGCTGGAGGCTCTATTTCCGGTGGGAGTGAGGAGGGAAATTACTATTTATCTGCGGGATACAATGATCAGAATGGGCTGGTGGACAACTCTCGTTTCCAGAGTGGCGACTTGCGATTCAATCTGGACCGCAATGTAGGAGACAAGCTCAAAGTGGAAGCGCGATTCAGTGCTTTTTATAGCCAGTCAGATTTTGCTGAAGCAGGCGATCTCATTGGCAACAATCAGAGTTTTATTCGAAATATCCTCTCATTTAATCCGCTGCTTACGGAAGAGATTGACGATTTTACGGAAGAGTTGGGAAATGCAAATCCTTATGCCTGGGTGAATGATTTCGATGACAAGTCCGTAGAGAGTCGGTACATTGGCTCTCTGGCTTTGACCTACAGTTTACCCATCAAAGGCCTCAAGTATCAAATCAAAGCCGGGGGAAATGTGAGAGACAAAGACAGAAGACGATTCTATGGCCTGACAACCTTCCAGGGAGCCAATGCCAATGGAGCACTTCAGATCTCCAAACTCAATGTAAAGTCCTTCCAGGTCAACAACTTTCTCCGCTATTTCAGAAACTTTAAGAGAAAGCACAGGGTCAGTGCCACTGCTGGTGTCACCTATGATGTCCGAAATGTAGAGAACAGCATCTATTCTGTAGAAGATTTTGTCACCACGCAACTCCGGACGCTACAACCATTTCTCGGACAGGTGATCACCACTCCTCTGGCCATTCAAGCCGCCGATCAGGAACTCTTTTCTGTATTGGCACGGCTCAATTATACCTTTGACAACCGCTATGTACTGACGGCCAGCTTCCGTCGTGATGGTGTCTCAAAGTTTGCGCCGGAAAATCGATTTGGCTTGTTTCCTTCCTTCGCAGTCGCATGGCGTCTTGTCAACGAATCCTTCATGGAGAACCTCAATGCCTTCAGTGATCTGAAAATAAGAGCAGGATGGGGGCAGATTGGCAACCACGGGATTGGCCCTTATGGAACCCTCTCGAATTATGGAAGCAATTCCAGTATTCTGTATGGAACCCCTGCCAATGGAACAAGCGTCCCAATTGTCCTCAACAATATAGCGAATCCAGATCTTACCTGGGAAACCACTGAGCAACTGAATATCGGTCTTGATTTTGGCTTAGCAGACAATCGAATTACAGCTACCCTGGACTGGTATGACAAGACGACCAAAGATCTGCTTCAAAATATTCCGATCCCTACCTCTTCTGGTTTCAGCAATTTGCTCATCAACCGCGGAACCATTTCCAACAAAGGAATTGAAGCTGGCTTGAATCTGATCCTTATCGGGAAAGAAGATCTTAATTTGACCATAGGAGGAAATATTGCCTTTAACAGAACCAGGATCGAATCCCTGGGAATCCCGTTAGATACAATTCTGGTAGACGGTTCTTACCAGCCAAAATCTTTCTATACCGGTGCCAATGTCAGTAGAGGGAATATCTTCAAGGCACCAGCCAATATTTTCATTGAAGGAGAAGAAACCAGCTTGTTTTATGGATTCCAGACCAATGGCATCTACCAGACAGAAGATACAGATATAGTCAGTGGAGCAGTGCCTGGAGATGTGCGTATTGTTGATCAAAATCAGGACGGGCTAATTGATGACAAGGACAGAACGATCATAGGAAATCCCAACCCTGATTTTGTATATGGAATGAATCTGTCCTTCCAGTGGAAAGGCCTAAGCATTAGTGCCCTGATCAATGGCGTCTTTGGGAATGATATTGCCAATGGAAACCTGATCCAAATGGGATCTGCCGAAGGGACATTCAGAAATATCATTCCTTCAGCCTATCACAACGCCTGGCGAGAAGACAAGCCTTCGACCACCTTCCCCAGAATTGGATACACTGAGCAAGCAGCCATTGCCATCAATGATCGAATCATTGAAGATGGGAGCTATATGCGCCTCAACAATGTAACCATCGGCTATGATATTCCACTGAAAAGTCTGGTGGAACGTGTCAATGTCTATGTCTCCGGCCAAAATCTCTATACCCTGACTGGCTATAGTGGCTATAATCCTGAAGTCACCAACTTCTTGTATACCGGACTCATCAATGGAGTAGACTGGAATGGCGCGGCAAATGCAAAGAATATTTTGTTTGGGCTCAATATTACCTTCTAGGAGTCAAGCTGTGGATGGGAGGAAAGTCTGTCTTTCCCTTCCCCATGCCCAGTACCCAGAAACCAAATCAACAACAAGAAACAATGAAATACCTCAAAATACTTCTCAGCCTGAGCATCCTTATGGTGCTGACAGCCTGTAATCTTGACGAAAATCCCCCCTTTCTGGATGATTCTGTCTACGACTCTCCTCAAAGTGCCAGAGCCACCCTGGACGGTATTTATGAGAGTTTGACTACCTACAACGCCCAAGAACGTCGCCTTTTTGTGGTCAATGGATTTTCAGGACTGTTTGTTACCAGAAAAAATGGCGGGAACAATGTCAATAATGTCAACAATGCGAATCTGTTTTCCTTAAAGCCTGTCCTCGATATTGATTCTGAAAGCCTTTGGGGAGGCCTCTATCAGGCCATCGCAAGAAGCAATTCTGCCATCCAGAATGTCGAGGTATTTGACAATCCTCAAACGCCAGATGAAATGGGATTCAACGATCTGGCAGGACATGCCTATTTCATGCGTGCCTGGTCTTACTTTTCTTTGGTGAGATTGTGGGGGGATATTCCCCTCTGGCTGGAACTTCCCTCTTCCGGCAATGTAGACAAGGCAAAATCTCCGACCAAAGAGATCTATGCTCAAATCATGAGTGATGCACAGCAAGCTGCAAACTTAATGAATGGAACCTCTGGTTCAGGCTATCCGCAAGCGTATGCAGCGAATATGTTGCTGGCCAAAGTCTACATGACCCTGGCTACAGCTCCTGCAGACTTACAAGATGCTGGGCTAGACTATTGGCAGTTGGCCTATGATCAGGCGATCCAGGGCTATGGGATGTACGAACTTCACAACGATTATGCGGAATTGTTCACACTGGCAGGAGAGAATTCCTCAGAATCTATCTTTGAATTGCAGATCAGTCAAGACGCTGCCAACTCTCAAATGGGACGAAACTACACTCCCTGGAAGTACAAAGCTGCTCAACATTTTGGTTGGTTCTCTGTACATGCCGATGTCTTCGATTATCATTTGGCAACTTACCCTGAAGATACCATCCGCCGAGGAGCGACCTATCTTCATGGCTATGACCGAGCTGACAATGGGGCAACCGTAAGGGTATATCCTTCAAATCCGAGCAGAAATGCCTTCAACAATGCACATCCATATCTATTCAAGTTTGCTGAAAAGGATAAAAGTCATTCCAATCAGTACAACAGCCAAAATATCATTGTCTATCGCTATGCAGAGTTGTTGTTGATGCTGGCAGAGATTTCCAATGAGCTTCAAAATGGAGAGCAACTCGGATATGTCACCCAGGTTCTTAGCAGAGCAGGGCTGAGTCCTCAGGCTGGATATGTTGGAAATCAGGATGCCTTTAGAGATGCCATCATGGATGAATACAGATTCGAGTTGATCGGAGAAGGGGAAGATGCCCACAACAATCGCAGAAGAGGATTTGAGTATCTTCTTGCTCACACGATCCTCCGACACAACAACAATCCCAATTTTGATTCGAATGTAGATCTGACACTGAGTACAGATGAGGCAGAAGTCATGTCACTTCCCATTCCACTTTCCGAGATCAACACCAATCAATTAATCAATGACTAACTGGACTACCATGAACAAATTGATCATATATCTCGCATCTATTGTCCTCTTTTTACTCATTTCCAGTTGCGGAGAGGAAAGATTTGTCAGCGAATTCACAGCATACAATCCTACGGTAGTAGCTTCTAATGATGGAAAACTCAGCTACCAGAGCTTCGATACGTATCCGATTTTGGATGTGATCAGCAGTGATGCCCCTGCTTTGGACATCACATCCGCTTACAAAATCAGGTTGGATACCATCAAAGCCCCTTCGGGGAGCAGCTTTCAGAGAAACAATCTGACTGTCGATATCGAAACGGGTGTCATTTCTTATGACAATACCAATGGAAATTTGTCAGAAGGCCAATACGTGATCTCTATCCTGGTTCAAACGGTCAAAGGGATTGCCCAATACGACGATATCGTAACAATGACTGTCAGGGAGGTTCCTGCCACCCTTGCTGTCAACGAAACCACCGTCGATGTCGGTGCCCTGGAACTAGGTGTCATTGCAACGGCTTCATTTACGGACAATTCCGGCTCAGGTCTGATCACGGAGGCCAACTATGAATTGATCAATGCACCAGAGAATTTCGAGATGGATCCAACAACTGGAGAAATCATCAAAACTGGTGCGGAAGTCGAGGGGAGTCTCACCCTTTCGATCAAATTGACAACCAATTTGGGAACCATAGAAGCCTTTGATATTATCACCATCAGAGTAGGTCCTGCTCCAACGATCGCTTACTTCCAACAAGATGGTTCTACCCCTCTGACCAATGTCATTCTCTCTCCCTGGACAGCTTATATGACTTCTGCTCCAAGTCTGGACGGAATGACAGCAGCTAGTTGGGAAGTCATCGTTCCAGATACCTTGGCTGATTTTGCTAGTGCGTTCAGTGCGGGTACTGATGGAGAAATTATGATCAGTCCAGAAGCCAATCTCCCGGAGGGGGAATATCTGATTGGGGTAGCAGCGTCGAATGCAGGTGGCGTCACCAATGAATTTCCAGACCTATTCACCGTCAGTGTGGAAACAAGATGGACAGAATTGTTCAACGATCAGATTGATAATGCTGATGCCAATGTTTTGCCAGAGGAATCATATCCGGGAATCTGGGCGGGTTATGATATTTCGGGTTCCTCTACCCGAGGAGGCTGGAAGAAGGTGGCCAATGTTGGGGCAGGAGGATTCACAGGAATGAGAAGATGGGATCCAGGGGATCTGGATGCCTGTTTGGTTAGGACAGTCGATATCACAGGAGTAAAAGCCATGCGTGTATCCTTTGGAGAAATCATTGGGTATGGGGCTGCTTTTCTGAATAGATATAGCAGAGAGTTTCATATTGGGGAGTCTATTGATAATCTCGCTGCGGCAACTTATGATGCCAGCGAATGGACGACCATTCTCCCTTCCGATGGTCCTTGGCAGGACATCAACTGGAACATGGGTGGCGGCCCTCAAAATGACTATATCAATCTGCCGCTTGATCTTTCTTCTGTAAGTGGGAATAGCTTGTACCTGATGTGGAGGCTTTACTCCAAAGACCCTGTAGCGGGCAATCAGAACGGACAGTTCATCATCACCTATATCACAGCAGAACATTCCAGCGCCTTTGATGCTGAAGAAGAATAATGACAATCACCCGATCATGGTCTTCGAAGTAACCGCCATAGAGGTAACAATAGACTTGGTAATAGTTTTAAGTTCATAATTTTGACAACATATGAGTCATTCCTGGATGGCTCATATGTTTACATCCCCCACTGCCATTTATCCTGACACCAATGAAGACTCTCTCCAACATATTCCTTCTGTTCATCAGTTTGCTGCTGGTGAGAATGAGTCATGCCCAAAACAAGAATGTTCTGTTCATCGCTGTTGACGATCTCAAACCCCTGATTGGTACCTATGGGGATGAGTGGGCGATTAGTCCGAATTTGGACCGGCTGGCTGCCATGGGTGTGGTTTTTACCAATGCACACTGCCAGCAAGCTGTCTGCGCTCCTTCTCGTGTAAGTTTGCTGACTGGGCTTCGACCTGACCTCACTGAGGTGAGGGACTTAAATACTCTTATGCGTGATCGGAACCCAGATATCCGAACCCTGCCGCAGTACTTTAAGCAACAGGGATACACGACCATCGGAATGGGAAAAATCTTTGATCCCAGAAGTGTCGACAAAGGCCTGGATACAGATTCCTGGTCTGTTCCACACAGCAATCCAAAAGTGGAGCACCCACAATACGGGAAACCAATCGTGTCTGGGTATCAATCCAAGGAGAACAAAGCAAGATTTCGAACCCTGAGAGCAGAAGGCAAATCACAGGGAATCATCCCAAAGGAAATGGGCGCCTTTCTCAAAAAACATCACAAACCTTCCACAGAATCTGTTGAGATCGAGGATGAGGGATACTTTGATGGAAAACTGGCCGAAACTGCAGTGGAACACCTGAATAAACTGGCAACAGACAAGAATCCCTTTCTCCTATGTGTTGGGTTCAGAAAACCGCATCTCCCATTTGTAGCGCCCCAAAAATACTGGGACCTGTACGATCGAGAAGACTTACCGCTCGCAGCCTTTCAACGCCAAGCATCCAGCACTTCTAATCTTTCCTACCACAATTTGGGGGAGATAAAATCTTATACAGACATCCCTGCAAGCTTTAATGAAAATGGATTGATCCAACTAGACAAACAACGGGAACTCATTCATGGCTATTATGCCTGTGTTTCCTATATCGATGCACAGATTGGAAAACTTCTGGATGCACTCGAAACTACCGGATTGATCAACAATACTTCTATTGTCCTATGGGGGGATCATGGCTGGCACTTGGGTGATCACGGACTATGGAACAAGCATAGCAACTTTGAGCAAGCCACTCGATCCCCTCTGATTCTGGTTGACCCGGATATGAAAGCAGGAATCAACAATGCCTCCCCCACAGAGTTTGTAGACATTTTTCCGACCTTATGTGAGTTGACCGGATTGCCAAGCCCAGAAGCCCTTCAAGGCAAAAGCCTGGTCCCGATTCTGGCAGGAAAGAAGAAAAAGGTAAAGGATTTCGCCATCAGTCAGTATCCCCGTGGCAAAATCATGGGATATGCACTCCGAAATGATCGGTACCGATACGTAGCCTGGTACAAAGGCGGAGACATCTCCAGCGAATCCAACATCATGGTGAAAGAACTCTACGATTACAAACAAGATCCCCTTGAGACCACCAATGTCGTCGCGAGCAATAGAGATTTGGCAGATAAGCTTCAGGCCCAACTCAACAGCTTTCTTCACACTCAAAGTCAGCAAAAGAGAAGCTTCCAAAAGATGCAAAAAGGGAATCGAAAGAAGCCCCAAAAACAGGAAAAGGCGATTGCAGGCCTTGGAAATAATTTGATTGCTAATCCCGGTTTTGAACAAGGGAACAATCCCTGGAGATTTGGAAAGCAAGGACACATACAAGTGGTGAAGAACGAGTCGCGGTCCGGCGATGCCAGCCTGGAGTTCTCGGGAACCAAATGCTCCGCATTTCAACACCTGACCAAGCTAAAACCTTCTACCCAATATCGATTAACAGCCTACGCCAAGACAGAAAAGAAAGAAACAGTGCTTCTGAAGGTCCGAAATTATGGAGGCGAAGACATTGTCAGTCGATATCAAAAAGGGATTTGGGACAAAATTTCGCTCACATTTACAACAGGGCCAGACCATACTACAGCCGGAATCGCTTTGCTGAAGTATAAACCCAACGCAACTGAGAAATCCTGGTTTGATGACATCTCTGTTCAGGAAATTCTCCCTCCATCTGCTGTTGTCTCTGGTCCCTCCATCAAGGAAATCCTTTGGACCAATTACCCCAAAAACCTCTACATTGGCGCAACAATTGGGCATCGTCAGGTCGGCACTTCAGTTGAAAAAATTCTCACCAGCCAGTTCAACTATACAGTGGCGGAAAATGCAGGCAAGCAAGCTCAGGTCCATCCTGAACCAGGAAAATGGAATTGGGAAAGAATCAATGCTATCGTGCAAATGGCTGAAAAGAACAAATTGGCAGTGCGGCTTCATGGGCCAATCAGTCCGCAGGCCTCAAAATGGGCAAAGGCAGACGACCGTACACCAGAAGAATTGGAAGAGGTCATGGTAGACTTTATGACAGCTCAATGCAAGCGCTTCAACGGTCATCCAGCAGTCAAGTGGATGGATGTGGTGAATGAAACAGTCAATCGGGACGGCACCTGGTTTGGTCCCAAAAAGGGAGTAGACAACTGGGAAAATCCCTGGACCATCATTGGCGCAGATACCGACAAAAATCAAACTCCTCTCTATATCTCGCAAGCATTTGAACTAGCCAACAAATTTTCCCCGGATATCAAACTGGTCTACAATCAGCATGGTGGTATGGAGCCAGCCATGTGGGATCGGGTGAAAGAAACCATTCTGTACTTGCGAGAAAAGGGGCTACGCGTCGATGGCATTGGATGGCAGGCACACCTGCGTAGCAATGCACAACTGGCCCTGGATAAGGATCGACTAGCCTATTTGGCAGACTTGATCGATTGGGCACATGCGCAGAAACTCGAGTTCCATGTTACGGAGATTGATTACAAAATCATGGGGCAAGTCAATGAATCTTCTCTCCAAAAACAAGCAGATGCTTATGCCAATGTCCTCAAGGTTCTTCTGTCCAAAAGAGAATCGGGCATGGTCACCTATAATACTTGGGGACTGGTAGATGGCGTTGGCAAGCACAAGGATTTGTCTCGTTTCATGTTTACTGAAACAGGAGAACCCAAACCAGCCTACTTTAAGGTGAGAGAAACGCTGAAGAATCTGGATCAAGAGTTGGCGATTCCCAATCAATCCGTCCAGTTTTCTGATAACTTCAATGTCTCTTTTTTCCCAAAAAACTGGAAACGATATGGAGAAACAAAACCGGATATAGACAGCTCGAATGGAATCAATGGAACTTCCTGTATCATCTATACGACTGACAAGTGTGGAATCCATCAAGTGATTCAAGGACTGTCTCCCAACACAACCTACACCATCGAGATGTGGAGCAGAGCAGGACAGAATCAGCGATTGACCCTGAAAGCATCTGAGTATGGAGGCAAAGAGTTGAAAAAATTCATCAGGGGAACAGGAGATTATCAAAAAGCGATCTTGACATTCACGACAGGAGAGGCTGCACGTTCTGTAAAGATGATGATCAGTCGATGGCATCCGGAATGGGATGGTCCTATCTATGTAGATGATGTCAGTCTACAGCTTGAAACAGAATAATGATCAGATACGCTCTTTCCAATCCCGCTACTTTGACAATCGAGAATTGTTTCAGGACCTAGATTGGATGACGTATTGGGTCCGCAATCCCTTGACCATTTTTGACAAAGAGCCCGACATTTTCTTATTTCCCTCTCTGGACCATGATCCCTTTTGCCTGACTCATATCTCTCCATAAATAGATTCCCGTGATATGAATCGAATTATCCCAAAAGCAAGACGCAGCTTACAACACCTGCTGTTGATCCTGTCTGCCTGTTTCCTATTGGCTTGTGGCAGTACCCATGAGTCCATTACCAGCGAACTCAATCCTTATGTTACCCTCGACAATGATCGCTTAAAGGTTCAAATCAGTTCTTTGGGAGCAGAGTTGCAAAGCATTGTGAACAAACAATCTGGGAGAGAGGTCTTATGGATTGGGGACTCCACCTATTGGGAGCAAAAATCTCCTATCATGTTTCCGGTAAATGTTCGGTTCAAGGATGATCAATTTTCCTATCAATCGAAGGTGTATCAGATGCCTTCTATGGGCTTGGCAATGATTCAGGAGTTCGTGCAAGAACCTGACAATAGTCCCCAAAAAACTACTTTCTCTTTCCAATCCTCCGAACAAAGTCGAACAAATTATCCTTTTGACTTTCGATTAGAGGTACAGTATGAGTTGCAGCAGCAAACCTTGATCAATCGGTTTATTCTGAAGAATACCGGAACAGATAGCATGTATTTTGCCTTAGGGGGGCATCCAGGGTTCTATTGTCCACTAGACAATGGCAAGACTCGGGCAGATTATGAATATGTGTTTCCCGAGCCTCTAAGTATTTCCAGGATAGAGGTTGCTGGCAATTTCCTTCAAGACAATATCATTCCTTTCCTGTCGAATGAGAGTCGACTTTCCCTGGCCGATGAGAGGATTCCCAATGGCGGTATGTTCATGAAGGCCTCCAACATTCAGACCATCGGCATCGCAGAAACAGGCAAAGCGCCCTTTGTCAGCCTGAATCTGGGAGATTTTCCGAACATCAATCTTTGGTCTCCTCCAGGATCTCCTTATGCCTGTATAGAACCGATGGTCTCTCACCATGACATCGAACTGTCTCCAATAGAGATAGAAAAGAAGTCTCATTTAATCGTGCTTCCACCTGGAGGGACCAATACCTATGCGTACAGCATCATTGTTCATGACACACCTTAATTCCATACCCATCAATCTTGGGGTTGCAGGATTCCTCTGCATCTTATTGGCGGCTTGTTCGACAAGCAAGCCAACTTCCTCAAAGCCAGACAGTGCCCCCAATATTCTCTTCCTCTTTGCTGATGACCAGCGATTCAATACCATTGCAGCTTTGGGAAATGAGGAAATCATCACCCCAACACTGGATGCGCTGGTGAGAACGGGAACGGCCTTCACCAATGCCTATATCATGGGAGCCATGAATGGCGCTGTCTGTGCGCCCAGTCGGGCAATGCTCATGACAGGCAGAGGCGTCTTTGACGTGAATCCTCCTCCAGCGAATCATTTGGATATGCCAGATACCTTATTTCCAAGAGCACTGGCGTCCAATGGCTATCAGACCTTTGAAACGGGGAAGTGGCACAATGGCAAAGTTGCCTTCCAACAGGCCTTCGACGCAGGCTCGAGAATCTTCTTTGGAGGAATGTTCGATCAGTATTCAGTGCCAACCTACGAATACAGACAAGATGGCGCTTATCCCGATTCTCTGAAGACTGTTCGGGACCTCCACTCTTCTGAGCTGTATGCCAATGCTGCCGTTGCGTACATAGAGCAGGTAGACCCGGACCGAGGGCCCTTCATGATGTATGTGGCCTTTCAGGCTCCCCACGACCCAAGAGATGTGGATCAGAAGTACATTGATCTCTACGATACTTCCAGCCTGACACTCCCCCCGAATTTCTTGCCAGAACATCCCTTTGACAATGGAGAACTGGATATCAGAGATGAGTGGCTGGCCGGGTATCCTCGCACCTCCGATGAAGTCAAGGCGAATATTGCAGCCTATTACGCCATGATCACCCACATGGATGAGCAGATCGGGCGAATCGTAGCTGCGCTGGAAGAGAAAGGATTGAGAGAAGAGACAATCATTGTGTTTTCGGCAGATAACGGTCTTGCAGTGGGACAGCATGGCTTGATGGGCAAGCAAAATCTGTATGAACATAGTATCAAAGTTCCCCTGATCTTTCAAGGTCCGGGGATTCCTGCAGATGTCCAACAGGATGCCTTGGTCTATTTGATCGATATCTATCCAACCCTTTGTCAACTCACGCACACCCCCATCCCCTCTCTGGTTGAAGGCCAAAGTCTCACTCCTATCCTTCAAGGGAAACAATCTGAGGGCAGGTCATCCATGATCTATGCCTACAAAAGCAACCAAAGAGCATATCGAGAAGGAGAGTTCAAATTGCTCACATATATGGTGAGTGGGAAGCGAACAACCCAATTGTTCAACCTCAATGCAGATCCCTGGGAGACGCAAGACCTATCCGAACAACCGGAATACCAGGATCAGATCGCAGACATGAAGAAAAAGATGCAAGCTCAATTAAGCTTGGAAGGGGACAAGGCTATCCTGGCAGAAGCCGATTGGGGCATTGAGGCCCTTCCAAGGTGGATTCACAAGGTCAGCCCCCAAACCATAGAATGGCTACGAGGATTGGCAGAAAGAGAACGAAAGTTGAGAGGATTTTGACAAATATACTTGGAAACTTGTCAAGCAGATTTGCGAGAAAAATGGCCTTCCCTTCCTATCGAAAAGGATTGGACCACTTGGGACTGGTCAGAAATTTCTGATCTGTCAATGTTCGCAGAAAATCTTCAATGGCCTCCAATTCTGTATCGGTCAACTGAAGTCTCACAGGTGCTCCCACAGAATCCTGAAGCAGAGGGTGGAGATTGGGGTGGGGTTGGATCTCCGAATTGTAGAATTCCAGCACCTCTCTCAGGCTGGCAAACCTGCCATCATGCATATAAGGAGCAGACACTTCGATATTTCGCAGACTCGGAACACGAAACATACCAGCGTGTGATGACTTGTCCGGCAAGTCCCCGATTCCCTGATCTTCATAGTGAATATCCAGACCATTACAAGCTGAAAAATCCTCCAGTTGATTGAATTCCACAGCAATATCATATCCGAGATAGTTCCCATGACAACTCGCACAATGTGTGAAAAAGAGATTCTTTCCCATATTCTCGGAAGGAGAGAATCCAAGATAATCCTCCATCCACTCTCCTTCTTTCATGGCTTTAAATGCGCCATCAAAATGAGAATTTTGCGTGCTAAAAGTTCCGGTAAATCCTCCCAATCCCCCAACCAAAAAATCAGTTCTCATCTCTTCCGGCTGCTGAGGAAAGGCACGTTTGTACAAAATGGGGTAATAGGGAACCAGTGACAACCTTGACACCAGGGAATCTGGGTCGATTCCCATGATCGTGGGATCGGACAAATGCCGCTTCATGGCTTCGAGTGGGCTTTTTGTCCATTCGTCCCACATAAATTGTGGCCTGTGATGTAAGCCGTTTGGCAAAGTGTGGTAAGGCAAGCCATTCAATACCGTACCCATCGCAAGCGTATTTCTTCGGCTCATATTCCCATTCACACCTACACTCAGCGCCTGATTGTCCCCAAACGCATATGCCTGCTGGTGGCAGGAAGCACAGGATATTGTTCCATCCAAAGACAAGTTGTTGTCATAGAACATGACACGTCCGAGTCGAATCGCATGGAATTCTGTAACACTTGTGTTGGGTTGAGAAGCATGTGGCGGTTCTGTGTAGATTCGATAGTCCAAAGGAAGGGAAGGAAAGTTAAAGGTCGACCCAATGATCGCTTCCTCTGCCACAGCGGGATCTACGAGGACAATCGGCGGCTCATCTATGGGTTGACAGGAGAGAATCCAGATGACTAACAGGAACAGCCAGGTAAAGGAGGAAGAAGCAGAAGGAATGGAGAAAGAGGGTCTCATAGGAAATTCAAGTTATGGTTGATCAGACAAGCAGACCAACTCTATGTGTTCATAGAGAATTTCCCGGAGAAGTATGAAGCAAAGGTAGACAAATTTGACATCATCCGCTAAGTTCAACACACATATTTGTATTCACCATTAGCGTAGGGCAATGAACTGGCCGAGAGAAACATCTGACTGAAGTCTGAGAGACTGTTTGACTTTGGCCATTTTGAAAACAAAATTTTCCTTCATTCCAGCCTGTAGTTAGCTTTAGTTTTTTTGAATAAGAGACTGTTTGAAAATCTGTCACTTATTTTTTGTATGCGTCTTTTTTCTTCATTCTGCGGCTTTTTTTGTTCTCATAGCCCCACTATGAGAACAAAAAAGAGCCTTGCCTGAGAAAAAAATACACGATGAAAATTCTCAGCACAGATTCCTAAACAGTCTCTTAATAAACTTCGCCATTTTGGAGCGATGTTGATTCATTCTAAGTAAGTGGACACATGTATATTTGCTAATCATCTTCCACCCTCTCGCTCTCCCGCCAGCGGGAGATATCAGTCCACAAGGCCAGGAATCAACGATTTCCCCCTTTGGTGGGGAGGAATAGAATAAGCATATGCAAATATGTCCACCTACTTCATTGAAAAATGGCAGGTGAGGTCTTGATAGGAGATTGGGATTCCCATTTTGGCCAAAGTCAAACTGAGGATTTCACATATTTCTCTTCCAGGAATTCCCACACTCATGCCACTTCTTGTGTTATAGCAGTTCTATTCGATCAAACAACGCCTTCTTATAATTTCCGCCTATCGGAATCTCTGTCTCCCCAATAAAGATGCGATTGCCTTGAAGGCTGTCCAGATATTCCAGATTGACAAGAAATGACCGATGCACACGAATGAAGCCATACATGCTCAATCTTTTTTCCATTGAACTCATGGTTTGGTGAACCATATAGCGTTTGTTTTCAGCATGAATTCGCACATATTCCCGCATACTCTCCACATAATGGACCTCCTGGTAGCGAACCTTTTTGATTCGGTGTCCAGTTCGAACAAAAAAATGATCCCCTGCCACTTGTGCTTCGGCCTCGCCAGATTCAGGGGGACGTCCGGATTGCTGAACCAGACCATGTTGCTCAATGGCACGGTTGACCGCCTGAACAAATCGATCAAAGGAGAAGGGCTTGACCAGATAATCTGTTACATTCAAGGCAAAGCCCTCTACTGCATAGTCCCGATAAGCAGTTGTCATCACCACCTGAGGTGTTCGGGGCAATGTTTGCAGTAACTCCAGGCCGGTCAGGTCTGGCATCTGTATGTCAAGGAACAAAATATCGATGGGCGTTGACTGAAGAACATGCAACGCATCAGTCCCGCTTTCACAAGATTGGACCAGTTCCAGTTGCGGCAATTTGGCGATATAGGCAGTCAACAGGCTCAATGCCGGCCGCTCATCGTCTACAATCAAACATCGATAACTCATGACAGATCGAGGGTAAGGTGAACAGAAAATTCCTTCTCTTGTGATTGGATAATCAGGGTATGCTTGTCAGGATAAATCAAGCGCAAGCGCTCACGAACATTGGCCAGGCCGACGCCTCCAGGAGGTGCCTTGCGCCGGTTGGGGTTTACGCTATTCCGAATATGAAAGGAGATCTGCTGATTCACAACCTCCAGACTACTGCTTAGCCAACCTGCAGTAGTGTCATCTATGTTGCCATGTTTAAAGGCATTTTCAAAAAATGGAATCAACAACATGGGGGGAATCTGAATTGCCTCTAAAGGCCCACTTACTTCAAATTGAATATGTTGTTCCCCATCTTTTTTGAGTTGTTGCAAATCGATGAAGTTCTTCAAATATACCAGCTCGGATTCCAAGCGGACGGTCTCTCCTTTGCACTCATACAGCATATAACTCATCATCTCCGACAATTTGAGAATCATCTCAGGCGCTTTAGCTGATTGGGTAAAGGAGAGGGCATAAATGTTGTTCAAGGCATTGAACAGAAAATGAGGATTGACCTGCGCTTTGAGAAATCGCAATTCTGCTTCCAGGCTTTGAGTGGTCAGCTCTTTTTCCAATTCCGTTCGCTTGAGCCAATTTTCGATCAGATAGAGGGGAATAGAGAGCATCAACATGAACAGACTTCCAAAAAAAGTCCCCACATACAAATTGGAGCCAATGAATATTGTCAACTCTTCCCACCCCAACCAGTTGATAAGCGCCCTGCTCACTACTATACGAAACCCTGTCGTCGCCAACACAAGAAGGAATAGCCACATTCCAAACAGCCAATAGCGTTTCGGGATAAAAAACCTGGGAACCAGGACGTTCAAATGAACATACACCAGCACCAACATACCGACAAGACTTGGAAGACTTAACAAAATGGCCTGATCCACCCGCTTCAATATCCCTGCTAAAATGATGACTACCAACGCAACAAACACCGTCCAAAACAGGACATGGACAAACCAGACCCATCGTTTGTATGTATGTGGTGAAATCATTAAGAATGCAGGCAAGAATTTACCCTCTAACATAAATCAAAAAATTCAGAGTTAAACCAAGATGTATGCGAGCTTCGCATTTTTTTTGATTTAACTCTGAATTTATCCTACCAATGTCTGATTCAGTAGGACGAACCTATAAGATTCTTCTATGAGTTTACTTGAAGGGATCTGACCATTTTGGATCGTTCAAGGCGACAGGATCTGTCAAGGTTTTCAAAAAGTCCACCAATGCGGCGACTTCTACAGGACTAAGATTCAAGCGCTTGGCATGACCATTACGGTCCTTCAGCAGATGATCCAGATTTTTGTGATCCTTCACCCCGGAATTGTAATGTTCGACTACTTCTTCCAGCGTATTGAATCGGCCATCGTGCATATAAGGTGCAGATACTTCAATATTTCTTAGACCAGGAATTTTGAAGACGCCATCGAGGAGACCATTTCCTCTGATTCCACCGGCTCCCTTGTCCTGGTATTCATTATCCAGTCCATTGCAGGCAGTGGTGTGTGCGCGGCTAAACTGTAGCCCTACATTCGCAGAGAGGGAGAAGGCATGACAACTGGCACAATTAGTCATGAACAGATTTTTGCCCAAATTCTCGGAAGCTGAAAAATTCTTAAAATCAGCTCTCACATTATGGCCCAATTGAAACATGCCCTGATCGAATTTGGAGTCTGTCGTTTGGAGAGAAGACATGAAGGCACCCAATGCCTTGGTAATATCTCTGGCAGACATGAAACTGTTAATATCAGTACCATTGAGCCTTTGCCACAATCCATGGTAGTAGTCAAATTTTTTCAATTTATCGGGCAGGGCATAGGGGTCCATTCCCATTTCTTTCTCATTCAGCATGGTCTGCATGATCTGTGCCTCAGGGTGGGCAGTACGCTCATCCCAAAACAGCCTGGAACTGCTGTTGCTGACAGTTACACCGCCATATGTTTCGGCTACACTTGCCAGGGTTTGAAGTGCCAGAGTATTTCGATCCGTGACATGCCCATTTACACCATCACTAAAAGCGACATCGTCGGCAAATCCCAATGCTTGTTGATGGCAAGACCCACAAGAAACGGAATTGTCAATAGATAAGGCTTTGTCATAAAACAATGTCCGTCCCAAAGTAACAAGATTGTAATCGAGCGGCTCTCTCGTCTCTGGCGCGCCATGCACTCCTTCTGTCAACAAAGAATAAGCATAAGGGGATGCAGGCAAATCCAAGGTAGCCTCAATCGCAGCTTCAAATGCCGGGTTTGGTTCAGAAATCGGAATATGGGTGTCTTTCTGGCATGCAATGCCGAACAATAAGGCGCCACATAATGCTAGACAGATAGTGTACTTCATGATGAGGAGGATAGAGTAGTGAAAGAAAGTGAGCGAAAACTAAGTCTTGATTGAATAGCGGTGTATGGAAAGGTATGAAATATTCGACGAGAATAAAAATCAAAGCATTGCACGCATTCCATCCTTCAAAATCGCTCTAGCAGCAGAAAGTTTATTGGAGAATTGGGAAAATTCCGATTACTTGCTTCTCTTACGAACCAATATGAGACACTATTACTACCTTCTATTTTGGAGCCTTGCCGTGCTCATCAGCTTGAACAGCTGCCAAAAAGCTGGCAATACCACCACCCTAAAACTAGCCCACGGTCTGGCTACCAATCACCCGGTTCATGAAGCAATGGTTTTCATGGCGGACAAAGCTGCGGAAAAGTCTGGGGGCCAATTGCAGATTGACATTTATCCCGCCCAGCAGCTTGGCACCGAAAGACAACTACTCGAGCTCTTACAGATTGGGAGCATCGCTATTACAAAAGTGTCCGCAGGGGTTCTCGAAAATTTCGCCCCCAAAACCAAAGTACTTGGATTGCCTTATGTATTTCGGGGAAGAGAACATCACTTTGCTGTTCTGGATGGTCCGATCGGGGAGCAATTGTTGGAGGAGCCTGCCCAGTTTTTGTTGCGGGGCTTGTGTTTTTATGATGCAGGGAGCCGAAGTTTTTACACCAAAGATCGCCCCATCAAAAGTCCCGAAGATCTCGATGGACTCAAAATCCGGGTCATGCCGTCCAAGACAGCCACAGATATGGTCAATGCCCTCGGAGGCTCGGCCACACCTATTGCATGGGGGGAGCTGTACAGTGCGTTGCAGCAAGGGGTAGTGGATGGAGCAGAGAATAATCCTCCAAGTTTTTTTACCTCCCGACATTATGAAGTCTGCAAGTATTATGCGCTCAACGAACATACTTTCCTGCCCGATATTCTGATTATAAGTACTCTGGTATGGGAGAGATTAAGTGAGCAGGAGAAAAAGTGGTTGTCTGATGCAGTTGCTGAGTCTGTTGTATTTCAGCGGGAGATCTGGGCGAAATCTGAACTGGAATGCCTGGAAGAGGTTCAAAAAGCGGGTGTCGAAATCATCCGTCCCAATAAGGAGCCTTTTATGGACAAACTTCAGGAAATGTTGGCTTCCTTCAAGGACGACCCGGAGGTCTATGATTTGATTCAACAAATTCAATCCGTCAACGCCCCAGGAGAATGAAAAAATCAATTGATTCAATTTTGGAAAAAGTCCTCATCTTCATCATGGGGGTCATGGTTGTGAATGTTCTCTGGCAGGTGTTCTCACGCTATCTGCTCCAGAGTCCCAGTTCATGGACCGAAGAACTGACACGATTTCTGCTGATATGGCTTGGATTACTGGGTGCGGCCTATGCAACCGGTCAAAAATTGCATCTGGCCATTGACTTGCTTCCCAGCCGTCTGGAGGGTTCAAAGGCAAGGAATCTCGATATCAATATTCAAGTCGTTGTCGCGCTTTTTGGCTTATTGGCCATGGCCATTGGTGGGTCGCGTCTGGTGTATCTCACCATGACCCTGGAACAAATTTCTTCCGCCATGGCCCTTCCGATGTGGATCGTATATCTCTCCATTCCTATTAGCGGCATCCTCATCGTTTTTTACTCAATGGAAAATATTCTGAGAAAACCCGAACAAGGCTAGTCTCCCCACATACGCTCTTCAAGAATTATTCCCATGGAAGTCATCGAAATACTTATCCTCGTCCTCAGTTTTCTCACCTTACTGGCCGCCGGAGTCCCGATTGCCTATAGCATCGGCTTATCTTCCCTGCTTACGCTATTGGTCAGCATGGATTCCTTGACGGCCTTCACGACCATCGCCCAGCGTATGGGGACCGGCCTGGACAGTTTTGCCTTATTGGCCATTCCATTTTTCATCCTTGCAGGTCAACTCATGAATCAGGGCGGGATCGCTCAACGACTCATCAACTTCGCCAAGGCATTGATCGGCTGGCTGCCTGGCGGACTCGCGCATGTGAATATCATCGCCAATATGATGTTTGGAGCAATCTCAGGCTCAGCTGTAGCTGCTGCTTCAGCCATTGGAGGGGTGATGCATGAACGCATGGTCAAAGAAGGCTATGATGAAGAAGTGAGCGCAGCAGTCAACATTTCATCCGCTACGACTGGCTTGATTATTCCTCCCAGCAATGTCCTGATTGTGTATTCACTGGCCAGCGGTGGTGCTTCTATAGGCGCACTGTTTGTCGCTGGTTACATTCCCGGATTCCTCGTCGGATTGACCTTGATGGGCGTAGCAGCCTGGTTTGCGATCAAAAGAAAATATCCGACCGATAAGCTGTCCAAGCTTTCCGATACATTCAAATCCTTTGTCGATGCCTTGCCCAGTCTCCTTCTTCTTATCATCGTGATCGGAGGAATCATTGCGGGCATTTTTACAGCGACAGAAGCATCTGCAGTTGCGGTCTTGTATGCCATGGTTCTTGCCTTTGTCTACAAAGAAATTCGCTGGAAGGACATGCCAGACATTCTGTTGAGTTCTGTCAAGACGACCTCCATTGTGATGATCCTGGTAGCCACCTCTATGGCCATGTCCTGGGTGATGGCTTTCGAAAATATTCCCCAGAATGTCAGTGAGCTCCTCTTGTCCATCAGCGATAGCAAGATTGTTGTTCTGATGATTATCAATCTTCTTCTCCTGTTCGTTGGGGTCTTTATGGACATGACACCCGCTGTCCTCATTTTCACCCCTATCTTTCTGCCTGTTGTAACCAAGCTGGGTCTGGACCCCGTGCATTTTGGCATCATCATGGTCCTCAATCTTTGTATTGGTCTCTGTACGCCTCCCGTTGGGTCTGTACTCTTTGTCGGCTCTGCCGTATCGAAAGTCAGTATCAGCAAAGTCATTCGTCCCTTGTTACCGATGTTCATAGCAATGATCATTGCCTTGATTCTCGTCACCTACATTCCAGCATTGAGCCTTTGGTTACCAGCTGTATTTGGGATGATGTAGAAGGCTGAGGGATACCGCTTCGGGTTCCAAGGCCAAGAAAAAGATGATGAAATAAAGGGCAGCGGAAACTCGATTAACTATAAGTTTAGGATGTATGACGCAAGGGCTGCAAGGTTCTTGTCTACTGACCCACTGACTTCCTTGCCAAAGTATGCTCATCTGAGTCCGTATGTATTTTCCGAGAATCGGGTGATTGACTCTTATGAGTTGGAAGGACTGGAAAGTGTTCAATTGCATGAGATTCCAGGGGAAATAGGCAAAGCCTTTAGTTGGGCAGGAGGAAAATTGTATGACCTTGGTGTTTCCACCGCCCAAGGAGTGGTTTACTTGGCTACAACCAGTCCTACTGAAAGCATTCCAGTACTCGTCAAAGGAGGGGTCAATGCTGCTGTTCAAACAGGAAGTGATGTAGGTACAATTTATGGAACATTTGGTCAAAACTTATACAGCCAGACTGTCGGTGATGGGAGTTATAAGATCAACAATAATGAGCTGTACCCTGCTATACATAGGCAAGGAGAAGTCATAGGAGATGAAGGATTGGCAGGAATTGTTACGGGTGGTATTGTTATTTTAGGGAATAAATTGATTCCCCCTAATGCTTTGTTTGCTAATGGTAGTGGGGGAGGAAGAGTATTTCGTAAACTCAAAGATAAACATTTTAAGCTTCAAGTAGAGGTGAGAAAACTATCTAGAGAAGCTGAATCGATAGATATAATGTTTGATGATGTATCAAGTCGCAGAGCTGAAGCATGGGACAAAATGAAAAACCCATTAAACCATGAGGAAGTAAGAGATGCTGCAAAGCTAGATCACGACAGTCTTCATGATTTAATGGCCGAATATGCTAGCAGAAGAAAGACTCTTAGGAATAACCTTAGAAAAAAGCAGTCTGAATTGATGAGAGTAAGAAGCAGACTAAAAAACGAATACAATCTTACAGATGAGGATTTAGACCCACTCAATCTTGATAATTAATGTTTAGTAAGAAAAATAATTGCGTAATTATTATCTATGAGAACTCTTTTGGGAATAAAAATAGGGAGTAAGATATCCGATCACTACTCCTTTCTAGGAAAATCAGAAGGTATCTCTCCTCTTTTTAGTGAGAAGGATTTAGTTAAGCTTAGCCACAATCAAAAGAAACTCCTAGAAGGCAAGTTATTAGGAAGCTTTAGATTGCATCAGAATTTTTCAATCTTGATTGCTTTCCTTGAAAGCAATCAAGAGATTAAATCTATAAGTGTAAATTTTGAAATTGTAAATGAGTATTCTTTTGGTTCTTTTTTTTCAATTCTTAAAAATGAGCACAGAATTGATGAATTGTCTTCAATGGTTGGAAAAAAACTTATCAGTGTAAAAAAACAATATCCACAGATAAGGTTTGATGGGGTTGAAAATTATGTCCTTTTTGCCCCCAAATGTAAGGTGGTTTTCAGATTTCATGTATTTAATGGTAGATGCCATTATATAAGAATTAGTTCAAACTAGAGAACTGAGGTTCCTATCATTACCAAACATCATCCGTTCTTGATAGCTGAAAGATAACTCATCCGCTCTCCCTTCGGGGGGCTTTTTTGTACCACAAGCCCCCAACGGGAAGTGCATTCCACAGCCGAGGGCATAAAACTATAAAAGTTATGTCAAACCTACGCATTTGGCAGGCCGATCTCAAGGAGATTGTCTGCTACCAAGAAACCTATCCCGATACGCTGCGCTATCGGGACGCAAGCGTGTCAAGTTCAGAAAAAATCAGAAAGGAGGCACTCGATGTTTGATTCCCGCCTTGCGGGATTTCGCTACGCTCAACTCGCTCCATCGCCGCAGGCTTCGGCGGCAAGCTCCGCGAAGCACCCGAAGCCAGAAAACTGGTCTGGCTACTCATTGTCGCCCTTTTCTTCTCCGCTTGTTGCATCTTCCTCATCGCTTATGTGAGCTATACCAGATACCGCGCCGTAGCAGGCTTTCTACCTGGAGCAGATGCAGTTGCTTTGAGTTTCATCCCGATACGTTTCGCTATCGGGATTTCGCCTTCGGCTCAACCGGAATCGCGCTGTTCATGTACTATGTCAGCTCGCACGTATCAGCCTTTGCCGTTGAGAGCTGGTTGTATGGGAAGAGCCGGCTTGCCTGGCAGGGCGTGATCATCTTTGCTGTTGCTGGCATATTAGTGGTCATCATTGACTATCCCGCTTTGCGGGACTTTCAGCCATGAATCTCGATGGTGCAGAAGATGTGGCAGAATCCTCCGCTGGGAATATTGCTCAGGTAGATGAAGGCGCCATCATCACCCGCTATCAAGGAGAAATCGATCCCGATTCATCGGGAGAATGCAGGAAGAAATCCGTTCTGGAGAAGTACTATTGGAAAGGTCCGGATGAATCGGGATGGTTCGAGCCTTATCCTGTAACCCCGCATCCGAAGAAAGTCTGGGCGCAGGACACAGCAAAGGTGAATCATCTGGACAGACAAATCGCTGCTCAAAAAGATCTGAAGGCGCAGGCCTTGTCAGATGATCGAAACCTGTATCAGACACAGATGGGCAGACGTGATACGCGGCGGGACCAGACGTATGGTCGGCTTCGAGTGGCCGTGAGCGAGGTGTATTTCTTGTCCCGATTTATCGGGAACGCTGGTTAGTGCCTTTATCTTGTTGAAGATGGATGAGGCATTGGGAGGGGTTGGCGGAGCTGGGCAGGGGGAGGCTGTGCCGATTGGTTTTGGAAGTGCTGGTTTGGCACCTTCAAGCCGGGATCGGAATGAGATCGAGGCATTGAAAACAGAGATGGAGCGGCTGAAAAAATCGCTAGACGGTCATCGTCTGGGCGAAAAAACGCTGAGCGTTCCCATCGAAGGAAGCGAAGGAGCTGGGGTAAATATCCATACCCACAGCAGGGGCTACCTGATCAGCTGGGCGCATTGCGGCCAAAAGGCTATGAAAAAGTCTCCCAAGGCACGATTTTGTTCCACTCGTTGCCGGATTAGCTCCTGGAATGGCCGCCATCCGGAGTGGGAGAATCCGCTGCACTTTGGCAAGTGAAAACGGGGCAGACGGTTAGGAAAGGGGAGAGGTGGAGATGGTTTAAAAGATGAGCCTGTCAGGATTTTGGGAAGTGTGGAAGAAGCGGACTATATATACTTTCTTGATGGGCTTGTTGTATCGATAAATGAGTTTGTAGCTCCAAACAACCAGATACCGATAGATTTCCTCCTCATGTTCGAGCAGCAGTTCTTTTTGCCCACTTTCGGGTAATCGTGATAGCCTTCGAGCGGCTTCCAGCACTTTGGTTCTGACTCTTTCGGCATAAGTCGGCCCACGATGGTCAGCGATGTAGACAATCGCATCCTCCAACTGCTCCGCTGCTAGTGGCGTCCATACTACTCGAATTTGATCCACAGTTGAGAACGTTTTTCGAGTACTTCTTGGGGAATGCCTTCTCCCTGAGCAATCTGTTGCTCAGATGTATAAATGTCCTCAAGCAAGGCAATCTGCTTAAAAATATCTTCAACTGTGGTCTTGTCATCTATCTTCTCGATGATCTTGAGGAGATAGGTTTTGAGCACTTGACCTTTCAACGGAAATGGTGTGATCATAAGATAAAAATACACTGATAGAATGTTAAAAGCAATCAGGAGAATGAAAAACCTGATCAGAATTGGGCCTCTTTAAAAGAGGCTCAAGGTGAGGGAATTTGCGGAAAAATGAAGGAGTAGGGGCCCACCGTTTCGGGTTCAATGGAAAAGAAAAGGATGACGAGGTAAAAAGATCAGGAAACTCGATTAACTACAAGTTTAGGATGTATGGCTCCTGATTGGGGCGGTTTCTTTCAATTGAGACCGCAGCTTGGAAAATATTCCCTAATTACAACGAGGAATGATTCGAGCATATCTTGGGTTTATTGAATAGATACTCAGATATGACTTTGACCGATACGCTTGTTTTTGTTTAATAGTATAAATTTTGGGTACTTACCCATACCAAGATTCAATCAAAACATATTTCCATGAAAAACCTCAAATTTATCATTCCAGTTTTTATTCTAGGATCATTTTTAATGAGTTGTCAGGGAGAGAATAATCATCCTCATAACAGTCCCACTTTGTTGAAAGAACAAGTAGAAAATGATTATACCGTAGCATTAGCAAATGCAGTGGCACAATTACAACCATATAGTATTGATATGGGAGATCAAAAAATTCTGTGTAAACCAAGTATTTCGATTAAAAAAAATAGTGTTGAATATGATTCTCAGTTTTATCTCCTCAAAAAGGATAGTCTTATAAAAATAAATATCAAATAAGTAAGTGGGCGGACAAATTTACATATAAAAAATCTAATAACTCGCTGTTTGACAGCCCATTAGGGGTTACGCATTATAATTTTTCATAGCTGTTTTTGAGCCAAATCTGAAGGTTTTTTAATTTAATGCTTTGATATTCTTCAGTTGTGAATTAAAAAACATTGCCCTACTGTCTAAAATCGATGATAAGAATTTATAATGCGTAGGCCCTAGACAGCCCATTCAATATTCTTCATTCAAAATTGTCTCCCTACTTAGGTTAAGGGACAAATTTATATTTGACAATCATCTTCCACCCTCCCGCTCTCCCACCGACGGGAGACATCAATCCATAAATCCTGCAATCGCAGATTGTCCTCTTTTGGAGACTGGAAGAGGCAAACTATTTCTACCACATGAAGCACTCATGGAGGCAGATTCTTCCTTTCTGAGAGGAAGCAATTTTGACGAGTCCCATGCTTTTTTTTATGAACACAACAAGACCAATCTATGTGCGATATACTTAGCTTATTCGGCCTCCGTAACGCTTACAGATCGATATATATTTATCATTGATGTGGGAACAAAACGTGTCGATTACTTCTTATCCTATTATATTCCTCCGCCCAACAATTAGCACAAAAAACTTGTGTTCCAGAGAAAGAGGGGGCTTTTCATTGCCAAATATGCCAGTTGGTGGGAAGAAAATCCCACAGATAAATGGAGGCGCTATATTGTCCAGATGCTAAAGGTAAATGCACCCTGATTCAGCAAGCGAACAGCTTCCTCCAGGGCAGATGCACAAGTCGGAATTGTATCTCTTCGAGAATTCTTGCGTATCTTTGATATTGGATGCGACAATCGTCCCTTGTCTATGGATGTATACCCACAATCACCTGAAACTCCCCTTTCACCTCCTTCTGCTCCCAAACGATTCTGGAAACCATGGATGACGTGGACCCTCTGGATTTTTGTTGGGTTGATCGTTCTGGGCATCACAGGAGTCGGCGGGTTTTATGCGGCTGTTCTCCATGGAAAATTTGGTCCTCTTCCCCAAAAAGAAGAATTGGGAAATATCGTCAATGCCCAAGCCTCAGAGATTTACTTCGCGGATCAGTCCCTCATGGGCAAATACTATCTTCAAAATCGATCCAATGTCAGGCTGGAAGATATTTCGCAAGGACTGATTGATGCCCTGATTGCGACCGAAGATGTTCGTTTTTACGAACATGAAGGAGTCGATTGGAAGAGCCTGAGACGAGTCCTGGTAAAATCTATTCTGTTGCAGAATAAAAGTTCAGGTGGCGGATCGACCATCACCCAACAGCTCGCCAAGAACCTCTTTCCACGCCAACATCATGGCCTATTCACCATGCCGGTCAACAAAGTCAAGGAAATGATTGTAGCTGGTAGGCTGGAAGAAGTATACACCAAAGATGAAATCCTGGAACTCTATCTGAACACCGTCTCTTTTGGGGAAAACATCTTTGGCATAGGCGTCGCCACCAATCGATTCTTCAACCAATCCCCCAGAAAAATCCCGCTGGAGCAGTCAGCCGTTCTTGTAGGCATGCTCAAGGCCAACACCCGATACAATCCTATCCGGAATCCGTCCCTTGCCACCTCCCGGCGCAATGTTGTCCTGGACCAAATGGTCAAATATGAATATCTGGAAGCCGCTGTGGCTGATTCTCTCAAAACCCTGGACCTCCTCACGGACTATCAGAAGATCAGCATTCTTGATGCCCCAGCACCCTATTTCAGGCAACAGGTAGCCGAAGAATTACAAGCATGGTTCGAAGCCAATCCGGGACCAGATGGAAAGATCTACAATCTGTATACAGATGGCCTCAGGATTCACACCACTCTGGACGCAGGGATGCAACGAATCGCAGTGAAGGCGGTCCAGAACCATCTAAAAAAGCTGCAGGCTACATTCGATGAGCATTGGAAAGGACGGAATCTCTGGGACCTGTCTGATCCAGGCATCCAGCGAGCCATGAAACAATCTGATCGTTACAAATCCCTGAAAGCCAGAGGCAAATCAGCAGCAGATATCCGAAAGATCTTTGAAACCAACGTTCCGATGACCATCTGGACATGGGAAGGAGAACAAGAGCGCGATGACATGAGTCCGTTTGATTCTCTTGTCTATTACAACTCTTTCCTCCATGCTGGATTCATGGCGATGGAACCCAAAACAGGATATGTGCGCGCATGGGTTGGAGGCATCAATTTTCGACAATTCAAGTACGATCATGTTACCTCCCAAAGACAAGTAGGATCGACCTTCAAGCCCATTGTGTATGCTGCGGCCTTGGCGCATGACAGTCTTTCCCCTTGTGATTATATTGCCAATCAACAGCAAGTCTATTCGGAGTACAAGAATTGGTCCCCCGGAAATTCTGGTGGAAAGTATGAGGGATTTTACTCCTTAACAGGGGGCTTGACACATTCAGTCAATACCGTTTCTGCCGAAGTGATGATGCGTGTAGGCGTAGATCAGGCCGTCAGCTTTGCGCAAGGCTTTGGATTCGAACAACGCTTGCCTCGGGAACCCTCTCTTGTTTTGGGTACTGCAGATCTGTCAATCAAGGAAATGGTAGGGGCATATAGTGCCTTTGCCAACCGTGGCGAAAGAGCGATCCCTATCTACATCGCCCGAATCGAGGATCACGACGGCAATACCATTGTAGAATTCCCAACCAAGCATGCTGTCCAGCGGGTAATGGAACCCATCCATGCCGATATGATGGCCTATATGCTGCGATCAGTCGTCGACAGTGGGACTGCCTCCCGTCTGCGACGGGTCTATGGAATTCCCAGATCGATTCAGGTAGGCGGCAAAACAGGTACGACACAAAATCAGACTGATGGTTGGTTCATGGGAATCACTCCCGGATTGGTGGCGGGTGCATGGGTTGGGGGAGAAGACAGACAGGTTCGCTTCAGGTCCCTGAGACTCGGTCAAGGAGCCAATACCGCTCTCCCTATTTATGCAAGCTTTCTCAAGGAGCTATCCAAAAAACGCTCATATCGTGGCTACTATGGCGGCTCCTTTCAGGAACCGGGGGTCTCGGCTATGCAATCCCTCGATTGTCCGATGTATACCTTATACGACTATCAGGAAGCTGACAAGATCCAGTTGGAGGATGTGTGGGACCGCATTCGCCAGAACTGGGAAGACAAGCGAGAGGCAAGACAGGCAGAGGGAAAAAGAGTCATTTTTCCTCCCAGACGCCGTCCCTCCAAAACCATTCCTGACCGTGTCCCCCCCAGACAGGAAAGATCCAAGCCTCCATCCTCCCGAAACAAAAAGCGTATTCCAGAACGAGTCAAGAGAAAAAAGAGACGAAAGAGCAAAGTGTTGAAATAAAGTGACGTGATGGCAGAGCCAGAAAGTTCCTTACCAACATCTTGGAACAGCAGATTCTTTCGTTGCCTTTCCCCCCTTCTACACCAATTTTGACGTAGCTGCCCAGGTCAGTTCTTATAACTTCTTCACTTTGTACTGATAGCTGGCCGCGACCTTTCCGTTCCCGGTAGAAGTAGCGACCCACCGATCATTGCTCGTCTTGCATACCCTGTCAATTCTTAGAGGAGACAACAACAGATAAGCAATACCGGGATATGGGTCCATCAGATAATCCTCTTCTGAAATGCTGGGATCGATCTTCCGCCATTCCTGATTGATCCAAACTTCTACCCAATGGTGATTCGGGTTCTTGATGTTCTCCTGAAGCAACCAACCACTGACTGTTCGAGCTGGAATTCCAGAAGCCCTACACAGAGCTACGAACAAATCAGAAAATTCTGTACAATCTCCGATTCCTTGCTGAAGGGCCGATATTGCGCCCAGATCCTTATCTAATTTGGGCTTGTATTCCAGCGTATCCTGAACAAATCGATAAATGGCACGTATGGTTTTTTCCGGATTTTTCTGTTTCAATTGACTCGCAAGCCGTTTGATATCAGGATGTGATGATTCCTGGTACACAGATGCCTCAAGGAAAGACCCTACCTCTGGCACATAGGATTTGGATCGTTTGGGGCTCAGCGTTTTCCGAAGAGATGTCGCCTTGGTTTTCACCTGTACATGGAGATGTACTTTGAAATCTATTTTGGGGCGCTGAATCCGAAATTCTGCATATTTATTCCCGTGTTTTTCATAAATCCTTTTTGGCTGTGGAGAAAAGGCGAGTTTTGTAACCTCCTGTACCTCATTGATGTCCTGGGGAAGCAACAAGGTGTATCTGATCAATTGTGTTGGTCCCATCACATGAAAAGTGGTCTGAAAATCAATCTGATAAAAAGATGCCTCTACGGGAGCTTTCTCCATCCCCATGCTTAGCACCATCCAACACAAGAGCCAATGAACATGAACAGCTATCATATCATTGCGTTAATCTTTTTTACTTTTTTTGGTCAACTGCTTCAGTTTGAATAATAGCAAAACTTTCTCCAATGCCCCCAGTTCAAATCCTCCTTCTTTTGCTTTCTTTTGAATTTTTGGAACGAGGACAATGAGTTTACGCGAATAGGATTGAGACAAGGCACGCGTTCCGAAAGCAAGTCGTTGCCCTGGTCCCATTCCTTTGATCCAGGCATCCAGATCTGTGGACAATTGTCTCAGAGACCGATCGTTTTGATTGGAAAATTTTTGGACATACCGAACAGTCTGTGTGGTAGTCGGTCTGGCTGATGCCTCTTCCAGAGCCGTTACCAATACTTTCGCCAGACCATCAAATTTAGCTCGATTTTCTGGCTCATTATACGCAAGACGCTGTAATTCAGTCTTGTGAACACGCAGTTGATTGCTGATTTGACAACTACTAAGCAATGCCAGCAAAACCAAGATCAGGGAAGTTCGAATAATCATTTGTATTTGTTTTGTTGATTTACAAACCAATATACGAAGAAGAGCAAATTTTGTATATTTGCACTCAATTTTTTTGAAATAGGCATGTCACAAACCTATCCTGAGTACAAGCGATTGTCTTTGCCTGAGGTAGATCAACAGATGTTGGATCTATGGAAACAGGAAAAGACTTTTGAAAAAAGCGTTTCCCTTCGAGAGGGAAAGCCGACCTTCACGTTCTATGAAGGCCCACCATCTGCCAATGGCAAACCCGGTATTCACCATGTGATTGCCCGTACCATTAAGGATTTGTTTTGCCGATACAAAACACTTAAGGGATATCAGGTCCACAGAAAGGGTGGCTGGGATACTCATGGCCTCCCTGTAGAACTTCAGGTGGAGAAACGACTCGGGATTAACAAAGAAGACATTGGCAAAACCATCTCGGTTAAAGAATACAATGCAGCCTGTCGGCACGATGTTCTGGAATTCAAAGACCTATGGGATGATTTGACAGTCAAAATGGGATATTGGGTAGATCTGAATGATCCATATATCACATTTGAGAATGATTATATCGAGTCTGTTTGGCATCTCCTTAAACGACTTTGGGACAAAGATCTTCTGTACAAAGGATTCACAATTCAACCTTACTCTCCTGCTGCAGGTACAGGCTTGAGTTCTCATGAATTGAATCAACCAGGAGCCTACAAAGACATCAAGGACACCTCTCTCACAGCTCAATTCAAGATTAAGGGCAAAGAGAATGAATACTTCCTTGCCTGGACCACTACTCCCTGGACCTTGCCAGCGAATACAGCTTTGGCAGTAGGAAAGAATATTACCTATGTCAAGGTCAACACCTACAATCCATATACGCATCTTCCTGTCTGCGTCATTCTTGCCAAGGAATTGATGGGCAAGTTTTTCAATGAAAAAGCGGCGGACTTGTCTCTCGATGCCTATGAAGCGGGAAATAAACTGATCCCATTTGAGGTGGTAGAAGAAATAAGCGGAAAGGATCTGGCAGGAATCGAATATGAGCAATTGTTGCCCTATGTACAGCCGGACAAGCCAGCATTTCGCGTCTTGATCGGGGACTTCGTCTCTACCGAAGATGGAACAGGAATCGTACATATCGCCCCGACTTTTGGGTCCGATGACTTCATTGTTGCTCAGCAAAATGATATTCCTCCTCTCCTCGTGAAAGATGAAGATGGCAATCCCATGCCATTGGTGGACAAGCGAGGCAGATTTGTCAAAGAAGTAACAGACTTCGCAGGCCGATTTGTCAAGGATTATGGACAGGAAGAGGATCGGTCGGTAGATATCGACATTGCCATCAAGCTCAAAGAGGAAAACAAAGCATTTAAGGTCGAAAAATATACCCACAGTTATCCTCACTGCTGGCGGACCGATCGACCTGTCTTGTATTATCCCCTCGATAGCTGGTTCATCAAGACCACTGCTGTCAAGGATAAATTGATTGCGCATAACAATACCATCAACTGGAAACCCAAATCAACCGGAAGTGGACGGTTTGGCAACTGGCTGGAGAACCTCGTGGACTGGAACCTGTCCCGTTCAAGATTCTGGGGGGTCCCTCTGCCGCTTTGGTCTACTGAAGATGCACAGGAACGCCTCTGCATCGGTTCTGTCGAAGAACTCAGAGCGGAAGTCCAAAAATCCATTGATGCAGGCTTCATGACAGCGGCGCAATCTGAAGGATTCTTTGACGAACTGGATTTGCATAAGCCTGGGGTAGATGAGATCATTCTGGTAAGCCAAACTGGACGCCCCATGAGACGAGAGCCAGACTTGATCGATGTATGGTTTGACTCTGGAGCGATGCCCTTTGCACAATGGCATTATCCATTTGAAAACCAGGACGTATTCAAGGCCAACTTCCCGGCAGACTTCATTTCAGAAGGAGTGGATCAGACACGGGGCTGGTTTTTCACCTTGCATGCAATCGCCGTGATGTTGGAAGACAGCGTTGCGTACAAGAATGTCCTTTCGACAGGGTTGGTGCTCGACAAGAATGGGGTCAAAATGTCCAAGCGACTGGGAAATGTGGTAGAACCATTTGACACCATCGCAACCTATGGTGCAGATGCCACACGCTGGTATATGGTTGGAAACTCCAACCCCTGGGCCAATCTCAAATTCGATATCGAAGGAATACAGGAGGTGCAGAGAAAATTCTTTGGGACCCTCTTCAATACCTATAGCGGAATCTTTGCACGCTATGCCAACATTGTCGGCTTCCAATATGACGCTTCAAGCGCGCTTGCTGTGGATGAGCGGCCAGAAATCGATCAGTGGATCATCTCTGTTCTCAACTCCCTGATACGAGATGTTGAGGGATTCATGGATGACTACGAACCAACCAGATCGATCAAAGCGATCGATGGATTTGTCAATGAACAACTCTCCAACTGGTATGTGAGGTTGTGTAGAAGAAGATTCTGGGAGGGAGATCTCGCGGCTTTCCAAACCCTGTATGAGTGTCTCGAAACGGTCTCCATTCTGATGAGCCCATTTGCTCCATTTTATGCAGATCGATTGTATGGCGATCTTAGTCAGGCACAGGGCATGGACAGTGTTCATCATACAGATTTTCCGACTTGGGATGTCAGCTTGATTGATGAATTGGCTGAGGCCCGAATGGAGATGGCTCAAAAAGTAACCTCTCTGATTCTCAGCATCCGAAGAAAAGAGAAACTCAAAGTCCGTCAGCCACTGGGCAAAGCCATGGTCGCAATCCTTGATCCCAAACTTCGCGAAGAACTGGCAAAAGTCGAAGGATTAATATCCAATGAGGTAAATATCAAAAAAATTGAATATATTACAGAAGAGAACGACATCCTTGTCAAGCGAATCAAGCCCAATTTCAAGGTTCTGGGGCCTAAAGTAGGCAAGTTGATGAAGGAAATTGCTGGTGCGCTTGCGAAGTTCTCACAAGATGATATTAAAGCCCTGGAGCAACATGGCACGTCAGATCTGATGCTCTCCAATGGCCCATTTCAACTGACCCTAGAAGATGTCAGCTTGAGCACACAAGACATTCCTGGCTGGTCTGTCGCTTCAGATGGGACCTACACCATGGCACTTGATATCACCTTGACTGAAGAGTTGAAGCATGAAGGTCTTGCGCGAGAATTCGTCAATCGAATCCAAAACCTGCGCAAATCAAGAGATTTTGATGTAACAGATAGAATCAATATTCAACTCTCGGACCACGAGGACTGGGTTGAAGCCGTTACTGCATATAAGGCCTATATATGTAAGGAAGTTCTTGCTGATCAATTGGCACTCGTACAGGAAGGAGAGATCGGCAATGGGGAGAAGATCGAAGTCAATGGATCAGAGGGGAAGATTCAAGTGATGAAGGTTAGCACGTAGAACCATTTTGTTTCTATTTCGAAAAATATACAAACTTACCAAACTGCTCTTTTCTTCCGCAAACCAATACTATTTGTTCTTATCTTGTTCTGAATGAGTAATTACCGCTAGTAGCTACTAACAATCAAATTATGGAAAAACGAACTGAAAAGAAGTTTTATTCCCGGAGTGAATTGGAAGAATTCAAGCAACTCATCAACAAGAAGCTTGAAGACGCCAGAAAGGAGCATAAATTGCTTGCGAACAGCCTCAAGGAATTCAGCGGAAATTCTGCTGACAGTATCAATTTTACTGAGTTTGGCAATGAAAGCCGCGAAAAAGAACAAGTTGAAATTCTCATGGCCCGACAGGGAAAATTCATTGACAAACTCGAAAAGGCATTGATCAGAATTGAAAATGGCACATATGGGATTTGTAGAATTTCTGGGGAAATTATTCCCAAAGAGAGATTGAGAGTGGTGCCACATGCAACCACAACAGTTGCTGCCAAAATGAAACAATCAGATAAAGCTCGCAGAAGATAGATGAAACTTGCCAAAAAATATTTCCTCGTTGCACTGGCTGTAATTGTCGTAGATCAAATTACAAAGGTCATTGTCAAGCTGAACATGGCTTATGGTGAAGTCGGGCAAATCAAGATTTTGGGGAACTTCTTCAAACTCCATTTTATTGAAAACGAGGGTGCAGCTTTTGGCCTTCGAATCTCCGATATGGTTCAGGGATTAGGGGGGGAGATGTCCGAAGAGACTGGAAAATTGACATTGACGATCTTCTCGATTGTCGCTGTCTTTGCGATTGGCTATGTGTTGTATCGACTGGCAGATCATCGATCACCACTGCCCTGGTATGTGGCGCTGATTTTTGGTGGAGCTGTCGGAAATATCATAGATCGTACCTTTTATGGGATCTTTTTCGAGTCGATTAACACCTATTCTGGAGGATTGTTTCACGGCCGGGTGGTAGATATGTTCTATTTTGACATTTGGCGCGGACAGATTGCTGACTGGATTCCTATCTTCGGAGGGAGTTATACCTCCTTATGGCCAATCTTCAATATCGCTGATTCTGCCATTTCTGTTGGGATTGTAGTCATTCTGATTTTTCAGGGCAAATACTTCAAGATGGATGAGCGCGCACGATCGGCAGAAAGTGCTGACACAAGCAGTACACTTCCTGCTTCAGAAAAGAATGTTCAGGAAGCATCCACACCATCAACAGAACCCTCTGAGAACAAAACTGAATCAGCACCTGAAGAAGAACCAACGACTGAGCCTGAAAGCACAAAAGAGAACTCAGCTGAAGTCCTCGAAGAACAGGCCAAAGAAGTCGGACAAAGTCAAGAAACAGACCCCAAATAGGGCTTCATCAACACATAAGGGGGGATCTTCCCCCCCTATTGCTGCCGCTTTCAGCATCGAGAATTTGATGTTTTTCAACATCCAATTTTGAAGAAAGAAATCAATTCTTCAGGGCGGAGATTTCTCACTGGAATCGGATCATTTCCCTGCACTCATAGCAGAATTTCTAAGATCGCTCAAACAAACCGGCAGTCCGCAGACCGCATTTCTCCCAACCACATTTCCCTATTTTCGTATCATTTTTTTATATGCGAAAAATTGCTATTTCTGATATTCATGGCTGTGCCATTACGTTCAAGGCATTGGTCGAAGATCGACTACAGCTCACCAAAACAGACGAACTGTTCCTGCTTGGAGACTATGTCGACCGTGGTCCCAATAGCAAAGGGGTATTTGATTACATCTTTCAACTACAAAATGACGGATATACGGTGCGATGCTTGCGCGGCAATCATGAAAATATGATGCTCGATGCCCGATCCGGCAGTCCGGCAGATTTTGATCATTGGCGAGACAATGGCGGAGACAGCACCCTGGCCAGTTTTGGAATTTTGTTTGATCTCAACAAGATTCCTGAGAAGTATTGGCAGTTTTGTGAGACACTTCCCTATTATTTTGAGCTTGATCAACATTTGCTGGTCCATGCTGGATTCAATTTTCTTCACCCGCGGGGACCGCTGAAGGATGAGGATTCGATGGTCTGGATTCGCAATTGGTATGAGGATCTTGACAGAGAGTGGTTGGGGAATCGCATCATCATTCATGGTCATACCCCCCGCAATCGAAGACAAATTGAAGCCTGGCCCATGACTCAATCCGAAATTCCTATCCTGAACATTGACTGTGGTTGTTTTTTTACCGGCCAAATGTGTGCCTACGATATGAGCAACGATCGCCTGTATTTTCAGGAAAATCTGGATATGTCGACAGAAGAGTATTGGTATTGAAGCAGACAATCCTGTATCTTCGTTTCTTTCGCGTGACTGACAACTATCTACTATTATGAAACTTTACACCAAAATCCTGATCGGTATGGCCGTCGGTATCATCGTGGGCTATATCTACAATGTTGCCGGAATTGCTGATTGGGCCATCTATACCAACTGGATTGGAGATATTTTCATTCGTCTGGTCAAGATGCTTGTTGTGCCCCTTGTCCTGGTATCTTTGGTATTGGGGTCGGCAAGTCTGGGAGACATTCGCAAAGTTGGAAAGATGGGCGGAAAAGCATTTGGGTTTTTCATGTTCACCACTGCCGTTGCAGCGATGATTGGTCTGGCCGTGGCCAATGTATTCCAACCAGGAAACGGGCTTCCCGAAGAGCAGAAACAACAACTCGAAGCGCAGTACGAAGGTCAAGCAGCAGAAAAGACGGCCGGGTCTCAGGAGATGGAAAGCAAAAGTACCTTCGAAAACATCATTGGACTTTTCGTCAGACTGGTTCCCACCAATCCCTTTCAGGCACTTTCGAGTGGGGATATGCTGGGGGTGATATTTTTCTCTCTCTTTCTGGGGATATGTATGACCCTGATTCCTCCCGAAAAAGCCGCCCCTCTCATCAAAGCCTTCGACGGACTCAATGACGCCATCATCAAGATGGTTACCCTTGCCATGGAAACAGCACCTTATGGCGTATTCGCATTGATGTTGGGCGTAGTGGCAGATCTGGGACTGGATATCCTTTTATTGTTGATCAAATATGCCTTTGTGGTATTGATCGGATTGCTTCTCCATATCTGCATTACTCATTTTAGTTTCATTTATTTCTATGTCAAGCAAAGTCCGATCAAGTTCATCCTGGCCATCAAAGAAGCCGTTGTGATGGGATTCAGTACAAGCTCCAGCAGTGCGACACTCCCCATCAGTATGGATGTTGCGCAACACAATCTAGGGGTATCCAGAGAGGTCAGTAGCTTTGTTTTGCCACTTGGTGCAACCATCAATATGGACGGGACAGCAGTGTATCAGGCGATAGCAGCTCTCTTTATTGCACAAGTGTACGGAATGGATCTTGGATTTGCGGCGCAGTTGACCATCATTCTTACGGCAACACTCGCCTCGGTCGGGGCAGCAGGGGTTCCTGGAGCCGGAATGATTACGCTTGCTCTGGTATTGGGATCTGTAGGCGTACCAGCCACAGGCATTGCCTTGATTTTTGGTCTGGATCGTATACTGGATATGTGTCGTACAGTGGTCAACATTTTTGGAGACCTGACCCTGACGACCATTATGGCCAAATCAGAAGGGGAAACTGTGGTGATCTCAAGTGGAAAAGATTTGATTCCTGGCTAAAGAAATGGGGTAGGGGATAGCGAAACAGCATGTTCGATTCCCCCCTAACTCTTCTTCGAACCTCTTGCAATTAGCGAACCAATGCGACCTCTCCTTCTTCTCTTTCAGGAAGGGAGTGGCGAGAGGATCTGTACTGAATCACATAGGAATAGTATCCTTCTGGGGCAGGTCCATTGGCTGTTACCCCATTCCAACTTTCTTCGTGATCTGTACTTTGGTGAATCAACTCATTTGATTCATCGTAGATTTCAAGCATATAATCTCCTACTTTGCAAGAAAAACGAATGCGAAATTCATCGTTGATCCCGTCCCCATTTGGAGAAATAGCAGTGGGAATAAACTCGATACAAGCGGTATTGGAATCCGCCATTGAATTGGCGGGAAGAAATGAAGTCGTGTACAAAGAGCAAATGTAAGATAACATGAGTGTGAAAAAGAACTTATTCATAACAACCTTCGTCTCATAGCGTATGCAATATTCCAGTTTTTGGTAAGAATCCCTATCCAAGTCCGCTGAACCGCCTAAAATCATGCATGAATCTTCAAATGTTCAACCATTTTGGTCAAATATACTTACTTCAATTTTGCATAATAGTTTTCGCCTTCGATCAATTCGGCTTTCATAATTAATTGATTTTCCAACATTATGGCTCAGTTTCTTACTCGCAGAGGATTCAATCAGCAAATGATGTCTCACATTTTGGCATTCTCTTTTTGGGAGACTGTCCTGCTTCAAGATATGATTGCCAACCCCCTCAAACCCATCACAGATCGATGGGCCAATCAATTGAATGAAATGTGTTCGGACTTGCGAACAAACACCCTCTCACCTTCTCAATGGCAGGATCAGCTGGAAGAACTCTTCCAACAGTTAGCATTTGAGGAGGTTCTTCGCATGATTGACTTCGATCGACTGAGCAAAGGATTTGTCTACCCAGACCTAGGGGTAAATACAAAGGTGGTTCGTTTCCCCAAACTTGCTGGCCTTCCCGATCGATTGGCCTTTTATCCCAAAATCTTTGGTATGAAGAAAGACCGGGCGATCATTCCTCATGGGCACAAAAACATGGCATCTGCACATCTTGTCATCAAAGGAGAATTCGCACTCAAGCATTATGATAAAGTCAGAGAAGAAGCCAATCATCTGATCATTCGGCCCAGCATCGACAAGGTCCTCACAGTAGGAGAGGCCTCCTCTATTTCTGACGAAAAAGACAACATCCACTGGTTCCGCGCAACCAGCGATGTGGCATTTACCTTCGATGTGATTGTGCTTGATCTCAATGATCGACAATATGAAATTGACAACATTGATCCCTATGCAGCGGAGAATCTGAGTGGCGGATTGTTGCGCGCACCAAAACTAGACGTCCAGGAAGCACTCAGAAAGTATGGGAAGTAAACAATATTGATGCATATGAATTACCAGACCTGGCTACTCCATCCGTCCTGAATCTCCTCGCGAAAGCGCTGAACCCAGACTTCTGAAACCTCATCTGCCAATCGCTCTAGTGGTGGAGACGGAATCTCCACCGACTGTTGATCCTGCCCCAGGAAGCTCAGGATGTCCCGAATCGTCTGTTCATATTCACGAACGAAATCTTCATATACGATGGTCATTGGTTGACTATTTCCTCTCAGAAAAAACTCCTCTATGGCTGCTTCCCGTAAGCAAATCTCTGTCAGCAGATGGCGAATCGCTGCGAAGTCATAAGAATCCATCAAAGCTGGAGGCACTTGAATCGCCTCTTTGCCAGACTCCCGATGCCACTCCTGTGTCTGAATTGCCTTCCACCAGGATACCGCCTGCCGTACCTTGTTGCGGCGTGTCAGGAATATATAGCGGTGATTGGGAAAGGCTGCCTCCCAGATCTCTCCCGCATTTGCCCCCTCCTTTACGCCACTTGCCTGAGCCAACTCCTCCAACCAATCGATCATGCCTCCGCCATGCATGGAGACTTTTTGTCCATACACACCGTTTTTTCCCATCCCCTGTTGGTACAGTACTGGAAGAAGGGCTCCGCTTGCTCCTACTTGGTAATGTTGAGACAAAGAGAGTTCAACAGGGATGTTGAGCCATTCGCCAGGCTTGCCGACAATCTCCATCTGCTCCATGGCTTTTGTGAGAAGGGTAGAGCCATTTCTTTGGGTGAACCAGATGGTATAAGAAAGAGAAGGAGGGGTCATGATTAGCCTGCCTGTTTGAGTTCACTGAGAGATGCTTTGCAGCGGTTTTCAAGGCCTGACTGATAGAAATACCCATCAAACTCAAGGGCCTTTTTATATTGTTGTTTTGCTTGCTCAAGAAATCCCTGATCCCGGGAAATGCTGGCTTGATAAAACCACGCATAAGCTTGCAACCATTTACTTTCTTCCACCTCTGGTTGAGCAATGCACTTTTCATACTGTTCTGTGGCTAACTCAACCTCTCCCTGCGCATGCAAAATTCGTGCTTGCCGATAGTGAAATTCAATCCGCTGGGCGGGCGACAGGATTCCATAGGCGTCCTTGATATTGGCCAATTCCAGAGCAGCCTGTTCGTGAAATCCTCCATCGAAATAGTTTCTCGCCCGAAATAGGGCCATTACATATTTTCCCGGCTTGTTTTCCAAAAACTTAGTCGCCATAAATTGTGCATAGGCATCCTCATCCAGGTCCGAGAGTTCCCCTGTTGCAATACTTTTGAAAAACTGTTGCCCCAATTCATAACTATTGTTCAAGGTCAAGGCCATTCCCAAACGAAAATGGGCATCTGTCCTGGCCAGTTTTCCTTTATACGCCTTGATAAATCTCGCTAGATAGCGTTGGGCATTTCGAAGGTCGTTCTTGAAATAATAGGCCTTCCCAAGTTGGTAGTCCCAAAAAGGGGCAAAGAATACTTCCTCCTCCAGATACTTGTTTCGCTGCGAAAGGATCTCAAGCGCTTCATTGCTTTTTTTCATTCCAAGGAGGGCTGTAGCAAGAAAATAGTCAATCACCAGATTCCCTCCATATTCAAGTTGCAAGGCTTGTAACCTCGACAAGGCTTCATTAGGGCGATCCAGAATATTTTTTTCCACAAATCCCAAAATAAGCTGCGCTTCCAGCTTGAGTAATGAACTTTGGGTAGCAGCAGTCTCAAGTTGCTTAAGTCCTTGTTGAAGATTGCCCTTAAATCCAAGGGAGTGTGTAATCCATTGATATTTGGCTGGTACTGCACCCAGGACGATGTTCATGATCCCAAGAATTTTCAATTGCTCGACATTGTCTGCGTGTCGATGTTGGTTTCGCCGGATCATGACTCGCCCTGTTCGGGCCAGACGGATGGAGGTCAGATAGTTCTGATCAAGAAACTCCAGAGCCGATCGCTTGCAATAGAGTTCTGATAGCAAGACATACTTCAGCGGATCGTCTTCAGGAATGGTCTCCACCGTGGCGAGTGTTGCCTTCCAGATGCTTCGCACCTGTTGGATGTATTCTGCATCCTGGGTAGCAAAGAACTTGTACATCAACAAATTACAGGCATAGAACTTTTGGTAGCCCCTGTCAGACATCTTTGAGATGAGTTGTTCCGCAGCAGCCAATTGGAAACTGGCAAGGCTTCCTTCTATTTCGGCACGTTCTTTTTTCAGATCCGCCGCAGAAGAACACAGACAGCCAACAAGCAAATAACAGAGTAAGGCAAGAATACGAGGAGAGAATTTCGTGGGAGTTGAACGATATTCAGAGGGACCAGTCATGTTTGTGTTCATAGAATATTTCGACACATGCAGCCCAAAACTACATAAAAATACAACTCCTAAATCGTCAGATTGGTACAAAACACGACACTTGAACCTCAGATTTTTTTGGGGGAGGGAATCTCACATTGGGTTTGCTCAGGAATTCAAAATCCTCTTTGTCTGTCAATCTTCATTCGATATGCGGGCAAGATAGGTTTTAAATCGTCAGCTGAATGCCCTGCACATATTTGGAGTGTTTGGCTTGACGAAAGGGCATATGCTGCGTGATAAAGGGCGCATATTCATCCTCTGCTTCTTCATACTTCACCTCCACAATTACCGCATCATCTGCGATTTGATATCGATGAAACCAAGCGGAGGCCAATAACGTATGGTATCTCATGTCCCGATCTACTGTGACTCGAAATCTTCCGTCTCTGGAGATCAAATAAGACCGCCGATAGGCATTCAATAAAATCGGCTGCATAACTGCCCCATTTGCCACCCGATTGACTTCCTGGGTCAACGACTCTATATCGGGCAGAGAAAAAGCCTGAACAGCAAAACTTTGTTTTTCGCCCAATTCATTGTGCTTGATTTTGATTTCCAATTGAGCCTCTCCTGCTGCATCCAGAATCTCTCCATACCAACGCACCCGGAATTTTTTTCGCTCATTCTTGCCATATACATTCTGGTGGAAGGTCTCCAGGGCTGGTGTATCAAAATAGATGTTGTTCACCTGTCTGTCGGGATACAACTCCCGAAAAGAGGCAGGATGAAATCGCAACAACTGTTTGACAGTCGCTGCGGGTTTTCCTTCTATGCGATATTTTCGCTCAAAACGCATGCTTGATCAGTTTACCAGTAATGGTTTTGGTTCCATCCGAGATTTCATAGATATATATACCTGTTGGCAAGAACTTAACATCTATGCCTTTGTCTTCATTCTCTGAAGATCCGACCCATTTTCGTAAAAATACTGTCTGCCCTTGAAGATTTGTCAGGCGAATGAAGGCCTGTTCATTGATCTCCGAAAATTCCAGAGTCAATCGATCTACCACGGGATTGGGAAACAAACGAATGGCTCCTACACCAAAATAATCGAGACTAACCACTGGAGAATAATCCTGAAATCCATCTGCCCCCACAGTCATGATGCGATAGTGGTTCAAGTCCCATCGAGGAGACAAATCTTCCAAGGAGTAACTGGAGGCAGTCCCATTCGCTGGCAGCTGATTCAGGGTCTCAAATATCTTTTTGTCCTCGGACCGCTGGATGAAGAAGGTGGTTCCGGGAGTCTCCCTGAGCGTGGTCCATTCCAGAAAAACCGTTTCTTCTCTCGGCGTAGCGGTCAGAGTATCGAAGGCTGTCTGTGAATCTCCACAAAAAGGAAATATTTCTTGCTCAACATAGGTCGCCAAGCCTACAGGGTCGGTCACTGTCAAAGAAACTCTATACCAATAGGATTCATCTCCACACCCTTCTCCCAGAATCAAAATAGAACTTTCTCTTGCAGTATCAATTTCTTCTGGATGATAATGGCTGTTGTGATGCAGATGTGCCTGCCAGGCAAGGCTCAGGTTTTCGGCTGCATGTTCAGCATCCGAGACCTGTGCGATCAGCTCCAGATTCGTCAAGCCAGTCGTGGTATAGGTATCGCCATCCTTGAAGCTGACAATCTCTACTACGGGAGGCGTGTTGTTTAGAGAAACGAGGGTATCAACCTCATGCATATTCCCGGAAGAATCTGATACCTGCAAGCGAATCTCAAAGGAAGTAGGGGAGGAAGATGGAGCGGTGAAGGTATGTGTAGGATTTGCTTCTGTACTGGTTTCGCCATCGCCAAAATCCCACAAATAAGAAATCGGTTCACCTTCAGGATCTGCGGAAAGATCTCCGGTAAACTGCACAGTCAAAGGAGATGGTCCATAATTCTGATCAAACGTCAATTGAGCCGTTGGGGCGGGATTGGTTCCATAACAAATCCTTCTGATGCTGGAATTATAGGCATAGTTGAGATAATAAATGCAGCCATCGAGGGGATGTACTTTGACATCTACCACAAATTTCCCTTCCCCAAAGAAGGGCTCTATTGCGAGGGCCTCATGCGCAGAAGAATAATCAATTTTGCGAATCCACCCATCATAATCCATCGACATGAAGGACATTTGGTATTCTGAAGGGAAGGAATTTCCGGTATAGAACACCCCTGCAATGCAACTTGAACCACTAAACGTATCAGCTTTGACAGGAGAACTGGGGTCCAGCAATGAGACGAAAGAGCCATTTCCCTCACTATCATAGGTGGGAATATAGGTGTTTTGTTCTTCGCTGTTCCAGGTGGTATTGCTGAAGGTAACCATCGGTCTGCTGTGCAAAAATCGAGGGATATTGGCCGGGATTTCTGAGGCGGGATCACAGGGATTGGCAAAAAATGGGTCAGGCTCCAGGGTGGCTTCCTGCAAGAGATCCTTGAACAGGAAATGAGTCTTGTCGCACCCGCCCTCACCTGCAGATGGATTGGGCGCAGTGAGATTGGCAATATTGGGAGAGGCATACTGCCATCTGCTTTTGACACCTTCATAGATCGGCCATCCAAAGTTTTGTCCCCCTTCCTGAATGACATTGAGTTCTTCCCAAAATGCCCATCCGACATCTCCCAGATAAAATACTCCCGGGTCTCCCAACTCAGGTTGGTGGCTGCCACTTCCGGGCATATGCACAAACCGAAAGGGTTGTCTCAAGCCCAGCGCCCACACACGTGACTGCGCTGAACGTGGATTGTCAGGATCAAAGAAGGGGTTGCTACTTACGCCATCCCCTGTATTCGGATCAATCCGTATGACCTTTCCATTGAGGGAGGAGACCAATTGGGCGCGATAGGCACCGACATTTTCCTCCGGCGTAATGATACCATCAGTCAAAGCTTGCTGCGCAAAAGCACCCGCACTTGCGTCCCCAACATCTGTTCCTGCATAAGATGCGCCATCTCCACAGGATGCCATCAGAGTCCCATCATTCCCAAATCCCAAAGCTCCTCCGCTATGGGAGCGATGAAGAACGGGAAAGCCTGTTGTTATGCTTTCACCGACCAAAATTTTTCGACTACCAGGAATCACACTTGTCATATTGGTAGCAGGGTCGGCAGTATATCTTGTGATTCGTGCAATGGTGGCCTCATCCTTAATATTGGCAGTAGGAGAATAGTCCGGAGTCCCATGATAGAGCAAATGATGACGATCCACCACATAATACACATAGAAAAAGCCATTGTTCAGGAAATTGGGATGTAGCGCGAAGCCCAACAAGCCATGATCTCCATAGGTGGCTACTTCTTCTCTAATGTCCAGAAGTGGGGTCTCTCGTTGCTGCCCCTCTTCACCTATGTGCACCAGCCCTAGTTTGGACCAGGCGTACAGGCGTCCATTGGCGTCGAACTCGATGCCGACGACAGATCGCCAGCCAGGGCTATACAACTCATCTACAAAGTTGGCCGGTAAGTCAATAGGGAGTGGTTGAGACCACAGCATGCTCCAACACACAGTCAATACGAACAATAAGGTTGAGATCTTCATATATGCGTCTATTTTCCAAACTGATCTGCCATCCAACATGCTTTGCTAAATCCCTTCTACTTCTTTTCCCCTAAGCAGGAGACGGGATCCTTTGTCGATGAGATGCAAATAGCGAATATTTTTGGCTTGATATTTTTTCACAATCATGTCCCCCCCTCCAAATTCCGGCTTTTTTTGATAGGCAGCAAAGCCTGTTTGGCAATCTTCCAGTTGGATGGAATGAATCGTCAAGGTGGAAAGGTCTTTAGAAGCAGCAGCCGTGATAGCCTCCCTGACTTCCAGGTCCCAGACTTGTACAGTTGACTGCTCTCCGACACTGATGCCTTTGTCTCCCGCGCCCAACACTTTGCAATCAAAGACTTGTATCTCACTACCGGAAAAATCCATCCCATCGTTGCCTGTATGTGAAAAAAAACAATTCCGCAATTCTCCTCTGCAAAAATCAGCATCGAAACCATCTGAGAAGGTATGGCTAATGCCTGAATTCTGGAGAGAAAAGGGTGAGCGGATCAGATTCAAGGCATCTTCACAGGTATTTTCAGTAAATAAACAATGAGTCACTCTCACGGGGGACTCATAAAAGGTTACAGCCCCTGTCAATGTCCATTCCTCTATGTCCAGATTGTCCAGACCTCGGAATTCAACATAGTCAAGAACTGATTCTGAGCCTGCTTGCAGGACCACCAAGCCTTGTCCACTTCCATCCGAAGAGTGAAGAATGATTGGCTTGGATGCATTTCCTTCAAAATAAACCGGAGAGCGTGATATAATTGCGGCCTTTTTTGTCAGATCAATCTCTGTACCTGCTGGAATATTCAGTTGATAGCCTGCAGGAATGATCAGTGGGCTTGTGAATCGATGTTGTCCAGGTCGAATCCTGATTTGGCTTCCCTCGACTTCATATACCTCTGTCCTGTCCAGGATCACATCAGCAAACAATGATTGTTCAGGGGTAGTTTCATATCCAGGTTGCCACTCAAATATCCGACTCTGATACACACTATCCAGTCCCGGCACCCGATAGTACAGGCAAGTAGCCGAAGCAGGAACGCTCAACCCAAATTCCCGAATGGGCTCCCTTCCCTTCGCATGGACAAATAATGGATGAGGAAAAGCCTCAGACATCTGCCTTGTTGTACGGCCCCAACCAAGGACTTCCAAAGACAATAAGTGATGATTGAAGACGGCCAAATCAAGGCTGTCAGTATTCCTTTCTCGTGTATAGGCTTTGAGAGAGGTATGGTTATAGGGAAACAATAGTTGACGGATCTTCCTGGCATGTGAGACATAGCCCTCTCCATGAAATTCATAGTCCGGGAACTCCAGGCGAATCAATTTCTCTCTTTCATTGATTGCTGGATCAAGGTCCATCATGAGCTCTTCTACCTGTCCTCTCCGCGTCCACTTTTCCAAATATTCATGGTATTTTGCTGCAATTACTGGATCGAGAAAAAGCTTACGCAACTGTATATCGGCCAATGATCCTTTTTGGCTATGATCAATATTCGCGCCCATAAATGGCCTTCTCAACCAAATAAAGGCTCCCTTCTCTGTGAAGCCATCAAAGCCGACAGGTTCGAGGCGGCTGCTGACAGGATTATAATAGAATCGCAAATTGTGCCAGATCAACCCATGATAGGCCTTCGTAAGATCAGTAATCGCACAATATTTGGCCAAACTTTCGACATCAAAAACACTCGATGCCGCCAACTCTCCCAGCTGAAATTGACGAAGCAAGGTATTCCCTAATTGAAATTGCTGGCTCAACAGGCTATCTTCCAGGGTTTTGGCCTCCTTGAAGGCTTGTGGATGGGATGTTTCATAGCTTTGGGTTTCCCGTTCCATTTCTCCCCAATCCAATTGATGATCACTGGCTCTTTGTCGCACCTCCCACACCCCGTTTTCATCGAATTTAAGGATTGGCCCTTCTCTGCGGGCGTGGGACTCTACCAATTGTTTTTCGAAGTGTTCCTCCCACGCATACAATCCTCTTGTCTCTCCATTGATCTGCACATGAGCGAAATCATATCGGGGACTCAGAACATCTTCTCTTTGGAGCCATTGATGATACACCCATTCCGCCAAATGCCCCCTTGCCAGGGGAGTGTGCAAAGAGAAGGTTATCAATCGATTCCAGGCATATGGTTCCTTGGTTTTGACACGAAACGACCATTTGTTTCCCGTAAAATGATCCGACAAATCTCCTTTCAAACGAAGCTTGACAGGAATACTTTCTTCCCCCGTATGAAGTCGGGCTTTGGTCCAATCATTTTCTCCCTGGCTAAGCAAGCCCCGATGAATCGCCTCCCATCTTTTTTTGTCCAGCTTTCGTAGTCCCTTCTCTGGAATCTCCAGCTGAATCTGTGGAAGAGTTGCCGCTAGTTCAAGACTATCAGTCGGCCGTACTCGCTCAATGTATAAGTCGTCAAAGTAGGCCTCTCCTTTTCCATACCCATAGACATAGACCCGCAACTCTCCACCAGTAAAGGTATAAGGAACAAGAACCCTTGTTTCTATTCGTTTCCAGCCATTGTCTTTTGATTCCACGACTTCGGTATGTCTGACATAGCCCTCCTCTTCACTTGTCAGATGGGTAACGAGCGATGTTTGAAAACTTGTGACGTTGTACTGCCAAACCGATATCAGGAAGCGATCGTTGGGGTGAAGATCCTGAAAGACATAAGTCATTCCGAAGTTATGGTCTGCATCTACCTTACAAGAATAGGTTCCTGTGTGTGCCATCTCTTCACTCTGGGTCTCGCCATTGCGGAGGCGCGCACCTTGTTCTCCAATCATCAACAAGACTGAATCCGTCTCGCCTTCAGGCACCTCAAAAGCGACATGCTCGGCACCACATTGGATCACATTGGGGTCAACAAGAGTGTCAGGGGGTGCATTCCTGGCCAGGGGAGGCAACAGGAAAAGTAAGGTCCCAATCAGACCTCCGATCAACAAAACTGTTCCCCAGAGAGACAATGATCTGGCGGATGTTTCCTGAAGGATCATGCGTTATATCACCAAGTCAGGTTGGTCGACCATAGATAGTTTGGTAGAAGGAGAGAGTGTTTTCAGGGATTGTTTCACTGATTCCAGCTCATCGATAGAATTGGCTTTGACAATGAAAGACAAATCAAGGCCAGCATCTAGCGTATCTACCCGTTTCAATTCTACATAGGGCAAATGCTGCTTCAATACATTGGCAACTTTGGTCATATCATCCACATCTGTTGAGATATTGAGATACATGCGATTGTCCTGTTTGAGGCTTACTCTGCCTGCAAGTTTCTTATTCAGATAGAGTAAGCCCACAATGATTGCAAAGGCAAGAATCGCAATCAATGGCTGATTCGCTCCTGCGGCCAACCCAATCCCTATGACCAAAAACAAATAGGTCAGTTCTTCAGGATCCTTAATAGCTGCCCGAAATCTGACGATCGACAAAGCGCCAACCAGACCGAGAGAAAGTGCTACTGAGGATTTCACGATAGTAATGATCAACATCGTTGTTAATCCCAACAAAAGGAAATTTCCAGCAAATCGATTTCTGTTCGAAACTGTGTTGGCGTGTCTCACATAGAATAATCGCAATAACAAACAGAGAACAGCCGCAACAATAATATTGACTAAAAAATCAGATAAGTTGATTGATTGAGAAAATTCCTCAAGATATGGTTCAAAGACCCCCATAAGCTAAGCATTTCGCCAAAGGTATAGATAACCGCTAAGTCAAACAAATTCGCCCATCTTCCAGTTCTCTTTTGTACCTTTGTTTTCAGTAAGCAAGCCTTAAACTCCTTATAAAATATGGAAGTATTCAAAAAAATATGGGGCTACCTTAGTTTCAAAAAACAGACATCAGAAGATTCATCCAATTTTAATCTTCGGATGATGCATGGCATCAATAGAATCTCTCTGATTATGTTTGTGATTGCCATTGTCCTAATCATTCTGAAACTGAACAAATAAAGGCCAACTGGCATTCTGTTGTGGCAAAGGAATCCGAAAATCGTCAAAAGCGTATAGAGCGGGTCAGGCGCCTGCTCAAGTCTCCGAATGCGCATATTCGAGCCTTGCTGAGTGTTCTTCACCCAACAGAGATTGCCCAGGTCCTGGAGGATACCCGTCCAGAAATTCAGGAGCGGATCGTTCGAGAACTCCCCAAAGAGCTTCTCTCAGAAGCGATTTCCGAGATGGATGAAGAAACCAATCCCGGACAGCTCCTGACGCTGCTTCATCCAGAAATCGCAGCCAATCTTGTCAAAGAACTAGCTCCTGATGATGCTGCCGACCTTCTGGCACAAGTCCCGGATTCGAATTTGGAGAAGATCCTCTTCTTTCTCTCGGATGAAAAAGAATCCGTCCTCAATCAGCTCATGACCTATGATGAGGACTCTGCTGGAGGATTGATGAACCCGGAGGTTGTGGTTATTCGTGAGAATATGACCAAGCTTCAGGCATTGAGAGAAGTGGTAAGACAGTCTGAAGAGATGGATGAATTCTACACTATCTATGTGGTGGATGAGGACAACTATCTGAAAGGATACTTAACTTTTCGATCTCTTTTTCTGGCGAGAAATACAGAGTTGGTCAAAAATGTACTTGCCAGCGACATCATTTCGGTTTCAGTAGAGACAGATCAAGAGAAGGCAGCCAAACTGATGAGTCAGTACAATCTGCCGACTTTACCAGTTGTGGATCTTGATAATAAATTGCTGGGAAGGATCACCTTCGATGATATCATGGATGTCATCGAAGAAGAGACCACCGAAGACATTTTGAGTTTTGCAGGTGTATCAGAAGGCGAGAACCTCCGGGGCGGGTGGGCCAATGCTGTAAAAAGTCGCATTCCCTGGCTGCTCATTAATCTTGTGACTGCGTCTATCGCGGCCTATACGATTTCTCAATTCGATACAACTATTGAGAAACTGGTCTTATTGACTTCCCTGATGCCCATCATTGCTGGTGTCTCAGGCAATGGAGCTACACAAACCCTGGCTGTAACAATACGAAGGATCTCTACTGATGGGATTCCTGCCAGGAAGGCTGCCCGTGTGGTGCTCAAAGAGCTGAGCGTCGGCGCGATCAATGGATTGATGCTGGGCGCTGTGGTATCCATGACAGTAGCTTTCCTGAGTACCTACCCAGATCCTCAATTTGTTGCCATGATGGGAGTTGTGGTGTTTTTGGCCATGTTTGGCAACCTGATGTTGGCGGGATTTGCAGGATCTTTCATTCCCCTTGCTCTAGAGCGTGTCAAGATTGACCCAGCAATCGCTTCCTCCATTTTGATCACAGCCTTCACTGATATCATTGGCTATCTGCTCCTGTTTGGTCTGGCCAGTAGAATACTCCTGCCTTTGGTCAGTACAGTAGGAGAGGCCGGCATGAATTTTATCAGCCCGATGTTATAGGAAGAACATCCAGAACCGAGGAATTCGTATCTCAATGGTGGTATTAGCCTTTCCTTCTATTGGTATTCTGTTCAATCACCTCAATATCTCCATCTCTTAGGCGCACAATAGACTGAGCATATTGCGCGATATCTTCTTCATGTGTTACCAGAATGATTGTGTTGCCAGCACTGTGGAGTTTTTCAAACAATGCCATGATTTCGTAGGATGTTTTGGTATCCAGATTCCCGGTCGGCTCATCAGCAAGGATGATAGAAGGGGAATTGACCAAAGCTCTGGCAACTGCCACCCGCTGACGTTGCCCACCAGAGAGTTCATTGGGTTTGTGGTCTACCCGATCTCCCAGACCCACATTGGTCAGAACTTCTTTGGCTCTGCTTAGGCGTGCAGATTTGGACATGCCAGCATAGACCAATGGCAAGGCGACATTCTCAAGCGCAGATGATCGTGCCAGCAAATGAAAGGTCTGGAAAACAAATCCTATCTCTTTGTTTCGGGTATAGGCCAAATCTGAATCTGACATATTGCTTACATCGGTATCATTGAGATAGTAGGCTCCTCCACTTGGTGTGTCCAGGCAACCCAGAATATTCATGAGGGTTGATTTCCCTGAACCTGAAGGTCCCATGATGGCCACATACTGATTGGGAAAAATCTCAAGGGAAACATCTCTAAGGGCATGAATTTGAATTTGCCCCATTTGATATGTTTTGCGGATGTGCTGTAGATGAATGATAGGTTTCATGGAAGAAAGATACCGAATATCTTCCAAAAGGTGGAAAATAGGCGCGCAATTTTTCATTTCTTCCGCGGCAAAACCTATCTTGGGGACGCGGGAGAGGAAAAAAGGCAAGTTTTGGGAAATAGGGTTGTTCTATTAGCTTTGTAGCGGCACTCATAGATTCATGAACACCATCTTTACATTTTGCCGTACATATTGTTTGCTATTTTTGGCAATAGGCATGCTTTGTATGGGATGTGGAGAGGAATTTTTGGAGACCCCTCCCTTTCCAGAAGTCCAGGATACCGTTCGTCTCGATCTCGATAACTGGTATCATGTCACACAGCAACCCAGAGAAATTGATGGGTTCCTGGCCTTTCCTTTTTCCTACCTCATATTTGACAAACCTTTCGAAGGCTATCTCGTCAACAGTGCAACCAGGATCTATATGCTGGACCCCGGTGGAGATATGGAAGAACGCATCACCCTCTTGGATACGGATCTGGTTCCGGGAGATACGCTCCACAAGTTCACAGAATTCAATTACCATCTCGTTATAGACCGCAAAGCTGATCCCAATGGGGACGGAGAGATTTTTTACATCCTTCGCCGTTCGCGAATCAGGATGAAAACGCATCGTGAACGCTCCATCTGGGCAATCTCGCCACAAAGAGGGATTTTGTCCATTGCCAATTATGACATCGATCCGCTGCTTGGACAGGTGACATTGGATATGCTAGGAGAGTCGTCCTACTTTAGAGATCCCAAATTGATCGATATCATCAAGTACTATGACCACAATCGTGTCTACATGGTCGATCGGGAGCGAAATGTCATTTACGAATTTGATAAAATTCTGGGAACGCTCAAAAGTAGAAACTATGAGCAACGAGAGGATCTGTTTGAGTACAGATTCAATCGAACGAATACCAAAGAATTGATTGACTTCCGAATTCGGATTGACAAGCACAATATCAAGCTGATCGCAGAAGATTCCTGTTTTTATTTTTCAGAGGAACTAGACCTGCTTCGATCAGGCCTGTGCAATGAATAGCGAACCTCCTTACTTTTCGAGCAGAACCTTGTTGTTGGATAGCTCATACGGCCTGGGCGCAATCAGTTCCGGGATATGATTCCATTGGTGAGGAGCCCCCTGAATGAGGAGCGCATGATCAAAAAAGACAGACTTCGCAGGAAATCCCGCCAATTCTTCCCAATAATTCCCATTCAATCGCTCCACACGTAAGGGTTGGATACTGTAGTCTTTTGCCTGCCATGCTATGCCTTCGAAGACAGATTTCTTATATAGAGGAGAATAAGCAATTTTGCCTGATTCAAAAAAGTCGACCGCTGTCTCCAGTTCTTTCATGACAGATCCCATCGGAAACCGATCTGTCAACTTGGCCATCAATTGCACCTTGACTCCTTGCTGATCTATACTCCTCATGCCAAGCGTGTATCGATCATACCGAATTCTGGCACGAATGCGCGACAAATGGTGCATACCTCCTGAAAGTCTATCTCCTACCATCATTTGCAGGAGAGAAGAGGTATCTCGACGAGGAATGTACAAGCCATGACACAACTTGCCAGCATTCTCCCAACTTGCTGCAATCTGGTGCTCAACGATCATGGAACTAAATCCAACCGATAGTGGCACTCCTACAGATCTCAGACCTTTCTGTTTTGTCACAGCAATACCCACCAGGCCGAACCCTCGAATCGAGCGCGGAAAGAACGGTTGGGGCAAAAACCGCTGAAGAACCCCTAATTCTACTTTGTAGTTGATGAGAATCTTCCACTCTATCAACCCTTCAACTATCGATCGTTTCATATGCGTGCCATCACCCTGAATGCTTGATATCATTCATTGTAGGACCAAAAGGAATTCGCTTGCCTTAACTTCTAAATTAAACGAAAATATTTACCAATGGATGTGTACAGGATGGGGAATTAACACTAATCTAACTAAAAAAATATAGTTTTTATTGTTTTCAGATCGCAATAACTAATTTTTCGTTTAAAAACGTTAATTTAGTTGCATGTTGATTTTTTCGTTACTATCTTGGTCATATGAAAGAACATTTGAGTCCAAAAGAAGAACAAGTCATGAAGATTCTCTGGCGCCTACAATATGCCCTGGTCAGAGAAATTCTTGAAGAGATCCCAGATCCCAAACCTCCTGTAACAACCCTCTCCTCTGTCGTCCGAAAACTGGAAGATCGCGGCCTAGTCGGTCATAAAGCTTTTGGAAAGACCCACCAGTATTTTCCAATTCTCAAGCAAGGAGAGTACCGAAAGCAAGCCTTTAGACAATTGGTGTCTGATTATTTCAGTGGGTCTTACGAGCAGTTGGTTTCTTTCTTTGTTAAGGAAGAAAATGTCCAGATGGAGGAATTAGAAGACATCCTCCGGAAGATGAAAGAAAAAGAGGACGAATAAAATTTTTGCCTGCTTGATCCATTTTCATCCATCACTCTTCACCGTCACAAGCATGAACCCATTACTTATCTACTTGCTCAAGGTTCAAATTTGTTTAATTGCCGGTATTCTTCTGTATGAATTTGCACTAAGAAATGACACCTTCTTCCGCAGAAACAGATCATATCTACTTGGCATTTTGATTGTCTCCTTTTTATTGCCTTTTTGTCCAATGGGGGGACTTCCAGCTCAATTTGACTTCTTTGACCAGGAAAGTCCGTCTATCTCAGAGGCCACTCCGCTCTATCTCGTAGTTCCTGAAGAGTCAAGTGAGAGTCAGATCGTTATCAGAAATGAATCAGCCTCATTAGCCATCCCTTGGACCAGGATATTATGGGGAATCTATTTCCTGGGGCTTGCCATCGGGATCTTCCGACTTGTGAATCAGCTTCATAAGATTCTATCCATGATTCATTCTGGAAAAAGACAATGGGGAAAGGACTTTGTCCTGGTATACCTTCAGCAACCCATTTCTCCTTTTTCCTTTTTCAAATACATCATCTGGCATCCACAGAGTCATAGCCCTTCAGAGCAGGCAGTGATCCTCAAACATGAATTGGCACATATTCAGGGAAGACATACACTGGATGTTTTGCTCATGGAATGTGTGAAGATCTTGTTCTGGTTCAATCCATTTGTCTATCTCTACCAACATCGGTTGCGAGAATTGCATGAGTTTTTGGCGGATCAATCCGTATGTGGCAAAGGGCACATGTCTTCTTTTGATTATGGTTCTTTGCTTGTTCAGCAGGTCAAACAAAAACAAAGCTGGATACCCCTGCCACATCATTTTGCAAAACAACAGATGATCCGCAGATTGCTTATGCTTAACAAGGCACCAACTCACCCTATTCAGCGATTCAAATTCTATATGGGAGTTCCCCTTCTGGCTCTGTCTATGGCTATTGGCTATTCTGTTCTCCCACATGAACAAGTCATGTCCCAGGAAAAGGCTCATCTGTATTTTGTATGGCAAGGCCAGAATTCCTGTCATGCGCTATCAGAAGATCACAAAGACCCACAGGCAAGCATGGCCACCTATTTCCAGGATGCCTCTGGCCTTCCTCATCCTATTTTAGATAAGTATGAAGTTCATCTGCTGAGTACAGAAGAAAGAGAAGCAATGAATCCAAATACCTGGTTGGAGACTGATGGGAGTAGCTGGATATCAGTAGAACTAGAAGCAGGAGAGCGAAGAACCCTTCCATTAAGAGAAAGATACGTCGCTTGTTTGCTGCAACCCTCTAATGAATGGCTATACCTCATTTCTCACAAACCAAGTGATACAGAAGCCCAATCCTTCACGGCCTATCGCTGGCATCAGTGGCTCGCTGCCTTAGAGGAAGCCGAAGCAAGAGACGTTTGGATCGATCCTGCCATCTTTAATCTGCCCCATAGCATTGTTATTGATTCTATTCGTCGGCCTCATACAATTTGGGAAGTTCCAGATCCAATCAACCTTGGCGAGAAAGGAGCTTGCAACAATTAAATTCATCAACCTCATAGAATGAGCTTCCAGGAACCATGAGAGATCTGCATCATGTTTCCATGCAGATGTCTCATTCTTTTGTTTCACTTTTACTCAATCAATCACATGAAACGTTTCCCCCTTTTACTCCTGAGCGGCTTTTGTTTCCTGGGTTCAACCCTGTTGGCTCAAAACTATGTCAGCGATGATCCAGCCTACAAGGAAAACATCCTCTGCGCACAGGAAGCCCTGGAAGCCAAAGACTATGCCACCTGCGCAGAATGCTATGAAAAGGCCCTCGCCATTACACAGAAAAGTCCCTACAGCCTGATCATGGCAGCCAGTTGCTTCAGTATGAATCAAGAAGCAGAGAAGGCTTTTCCTTACATTTTTACTGCAATCAAACAAAATTGGGATCAGGCAGAATACTATCTCAATTTTGTCGATGGGCTAGAGGGAGTCAAGGCCAGCCCTCAATGGGCCGTTGTGCTTGACAGTCTCAAAGCTCGTCGGATTGCCTATGAAAGCACACTGAATATGCCACTCAAACGAGAGCTGGATAGCATGATGGTACTCGACCAAAAATATCGCAAAATGATGGACAGTGTCAGCACAGAATTTGGATGGCAATCTCCCGAAATGAGTGCCCTATGGGCCAAACAAAATGCCGTAGATTCATCCAATACCATTCGGATAGAGGAAATCATTGCTGAACATGGATATCCAGGAAAAAGTCTGGTAGGGGATCGGAGCGGTGAAGTGGCATTTTTTGTCATTCAGCATGCGGAACTGGACATACAGGAAAAATATCTGGACATGATGTCCGAGGCCGCTGATGCAGGCGAGGTCAAATGGTCTCTTATTGCGATGTTGGTGGATCGCGTCCGCATGCGTCAAGGCAAGACTCAACTGTATGGGTCTCAGGTAACCAGAGATTCTACAGGCAAGAGTATGTTCCATCCCATTGAGGATGAAGCCAACGTCAATGTGCGACGAAGCAAGGTTGGCCTTGGACCACTCGAAGACTATGCCAAACACTTTGGTTTTGAGTACCACCTTCCGAAGAAGGACAAAGAAGGAGAGGACTAAGAGACTGTTTTGGAATCTGTGCTGAGAATTGTTAGGATGTATTTTTTTCTCAGACAAGGCACTTTTTTGTTCTCATAGTGGTGCTATGGGAACAAATAAAGCCGCCGGATGAGGAAAAAAGACGCATACAAAAAATAAGTGACAGATTTCCAAACAGTCTCTAAGGCCTGACTTAGTTGGGGACTGATTGTTCCCGCTTCCTTTGAATCGGTCTGCCCCTCACTACTCAGCGTCTAACATTCCATCGATTTTCTATCTTTTCAGGACAAATCTTCGATGGATCACCCCTTCTTCTGATCGTAACCGAAGCAGATATATCCCTTCGCTGAGGGCAGGGGATAATTGGATGGGGATCGACACAGGAGCCGCCAACAGACTTTCTTTCAAGGCATACACTGATTTCCCTCTGATGGAAAAAATCTGAATATCTACTTCATGAAGGTGTAGATCCTCAATAGAAAGCTCCAGATTCCCATTTGTTGGATTGGGAAACAGACTGATTTTTGACTCAAACGCATCTCTAATCCCATTTATCCCAACTGTGACAGAATCTCTGAAATTGGCTGACCCACACTCATTGGTAACCACGAGCAAAACGGGATAAGTACCCGGATTGGGATATAAATAGATAGGATCGGGATCTGAACTCCCGACACTTCCATCTCCAAAGTCCCAGCTATAACTGAATGTTCCTCCCCCTGTGGTGGTATTGGCAAAGCTGACAGTTAGTTGATTGGTGCTATGGGTGAACTCTGTAGAGGGAGCAATGATGCTATTGTCAATAAAAATGGTTGTGGTATCATTTTGCACATTGGTGTCTCCAAGGGTACTGGATACAGCAACAATGTCATAGGTTCCCTGAGCAGAGAGGTCCGTTGTTACAGCAAAGGTATAATTCAAGGTGTCCCCCACAGGAATAGGACTCGAAACGACTTCTCCACTTGTGAATGCCCCCCCATTGACTGAGTAGGATACCAAGACATTGGAGATAGTATCCAGGCCTTCATTGACGATATCGATGGCTACTGGTACGGAATCAGTATAAAAACACCGCTCTGCAAGAACATCTACTTTCACCAGACTTGCATCCAGAGGATCTGTCTCTCTGATCTGAATATTGTCCAGGGCAATATCACCATTAAAGGTAGCGCCTGTGGGATCTGCCTGAATCTCTCCAGTAAAGCAGATCTGAACAACAGATCCTGCATAAGGAGTCAAATCAATGGTATGTCTGGTCCATGTATCTGCATTTGACAATTGTTTCTGCCCTGTAAGCAGGACTTCAGTCGTTGTGCTATCGCCATTGGTGATATCAACCTTCAGAAACCCAATCGAACTCCCAAACATATGATAATTGAACACCAAATTATTGGGAGAACCTGAAGTCAGGTCGACACAATCCAGACACAAAATTCCCTGATCCCCTGATCTCGATCCCGAAGATTCGAGATAGAGATAGGTCCCTCCACCAGATTGATCATCCAATGGGCCTGTGGTTGCAGTAGAGGTAGGTCCAGCATTGGTCTGCCAAAGGATTTGGGAGTTTGTGGCATTGGATAGTTGGGTAAATTGGGAAATGCCAGCAGGCAGGCTGTTGAAATCTTCCACAAAGGGGGGCGAAAAAGACGCACCATATTCCACCAAAGTCGCCAAAGAATCATTCAGATGATTCTCGTCCCCTGTAGCAGTTGCAAACACGGAAATATCATATTGGCCAATTGCAGACAGGTCGGCGGTAGAAGAAAAAGTATAGGTCATCATTTCTCCTGGCAAAAGGGTATCTGCAATATTTTCTGTCTGAAAGGGGCCACTAGTTCCCATTCTGAATCCAGCTGTAATTCCATGCATAGGGTTCAAGCCAGGATTTTCAATCTGAATGCTTACCGCTTCACTCGCAGTCAATCCACAGGAAAAAGATGGAGGGTCCAGGATTTGGGTAAGCTTGATATCAAAATCAAGCTGCTCAAATATCCGAAAATCATCAATCGAAATATCATGCCTGAAGCCCGTATTGATTTCCTCTATCCGAAAGCGAACCTTGAGGAAGGTTCCTGAAAAAGGTGTCAAATCAATCAAGACATTCTCCCAGGCAGAATCCATATCCGTGATAGGGGGAATGATGTCTTGCGTCCACAATCCATTTGCGCTGATGTCTATGTGTAATCGGGTATCTACTGAAGTAGGTTCTTCATTGTTGCTCCATACCCAAAAGGAGAGTTCTGGCGCAAGGAGACGTGTGAGATCTATGCAAGGAGAGACCAGATTGGTTTCTGATCTATGTGGACCGGAATCATCTACATACACATATGCCCCATTGCCTGAAGTATGGTCCACATCATCTGGCCCATAATCTGTGGTGATTGTACTGCTATGAATCCATTCTTTCCCGGCATCTCTGGAGTCATTGAGCCAATCTGAGGGAAATCCTGCGTCAAAATTTTCAGAATAAGGGGCTGGATATCCGGGGATATGCGTGACATTGATCCCGATTTCATTGTTGGATAATTTGCCATCACCACTTTGTTGCAGGCTTACATGAAGGCTATGAGGACCAACGGAAGAAAAATCTGCTGTTGTCGCAAATGTATACATGACAGTATCTCCTGATTGCAATGTTCCGGGAATGGTCTCCGCTGGGATAGGAGCCCCTCCGTCTACAGAAAAAGAAGCTGTAATCCCGCTGGTCGGCATGCCCCCGGAATTCCGAAGCATGATGGAGATCGTCTCCATATCTGATAATGCACAATCACTCCCGAAAGGCTGTTCGATGCTTAACAATTGAGCGTCAAATGCAAGGCGCTCACTCACTCGAAAATCATCTATGGCGATATCATGCTTGAATCCGGTATCAAATTCTTCCATGCGAAATCGCACATTGATGATGGTCCCGGCAAATGCTGTGAGGTCTACCATGATCTGTTCCCAGAGAGAATCCATGTCTACGATGGGGGAGATAACATCGTTGAACCACACCCCATTGGACTTAATGTCTATATGTAATTTCGTGTCATCTTCGAAGGGTTCTTCATTATTACTCCACACCCAGAATTCCATCTCAGGCTGCGTCTGATTCACCAAATCGATACAGGGCGTGAGCAAGCTGGTCTTCGCACTATGAGGCCCAGAATCGTCTACCCATACATATTCTCCGGAACCAGAGGTATGGTCCACCAATCCAGGACCAAAGCCAGCGATTCCTGCTGTACTACTTAGCCATTCTTCTCCATCATCATTCAGATCATTGAGCCAATCGGCAGGAAATCCTCCATCGAAGTTCTCAGAATAGGGCACATCGAATTTGGGTTTATTGCTGATAAAGGTGTTGATGGTATCGTTGGAGAGATCGGCATCCCCACTCTGGTGAATATATACATCCAGTTCATAGGTGGTCAGGGCAGAGAGATTGACTGTTTCTCCAAAATGATACACAACGGAATCTCCTGGTTGTATCGTCCCGGGAAAAACAACAGTCGTATTCGGAGGATTGCCGTCTATTCCATAGGCAGCAGAGAATCCCGTGATGGGAGTGCCGCCAGCGTTACGGACCAGAATACTGATGGTCTCATTCGCAGTCAAGCCACAATTGATGGTGGAAGGATGGACAATACGGACGAGTTCGGCATCGGTGCCTAAACCTTCCGTGATACTGATATCATCTATGGCAATGTCATGGCTGAATCCTCCTCCATTTTCTTCCATTCGAAATCGGAGACGAATGGTATGGCCTGCATAATCACTCAGGTTGCTTTCTACCTTCATCCAGCTCGCAGTATTTTGAGAGCCAAAGGGAGGGAGAAAATCAAGAATCCAGCTTCCATCTACCTCAAGATCTACGTGAAGGACGGTTTCGATATTCCCCGAATTGTTGTTGAAGCTCCATAACCAAAACTCCAGATTTGGAAAATTCAGTCCCGCCAAATCAACACAGGGAGTCATCAGATTGGTCTCTGTTCCATGCGGGCTGGAATCATCCACCCACATATAGTGTCCGCCAGCACCGGCTGTGTGGTCATTGGGACCAGGACCAAAATCCGCGCCTCCCAAATTGCTATTGCGCCAATCTTCCCCATCGTCATTGGGATCATTGAGCCAGTTGGCAGGAAGGCCCGCGTCGAAATTTTCAATCAGGGGGGCAGCTATGGCTGCAAGCGATGCCAGGGTAGCAGAGACTGTGTCATTGCTTAAATCTCCATCTCCGGGAAGATCGACCGCAGCGACGATGTGATAGTTTCCGATTGCTGACAGGTCAGCGAATCCCGCAAAAGAAAAGGATGTTGTGTCTCCCGGAAAAAGGCTCCCCGGAATGGGTTCAGATGAACCAAAGGTCTGCCCATCTGTTGCGAAACGAGCGGTCATTCCAGTCGCCGTATCCACTCCGATATTGGTGATGCTAAGTCGGACTTCCGTGTTTGCCCCATAGCATCCATCCCCCTGGGGGCCAAATAGTTCCAAGATTCTCAGGTCCAGGTTTTGTTGTGGAAATGGGGTAAATTCATAATAAGTATTGTTGGCAGGAGAGGAGGAACTGGGATGGGTAAACGTAATGGAAGGTGGGCCATATTGAACAGCTGTCGAGCTATCCTGTTGAAGCCCTACTGTGGTAGACATGAAGTTGAAGTTGCCAGAATTGCCCATGTCCACAACATATACCTTATCGCTTCCTTCTTCCAGTACACAAGCAAAATAGTTGAAGGAGTTGTCGGATGGATTGCCGTATTCAAAGGAAAACCACTTGATCCACAATTGGCGGCTTCCGACTGTGCCAAATAATCGCGTATAGACGGCATCATTCCCTCCTGTTGGGGGTGCGCTGGTAAAGTCATCCCAAAAGCAGGCGATTGTATGATCAGGGAGGTTCGTGCTTGGAAGCACTTCGTTCTGCCCTGGCAACAAGGCAGAGGCAGTCTCGAAGGTGATGAGCCCGTTTGCACTTACCTTAAATGAGGATACCCCTGCTCCAAAAAAATTGAATGCAAAGGGGATAGACTGATTGGCCGACCAAAGATTTGAATTGAGATTGCCTGACAAAACCTCAGTCCATCCCACTTGCTCATTATCCTGAGTCATGTTCAATCCTCCAGGATTCCCGCCACTGGAATGATAATTTGCCAAATATGACACCTGTGCAGATAAGAAGGAGCAAGAAATTAGCAAGCAAGATAACACGAGTACCTGATGCACGTTTGACATAGGAACGGTTTATTGAAAGTAACAGAGCCAATACATGTATTGAGTTCTCCCAGAAGGGGGAGAACAGATCAATAGTCATGCAATTCTCTAATGCTCTGAAGGTCAATCAGTATGAGAACAAAAAGGACTGAGAAAGACGATGGCTTTTGATTTACTGAAAACATATTCCATTTTCAGCAATATGACCTTTTGCGAATTTTGCATTAAGTCATTCATTTCAAAAACCAGATCTTTATAGCAGACCTTCTAGTGCTACTGGGTTAGGTAGGTCAATTTGTTATTTAGGGTCGATAATCACAGAACAAGAGGCAATTTAGCAAATAAATCAGAAAAAGAAGGGGCAGAATATTTTCTTTTTTTCTTAAAAAAGAAAAGGTCGTCCCCCATTTGAGACGACCTTTTTCAGACCAAAAATTATTCTGTATATGTATTGACTTGATCTTCTTATGGATTGATGACAACCTTTTGATCCAGAACTTCGATATTCAGCCTCCCAGCCTGAAGGAGGAAGAAAGGGACACCAAAGAAGGCAAGTATTTCTTTGTCAGGTTAGCGATGTAAGATCAACCGCTGATACGTCGTTCCTTCTCTGGATTGCAAATGGAGAAGATATACGCCTTCTGCTAGTCGATCCGACAGTCGAACAGGAATAAAAGAAGGACCTGCTACCAGATCTTTCGACCACTGGTAGACGCTCTTCCCTTGCAGCGTCAACACCTTCAGATTTACCTCATGCAATTGTGCTTGTTCAAAACGGATTTCGAACAATCCAGTAGAAGGATTCGGGAAGATCTGAATCTGTGCGGCAAACGCATCGTCTATCCCAACATTTCCGACAAGTACATCTTGCGTAGAGGAAGAGATCCCACATTCATTGGTCGCAATCAGCTTAACTGCATAAGAACCATCATTCGCATAGGTATAAACAGGATCTACATCAGAACTTAATCCTACCTGATCTCCAAAATCCCAGGTATAGGTTAGCGTTCCCCCTCCAGTGGTCGTATTGGTAAAGGTTACCGTTTTCATATCCTCCACATAAGTGAATCCCGCGATGGGGTTGACAGCATCATTGGCAATGCTCGCTGTGATCGTATCATTGGTGGGATTGTCATCCCCATTGACAGCAATCGCTGCGACGATATCATAGATGCCTTGAGCCGACAGATCTGCGGTAGCCATGAACTGATAGCTCAGCGTATCTCCAGCTGCAATTGGACCTGCCACGATCTCAGGAGCAGAAAAACTTCCTCCATTGACGGAATAAGAAGCAATGATGTTACTCACAGGATCTGTACCAGCATTATAGAGATCTACAATGATGGGCTCAGCGTCCGTAAAGTTACAGATCTCGGCTGTGGTCGAAGCATCGATGGCAGCTACATCTGTGCCAAATACTTGTTCAACTTGCAGATTATCCAGGGCAAAGTCTCCATTGAAGGTTGAGCCATTGCCATCGGCTTGTATCTCAGCTGTGAAACAAATCTGAATAATAGAACCCGCATATGCACTCAAATCAACCGTGTCAGTGATCCAGGCATCTGCATTGGAGGTTTGCTGCTGTCCAGTCAAGGACACCTCGTTGGTTGTGGATCCTCCGCTACTTACATCAATGCTCAAGGAACCGATGGCACTTCCATACATATGATAGCTGAAGATCAAGTTGGGAGAATTGAAGGAAGTCAAATCCACACAATCAAAACAGAGAATTCCTTGATTCCCGTCATCGGTTCCAGAAGATTCCAGATAGATATATGACCCTCCACCGCTAGCATCATCGTCTGGGCCTGTGTTGCCAGTTGGGGTAGGACCTGTGATGACTTGCCAGGGCACTTGTGCTGTACTCACATTGAACAGGTTGGTGAAGCTTGTCGTCCCATCTGCATAGGATTCAAAATCTTCAGCAAAAGGAGGATTGGTGGCAGTCAGATTATCTATTTGTACCCCCACCAGAGAATCGTTCAAAGGATTCTGGTCTCCTGTGCCACTGGCTACCACATCAATGCTATGTTGACCAACGCTGGACAAATCAGCCTTTGCAGTAAAAGTGTAGGTCGTGCTGGCCCCTGGCGCAAGCGTTCCCGGAATATTTTCTGTTGTAACAAATCCACTTCCATCTACCTGAAAGCTTCCCGTCAATCCGGAAATAGAATTGAGCCCCAGATTTTTGATTTCAATGGTTACATCTTCATTGGCGCTGAAGCCACAAGCAGCCCCAAAAGGCGCAAGGATCTGTGTGACGCTGACATCATCGTCCAGTTCTTCAAATACACTGAAATCATCAATCGCTACATCATGACGGAAGCCAGTATTGAATTCATCAGTTCTGAATCGGACCTTGATGATCGTACCAGAATATGCAGCCAAATCGATAACGACCTGCTCCCACATGGAGTCCATATCTGTAATGGCTGGAATCACATCATCAACCCACACACCATCTGCATTGATATCAATGTGCAAATCGACATCTCCGTCCGAAGGCTCTTCATTATTACTCCACACCCAGAATTCCAATTCAGGCGCGATCAAGGTGGTGAGGTCAATACAAGGAGAAATCAAATTGGTGGCGGTACTGTTTGGTCCACCATCATCTACCCACATATACTCTCCTGTTCCAGAGGTGTGGTCTACACCATCAGGGCCATAAGTGGAATTCTGTGTCGCACTATTGATCCATTCTTCTCCCCCATCATTGGGATCATTGAGCCAGTCAGCCGGAAATCCTCCATCGAAGTTCTCTGAATAAGGAGCTGAAAAGCCGGTCAGATTGGAAATATTGGTGAAGATGGTATCATTGCTCATGTCTCCATCTCCTGTTTGACTTACAAAGACTTCCAGGGTGTGAATACCTAGAGCAGAAAAGTCAGCGGTAGAAGTAAAGGTAAATATCGTGGTATCTCCTGGCTGTAGCGTATCGGGAATGGTCTCAGCGGGTATAGGCGTATTGCCATCTACAGAAAAGGAAGCAGTAATCCCTATGGCAGCAGAACCTCCGCCATTGCGAACCTGAATAGAAACGGTATCTGTTGCAGTCAATCCACAATCACTCCCGCTTGGTTTCACAATGCTCAGTAATTGGGCATCTGCACTCAAAATTTCCGTAATACTCACATCATCAATCGCCACATCATGCTCGAAGCCTCCACCATTTTCTTCTGTCCTGAATCGAATACGGATGACCTGACCAGCATAAGCACTCAGATTTGCCTGAATCATGTTCCAGCCAGTTGCAGCCTGTCCAACAAATGGCCCGATGAAATCATTGGTCCATAAGCCAGCTGATTCAATATCAATATGTAGAATCACATCTTGTCCGGGCCCCTGATTAAAACTCCACAACCAGAATTCCAGGCTGGGAAAACTTATATTGGTCAAATCTATACAAGGTGAGATGAGATGTGTGTTTTTACTGTGGGGGCTTCCATCATCCACCCACATATAGTCTCCTGATCCAGTGGTATGGTCTATATTCTGGGGACCGAAATTCGCTGTTCCATTGGTTCCGCTATGCTTCCAGTCTTCGCCATCATCCATGGGGTCATTGATCCAGGATGCAGGAAATCCGCCATCAAAATCTTCCGAAAAAGGAGCAACAATGGCTGAAAAGGAATTGATGGTTCTACTCAAGGTATCATTGCTCATATCTCCATCCCCCGGAAGGCTTACAACAGCTTTCATATCATAATTCCCAACGGTAGAAAGATCCGCTTGTGCAGAAAAGGTATAAGAAAGCGTATCCCCTGGAGCAAGTGTCCCGGATAAGTTCTCAGCAGAAACAAAGGTCTGTCCGTCGGTAGCAAAAGTCGCTGTCATGCCAGAAGCTGAGCTCGTCCCAATGTTCAGGACCTGAATGCTCACTGGCGTACTGTTGGTATAACATCCATCTCCTCCGGGGCTATCCAGGGACAACAGCAACAAATCCTGCGACAATTGGGTGAATGGTTCGAATTCATAATATCTATTGTTGGAAGGATTGGAGGAGTTGGCTGTTCCAAAGGTGATATTGGGGCTTCCGTATTGAACAGCGGTTGTGGCATCCTTTTGCACACCAACTGTGGTGGACATATTCGGCACATTGGCAGAATTACTCATGTCCACCAGGTAAACATGATTGCTTCCTTCTTCCAAGACACAAGCAAAGTAGCTGAATGAATTGCCAGAAGGATTGCCATACTCAAAGGAGAACCACTTGATCCAGAGTTGTTGGCTTCCAGCGCTACCATAGACTCGTGTGAATACTTCATCATTTCCTCCTGTAGGAGGTGCACTCGTAAAATCATCCCAGAAACAGGCAATGGTATTATCAGGCAATCCCGGATCAGGAAGATTCCCGTTAGGGCCGGGCAACAAAGCCGTTCCTGTAGTAAATGTCAGCAACCCATTGGCACTGACTTTGAACTGCGTAACAGGGGTTCCAAAAAAGGAAAAGCTGAAAGGAATATTCTGATTCGTTGACCAGATATTTGCATTCAAGTTTCCTGGCAAAATCGAGTTCCAGCCAGTATCATCATTGTCCTGATCGGTATTGATTCCGCCGGGATTGCCACCAGTAGATTGAAAGGTGGCCAAATAAGAGGTTTGGGCTAATAGAGAGGAAAAAAGTAAAGATAAGCAAGAGAAGGTCAGAGCGAGAGAGATGTTCCGCATGATGTTAAGGTTTTGGATGTAACAGAAGCGATATAAAACCAATCTCGAGCAAGGAAGGATGGGTCGAAGATACAGGTTTTTCTTTGGAACCAAAATCGCAGAAAGTCAAAAAAGGCAACAAGTGTATGATACACTTGTTGCCTGTGATTCTTTCGCAAATATGTTTACTGGATTTGTAGTTTACGAGTCATCAATTGTCCTTCCAATTGTAGTTTCACCAGATACATTCCTGTCGCAAATTCCTTAAGCTCAATTCGATGCTGGAATCTTCCCGCCACTGCCCTGACTTGCTCTTGAATAAGATTTTGCCCGTTCACTCCAACAATTTCAATGTGCATATCTCCTCCCTGAAGGATGTTCATCTCAATGATGACATGATTCTTCCCAGGATTTGGATATAGCCTGACACTGTTCAGGTCCAACAACTGCTCCAGGCCTACTGCTTTCAAGTTCACCACGATGGTATCTGTGCTGCATGAATTGTACGCAACCATGCTTACGGTATAGTCTCCTGCTGTCCCAAAATCAAAGGTCGGATTGGGATCAGAACTACTGCTTCCATTTCCAAAATCAAATACCACGGAATCCGCATTGGTTGCAGTGCTGGTAAAACTCACTTCTGTTCCCCCCAATAAAGTGAAATCAAAATCTGCCGTTACAAAATCACAATCTACTCTTACAAACATACAGATGGTGTCCCGACCGCAATCACTGAATACATACTGACATATTTCATACGTCCCTGAATCGGCATAGGTATAGACAGCATTCGGACTTGTGCTTGATCCGCCATCTCCAAAGGTATATCGAACCGAATCAGCATGCATGGACATGTCGGACAAGCTGACTGTCAACTCATTCACAGATGACTGAAAATCAGCCAGTATATTCCCGACAACCGTTACCGGGACCTCTGTCCTTGTGGTACGGCATGGATCTGTAGAGGTGATCTGCCAATCATAGAAGAAATAATAAAACCCATCGAGATTGTTGGTCGGTCCAGTAATCTCTACAGCATCCATCAGAGAATATGGATAGCTTGCTCCACTATCATTTCTAAACAATCCTGAAACGGTAGATCCTTCAGCTGTGAGTTGGTAGCCTGAAGCAGGAGCAATCTGCCACCCTATTGCCAAAACCGTATCACTTACCCCAGATGGAATTGCAAATGTATCGGAGAGCATCAGCATTCCATTTGCATCCAATAGATTGATGGTCACATCACCATCCGAGAAGGGATAGACACGAACAGAGTTTAAGCTAATATCTGCCATGACATCGAATATCAGCCCAATTCCTGAGGAGGGAGCAAAGGTTCCTCCCGTGCCAGTGGTATTATCTGTGAGTCCGACCTGCCCATGCGTTTCAGACAGCCCAAGATAGTAGCTTTGACTGGTTCCCAAGGGTCCCGTTGGTAAAGAATCTCCGGTGCCAAGAAGCGTTCCTCCGATTGCAGCATCATACCAGGCAAACGGTCGGTTCAATCCAGCCTCTGCAATGGCAAATAGAGTAGTCGAATCTCCAATACAGATCTCCCCAACTCCCGCAGCTTGTGGAGGTGTGCTTCGGGAAAAATGAAGCGTGAGTTCTGTCGTATCATTTGAGAGGTCTTCATCCCCGCTTAGTTGGGTAATGGCGGTAAGCATATAAGTTCCTCCGTCTGCTGTATTCAGGGGGCCAACCATCAGTGTATCCATGCCTCCTGGAGCCATGCTTCCAGACACCAACATAAATGTATCAGTCATCCCCATACCTTCTACGATCGCAATCGCAGGCACATTGGTTTGAGTGGATACGCCAAGATTTTCGACGACCATCTGCAAGAAACTCGAATCACCGCCACACAGGACAGGCGTGAGACCAGCAAAAGAGACTGGGCTCACATCTGTTTGTGCCAGATTCAGAATGTTGATATTGTCAATAAAAATCTCGTTGTCAGCGGGGTCATCTACCAAGCCTTCTGTCGCATAAAAAGCGATATAGACATCCTGTCCTGCATAGGCCGACAAGTCATAATCTTCTGCCTGCCCAGTATTGCTGATGGTTGAGGTAGCGTCATAAGTTCCGATAGGCAAGTAACTGGCTCCACAGTCTGTAGAGATCATGACTTGCAAGACATCATCGGACCCAAGGGTAGTCGAATTCATGGTGGACCAGACTGTCATAGCTAGATCAAATTGCAAATGTGTTGTGTTTTCCACCGTGAATTTGGGTCCAACAATCCAGTCATTGTCTCCAAGGTCCCACAAATTGATCAGGATACTATTTCCATTGGCATGATTGGGGTCATTGCCAAATGATCCATTTTCCCAATCCGAGAACATGCCGGTGGGCACCGCCACCCCTTCAGCCTCTGACCAACCAGGAAAAGCTGAAGATAGATTGGTCCCCTGATAGCCAGCAAAGTCTACGATGGGCAAATCTGGAACCAGTGGAGCCACTGTTGTAACAGCTGTGGAGGCACTGTCATTGAAATTATCTGTGTCTCCTACTACTGTCGCATAGACATCTATTGTGTGAAGGCCAGCAGCAGAGAGGTCTGCCGTTGTCGCAAAGGCATATTGCACAATCTGGTTGGGAGCAATCGTGCCTGGAATGGTCTCAGCGGGAATATAGTTTCCTCCATCCACCGCAAAGGCAGTCTGAATCCCGGACAGAGAGTCTGTTCCAATATTTTTCACCTCTATCATCAAGCTATCTGCTCCCAATCCACATCCAAGAATTGTAGAGGGTCGAGCTTGAATAGTGACAACAGCAACATTCTTGGGCAGAAGTTCATTGATGTTGATGTTGTCCAGGAAGACAAAATTATCTTCCGGGTCATCGGTTGTCCCTTCGGTGGCAAAAAAGGCAATGGTGATATCTTGTCCAGCATAGGTCGTCAGATCATAATCTTCCAATTGTCCTGTATTGCTGATCACAGAGTTGGCATCATAGGTCGCAAGAGGACTAAATGTTCCCCCACAGTCTGTCGAAATCATTACTTGAAGAAGATCATCTGATCCCAGACTTGAGGAAGAGGTATCTGCCCAAGCTGTCAACGCAAGATCAAATTGCAAATGGGTGAAACCACTTGCGGTGAAGGTAGGCCCAACCACCCAATCATTTGCCCCGGTACTCCATAAGTTGATGGCAATCGCATTGCCTAGTGGATGGGCAGGATCATTGCCAAAATATTCAGCATCCCAATCACTGAAGGTGCCTGAAGGCTGCCCCATTCCTTCGCCTTCTCGCCAGCCAGGAAATAGACTGGAGAGATTGGAACCTGAATAAGCAGAAAAATCCACAATCGGCAGAGATGGGATCAAAGGAGCAATTGTGGTAACAGAAGCAACTGTGGTGTCATTGGCTGAATTGGTATCACCAAGTACTGAGGCGATCACAGCAATGTCATGAACCCCAATTCCAGACAAATCGGCTGTTCCCACGAACGTATAAGAGACTGTATCTCCCGGAGGAAGAGATCCCACAACTTCTGGCCCAACAATTTGAGCCCCTCCATCGACACCAAAGCCAGCGAGGATAGAGGCAGCAGTTGTGTTTCCAAGATTAATGATTTCAACTGTAATCAATTCAGAAGCACTTCCACACCCATTCTGGGCAGCAGCAGAGAGAGAGACAGAATTTGCGGAAACATCTAATTGAGCGAGAGAAAATGAATATGAACAAAGGAGAAAGAGAAGCGTAGAAAACAACTTCCTCATAAGAATAGGGAGTTTTAGAAGATGAGCGATAAATAGATGTGGTTTTTACAAGCGAGCTAAAACTATGGATCAAATGGCATTTTTCCAACAAAATTAGTGCTGACCCTAACGCATTTGATATTCGATGATCCTTTCCCGGGGATCAAAAGGCTTCAGATCATCCAGACCTAATCGCCTGATAGCAAGAGATATGAGCTCCGTTTCTGAAGGGTTCGAAGGACCGCTTTGTTGTTGCTCATAATACGTTCCGGCCTGCAACATTGCTGTTAGAGGAAGCAGGCCGACCAATTCTGATCCAGTGATTTTCACTCCATGGCGAATAGCAGAAGCACTCGCCGCTTCGAATGCCTGTTCTAATGATGTTTCCCGAAGATTGGTTAAATTGGTAGAAACCTGAGCAATCCCAAATTCTTCCATATACCACCCAATCGCTTTCAAACTTTTGCATTTTCCCGGAATTCTTACCGCTTTTCCTTCTGCATCCAACACTTTTTTGCCATGAATTCGTTTGATTTTTCCACTTTCCCTGATCTCTGCTGCAATCGCTTTGGCAATAGGAACCGAAGTGGTATTCAGATTCATGTTGTAGGCCACCAAAAAATCACGAGCTCCAATTACTGTCTGGCCGGCTTTGGGATGAAATTGAGCAGGTCCATAATCCGGCTTCCAATCTTCATGAAGGATTTTTTCTCTGAAGCCTTCATATTCACCTGAGCGAATATGTGCCAAATTCTTCCGATGAGGCTGACTGGCCGACGCTTCATACAAATAGACAGGAATTCCTAACTCATCACCGACCCTTTGTCCCAATTCTTTGCTGAATCCCACAGCTTCTTCCAAACTCACCCCCCGATAAGGAACCAAAGGGCAGACATCCGTCGCTCCCATACGCGGATGCTCCCCCTGATGGTTACGCATATCAATCAATTCAGAAGTTCTTTTGATCAATTGGAAGGCCGCTTCGACTACAGCTTCTGGTATCCCGATGAAGGTAAAAACCGTCCGATTAGCCGAAGCCCCTACATCCACATGAAGGAGTTGAACACCTGATACTGCCTTCACGGCTTTTGCCACCTCCTGAATGATGTTCTCATATTGTCCCTCACTGATATTGGGGATGCACTCGAGAAGTCGGGGCTGATGTTTGAGACTTGTAGGAGATTTGCTCATACATTCGGATTCAGAGCCCAAATGTACATCGGGAATTTGATATTTTTTATAAAGATCTAACAGGTTTGCGAACCTGTTAGGTCTTATCAGGACAAGTTTGGGATCCGCAATCTACTCCCTAAGGATCTTTTTCAACAGTTTGCCTTTCTCGGTCTGGATTTCAAGGAACAAAATTCTATCGGAGATGTCTGGCAACTGAATATGAATCCGTTCAGCAGAATCTCCCGTCTGCATCACCTGAATTTCTCTCCCTAGAAGATCTCGAAATCGAATACTGGCCGTAAGAGGTAGACCTTCAATGATCAAATCATCTCTGACAGGATTGGGATAAATAACGATGGAGGACAATTCTTCATCAATTCTGGTCGCCTGACAGTCTAGCTTCTCCATAAAAATGCTGTAACTGACACATTCATTCAGAAAAGAGGTGATTTCCAGGATCAGGGAATCAGCCTCCAGGCATTGCGTGATCCAAGTTGTATCGGATTTGCCCAGTGGAAGATCTTTCCATCGAACATCATCCTGTATCAGATTTGGGCTCATGGCCCGCAGGGTTCTCAAGCGGATTTCTGCCTCTGGATTGCCGCTGCGATTGTCGACCTCCAGCCAGATGCGGACCTTGCTGCTGTCGCCAAAGAAGCGAAAATGATCATTCTGATCCCAATCCGAGCCTCTGGAGTATCCGATATGCCCAGTCAGTGTATCAGAGAGGCTGATGGGGATGGCATCTTCTCGCTCATCATTGGGTTCGGTGTCATTGGGAACTTCCGGGGGGATGATTTCATAGTAAAAGGAATAACTGAAGCAGCCTTGGGCATTGCCAGGGGAGATTCTGAAAAATGTCGTATCTCCTGGCGACCGTAAGCAATCTACGATGATGGTATCCTTTCCCGGTCCGAGTGGTGTGCTTGTGATCTTACTTGTGGCAAAGGATACAGCTCCCGGCGCACGGAGAAGGGTAGAAGTAAAATCTGCATTGGTCGCGAGATTGGGATCAGAATGATTGTAGTATTCGACATAGTATCGCAACTGTCCACTGCTAGGGATGACAGAGTAATAGAAATCGTTGGCGTCCCGGGGGGTAAAAGTCGGGCTAGAGACGACGATATTTCTACATCCGATTCTCCCATGTACCGTATCAGTCGGAAGAAATTCGATGGCTTCTTCACGGGCATTATTGGGTTCCAGATCCGGCTCGGTGCCATAGGGGATCATCCGATAGCTGAATTGATAATGGACAGCAGGCGTCTTATCGCAATGAAAGGAAATATAAAGACTATCCAATCCTACACAATGAACGACCAGAGAATCCGTCGCAGCAGCTGTATTGGTGATTTGTTTATTTCCCATTGTGCGACTAGCTATAAATGCAGAATCATCCAGCACTTTTGCAAGGTAAGCCCTCACGGTGAAGTCTGTTCCGGAATCTCCATTATTATAGGAGTAGTTGATAATAAGTCTTCCATCTGAACTAGGATAAGTAACAAACCCATCCCAATCATTTTGGCTACCTGGAGGATTGGAGAGTACGCCCGACATAAGGGAGTCTTCTTGTACTGGCGTCGCAATTTGGGGAGCTCCGTTGGGTTCGATTTCTGTCTGGGCGGAAAGAAGGTTGCATAAACACAAGACAATGAACAATAGCGTGAGTTTCGATGTGGTTTTCATCTGAGTTAGAGGTTTTTTGATTCAGTATGACCAAAGGGGCCATTTACATCATCAAAATTCTTCCTTTTACTCAGGAGAAGGTATCACCATTATTGGGGGTATTGGCGCAATGTTGAAGAGGCTGTCTCATAAATCCTGAATAGAACACAAAGACGGAGAGACGCGAAGAATAAAGGCTCATTATGAACACCTTTCCGTCTTTGCGACTTGGCGTTCTTCTAAACATGGAACCTTTTGAGACAGCCTCAGCCAGGACTACTGTCTAAGGATCTTTTTCAACAGTTGGCCCTTCTCCGTCTGGATCTCAAGGAAGAAGATGCCATCTGAAATTCCCGGCAAGCTGACTCGGATCCGATCAGCAGTATCAACCGTCTGCACCCCCTGAATTTTCCTCCCTAGCAGATCTCGAAATCGAATCCTGGCTCCTGCAGGCAGCCCTTCTATGATGAGATGATCCCTGGCAGGATTTGGATAGATGCTCATGGAGGACAATTCTTCATCGACCCTGGTAGCCTGACAATTCAATCTCTCCATAAAGACTCTGTAACTGACACATTCATTTCTATAACCTGTGACTTCCAGGATCAGGGAATCGGCTTCAAGACATTGAGTAATCCAGGTTGTATCAGATTTCCCCAGGGGAAGATCTTTTATTCGCACATCATCCTGTACCAGATTTGGGGTGATGTCACGCAGGGTTCTCAGCCGGATTTCGGCCTCTGGATCGCCACTGCGATTGTCAAGCTCCAGCCAGATCCGAACCTTGCTACTATCTCCGAAAAAGCGAAAATGGTCATTCTGATCCCAATCCGAGCCTCTGTTGTATCCAATATGCCCAGTCAATGTATCCGAGAGGCTAATTGGTATTGCATCTTTCCGCTCATCATTGGGTTCGGTGTCATTGGGGACTTCCGGAGGGATGATTTCATAGTAAAAAGAGTAGCTGAAGCAGCCCTGTGCATTACCAGGAGAGATTCTGAAATAAGTGGTGTCTCCAGGTGATCGTAAGCAGTCTACGATGATGGTATCTTTTCCTGGTCCAAGGGGTGTGCTTGTGATCTGACTGGTTTCAAAAGCCACAGCTCCCGGAGCCCGAAGGAGGGTAGTAGTAAAATCGGCATTTGTGGCGAGATTGGGATCAGAATGATTATAATATTCTACATAGTATCGCAACTGTCCACTGCTAGGGATGACAGAGTAATAGTAATCGTTGGCGTCCCGGGGAGTAAAAGAACTTGGGTTAGAGACGACGATATTTCTACATCCGATTCTTCCATGTACCGTATCCGCCAGCAGAAATTCTATCGCTTCTTCACGGTCATTATTGGGTTCCGGATCCGGCTCTGTTCCATAGGGAATCATTCGATAGCTAAACTGATAATTGACCGTCCTCTTATTCCCACTGGAAAAAAGAAAGTACAGGCTATCCAATCCAACACAATGGACCACCAGGGAATCTGTCGTACCCGTAGTGTTTTGGAATTCTGTATTTCCCATGGCCCTGCCAAGTGCAAATACAGAATCCTCAAGGGCCTTGGCAGGATAGGCCCTAACGTGAAAGTCTGCCGGAATGGAACTGGAAAAGGAGAAATTGATGACCAGCCGTCCATCTGAACTGGGATAGGTCACAAAGCCGTCCTGGTCAGCAAATGTATCAGGAGGGGTGAATGTCACGCCCGACATGAGGGAATCTTCCAGCACAAAGGTAGCAGTTTGGGGGTCGCCATTGGGTTCGATTTCTGTCTGGGCAGAAAGAAGGTGGCACAAACATAGGAGGATGGATAATGGTATGAATGTCAATGTGGTTCTCATCTGAGTTAGAGGTTTTTTGATTCAGCATGACCCTATTGGTCCTTTACATCATCAAAATTCTTCCTTTTCCTCAGGAGAAGGTATCACCATTATTGGGGGTATTGGAGGTTGGGAAAGTGCTATACGGCTCTTTCAGTGATTTTGAAGATGGATTACAGTATTTTTCAGCCTATCATGGGGGGAGTAAAGTGATCATTGCGAGGGATGCAAAAGGATTTCGATCTAGTGAGATTCCATTTATTACGCCAGAGACCTATTTGGAATTATTTTTTGCAGAATAACGATTCTTTCACTCCACCAATCCCTCCCGAATCGCCTTTGCCACAGCTTCAGTTAAGGAGCTGACATGCAATTTTTCATAAATCTTGCGGATATGAGAGCGTACCGTTTCGAAACTAATAAATAATTGTACTCCTGTTTCTTTGTAAGAAAGGCCATTGACCAGACAAGAAAGAACCTCTTGTTCTCTTTTGGTTAGTCGATATTGGGCATTTTGTTTTTGAAGGACGGGAGAATGAAAATAGCTGAGGACTTTTTTGGCGATAGAAGGCGTCATCGGAGCACCTCCCTGATAGACATCCTCAATCGCCTGAATCAACAATAGAGGTGCAGTTTCTTTTAGGAGATATCCATTGGCACCCGCTCTTAGTGCCGCAAAAATCTTCTCCTCATCGTCAAAAACTGTCAGCATGATGACTGGGAGTTGAGGAAATACCCGTCGGATCGCACGCAGGCCATCTATTCCATCCCTTTTGGGCATGTCGATGTCCATGAGGACAACATCCGGTTCATATTCTGTGATATTGCGAATGACCTCAGAGACATCCTCATGTGAACTCACCAACTTCAAACCTGCCTTCGTTTGCAGAAGCAGAGAGATGGCGTGCCGGATGCTGGGATTGTCATCGAAGATGCTGACGTGGATAGGGTTCATGGGAGGCGTTCTGTTTTGGGACCAATGAAAAGGGATTTCAAGCAAAAAAACATCCCCAATATTGGGGAATTGTTCAGATCGGGACCTGAAGATTCGTCTGACATCCTTGACCAGGGGAAGTGGCCACCTTGAGTTCTCCATTCACCTCAGAAATTCTTTGTTGGATGTTCTTCAACCCATTTCCTGAAGGAGGAGCAGAGGAATCATAGCCAATCCCCTCATCCTGGATCTGAACCATCAGAGAATCTTTTGCAGCCCGAATACTGATATGTGCAACTTTACTTTCACTGTGTTTGATCAGATTATAGACCAACTCCTTGTAGATCAAAAATACATTCTTGCGTGTGTTCATGTCCAGTTTTTGATCTTTGGACCAGTTGTCTGAATGAAAATGCAATTTGATTTGTGCTGATGAAAGCGTATTTCGGGCAAATGATTCCATTTTTTCCAACAACTCCGACACCTGATCTTTTTCGGGATTGACAGCCCAAATCATGTCACGCATATAGGAGAGGGTCTCCCGGGAGTGTCGGCCAATCAGATGCAGGATTTCCCTGGTTGTCTCTTCTGATCCCTGGGCCAGATTACTCTGCGCCGCTTCACTGAAAATCGAGATACTTCCCAAAGTACTCCCTAAATCATCGTGCAAATCCCTGGCAATGTGGTTTCGGACCTCGTCGGCCTTTTTGCGCATTCGTTGTCTCCATTGATATAATGCCCATCCTATCCCCAACACAATTGAAACCCAGATCATCTGAAACCACCAGCTTTTGTACCAAAGGGATTGGACAGAAAACGAGACAGGGTTCAATTCTGACAGCAATTCCCCATCATAGGCCAAGGCCCTCACCGAGAAAGCATAGTTACCGCTTGGTAGATAACCAAATTGGACCTCCTGTTGGTGGCCTAGTTCCACCCAGTTATCACTCAAGCCTTTCAATTGATATTGATAAGAGATGGCATCCGGCTGCGCAAACTCCAGGGCTGAAAAACCAAATCGGTAATTGCGATCTGATTCAGAAAACTGATAGGTTTTCTGAGCAGGGACAAGAGAGCGATCCAGGCAAGCAATTGTTGTTAAGACCAGATCTGCCTGGATATCTTGTTCTTGCAAACTATCCGGATGAAAAGTTAGCCAATATCCTGGGCCTCCTGCAAAGATGAGTCCTTCATGATTTTGATACAGCTTTCCCTGCAATCCGCTCTCTGGTAAGCCTTCATTGGGTCCAAATAATCGAAAAGAGCTATTCTGAGGAATATAATTAAGCAATTCTCCATTGGTGATGATCCACAAATGGTCATGATGATCCAGGCAAAGACTCCCCATTTTGTGAAATGGCAAAGGAATATGCCTAAAGGGTGGGTAACGCTCTGTCCGCCATTCATACAAGCCGCTGGAAGGGGAAGTGAGCCAATAATGATTGTTGGATGTTTGAATAATTGCTCCAAGATGATTGCTCCAAAGACCTGACTCCTGACCTTTCTGCCAATGTTGTCGATACAGAAATGTTTTGCCCTCCGGCGCGAAGGTGCCAGGTTTCAGGACAGAAGGAGAAGGGATTTCTTGCGGATCACCCTCATCCCAGAATGTCGGATCACATGCCAATCCTTCTGTTTTTGACAACAAGAACAATCGGTGTTGGGCGTCTGTAAAAAAGGTATGTCTGCTTTGAAGAGAAAGTCCGATGAAAGAGGCCCATCTTTCTTCTGGATGGATCACCAAGGTCTGCCATCCATAAGCCCCTGCCCAAATCATCGTATCTCGCCCAAGGGCAAAGGCCGTGAGCGTACTGAAAGAAGAAGCAATCAGATCATTGGGATCCCAGGCTTTCTCAGAATATCTCACACGCTGAATAGCCAGTTCCAATTGATTGGTTCGTAGATTCAATCTGTAAACAGCTTTTTTTGTCCCGATGAATAGGAAGCGATCCCGATAAGGGAAAAAAGCGGTGATAGACAACTCTTTTGCAAACAGTCGAATTTCGCCATTGGAAAGAGGCTGTTGATACAATCCTTGGTCAGTTCCTATCCATAGCATCGAATCTCCTGCCTGGAAGAAATGCCTGACCCCTATTTCTTCTTCCAGAGGCAATGATGGGAGATAATGGGGAGAAAATAAATCATTGGCTTTTGCATAAAAAAAGACCCCCTGATCTGTCCCTATCCAAATATTGTCTTTCTTGTCGCAAAATATTTTTCTGATTCTGCGTACTGGAATAGGGAATCCATTTATACGAGCGAATGTCTTCCTTTCAGCGTCAAACTGCCATACTTCTCCCTGATCAGTACCCAACCAAATCATCCCTTCTTCTACTTCTACCAGACTATGTATTTGGAGAGAATCATGTGAGAATCTCCCTTGTGGATGCAAAAACAGAGAGTGAATACGATGATCTGCCCTCAACTCATGTAAGCCATTGTCCCAGGCTCCACACCAGATTCGCCCTTTCCGATCTTCCAAAATGGCTTGTATCGTTTGAGCTGGCGGGGCATAGGCACCCGCTTTCAATGCGCCTGTTCCCAAGTGTTCGTATTCTGGTTTGATCTGTTGAAGTCCTTTGCCAGCAAGTCCTGCCAGGATGCTCCCATCGCTCAATCGCTGGACGACAGGTGTATATTTCCCTTTCAAAGACCTGTGTGCCGGATACCATGTCTGTTCCTTCGGAATATAATGAATCAGTTTCTGCTTGAATGTCGCCACCCAAAGCCGATTCCCATCCCATTCAAAATCCTGTACTGATAGATTTGAAATCGTATCCCCTTCGATGATACATGGGATTCTCTTAATCTGATTGGTCCGTGTATCCATATGACAAATCCCGGCATCCTGTGTTCCAATCCAAAGGGAATGTCCTTCGCCTCGTTCCAATGCTGTGATGATATTGGAGGGGAGGGCATCCTCAGTCGTTGGATTTGAATAAAAAGGAACAAATTGCTTCCCATCAAAACGATTCAAGCCGTTCTCCGTTCCCAACCAGATAAAACCAGTGCTGTCTTGCTCGATATCCAGAATCACAGGATCGGAGAGTCCATCTCCTTTCCCAAAAGAGGAGAACTTCAGTTGCTGGGGGGATGTGATGCGTTGAGCAGAAACTTGCCCCAGGCCTATAACACAGCTCCACATGAGGAGGCCAAGCAGGCATCTAAGTAAGGGGGGGAAAATCATCTGCTTTTGGGATATAAAAGATTGCCAGGAACAACAAAGGCGCTTTATTTGAATGAAAAAGAGGCTTATCCATTCATTTTTTCGATTATTTATCAACGAAAATAAATAAAGCTATGCATTCCTCACAGAAGCCTCGCCGAATCACCTCGCTGCACAGCGCACACATCTGGAACTCTCCGGCATAAACAGAATCCTTCCAACTTTGATCGGCTGCTTGCATCGAGAGCAGTAGCCAAAGTCGGATTGGTCGATCCTGCTGAGGGCACGTTCGAGTTTCACCAATTTGGATTTGGCAGAGCGAAGCCCTGCTTCATTGACGCTTTTGTTGTTGATGGCATCCATCCGGCTCAGGCGACCGATGGCATTGTCGGGAGAGATAGGTTTGGTCAACTCCTCCAGCTCCTTGATTTTTTGTTGAATATCAATGATTTGATCTTCAATTTTGCTTTTGATCTCTGTTTTTTGTTCTGCTGTGAGGTGCATGGGGAGAGAGGGTTGGTCGTGGGCGATCAGATCCTACCTACTTGATGTATCTTCAATCGAGGATAAACAGGGGGACATCGCCAAACAGGTTGATAGGGGTGAAGGGATGTTGGCGGCCATTGGTGAGATCCTTGACACGCTCAGTTACGTACAGGTTCAGTTCCAGGAGGGAGATCACACGGTTGTTGTTAAAATCGGCTTCTCCGTTGAGTCCTTCCAAAATGGCTTTGGTGAAGGCGCCATGTCCCCAACGTGGATTTTCATAAGAAAATTCATTCCCACTGGAAGAGGTCATCACAGTAATTCCTGGTTCTTTGCTCACAATCTCTCCGACAGCCTCATTGAGATTCAGGGCTTTGATCGAAGCCAGCAGATTCATGCCGGATTGCCCGCTGTGGCAGGCATCGAGGAAGATCAGTTTTTTGCAAGGAGTAGCACTCATGCCTTCGGTCAAATCTCTGATGTTGAGGGCCGTCGCAAACAAATTATGAGGATCAAAGTCCCTGGTGAGCAAGTAAAGATTGCCCTTATGATCCAATGCCCCATGAGAGGAATAGAAGACCAGTACCATATCTTTTTGGGTTGCTTCTTTTTCCAGCCAGGACACATGCCGTTTGATATTCAGCAGAGTAGCTTCCTCATTCTGCAAGGTTTTGACTGTTACCTTTCGGAAAAGACTTCCTTCCAGCGCTGAGAATTTGTCAGAAATGGCTTCTGCATCTGTATGCGCATAGGTTAATTTGACGCTTGGGTCATCAAATTCTGAAATTCCTACTGACAAGACATACAGGTCGGGCTTGAAGATTTCGGGAGAAGAGGTATAGGCATCCAGTGGCATTTCTTCTTCTACATCGATCTTGGCGGTTCTCACGGGACCTTTTCCAAAATTGCCTCTGGCATCGGTTTTCATCAGACACATATCACTCCCCCCCTCGGCAAAACTCTTGGTCCCACCTACTATTAGGTATCCACGATCCTCGGTGTGGCAAAGCGCATGTCCCCAGTCTCTGGCCTCGCCTTCACTCCGCTTTTGCCAGGTAGCCGTTCCGTTTTCATCCAATTTGAGCAACCATACATCTGAGCTGGAACCATAGGAGCCAGTCTGTCCTGCGAGTGCGTAGCCACCATCATCTGTTGGGACGATATCATATACTGCATCCTTCCCTTTTCCGCCAAAATTTCGTTCCCACAGGACTTTGCCACCGGAACTGACTCTGAGGACCTTGGCATCAAGGCTATTGTTGGCATCGTTGAAGCCCCAGCCAGCAACAAAAAAATCTCCATTATCGGTTTCGAGTACAGATTCGACGACATCATTGCCACGCGCATGATGTGCCCGTCGCCATATCCCTTTGCCATTGCGATCGATTTTCACGACCAGCATATCAGCTTTGAGATGTTTGCGCTTGTTGTAGGATTGATAGCCCCCGATCAGAAATCCTTCATCTCTGGTCTCTATGATCGAATATCCCTGTTCTACCCCAGTGCCACCATAATTTTTTTCCCACAATAGCCCCCCAACAGCATTCAATCGCAGAACCCAAATATCGCTTTCTCCATTTGTGATGGAAAAGGTAAATCCCGTAACGGCATAACCTCCATCTGCGGTCTGGGTAATGGACTTGGCTTCATCAGCAAAATCCCCCCCATAGGTTTCGGACCACATCATTTCTCCGTGCCGGTTGAGTTGGAAGACCCAGGCATCGCTGATATCTGTCTCATCATCACGCGAATAGCCCGCAATGACATAGTTCCCATCTCTGGTTTCGATGAGGTCATTGGCCCATTCGAAATTCTCTCCCCCATAATACTCTCGCCAAATGATATCTCCATAAGGGTCCACCTTCATCACCCAGATATCGCTTTTGCCAGCACCAAATGAAAATGTAAAACCAACTACCACATAGTCTCCATCTCTGGTCTGGATAACGGACATGGCATGTTCGTCCTGTTTCCCACCATATACTTTGGTAAAGGTGTCTTGAGCTGAAAGGGTCCCCAGCAACAACGAGAATATTATCCAAAAACCGGTAGCACGAATCATGTCTATGGAAAAATTAACAATCCTTGATCACTATAGTAAACCAATTAAGGCTTCATTGTGTTGGTAAATATAAGTGGATTTACGATTGGATTCCCCTACCGGATACAGATATTCGCGCTCACTTATTAACTTGGCCGACACGAAAGAAAATTCTTCGTACCTTTTGACTCATCTTTTTTGAATATTATGCAAAGATTTACTGCACTTTTCGGGCTGGTCATGAGTATCATCTTCATCTTCATGGGCGTAATCGTCCAGATTTACCCACCAGCCAATCTTGAACGACTCTCACCTTCGATGAAATATCTTGTAGGAATTGTACTACTGCTGTATGGTTTTTTTAGGCTATACCGTTCTTACAGGATTCTCACTCACAAATAATTTCACATTTATGTATAGACTTCGCAATTGGGTGCTGATTATTCTAGCCCTGATCGGAAGTATGACAGTGGGCATTAGTCAGGAAATCACTGCACAGCTTGATTTAGGCCGCAGAGATCCCAAGCCTACTTTTTATGAATTTTCTCCCGTTGATCAGGGATTGGTCACCTTCGGGGCGACCAGTACTGCCTCTTCCCGATATTTGGGGTTGATCAAGTATGACACTGACTTGAAGAGAGAGTGGAAAAAAACTGTCATTCAGCAAAACGGTAGGAAAAATGTAGACTTCGTTACGGTCATCGGAGAGAACATCCTGGTTTTTGTATCAGAATTTTTCCCAAAAGAAAATGTCATCAAAACCTATTATTATCGCTATGATCTGGATGGAAAAATCATTGTAGAGGAAGAAATTCTGTCCGTATATCCCAACCAGAAAGAGCAGAAGGTGGATTTGCAATATGTCTTGTCCCCCAACAAGCGAACCCTGTTATGTTACAAAAATCTTCAGAATAAAAAGAACTCGGAGGAGATTCTGTATTATCTCTTTGACGAGACTGGAGATTATGTCACAAATGGAGAAGTTTCTCTCAAATATCCAGACAATCGCTTTGAGGTTCGGAGCCTCAGAGTCAGCAATGCTGGCAATCTCTTTATTCTGGGCAAATTTTACAGATCACAGCGAGTCAGAGAAGCTCAGGACTTTCAGTACCTGATCTACCGATACGATGTGTTCAAGCAGGTAGGCAAGGAATATTATATTGTATTGGGAGATCGCTTCATCACAGATTTGGCTTTCCGACTGGACAAGGTTGAAAACATGTATGTCGCTGGCTTCTATTCCAATCGCGGAACAGACCAGATTGCAGGAACCCTGCTACAAAAAATCACCCCTGCTGGAGATCTGCTGATCAATGCTTCTCAGAAGTTCGGTGCGGATTTTCTCCGAAACTATCTCTCCCTTGGACAAATCGATAAAGGCCGAGAGTTGCGAGACTTCTATATGGACCCCAAAGACGGAATTGTCTTGCGATCGGATGGGGGTGTGCTTTTGCTGGCAGAAAAATTTTACCTCACCCAGCAATCCTACCGAGATCTCTATGGCGCCTGGGTAGAGAGAAAAATCTACCATTATGAAGATGTGATTCTGACATCGGTCAATCAGGCTGGCGAGATCGAATGGCATGCCATTGTAGACAAAGTGCAGCAGTCGGACAATCCCGTTTCTCTCTCTTACTTCAATGCTGTTGGGAGAAATGGCGCCTATGTCTTTTATGAACTCAAACCCCGGCGGTCGGGACTCAATGTGTATTACAACTTCGTCGCCATCGAAGGCATGGTGTCAGATCGGGTACCATTGATCCCAGACTATAATTTTGGAGATGAATTCTATCCGCGATACTCAGAACAGATCAGTAACAATGAAGCCCTGATGGTATACTTCCAGAACCGGGGACGAACACTGTCTGTGGTCAAGGTAGCTTTTGAGTAGGTTGGATTAACGGTTAATCATTTCAGCCCGCAGACCTCGGAGGAATCGCCATGCCACAGGCTCGCAAATCCTCCGAGGTCTTTCAGATTTTCACAAATCGCTGGAGGTAGGAATCCTGATTATTTTTGAGCATCATGATGTACAGGCCCTTGGGTAAAGGGCTGATATTGATTTCTTCCTGATCAACAGTATCCAATTCTATGTTGAGCCATATTTTGCCTGTCAGATCTATGAGGCAAAGCGTGTTAGCTGTCTGAGAGAACGATTCTGGCACAGTGATATTGACTTCATCCTTGGCTGGATTGGGGAAGATAGAGAAGGTTTCTGGCCCCTGAACATTCGATGAATCGGAAGGCTGTTGTGTCGTTGTGTCAATCATGTTTGGAAATAAGTCGATGCAAGCAAAAGAAAAGTTAAGGGTGGCTGGTTTGAGGGCTGGTAACACAAGCCGATTGTCCGACAGCAACAAAGGCGGAACTCCTCTGGGATACATGGCGAACTCTTCTGGGATATATAGCCCATTATTTCCAACATCAGTATCCTGCTGGCCCGTAGCGTCAAATCGAGCAATGAAGGTTTTGTGTCCTGATGCGATTCCAGAACCAAAGACCAGGATATTTCCTTCTCCGTCAAGCTCAAAGCTGTAGAATTCATGCTTTCGGCTGTTGGGGAAATCAACTTCTACGCTGCCATTTTCTCCAAAATCTGGGTCCAGAGCTCCATCCATCGATATTTGCCATAAGGTGATTCTCCGCATATTCTGGTCATCTTCTTCCTGCACTTCGCCAGCAAGCAAGATGTTCCCGGAAGAGAGTTGGCGTATTTGAAGAATACGGGTGAACCAATCCTGCGTCTCCCATAGCACGATCCCCTGATCCCCAAATGAATCATCCAACTGACCTGTAGCAGCAAATCTTGCCATAAAACCAGACTGTTGCCAGGAAGAAACCCCTCCACTTTCATAGAGGAATCCAGCGGCCAATATTCGGCCATCGGACAAGATTTCCACATCATTGAATCCATGATGAAAGAAGGTTTCCTCTATCACCACCACTCCTTGTTCTCCGAAAGAGGCATCTAATTGTCCTTCAGGAGTTAAGCGAACCAGCGCAGGGTCTTCACGAGATTCTCCCGCTTTGAAGAAAGCCACTGCCATCAGCATATTCCCATCATTGTCAATTCTCCAGTTTTTGGGATAACTCTGACAGCCAAAACAGTCGATCTCTCCGATTCGCCAGCCATCCTTGTCAAAGGTACTATCCATCCTCCCATCTGCATAGAATCTCCCAAGCAACCAGCCTTCGTTCAGGTCATGCCTGCCCATCAGCATGATTTTTCCATCAGGCAATACTTCCACATCTATAGGACGATTGTGTTTGCTATCTAATTTTTTGGTGAGGTGGCCGCGGAAAGCAAATGACCTGTCCAGGCTGCCATCAGGATGAAACTTAGCTAATGCAGGGATATCCTGTCCCAGATTGCCATTGATATTCTGATAGCCTGCTGCAATGAACGATCCATCATCCAACTGCTTGATGACACTGGCCTGAGCCTGTCGAAGTCCATGCCCCCAATGATAGCCTCCCTCTCCCCAATCAGATTGAACGGAACCATCTTCATTGAGCCTAACTGCTATTCCCCTCGTGCTGTAATCCGACAATTTGATTCCTCCCACAGCGAGATAGGAAGCATCATCGAGCTGGATCAAATCAGTCAATTCTCCTTCATTTACCACTGCTTCTGGAAGCATCCAATGAATGGCTCCCATTCCAATATCCCAGTCCCCATTTTTCTTAAAGGAGAGATTAAAAAGTTAGATTGATTATTTTCTGGCTTACTCCCTACAAATAAGAGATTCCCATCATCTGTCAGCACCATACTCTTCAAAAGATTGGGGCTTGGACTGATGTTTTGGCCTCCGGCTCCGGGATTGAACATCAGATCCCGACTGCCATCAGGGAGATATTTTTGTATGATCGAATAGCCTAATTCTCTTTGATGCCCTCCCGCAAACATATATCCCTCTGTATCAATCAGAAAATCCTGATAGGATATATTATTGAATACAACCCTTTCGATACGCCCATTTGTGCCAAACTGCTGATCAAGGCTGCCATCCGGAGAGAAACGATAAAGGAGGAGCTTATTGATGAGTCCCGGATTGACATCTGATTCCGCTAGGGCGAGTACCATGAGCTGGCCTTGTGGAGTGAGGGCTATATGCAATTTCTGTGTTGAACTGATCTCCAGCTCGTCAGGAATAAAAATCGTCCCATTCGTACCGAAGGCATCGATGAACTCTCCATCCAGATCTAATGCACTAATCTTGAATCCACTTCCTCCAGGATAAATCGTATAAATACGTTCTCCGTCTACCAATATATCCCAAACCGGACCAGTTGCTGTAAAGAATCTCTCACCTCTATTCGCAAAGTCATGGACCAATCCTCCCCCTGTATGTATGGCAGCTACATAAGCCTTGGAAGCCCCTCCACCTCCTACTACAATCATATCTTTAGGTCCAACATCTGTCACCACACATCTGCCTCCATCAAACTTATTGCTTAATTGAAACACAGCATTTCCACGATCTCCAAAGGAATCATCCCATTGTCCATCCGGCAAGAGTCGTTGCACCAATAATTCTGCACCTTCCAGTTCATCATTGTGTTTTCCAACCAATACAATCTTACCATCTTCTTGAACCGCAACTGCCTCGAAATAGGTCTTATTGCTTAGTTCTGCATAGAAGAAACCATTGTCTCCCATCTGCTTGCACAATTCCTGTCCCTGCATTACAGATGGCATACAAACGACCATTAGTAGACAAATAAACTCTTGAAATCTGATTGCCAGACTCGACATCTTGCTATCCAGACTTTTTTGCGTGGAAGGAAATGTAAACCGAAATACCTCCCTTTGGACATAGGGAGGCTCTAAACAGAAAAGGGGTGTAAAGAAAGGGATTAACCTTTCTATTGGACTGTGTGTCATGTGATTATCATTTTCTGAATTCTATCTATTGCCGCACTAACATATTGCCGAACCATCGTCGATTGAGGCTTTGTAGATCAACCTGATACATGCCTGTCGGCAATGGAGGCAGGTGGATGCTTGAAGACATTGCTTGAGGAATGATTTGTTTTCTCAGCACAACACTCCCTTTTTGATCTCTGATGATGATCTGAACAGGACCGGATTCATAAGGGGGAAAGCTCAGAAAAAAGCTTCCCTGATTAGGATTGGGGAATAGCTTGACTTCTTCACCGATCAGAGACAGGACTGAAGTTGGATCTTCTTTTTTGGGCGATATTCGGCCCCACCAGGCATCAAAAGATCCATAGGCAGATAAACTCAACTCCCCAAATGAGGGATCACCCAAAAAACTCCCTCCGACATACAAATTGACAGCTGAATCTATGGCAATGGCCAGGGCTTCAGTATTTTTCCCTGAGCCACTGTTTGTTTGGTTAGAAAAGAGTCGAAGAAAGTTCAGGTCATTGTCAAAACTTGCCAGCCCTACCACTCTTGCGGTGGCCATATCAAGACTAGAATCTCCCAAAAGGGAATTGGCACTCATACTCCCAGCAATCCAGAGATTGTCCTTCTGATCAAGCGTCATATCCTTCATACTGGCACCTGTTCCAGCCACTAATCGTGCCTCAATATATTCTCCTGAAGGACCATATTTGACAATATATTCTTCTGTATTTTGGAGCCATAAGGTATCCGCCCCCCAGGCTAGCCAGGAATTTGTCCTCCCATGGACAAATACATTCCCTTGGCTATCCACTTCAATATGATGCGCCCTATCATCATTCCCTGTTGTCCCTTTAGTGCCCCATAGGATATTGCCATCAGTATCCAAACACAGAACATAGTGATCAGGACCATTTCCTGGAGATTTCATTAAGGTATCGCCTGATGGAAGGATGAGGTTCTTTCCCATAAAGCCTGTGAGATAGATTTTATCATCAGGCCCAATGGCCATTTCCGCTGCATCCAGAATATCCGTAAAAGCATGCAGCCAAATCGTATCGCCATTCGAAGCAAATTTGGTGATCGCAGGCCTGAATTGACCTGTTCCTCCTCTACGACTCAAGAATACAATCTCTCCTTGCCCATTTACACCTACGTCCTTTCCTACTTCGAAAATCGTCTGATGATCATTTCGCATCCATAAGACATTGCCATTCGAGTCTAAGGCCAGCAAAAAGGCATCCTGCGTTCCTCCACCAGACAGGAGTTGCTGTCCATTGAATTCCAGGGTATCTCTGAAAGTTCCTGTCACATAGACATTCCCTGATGAATCTATGGTGAGATTGCTGATTTCGTCATGGAAATTCAAGAAACGAGAGCCTCCACTTTTCAACCAAATCAACTGTCCGCTTGTGTCATATTTGGCAAGGAAGATCTCTCGATCCTTCGCTTCAGGAAGTATGGCACATACTGAATCTGTTCCAAACCCTGTCTTTCCACGAAAGGTTCCAGCAATGATGAGGGATCCCGCAGGATCAAAGGCAAGGGCTGTTACTTCTTCTTGAAGCATGCCCGAAGCTTGTTGTACCCACTGATAGCCAAGACTATCCTGAGCATAAAGATTGCTGCTAGCCAGGAAACATAAACTGAGAAGAAAGTATGTGTATTTCATCAAAATAGGGTAGATCAGAAGTAATTGTATATATCCTCAACCAAGTCGCTGGTTTCATTGGTCAAGTTCATATCTTCAGGCAACAAAAGATCTGCTGCTGGGCCGGAAAGAGTCTTGAGAGGGTCTTCACTTTCAAAGCCCACAGAAGGTTTATTGGGCAGACCAAGACTGATTCCATAACTCTTTTGACCATCACCGTCATTGTCATGCTGAACGAATTTGACTCCTCCTCCTTTGCCTTCACTCTTGCCTATGGAGACCACTTCATCTTGTTTGGAGTCAGGGTTTGATGTCCCCATTTCCAATTCGCCACTCAGGTAATTCATTGTCGCAGATAATACGGATTCTTCTTCTTGATGATAGGCATGTTCTTCAGAGGTCATGACTCCCCCCTTGGCTTTGAAGATGACATTGTTTTTATCTAACCCAAAAATCTTCGCTATGTCCAATTCTCCTTTGAGAAAGCCTGTTTCTTTCTTTTGACCATAGTGTGTCTTCCCATCTTCCTCAAATTCACCTTCTTGATTATCAGCATATAGCAGCTTCAGATTCCCTTCATCACCTTCAATGTCTAAGAGGGATTTTTTCCCTTCTTTGTCTCCAGTGACGATGGAGAGATAGTCAAATAATTCTGATGTCAATCCTCCTCCCCCCCCTTGTTGTTTTTCTTGTGGCTTGTACAGTTCAAATGTAGGCTTGCTTGCAGAATTTCCTTGATATGATTCGGGAGGGGTATATTGCTCAAAGTTGGGGTTCATTGTATTACTCCCATTTTCACCCCAATTGGTAGCATGAGAACTTGGTTCTTTAAGCTTAGCTACCAAGGCATCTATGGTCTCTTGCTTGACAGGGCTCGCCTGCATATCTAAAGCAGGGGGAATCATACTTACCCCGCCTTGAGACGCAGCGACAAGGCTACCATTGTTCATTGGCAATTTGCCTGAACCTTTGCCTTGTTGAAGATGAGAGACGTCTGGAAAGGACGATGGAACTGGGCCATAAGGATGGGGGAATGAGCTTGGCAGTTTGGGTTCGTGGTCGAAATAAGGCATTGCTTTTTGTTTGTGTCCGTGTGAATCACAAACAAATAGGCCAAAAGCCTTAAAGCAGACTAACAGCCATGTTCCAAATCCTAGCACTTATATTCCACTTCCTGATAATCAGCCTTTTGGCGGGTATTCTGACGGCACTACTCCAAACAACTCCTTAAAGCACTTGGCAAAGTAGCTGAGGTTATTGAAACCCACCAGGAAGGCGATTTGAGAAACTGTATCAGCCTGGGCTTCGAGGAGCTGAGCAGCACGCTTGAGTCGGAGGGCACGGATGAATTCGCTAGGAGATTGATCCGTGAGGGCCTTGAGTTTTCGGTGAAATTGGGTTCGAGACAGACCGAGCAGATCCCTCAGTTCATTCACCCCAAAGCCTTCTTCAGCCATTCCTTCTTCGACAATCTGAATCGCCTTTTCCAAAAATATCGCATCGGCACTGCTGACGGTAATATCTGTGGGCTGAATTGTCAATTCTGTTGCAAATCGACGCCTGAGTTGCTCCCGCTGAAGCAGCAAATTGGAGATTCTTGCCCGGAGTTCTTTCATGTGGAAGGGCTTCACCAAATAGGCATCTGCCCCTTCTTCGAAACCAGCAATCCGATCTTCCACTTCTGCTTTGGCCGTCAGAAGGATGATAGGGATATGGCTAGTACGCTCATCCTGCTTCAACTGACGACTCATTTCCAGGCCACTTATTCCCGGCATCATCAGATCCGAGATAATCAGATCAGGCAAATAGGTGAGCGCCAACTTTACTCCTTCTTCCCCACTTTGAGCTTCCAACAATGTGTATTCAGGTACCAGTTGTTCACGCAAGAAGGCCCGAATATCTGTGTGATCCTCTACAAGAAGCAAGCTCATAGTCTCCGCTTTATCCCCCTGTCCCAATGACACATCTTCCAGCTCGGGAGAAGATGCATCAATCTGAACATGAGAAGATTTGGAACAGGGGATTTCAACATAAAAAACGGCTCCATCCCGATTTTCCACCAAGATTGTTCCGCCCATTAATTCTGTCAGCTCTCGTGTGAGTGCCAACCCGATCCCACTTCCATGATGGGCGGTTCCCTTTAGCTGAAAAAAACGATCAAAAACCTGATCTTTCCGATCTTCAGGAATGCCCATTCCGGAATCTGCTATGCGCATATGCGCAAGGATATTCTCCTCTGATATTCCTTCTTTTACTGTCAACTCAACTGTGATTTCTCCATGATCCGGGCAAAATTTACAGGCATTGCTCAAAAGATTGACAAGAATGGTTTGATATTTTTCCCGATCCACCTCCACCCATGTTTCATCGTTTGGGGAAATGATCTGATAAACAATCTGCTTCTTCTCGGCCAGAGAACTAAAATTGGCAGCAATCCCACGAAAAAAGGCCACGAGTTCGGTACGAGTAGGGTGGAGTGGCATTTGTCGTGCATCCAATCTGGCCAAATCCAATAATTGATTGACCAGTCTGAGGAGATTGCCAGCATTTCGATGCATGCGCATCAGTTGGTCTCTAGAGATGAGTCGTTTGTTCGTTTCTGCCTCCATCCACTGCTCAAGCGGTCCTATAATCAAGCTCAAAGGAGTCCGGAATTCATGCGAAATATTGGCAAAGAATCTGGACTTCATTTGGTCTAGTTCCCGAAGTTGCAGATTGGCCTGTGCCAATTCTTCAGTCCGAAGCGAGATGAGTTGTTCCAGATTTTCATTTTTCCGACGGAGTTGTTTGTTCCTTATCCGCATCCATCCCCAAAGCAACAGAATCCCAGCCAGAAGATATAACAGTCTCGCCCACCATGTTCGATACCAGGGAGGCAAAATCGTGAATGCAAAGGAATCCATCTCTGTGATCTGGCCATAGCCATCAAGGGCTCTTAGCTTGAATATGTAATCTCCTTCAGACAAAGAGGTATATTCCACTTCCCGCTTCGGGGTCCAGGGAGACCAAGTTTTTTCCAAGCCCTTTAATTGATATTGAAAAAATTGCAAATCTGGCAGCTCGAAATCCAGCAAAGAATACTGAAGGCGAATCCGTCCGACGGGATAGGGAATCTCAGGCGAACGCCAGTCTGATGGATAAAACCCTCCAAACAGGATTGTAGATGTCGTATCCGCCAACACGACTTCCTCGATTTGCACATGTTTTTTTCTGGGAGAAACATGAAATTTGGATTGATCAAAAATGGTCATCCCTTGCGACCCCAGCGCCCATGCCAGCTGGCTGGTGGTATCGGAATAGATTCCCTTTAGAAAGTATCCCAGATTTCCATTGAGTTGCCCAAAGAGAACAGCTGGCTGCACAGGATCAGCTGGCAGAAAGGACAAATCAAAGGTATTGGTCCCGGAATTATAGGTCTCCCCCCAAATATTTCCTTCAGAATCTTCATAATTGGGGCGAAAAATGTGCGGAGGCATATATTCGGCGAATAGACTATCCGGCTGGAAGGCTTGGCTCACAGGATCAAAGTAGTACAATGGCGTTTCCTGGCCTGCTGTATGTACGCTTGAATACAGAAATACTCCTTTTTGGTTGTTGAACAATCGAAAGGAACCCCGTTGCGGAAGATCTTCTCCTTCATATCGAAACAGTTGAACCGATTCCTGCCAGGAGTCGGTGGCAATGTCTTCGTCAGGTATTATCAATCGAATGATGGATTCGGCTGTATTGACCCAGACCTCTTGTTCCTCCCGGACATAAACATTTTTCGGAATTTCGGAAGGCCGCAACTCCAGTTCCCCAACCAACTCCCATTGATTTTGGTGAATTCGCCAAAATCGAAGGTGAGAGTGTGCCCCCGTCACAAGAAGAGATCCCTGCACATCCATGAATCTGATTTCTTTCTCATCCAGTTGGTTCCAATGTTTCCCATCCATCAAACTCAATCCAGCCTCAGATCCAATCAGCAAGCCAGAAACATGACTTTCTATCCCATAAATATTGGGGAGAGGCATCGGGATTTTAGAAAAAGATCCCTTCTGATTCATCGCATATAGACCGGTATTTCCTCCCAGGTAGGTAGTGCCATGATGATGACACAGGAGGGACATATTATCTGGGAGTCCATCCCTATGCCGAAGATATCGATGGGAGGCGCCAAATTGTATCACATTGCATCCTTGCTTGGTGCCTATCCAAAGATTTTGGTCTGAATCAAACAAAAATTGGTAGACCGTCGAATTGCTCAAGCCAATATTCTCATTCCAATGTCCGACATATTGGAGAGAATCAGTAAGTTGGATGATGCCTTCTCCCACGGTTCCCAGAAAGATTCTGCCCGCCCGGTCCTGGATTGCACGGTATAATTGGGTGGCAGGATTCTGCGTTACAGATTGGCTCAGGATTGGCATCATGCCTTCTTCCCAAAGATATAAACCATGCTGACGGGTGATGTAGACATCTGCTCGGCCTTCTCGGAACAACAAACTTCTCAGGCGTTTTCCCTGAAGCCATTCTGAACCGGGTACCGGGGTCAAGGCACCTTGTTCCAGCCGCATCAGGCCTTGATTCCGGATCTGTATCCACAGATGTTTTCCATCCCAAAAGGACCGATCAAAGCCTTGTGGGTGCTCCCAAACACGAAATTTTTCACTTTCCCACAAAAATAAATGTGTTGGAGAACGAAAAAAGATTCCTTCTTTCGTGGCATAAACATCCCAGATTTTGCCAAAAAGGCGATACGCTTCAGGCAAATGGTTCAGCAAAGAACGATATCGCCTTTGTCCCAGAGAATCCGCGACAAGAAATCCAATCTCATTTTCTCCTCCAACATATATTGTGCTATCTCTCACAGATATGTCCATCGACAAACAGGAAGTATAGTTCCCTACCTTTAGATTCCTCCAGACATATCCATTGTAGTAAACAATCCCATGATTACAGCCTGCATAGATATTGCCCCACTGGTCCTGCGTCATGGCCCATATCTGCCCTAACAAAGGATCTTCAGCTTTAGAAAATGTCTGAATAGCGGGTAATCCAGGATGGTCTGGATCCATCTGAGCAGACAGGGGAGGGATTCCTCCTCCAATCAAGAGGCAATATATCCAGAGATGTCTCATCTGGAAGCAGACGCCTATCAAATGGACTGATCCATCTGCCAGGCTTCCAAAATGTCCGCGATTCGCTTCACAAATCGTCCTCCCAATGCACCATCAATGATTCGATGGTCATAAGAGTGAGACAGGAACATCTTGTGTCGAATCCCAATCATATCTCCTGCAGGTGTTTCTATCACCGCTGGCAGTTTGCGGATTGCACCTGTGGCCAAAATCGCCACTTGGGGCTGCATGATGATAGGGGTTCCCATCACATTGCCAAATGTTCCAACATTTGAGACAGTATAGGTTCCTCCTTCCAGTTCTTCTGGCTTAAGTTTATTGATTCTGGCTCTTTGTGCCAAATCATTGATCGCGGCGGCAAGCCCTGCCAGATTGAGTCGATCTGCATTTCGAATAACTGGAACAATCAGATTGTCTGTTGGCAGTGCGACTGCTATGCCAATATTGATGTCTTTTTTGATCAGGATTCTATCTCCATCTACAGAGGCATTGACCAGTGGCATTTCTCGAAGCGCCCTGGCGACCGCCTGAACAAAAATTGGTGTATAGGTCAGTTTTTCTCCATACTGCTTTAGAAAGGCATCTTTGTTCTTCTTTCTCCACAGTGCAATATGGGTCACATCGGCTTCGACAAAGGAGGTCACATGGGCGGAGGTCTGTGTAGACTGAAGCATGTTGCGGGCAATGATTTTCCGCATACGATCCATCTCCATGATCTCTACATTCCCATTGCTGGTTGCAGTCATGCCTGTGGACACGACTGGAAGCGAACTTGCTACAGCCGATGAGACCACAGTCTTGCTGACAGGTGTTGTAGGCGAAAGTGTCCTGTTCTTGACATATGCCAGGATATCTTTCTTGGTGACCCTGCCTCCCCGACCTGATCCTGCCACAGCTTCCAATTCTTGTTGAGAGATCCCTTCGGTTCGGGCTATATTCAACACAAGTGGAGAATAAAATCTATCACCATTCCCATTGGAGATCAATTGGGTTCCGGCAGGTGAACTCACCAATTGTTCGCTGGGCACAAAGGGCACTTCTGGCACATCAATATTTGCCATCAGTTCCTCCTCTACACCTGCTCCAGCAGCTTCTCCATCAGTCTCTATGATGGCTATGACTGTTCCGACAGGCACGACATCTCCCTCTTTGAACCGCTTCTCCAATAATTTTCCGTCAAAAGGTGAAGGAACTTCAGAATCTACCTTGTCCGTAGCGATTTCCAGGACTGTTTCATCCTGTTCTATTTCGTCACCAATCTCTTTGGTCCAACTGAGAATGGTTGCTTCTATGATACTTTCGCCCATTTTGGGCATGATTAACTCTGCTTTAGCCATAATAGCTATGTGCTTAATGTTTGGTTCAGCCCCAAAACTACTCAAATTGCAAGCTTAGGCAAAGCGTTCCTTTGCAATTTTCAAACAGAACTGCATTGCATAGTGAGTTGACCGATCTATATTAATCTTCCTTTGATAGAGGAAAGAAGCTTGATGAACAACGGTCGTGTGGAGATCCGATATCCCGATCCAGACTACGGCGGGCTGATCTCCTCCTCTCTCAGGATGCCCAACTGTTGCCAGGCCAATGTCCGATCCAAAGAGATCCCTGGCTTTTCTGGCCAGAGTTTGAGCCAGGACTTCTTCCTGCTCAGGCCAATCTTCTTTTTCGAAAAAGGATGTCAAGCGATCCTGATCAGGAAAATGCAAGGCTCCGGCTACCACCTTTTCGACGCCAGAACATTCGTACATTTTTTTTGACAACATTCCCCCGCTGACAATTTCGACCATTCCCAACGTAAGATTTTTGGACTGAAAGTAGTCTATCAACAGTTGTGGCAATGGTGTTTCGCCTATCGTGTACAGCTTATCCTGAAATAAACTTGAGACCATTTTGTTTGCCTGTTGCAGAATTTCCGCTCCTCTCCCATGATTGTCTCCTTCCAGTCGCACAGACAACTCCAGCCATAATCCATCAGCTCTCGGCAGATATGCAATATCTATTTCCTCTGGAAGATCTGATTCCAGTTTTTCCATCCGTTCGGCAGCTTTGGATTCTGGAATATCAGCCAGGCGCAGGACGCTGTGTTGAAATGTTCCGACGGGAAACTGATTCTGAATCAAGGGAATGACTTCATGTTCCAGCATATACAACATTTCGAAGGGGACACCGGGCATAGAGACCACAAGTTTTCCTTCTTTCAGAAACCCCATGCCTGGTGCAGTTCCCTGATGATTCTTCACAACCAGACAACGCTCAGGAAGCAAGGCCTGGGCTTTGGTGAGTCGGTTGAGTTCTCGATCTCTTGCAGCATATCGTTGTTCCAGGCCGATCAGGGTAGGTTCATGCCAGACCAATTCTGTTTGGGCCCATTTGGCAAGTGTATGCTTGGTTATATCATCTTTGGTTGGGCCCAATCCTCCACTGATCAGAATAATTTCACTTCTCTCCAATTCTACTTCCAGGGCATCGAGAATCGCCTCCTCGGTATCGGCTATACTCACCACACGCGCCAGTTGGAATCCATGCTTTCTTAATAAAAGACCTGCTTCAGCAGCATTGGTGTTGATGATTCTGCCTTTGAGTAATTCTGTTCCAATGGTGATAAAGGAAATGTTTGTCATGCAGGCAAGTTAGCAGTCAGAACGGAGTTTTTTGCCAATTCATGCCAAATTATTCCATCTCCCTAATGCGCTGTCGTTTATCCTTAATCACAGTGTATTTGAGGGTAATCTGTGGTTGCAAATGTCCTCCTTTCACCCCAAGAACACCAGGCCCAAAGGTGCTGTATCCAGCGCCTGGGAAGTAATATTGAAGCAAGTCTTTTCTTGGAGGGGAGTATCCCATTTGCATCGCAAGATCGAGATAGAGACTTGGATTGACCCGAATAGAAAATCCAATATTTGCGGTCACGCCCAGTTGCAGACCTTCTGAGATTTGCGGGGGTGGGGGAGAAGGACCTCGATCAGTATCCAGGATTTTGTCTCTGTAGTAGGCCATGGTCAGGCTCAGCCCAATGAATGGGACTTCATATGGATTGTCTTCTGAATTAAATAGTCTTCCTCCGACTGAGATGAAGCCTGCACGATTTTGTTCCTGGATGTATCCCTGCAAGGCCTGGACACGAATCACCGCCGATTCATTGCGAGTTTGTGTCCGAAATCCTGCCGCTCCCTGAAAAGAGAAATTTCGATTGATGCCAACGTCTCCCCTCACCTCTAGCGTATTCATTACCAGAGGCGTGAGATTGACCCCCAATTGGAGGCTTTTTTGACCATACAAAGTAAAGGGAAGCAAGAACAAGGGCAGACAAACCCATCGATTCATATTGCTGAAAAATTATGGTCTATAGAAGTAAAACTAAGAAACTTTGTTTGTTTCTCCATTTTGAATTGTAATTTTCCGGCCGAATCATGTTAGATTCACTTTCCAAAAGAAGAAAATGTTCCCAAATACATGCCTGGTTATGATATCTTTTTTGCATAAACCAAACATTCCTTGCCAGTTTTCGTATCCTTGTTCTGCACACGCTAGAATCACCCACATCTGAATTGCTTCTCTGGAGTACCATATTCATCATTACCCTTGTATCGCTGGTTATTGCGGCAGATTTTTTCATTAAGGCTGCTGAAAGAATTGGACTAGCACTGGGAATTGAGCCCTTTATTGTGGGGGTTACTCTGATTGCGGTCGGCACATCTCTTCCCGAATTGGTTACTTCCATCGTTGCGGTACTCAAGCCAAGTGGCACTTCTGCTATTGTACCAGGAAACGTAATTGGGTCCAATATCACAAATACATGCCTCGTACTGGGAATTGTCGGGGTCTTGGCAAAAAAGGTTCGCCTGGAGTTTGATATCATGCAAGTTGACCTTCCCATGCTCATGGGGTCAGCCTTCATCATGTACTTGTGCTGTATGGACGCCTATTTTTCCCTTTTTGAAGGCATTATTTGTCTGGGAGGCTTGGTGATGTATCTGATGTACGTTCTAAGTCTGGGCAGGAATGGATCTGACTCTCCATCTCCAGGAGATGGGGGAGATGGAGCAAATGCCGCAGAGTCGAATCTTCCTCAGTTTTCTATAAAAGATCCCTTGATTCTCCTTGCGAGTGGGTTGGTGATTTACTTTTCTGCTGAATACAATGTAACCGCCATCATTGAGATCTCAGAAATGTTGGATATAGGCAAAGAACTCATTGCCCTCACAGCAGTTGCACTAGGGACTTCTTTGCCCGAGCTAGTTGTTTCTGTTGTAGCTGTCAGAAGCGGTAATGCAGAAATGGCAATCGGCAATATCCTCGGATCGAATATCTTCAATGTATTTGCCGTCATGGGAATCCCCCGGCTGTTTGGCTTGATCGATGTCCCTCCGAGCATTCTGGATTTCAGCCTTCCAGCCATGATCGTTGCCAGCTTGATCGCTTTGCTCATCGTTCAGGACCGGATTGTCAACCGATGGGAAGGATTTATCTTGCTGTTACTCTATGTACTATTTATGGGAAATCTTATCGGTATGCAGATCTAGTTCCCTACCACTCCCATATCTATTGGCTGTTGGTCTGTTGTCCTCCTATTTATTCCCATTTCCATTCTTGTCTTCTCGTTCCGGCAATTTTGGGAATCCGTTTTCATCCTCACTGACCTCTTCTGTCTCAGGTCGGTACCTGGGCACTTTTACCTGATCGGGCACCACAAATGCTCCGGGAACGGTATTGCGGAGTCGTCGGCAGAATAAGGTTGCTTCCTCTTTATCCATAAAATCCCCAATCAGCACAATGAAATTAGGCATTTCGTATTTGAGATAGCTGATGTGATCAGGATGTTGGAGCATCAGGTTATTCTTTTGTCTGGTTGCACCGCCTCGACTGGCACCAGTATAGGCCTGAATTCGAAACCCGGAAACCGTTTTTTTTCTCGATTTGTCTACTTTGTCCAGCTCGATCATTTTTTTCAAGCCCTCATCCGCATCAATGTACAGCTTGGTTCCCGGAGGAAATAAATGTGACAATCTGATTGCATCGGGGGTTTCTTCAGGCAATTCGACAGGAATCAGGCTCGGTTCAGGAAGTTGAAAGTCTACCTTATCCCGATAATAGCCCACCTCTTCTCGTTCAAACTTATAATATAGATCCTCTCCAGCATTCGAGGATTTTTTTCCTAGTTGGGCCATGATGCTTTGCCAAGTCATCAGAGAGACAAACAAAAGGAGGAATGATCGGAATGTGAAACCTGACATGATCTTTTTTGAATTAAAATGTACTCACAAATTACGGAATTTGTCAGTGATTCATCAACAAAGAAATTGTTTGTAGGAAAGACAGCGATTATTTGTCAAGATTGCACGAGTATTCGTACAAGAGGAATAGATTCAGCGCACCAGGGTGATGGTTCCTTCCTTCACAAACGGTTTTCCTTTTTTGTCCACTCCCTTGATCTGATAGATATAGATATCTTCAGGGGCAAGCGTTCCGTTGAGCTTTTTGCCATCCCACGCGAACGAAGGCGTATCATCGACAAATACGATCTCTCCAAATGTGTTGGTAACCTGAATACTACAAGATTCCATGCTATGAGAATCAGCCTTGAAGGTATCATTGATTCCATCCTGATTGGGGGAAAAGGCAGCAGGAAGAAAAAGCGGAGGAGGAGGCAAAATGACCAGTGAATGTTTGATAAATACCTTACACCCATCTGTATTTTTGGCCATCGCATGAATTTCATACTTTCCAGATCCGGGATACTTATGCGAAGGATGCAGGGACAAAGAGGAATCTCCATCTCCAAAAGACCATACAACCCGTTGAAGTGCGGATTCTCCCTTGATGGCACACCTGACCATTGTCTCAGACCATTGTAAGGGGGTCGTAGGTTCAGTCAGAATATGTGTAGACTCCGCAGAAAATACACCCACCTGTACAGGCACTTTCGAGCTCAAGCACCCACGCTTATCCTTGTGTGCGACAAAAAAAGTCGTTCTGTCTGGCAATGGGGGGGTGAAAAAGAGAGCTCCTATATGCAAACTGGCACTTGACTGTGCAGAGGCAAACCAGTGAATATTCAGACTATCAATCAAAGGTGCTTTCAGTTCTGCCCTGTCTCCAAAACATACGGTATCAGACACAAGATTTTCCGGCTCAGGCACACGACGCGCTGTAACGGCCTGATGAACTTGTGTGGAGCAACCGGAGGGAGGACTCACGGTCAATTGTACCTCATAGATCCCAGGTTTTTTGAATGTATGTTTGGTTTTAGGGCCGCCAAAAGAAGGGGCTAAACCATCTCCAAATTCCCACTTCCAAATCAGATCCTTCCAGGTCGCCGAATCCAGCTTGCTGCTAAATGTCACTTCGCCCCCCACACATACGCGAGAAGTGGTAAATTTCACTCTCGGTGTTGGGAATACCTGAACCGGGGTAACGAGGGTATCATGATCATCCTGATTGTTGCTCATCACAAGTTGGACACGATATGATCCAGCTTTGGAAAAAACATGTTGGGGGCTTTCTTGGGTAGAAATATTCCGGGATCCGCTTGCAGGATCTCCAAAATTCCACTCCCATTTGAGGATGGTTCCAGCAGCTCGACTTCGAGGTCCGGGAAAGGACTGTACAGATCCTGCACACACCACCACACTATCAGTTACGATGTGGTATGAGTACCCTGCTGAAACAAAGCAACAGTTTAAAAGCAAAAAAGCGAGCCGAGCCAGACGCATGAATCAGGAACGTTGAACCAGAAACCCGTTGAGCAAAAATGAGGCAACAAAGGCAGTGAACTATGTAACCATTCAATTTCCTCATTCTCTCAAATTTTTTAATACTACCGATGCTTCAATTGGCAAATTTGTCGGCTGACCGGTTATTTCTCCTGCCCGAATGTAATTTTCGAGCCAGCGTCCTAACCGATTCACTGCCCAAATGAGTTTGGACATAAACAGATTATATTTGCAAAATCCCAATCGAGTAGTTTATGGAATTTTCCCTCTTCAATACTCTTTTCAATAAATCATGCAAAAAATGTTTAAAAAAAATATTAACTTTGCTTCCTATAAAACAGTCAAGAGTCTTCATGAAGTTTAAGAGTGTTAGAATCCTGTTGGGAGGGCTTTTCTTTCTGTTTTCCTGCGCTACCAACACAACGCCTACCAGCCCGAATGATCAGTTGGTTCTTTCAGACAGCATTCCAAATGGCCCAATTCCGGGACAGATGAATCGTCCGAAAGAAAACACAACTACGGGAACTATACATATCACTGTAGATGAAAACCTCATGCCGATCATAGAGGCCGAGATCGATAACTTCGAGACCCTATACCCCAGGGCAACCGTCCATGCGCGATACTTGCCTGGGGAAGAAGCGATTGCGCAGATGCTCAACAATGATAGCATCCGCATGGCCATTTCTACCCGGCATTTATCCAGAGAAGAAACAGCCATTTTGAAGCGGAGAAATATCTCAGCCAAATATGCAGGAATCGCCTATGAAGGAATTGCGTTGGTTGTTCATAAAGACAATCCGCTACAAAAGCTCACCTATGAGCAATTGATCGGGGTTCTGAGCGGGAAGATCAGTACATGGGAACAGATCGTTCAGGAAGGACTCGAAGGCCCGATCAATTTGGTATTTGATCATGCCAAATCGAGTACTGTCAGGTTCTTGCAAGATAGTATACTCGGGGATCAAAAGATGACAAGAGATCGTGTGTATGCTCAACGCAACACCCCGGAAGTCCTGTCATATGTAGCAGAGAATCCAACTGCCATTGGTTTTGGAGGATGGGCATGGATCAGTGATGTAGATGACCGAGAAGGCAGACAGCTCAAATCAGGTGTTAATATTGTGTGGTTGGAGAAAAAAGAGGAAACACCTCTATGTGCGTTTGACCAAAGCTATTTTGGGCCTTACCAGAGTTATTTGTTGCAGCGGTGCTATCCACTCACGCGAACTGTAACTACGGTGATGCGGGAATCTCTTATAGGATTAGGAACTGGCTTTGTAGCACATTTGGATGGACCGCAAGGCCAGCGATTGATTCATAAATCCGGTCTTGCTACTGCGCATATGATCCCACGCAAGGTCAAACTTCCTCCATCCGAAAACAGCAGAAAAATCAAAGAAAAATACTGGAAGGAGGATGAAAAATCTTCGTCAAAAAAATGATTGAAAAGGATTGTACATCCTGATAGTAGATTGGTTACCAAACTTTTTGTGAAATTTACCGGAAAATATCAGTTAAGCATCAAACCATCTAAATCGAAAAAGACTATGTTGAAACGTGCTTTATTAATGTGTGTGAGCATGCTCCTGATGGGGCAGATGGGCTTGTTCGCCCAGGTAGATCTGACCAATGTGAAAGATTTGATCGCTCAGGAGAGTTATGCAGAAGCCGAGAAAGAACTCCGAGGTTATCTGACTACCAAACAAAAAAACACAGATGAGATCTATTACTATCTGGGAATGATCAGCTACTACTCTGAAGATTATGCAGGGGCAACCCAGAATTTTCAGGCTGGCCTGGATGCCAAAGGAAAAAGCCCTCTGAACAAAGTAGGGATGGGATTGATGATGATGAAAGAAAACAAAGTGGCTGATGCCCTGGTTTTCCTCGAAGAGGCTGTTTCAACCAATAAAGGCAAAAATGTCGATGTGGATTTTGCTGCCTCTCTCGCCTATATGGAAGGTGGACCAGATGAAAGAGGAACAGCGAAGCAAATCCTCTATGATCTCAGGGAGAAAGCTGAATTAGGAGATGATTCTCGCCCCAATATCTATTTGGGAGAATATTATGTCCGCCAAGGTGTACAGGAACTGGCATTGGAAGAACTCGAAAAAGGGATCACCAAAGCTCCAGACTATGTACCTGCATATGTCTATCTTGCTGAATTGTACTTCGCCAAAGGAAAAGAAAGCAAAGAAGCTGCTGACTTTCAGGCTGGATTCGAAAAAGCTCAAGCTGCGGTCTCTAAAGATCCCGATTATGCGCCTGCCTATAGAATCCGTGGGGAACTCTACCTCTTGCTGGGAAAATATGACAAAGCCAGAGATGATCTCCAGAAGTACGTCTCACTGACAGGGGATGACCTCAAAGCAAGAATCCGGTACGCCAGTTTCCTCTTCCTGAGTGAAAATTATGACGAAGCCCTGACTGAAATTGCGAAAATCGAAGGTGCTGGTGCAGGAACAAACGTAACTCGACGCCTCAAAGGCATGTCCCTCTTCCAGCTGGGCAAACTCGGGGAAGCCCAAGCCGCGATGGAAGACTACTTCAATCAAGTCAAAAAAGAAGAATATCTGATTGAGGATGATTATGAGATCACTGGTCATATCTACCGTGAGCAAGGCAATTTCGACAAAGCCGATGAGTATTATGCCAAACTGATTCAGAAGAATGCTGATCGCGATGATATCTTCGCAACGCTTGCTGACAAATACAACAAGCAGGCAAAATCAAAAATCGCAGAAGCCAGAAAAATCTCCAAAGAAAGAGGAGAAGTGAGAAAAAGCCTGGTAACGGATAATGGCAGCTATAAAGCTTTGACAGCAAAAATCAAAGAAACAGAAGATCAGAACGAAAAAGCTACCCTGACTGAGCAAGCCAACGCATTGGTAGAAGGGATGACTGCTAAGCAAGCACAGATGGAGGAACTCGCCGCTCAATCCAAGGCAAAAAGAGGAGAGGCCAAGCCATTCTATACGCCTGAGGCACACTACCGTCAGAAAGTTGTTGACTTCGCTGAAGCACCAAGCTTACAGAATTTCTACAAACTCGGATTGGCTCAGTACAATGCTGATATGTATGAAGAAGCTGATGGAAACTTCAAGGAAGTGCACAAGTTGAAGGATGACTACCTGAATCCATACATCTACAGAATTCAGATTGCTCAGAAAAAAGAAGCGATGGATACGACTTCTAATAGCTGGTACATCAAGGAGCCTTGTGGAGATATTATCAATGTTTGGGGAGATAAAGATCCTTCTTCCCTGGACAAGAATGTAACCAAGAACCTCTTGTTGTCCTATGAAGTATTTTCTTTCTATTCTTTTAATCCATCAGGAGACGAAGGAGATTATCACTGTGATGATGCGAACCAGTATATGTCGAAAATTTATTCCATTGACCCCAATTATGATCGTGTAAAAGCCATCGCTGATTACTGCGAATCAGTTGGTCAGGGCGTCAATCGATAAAGCTAACAGATAGATACACTCACGTTTCACAGATGCGGGGCTTTGCTCCGCATTTGTGGTTTTAGGATGACTCGATGGTAAGGGTATGATTCATACAGACATTCAGCTTGCACCGCAACACCTGCCATATCACAAACCGACACCCTCATCTGTTCGTCTACGAACTAAGTTTGACTTTGGCCATTTTGAAAAACAGAAAATCCCTCATTACTGTCTGGAAACGGCTTTTGTGAATTCATGAACTTCGCTATTTTTTAGTGATGTTGATTAATTCGAGCCAAAAATAGACTTACAAGGCCTTGAATTGAGAGTTGGTTTTTAATTTTGGCCAAAGTCAAACTAAGAATCTGCCCAAATTTGAATTGATCTTTTCACCATTTTCCAGGATTTTTCTCTTATGACAAAACAGATCGCTCTTTTCATTTGTTGCTTGTCATTCTATTGTAGTTTACCAGCCCAATCATCTTCTCCTCTTCACTCTTATCATGGAGGCGTTCACACTCCCAAAGGAGATCTCCATGTCTTGTTGATATTTGTTCGATTTGACAATGCCACCAAGATGCGCTCTGCCAAACAATGGCCTGACATCAGTAAGGAAGGTGTGCTTCCACGCATGGCCGAGGGAGCGAGCAATCAGTTTTTCCATCAAGATCCTGAGATGCTAGGGAAAGACAGCCGCAAGAAGAACCTGAGTGATTATTATTACGCCATGTCCGGTGGACAATTTCGATTGACGGGCGATATCTTCCCTATTCAAGTCCCCATTACCTTGGAGAACGAGAAGCGGGGTAATTTTTTCAGTCGGCAAGCTCGTATGAACCAATTAGCCATCAACTGGATTGCAGAACACTATCCGGATTTTGACTGGTCGAAATATGACCAACGCACCAATAGTCCACAATATCGATCTGACAATCGGGAGACTTCCCCTGACAGTGTCCTGGATTATGTGGTATTTATGTATCGGGACTTTGGAAGTACCGGGATGGGGTCGAGCAGCCGTTTGAGCATTCCCAATTCTGTCTACAAAATCAGGGATGGGCATACTGGCATCAAATCCTACGCAGATGCCAAACACAATTGGGAGTATTTCAAGCATGAATTCGCCCACAATCTCTATGGGTGCCCGCATTACCTCGGAGCCAATAGTGCTGATGGCAACAAGTTCTACACACAAAAAGGCTGGGGCATGATGGCCGCCTGGCATTCTCCTTTCTTCACCGCCAATGCCTGGGAATGCTGGTGGATGGACTGGTTGCGTCCTCAGGAACCCACCACCAATGGGAAGTACGAACTGAAAGATTTTGTTACAGGTCGGGATGCCATTCGCATTCAGATTCCGGGCACACAGGACTATTTATGGCTGGAAAATCATCAAAAGCAGGATTTGTGGGATGACAAGATCTTTTACAACGACCCTCAGCGAGGATATCCTGTTTCTGCCCCCGGTATGTATGCCTATGTCGTCGCGGCTCCCGGTGCCAATCGTGCCAATCCCAGGCTCAATCCATTTTCTCGGGAGCATGCCAATATGATTCGTATGCTCAATGCAGAAGGACAGTTTGACTATACCCCCACTGATACGATGAAGTCAGAATATGGAGCGAAATTCCCGGTATTCCAGAAGGCAGCAGAAAATCCCATCTCAGGCCAAAACGATTTTCAATTTATCCGCTATGACTTTGATGGAGACAACAAGATCAAAATCGGTATGAAGCATGGCAACAAAGACGGGGGAGGGCGAGAAGAAATGGACGTTTGGTTTGAAGAAATCGACGGCAAGGGAACCTATAGTCTGAATTGCACAGGAGATCCGTTAGACGCTTTCGAGGCAGGAGATGTGATTGGCAAAAGCGGGATTGTCCCGGCCATGAACTATCCTGTATTCCAGAGAACCCCACAACAGTTTGAACCAATTGTGATCAATGGTATTCGAATAAAAGTGCTCAAGCGGAAGAAAGATGGAACCTACGTACTGGATATTCGCTTTGACGATTGGAAGCTGTCTGAGGACCGTCGCTGGTGCGGAAATATTCTCCTTCCAGGTCTAGAGGATGCTACCCAAACCAATACTCTGATGATCCAAAAAGGAACACGTCTAATGATGAACCTGAGTGGAACTCCCAATCGGGAGTATGCACATTCTGCAACTGGCGACTGCGTCACTCCGACTGTCCTTCGCGTACAGCATGGGCAACATATTCTCCTCAAAAAAGGCAGTCAGATGATCCTCGACGAGTTCAGTGAATTGATACTTGAATCTGGAGCGCGCCTCACCATCAAAAAAGGTGCGGAAGTCATCCTCAGAAATCAAGGGAAACTACATGCCAAAACTGGTAGTGAGTTGCTGGTCGAAGAGGGGGGAATCCTGACAGTCGAGGACACAGGAATCTTGCTATCAGAAATCAAAGAGTAAAGCCCGCTCCAGGTTCTTACTCAAGACATTCTCCTGGTTATCAATCAAATATTTATTTCCCAAAAAAGAATACAGAGACAAGGGCTTCGATCCTTGTCTCTGTATATCAATCTCAACATGAATGACTGGCATCTCTGTTCTGATGTGGGCATCAGACGACTAGCGGTTGCTCATTCATAGAAAGAATCGGTGTTATAAAGCCATCACCCAACCATAGGGATCAGCAATCAAGCCTGTGCGCATTCCATTTACCTGATCTTTCAACCAGTTGCTGGTGGTGCGGTCTTCCACTGGCGGCAGGTGCATATCACTTCCCCCAAATCCGATTCGGTCAATGTGGGTGACAGCGGCAGCGGTTCCAACCCCAAAGGCATCTTCCAGAACCCCTTCCCGATAAGCTTCTTGTACTTCATAAATCGAGATAGGTCTGGTTTCGACCTTGTATCCATTGTCTCTCAGCACACGGAGTACGCTATTTCGAGTGATTCCCGGCAAGATGGTCCCAGTAAGATTAGGGGTAATGACTGTTCCTTCTATCACAAAGAAGACATTCATGGTACCACACTCTTCGATGTACTGATGTTCTCGTCCATCCAACCACAATACATTGTGGTAGCCCTGCGCTTTGGCAATTTTGTCAGGAAGTAGAGCAGAAGCATAGTTTCCAGCAGCTTTGGCACTGCCCGTCCCACCGATACTTGCACGCACATAGTCTTTCGTCGCCAAGAGACTGACAGGTTTTGCATAGTACAATCCAACCGGAGAGGTAAAGATGCTCAACATATAGTCTTCCGATGCGTGAACACCGATGCTGTCATCTGTTGCAAAATATACGGGTCTGATATACAAGGAGCCTTGCTCGATATTGGGCATCCATGCTTTGTCCTGTCGAATGAGGGCTTTCAGACCATCCATGAAGATATGCTCAGGAATGGGTTCCATACACAATCTGGCAGCAGAGTCATTCAGCCGTCGGATATTCTCATCAGGACGAAACAAGAGGGCTTCTCCATTTGGGCCTTTATGGGCTTTCATGCCTTCGAAAATCGACTGACCATAATTCAAGGCAGACATACTTGGCTTAAACGGCAGCGCTCCAAAAGGAACAATCTCAGGTGTTTTCCAGCTTCCGCCTTCAAAGCGAGCAATCAACATATGATCACTGAACACCTTCCCAAAAGGAATGTTGTTCATATCGACTTCTGACAAGCGGGAATGTTCTACGGGGCGTATGTGGATATTTTCTTGTACAACGTGCATAGGTATGAATCGTTATGGGTTGATCAGGTATAAAATCTACCTTCGTATTCTTTGCCTTTGTATTTCAACTTGAAGGTGTAGCGCTCTCCATCATTCAGCGGTTTGCGCGGGATGCGAATTTTGTCCAGTCCTTGACGATCTGTCACTTTTCCTTTGATCCAAATCTTCTTCCCGTCAGGATTGAATAGATGCAGTTCCACAAATCCTTCAAAGGTTACTTCGTAGACAATTTCCACGAATTCGTTCCTGACTGTTTCACTCTTGATGTACAGTTTAGGGTCTTTGGGACTTCCTGCCTGAACACCCGCAGTTAGAGGAAGAAGAAAAGCTAACAATAGAAGGCTTACTGCAAAACGTGATCCTTTCATAATGTTCAAATTGACAATCTACAAACTTAATGAAATTTAGTCTTTCCAAAAACGAAATACCTGCTAGATAGGTTCGGTTGAAGTCAAAAATCCTGCTTTTTTGCACCAATTTAAAATGAATTCTGTGGCACCTAGCCGTTCCTTCACAAAATCAGTATGTACATCTCTGATTTTGGCTCGCTGATCAGCTGATCGAAGCAAGTCATCCAAACATAGGAGCAATTCCGATTCATTGTTGACAGAATGAGCGCCTCCTAGCCGAATCAGATCAGTCGCTTCCGGCAAATTCTGATGATTGGGTCCAAAAATCACAGGACATCCAAACACAACCGCCTCTAATATATTGTGTACCTTTTTCTTCCATGCCCCACCAATCAAGGCAATATCTGCATAGGCATACAATCTCGACAGCATCCCGATATTGTCGATCCACAAGATTCGATCTTGGTCAGACAATTGGTCAATGTCAGAAAAGCGAATGCTCTCTTGCGGGAATGCGGCTGTCCACTTATTGATTCGCGCCTGATGAATCTCATGTGGAGCGATCACAAGACAGAGGTCTACTGTCTCTTTGAGTTTGGTATATGCCCCGAAGAGCAAGGCTTCATCCCTGGGCCAGGTGCTTCCACACACGATACAGAGTCTTTCTTTCTTGAAGGCAGCCAATTCAGGAATGTCTGTATGGGCTTCTCTGGTAGACCATACCTGATCGAATCTGGTGTCATAACTGACACTGACAGCTGCATCTGGAGAAATCGCCTGAATATCTGCGGCAGATTGTTCGTCCTGGGCAAAAATGTGCGTGCAAGCAGAAAATGCCAGTTGGTACAAGCGCTTACGAATCATGTTGGAATATGGATTCCCGGTTTTTCGCACTCTGGCTGAGACAAGCATCAGGGGAATCTTCTTCTTTTTCAGCTCCCCAAACAGATTCAGCCATAACTCATATTTGACAACAAACACCATCTCAGGTTGAAGGAGTTGGACCCAGTTCCGTGCATTGGCGGCTGTATCCAGAGGCAGGTAACACACATGATCTACATGGGCATAATTTTTTCGGATTTCATAGCCCGAAGGGGAGAAAAATGACAAGATGAGTTGATAGTGGGGAGCGTGTTCCCGGATGGCCTCAATCAGATTGCGGCCTTGTTCGAATTCTCCCAACGACGCACAATGGAACCAAATGCAGGGGCGGCTCATATCTCTGGCTTCGACCAATCGTTGTTGCCAATTTTTACGTCCATCTATCCATAATCTGGCTTTAGAAAAACCGATTCTCCCTATTCGGATAAATATATAGTAGAAATAAATCCCCAGGTCGTAAAGAATCTTCATTCCCCCTATTTAAGAAAAATGAAGGAACCAATAAAACCATAAGCAAGAGAATTGTTTTTTTTTGACTGTCCCTAAATCTTTTGAAAAAACAGAAAATTGTAGCCAATTGAGTTTGGCAACCAGCTACAGCTATGTATACTCAAGGATTGGGATTCAATCACTCATAATCACAACTATCTACACATACAGCAGTGCTTTTGGGACCACAAGTAACAGAACATCCCCCTCCGCAGCCTGAGGAACAAGAACAACTAGTTGCATTACAAGGTTTTCCTGGTGCACAAGAAGGACAACTACAAGTACAATAAGCAAATAACATCAATTCAGGTGATTGAATATCCTCAATGGCCAATGACCAAGCATCATGTGTAGGAATATTTGAAGATCTCTGCGATAAGGCATTTTGTGTCGGCACCAAAAAACTTGTCAGAACATGATGCTGCCCATCACGAATGATCAACTGATTTTCAAGAAAGGCTATTTCAGCCTGTTCTAATTTTTTAGGGAACTTCATTGACTCTTCTAAGCCAACATGAAACCGAGTTGCTTGAAATTCTTCTTTTCCTCTGTTTTTTTCTTCAAATAAGAAGGTCAATCCCAATCGTCCCTCTTCATCTTCCATCAATTTTGAACTCAGAATGCCTTTTTTGAAAAATGCTTTTTTGATTCTGGGAAGCTCATTGACATAGCCAAGGCCATATTTTCGGATCAAAGCCAGATTATACTCCTCAACAAGATTCATCAAATAATCTGAATCGACCTTCTCAGATGCAACTCTATCAATGACAGATTCTTGTGTGCAAGCAAAAACGATCCCTAGTAGAGATAAAATGAGTGAGATACGAAAAGCAATAGTTTTCATGAGAAATGGATTTGTAAATAAAAAATGAATAGGAAGGCATCCACTTCCAAATGAAAAAAAAAAAAAAAAAATGCAAGCCCATTTCAGCAAAAAGAAGCCATCAATTGTAATAGGCTTTATTCGGCGCTCTCTTGTATAGCGGGAATGTCCAACTGGCCCGAATCCCAAATAAGAGGTCCAGTCGCTGTCTGCTATCCGAAAGGCCTGTGCTAAAATCCACACTTCTTCTGCTTTGGGTAAAGTTCTGACTCATGTCCAGCCCTATCGCAAAATTGACCATCCCATTACTCGCAAAATATCGATACCCAATTCCTTCCCGAATTCCTATGCCATTGGTCAAGCGATCATAGCCTTTGATATACTCTCCTTCCAGCCCGGCCACCTCATCTTCCCTTGGCTGAATGACGAGTTTGTGTTGTAGAAACTGGCCGCCAATTTCTACAAACAGTCCACTATTGGAATTGTGAGCCTTAATGATGGGAAAAATCTTGCCCACAGAGATCGGTACCACAAAGCCAGATCCCAAAGTCCGCACATCCGATAACAGACCATTATCGGTCACCAGAAATCCTCCTGGCGTCAATAGCGGGTCCAGAATTCCCGACATATCTACAGAATCAGCGAACAAAAAATGAAATCCTCCTGAAAGATAGTAGTTCGAAGAGAGTTTGTAACTCAGATCCACCCCCATGACAGAGGTAAATCCAAAACGCTCAGTCATGTCTCCAGCAGGAAAATAGCCGCGATAAGAAATGTCCAATACAACCAAACTAATAGAGGAATCCCGGATACTCTTCTGGGCCAGCATCTTATTTTGGGCAAAAAAGCTCAGGATGCAGAAAAGGATGAAAGAGGATTTTGTCAAGGAATGTATCATGGAATTAAAATGCAAATGATGATTGATTATCAGCAAGATTGTTTTGGCTGTTGGCCGATCAGCTTGTAATATTGGCAAAGGTACTGGATCGACTCTATGAAAAAAACGAAAAAAAACCTTTCAAGGCAGCTTTGAATCAGCTCATTCAATGAGAGAATCAGTTGAGGTAGTAGGTGAAAGAAAATGAGAAAAAAGTGATACCTTTGCCAGGTAAAAAAAGCGGGCCTACTTGAAGATCTTCCCTACTACCGCATTCCACACTTGCTCTGGTATAGTAATCAAACAATTCCATAATCCATCGGCTTATGAACATCCGAATGGTTGACACCATTTCTCAGTATCAAAAAATTGCAAATCAAATTGATTCTGCCGTCCAGGAAGTTGTCCGATCAGGTGCCTACATTAATGGCCCTGCCGTCAAGCAATTCAAAAAAAATCTCGCTACTTATCTGGATGTCCCGCATGTGATTCCTTGTGCCAATGGCACAGACGCATTGCAAATTGCTCTTATGGCTCTTGGTTTAGAGCCTGGTGATGAGGTCATTACCCCTACCTTCACCTATGTTGCCACCGTTGAGGTGATTGCTTTGCTTCGGCTGAAGCCCGTATTTGTTGAGGTTGATCCCCTAACCTTCAATATGGATGTCAGCAAAATCGAAGCAGCCATCAGCCCACAAACCAAAGCGATTCTTCCGGTGCATCTATATGGACAGGCCGCCGATATGGAGGCCATCATGGAAGTCGCAAACAGGCACAATCTTCCAGTTGTAGAAGATACAGCTCAGGCAATCGGTGCAGACTATACCTTCTCAGATGGACGAGTTGTCAAGGCCGGAACCATCGGTGCAATAGGAACGACTTCTTTTTATCCAAGCAAAAATCTCGGTGCTTATGGAGATGGAGGAGCGATCTTCTCCAGAGATGAGGAACTGGCCGAGAAGTTGTGGATCATCTGCAACCATGGAGCAAAAATAAAATACTATCACGACTCAATTGGTGTGAATAGCCGCCTGGATTCTCTTCAAGCTGCTATTTTGGATATCAAACTCCAACACCTCAATACTTATACGGAAGCCCGAAGAACTGCCGCCAGAACCTATGATTCCCTTCTTGCAGATGTGGATGGTCTGGTACTCCCTCAGTGGAATGACAATGGAAGCCACGTCTTTCATCAGTATACCGTCAAGGTCAAGGAAGGCAGAAAAAAACGAGACCAAATCAAGGAACTCATGTCTCAAAAAGGGATTCCAACGATGATATATTATCCTGTGCCGATTCATCTACAAGGTGCCTATACCCAATATGGCTACAAGGAAGGAGACTTCCCCATCTCAGAACAACTCACCGAAGAGGTGCTGAGCCTGCCGATGCACTCTGAATTGGATCGAGCTCAACAAGAATATATTGTCGATCATCTCATCGATACGTTATAATCAATTTTTTGGTACCACTAATTTTAATTTTTTCAATCAAATGAAAGTTGCTGTAATCGGAACCGGTTATGTAGGCCTTGTTTCTGGAACTTGCTTTTCTGAAGCCGGAAATGATGTTCTATGTGTAGACAATGATCAGGAAAAGCTGGCGAAATTACGCGCTGGCGTTGTCCCGATCTATGAACCCGGTTTGGAAACGCTTTTTGAGCGCAACACAAAAGAAGGACGTCTGACTTTCACAGACTCTCTCGAAGATGCGGTCAAATTTGCGGACATTATCTTTCTTGCTCTTCCGACTCCTCCAACTGAGGATGGTTCTGCCGATCTCAAATATGTCTTGGGCGTAGCCAACCAAATTGGAACTCTCCTCACCGAATATCGTGTGATCGTGAACAAGAGTACCGTACCTGTAGGAACGGCTGACAAAGTTCAAGCTGCAATTGCATCTCAAACAGATGTAGAGTTTGACGTTGTCTCCAACCCTGAATTCCTGCGAGAAGGTTTTGCTGTTCAAGATTTCATGAAACCTGAGCGAATCGTCATCGGATCACAAGCTGACAAGGCTACTGAAATGATGCGACGATTGTACAAGCCATTTGTCATGTCTGGCAACCCAGTGATCTTCATGGATCGTCGAAGTGCTGAGGTAACCAAGTATGCAGCCAACTCTTTCCTGGCAACAAAAATCTCCTTCATGAATGAGATTGCCAATCTGTGCGAACTCGTTGAGGCAGATGTAGACAATGTTCGTCGGGGAATGGGAACAGATTCCAGAATTGGCAAACGATTCCTCTTCCCAGGTGTGGGATATGGTGGATCTTGTTTCCCCAAGGATGTATCTGCACTCTTCAAGACCTCCAAGCAGTATGACTACAACTTCCAAATCCTTGATTCTGTGATGAATGTCAACCAAATCCAAAAAGGAATCATGGTAGACAAAGTCATCGCTCATTATGGGACGGATGATCTGAGCGGAAAAACATTTGGTGTATGGGGACTTGCATTCAAGCCTAACACCGATGATATTCGTGAAGCACCCTCTTTGGTAATCATCGCACGTCTGCTGGAATTGGGCGCAACAATCAAAGCTTATGATCCAGAGGCCATGGAGTCCGTTCAGAAGTACACCAACCTCGATATCCAGTACTGTGACAATCAGTATGAAGCTGTCATGGGCGTGGATGCTCTGTTGGTCATCACTGAATGGAATGAATTCCGAACTCCCAATTTTGACAAAATCAAAACCGGGTTGAAAGCTCCTGTCGTTTTTGACGGAAGAAATGTTTACGAGTTGGAAGCAATGAAAGAAATGGGCTATACGTACTATTCTATAGGTCGCTCCAAGGTTGGTGCGGCAGAAACTGTTTCTACGAATGAGTAACAAACCAAAAATACTGATCACAGGTGGGGCGGGCTTCTTAGGCTCGCACCTCTGTGATCGGTTCCTTTCTGAAGGATATGAGGTTGTCGTTATGGACAACCTCATTACCGGTAACCTAGCTAATATCGGACACTTATTTGGCGTAGACGGATTCACCTTCGTCAAGCATGATGTAACCAACTACACTTATGTAGAGGGACAACTGGATTACATCTTGCACTTTGCCTCGCCAGCAAGCCCTATTGATTACCTCAAACTCCCCATTCAGACGCTCAAAGTGGGCGCACTTGGGACACACAAAATCCTGGGACTCGCCAAGGACAAAGGGGCCAGGGTTCTTATTGCCAGTACTTCTGAAGTTTATGGCGATCCCCTCATTCACCCTCAGACTGAAGACTATTGGGGCAATGTCAATCCCATTGGCTTTCGAGGCGTCTATGATGAGGCCAAGCGGTTCATGGAAGCCATGACAATGGCCTATCACAGGTATCATGGTGTGGAAACCCGAATTGTTCGGATTTTTAACACCTATGGCCCTCGAATGCGCCTGGATGATGGAAGGGCACTGCCGGCATTTGCCTCGCAGGCTCTTCACAATCAGGACATTACCGTTTTTGGTGATGGAAGTCAGACCAGAAGTTTTTGTTTTGTTTCAGATTTGGTAGAAGGGATCTACCGGCTTCTTCTCAGCGATGAAGTCATGCCCGTCAACATTGGCAACCCTTCAGAGATCACAATATTGGATTTTGCAAAAGAAATTATCGAACTTACCGGCTCGAAAAGCAAAATCGTGTTTCAAGACCTCCCTAAAGACGATCCGAAAATCAGAAAACCTGATATCTCCAAAGCCAGAGAAATTCTGAGCTGGGAGCCTACGGTCGGTCGGAGAGATGGCTTGAAAACCACTCTGGAATATTTCAAACAGCAACTTCATGGGGTTCTCCAAGTCTGAGACTTCACTACCTGACGTATGGATCATACAGCCTGATGTATTTGGAGATGAACGAGGGTTCCTCTTGGAACTATACAACCAACAGCACTTTGCTAGCATAGGTCTCGATCATCTCTCATTCGTACAAGATAATCTCTCTTTTTCATCCCGGGGAACTCTCCGGGGTTTGCATTTTCAGCACCCTCCTTATGCCCAGGGCAAGTTGATTCGACCCTTACAGGGCAAGGTCCTTGATGTGGTGGTGGACCTCAGAACAGACTCCCCAACCTTCGGCCAAAGCCTGGGGATTGAGTTAGATGCGGAGGATCATACCATGTTATATGTCCCGGAAGGATTTGCACATGGGTTTCAGGTGCTATCTGACAGTTGTTTATTCTTTTACAAATGTACCCAGGTATACCATCATCCCTCAGAAGGTGGCATTGCCTGGAATGATCCCGATCTCAAAATTATGTGGGCGAATATCCCTCCTATTTTGTCTCCAAAAGATCAAAAACATCCTTCTTTTTCCGAATTTAAATCTCCATTTTAAGTGCAGTGAGTTTCGCGTGATCGGTTCTGTGCAGGCAGGAGGAAAAAGGAAGAAGTTTTTCCCCTGAATTCTGATCAAAGACACGCAGCTCAACATACTCAACCCAATTCTCTCAACCCTCATTTATGAAAGGAATCATACTTGCTGGTGGGTCCGGCACGCGACTTTATCCCCTCACGATTTCCGTGAGCAAGCAGCTCATGCCGGTGTACGACAAACCCATGATTTATTATCCTCTCTCTACGCTTCTGTCTGCCGGAATCAAAGAAATTCTGATCATTTCAACCCCACAGGATTTGCCACTGTTTCAACACCTCCTGGGGGATGGCTCCAGAATAGGGGCTTCCTTTTCCTACGCAATGCAACCCAATCCAGAAGGCTTGGCCCAGGCATTTATCATCGGAGAGGAGTTCGTAGGGGATGATGATGCTGCCTTAATCCTGGGAGACAATATTTTTTATGGAGAACGCATTGGTCAAACCCTCGCAGAAGCGAAAGAAACTGTCTCGAAAGAGGGGGGAGGACTCGTTTTCGCCTATCATGTCTCCAACCCTACTGCCTATGGAGTTGTAGAATTTGATCAAGAGGGAAAAGCCATCAGTATTGAAGAAAAACCTCAACATCCAAAATCCTCCTATGCGGTTCCCGGTGTCTACTTCTATGACAATCAGGTAATCGACATTGCAAAAAACCTCAAACCATCTCCAAGAGGAGAATTGGAAATCACAGATGTCAATCGGACCTATCTCGCACAAGGAAATCTCAATGTCTCTATCCTAGGTCGTGGGACAGCCTGGTTAGATACCGGAACCCATGATTCTCTCATGCAAGCAGGGAACTTTGTCCAGATCATCGAAAAGCGACAAGGTCTCAAAATCGGATGTATTGAAGAACAGGCTTACCGGATGGGCTTCATAGACTCCGACCAATTGCGCACCATAGCTGAACCTCTGATAAAGAGTGGATATGGGACCTATCTGATGGGATTGCTGGAAGGAGAGGGGAGAGAGATGTGAGAAGTCAGAGATGAGGAGGTTCTGTATTATTCTTTGCATCTGCCTAAAATCTCTCTGAATCTTTTGCCAGATCAATCTCAGATAGTAGTTTAGGGGACTCAATCCATGAAGGATGGATATTTGATTCCCAAACCATGGCAAAAAAAAATAAGCAGCAGCGTGCATCTTCAGGGATGAACCTATCTGACACTCAGCGCAATCTGATTCAGCATGCCAGCATCATCCTGGTGTTTTTTCTGGTAGTCTATGCCTTCTTCAATCCATTGTTTAACAACCAACAACTGGACTGGCATGATATCAAACATTATAAGGGCATGGCTAAGGAGTCTGCCGACTTCAGAGAAGCAACTGGCGAAGAAGCACTGTGGGTAAGTACCTTGTTCAGTGGAATGCCTGCCTATCAGACCAGTATTACCTATCCGGGCAACTGGTTTTGGGACATAGATAAACTGTTCTATTTTGGCTTACCCAGACCTGCCAATTATGTGTTTTTGACATTTCTTGGGTTCTTCTTTTTACTGAGAACCTTGAAAGTAGATCCATGGTTGAGTGGAATCGGAGCTGCCGCTTTTGCACTGAGTTCTTATCATTTCATCATTCTTACTGCTGGTCATACTTCCAAAGCCAATGCGATTGCTTACTGGGCGCCAACACTAGCTGGTGCCCTGATGGCCTATAGGGGCAAGTGGTTGTTAGGCGGGGGAATCACGGCCTTTTTCTTCGCCCTTCAGGTCAGCGCCAATCACTACCAGATGACCTACTTCCTTGCCTTGATGCTTGTGAGTCTCGGTATTGTCTATGGGGTACATGCGATTCGAGAAAAACAAATTCCTCAATTTTTGAAAGCATCGGCAGTTCTGGTCATGGCAGGTCTTCTAGGCGTTCTGCCCAATCTTGGCAAGCTGATGACCACCAATGAATATGCCAAAGAAACCATCCGGGGAAAGGCAGAGCTGGCAGCAGCCAAAGAGAAAAAAGATTCAGGCCTTTCATTTGATTATGCCATGGAGTACAGTGAAGGGAAGTTTGAGTCTTTCTCTCTCCTGATCCCCAATGTGCAAGGTGGGCCATCAGTCTCTACGGCGGGCAAATCTCCTGAAGCCAGAAAAAATGCTGTCAGACTTCAGGATGGGCGGAATGTCATCTTCACGTATTGGGGTGCACAAAGGTCCACAGCAGGGCCCGCTTATGCCGGAGCGATTATTTGTTTCCTGTTTCTTCTTGGGTTGCTATTGGTTCAGGACAAAATTCGCTGGTGGCTTCTTACCATCACCATTATTGGCCTCATGCTGTCCTGGGGCATTAATTTTGAATGGCTCGCACGACTGTGTTTCAGCATCCTTCCGGGATACGATATGTTCCGGGCTCCCACGATGTACATCACTATTGTGGAGATTGCGCTTCCAATCCTGGGAATTTTGGGGCTGCAACAATTCCTCTCATCAGAGATCGGCAAGGAGCAAAAACAAAAAGCCTTATACATTGCAGCTGGTGTTACAGCTGGATTATGTGCATTGTTTGCCTTGATCGGCCCTTCTGTGTTCGACTTTATCGGTGATGCTGAAGAGAGCCGGAATCAGCTTCCTTCGGAATCCTTGAGGTCCTATCGAGCCAGTCTGCTACAATCCGATGCCTTTCGTTCAGCTGGATTCATCCTGGCCGCAGCTGGCGCTCTTTGGTTGTACCTCCAAGACAAAATCAAAGATGCCGGCGTCTATGTGGGAATCGGTCTGCTTGTTGTGATGGATCTCCTGGTGGTCAATAGCCGATACTTCACCAAAGACAAATACATCAGCACCCGCCGCTTCAATGCGGTCTATGAGCCCAGCCCTGCTGATAAGTTTATCTTGCAAGATGCTGATCCGAATTATCGGGTTTTTAACATGACTTCTTCCGATGGCCCATTCAACGATGCGATCACCTCTTATCACCACAAGTCCATTGGTGGATATCATGCGGCGAAGTTGAGAAGATATAATGATCTGATTTCGCAACATATTGGAATTGAGCAACAAATGTTTATCCAGACTTTACGTGCCAACCAACAGCAATTGACAGATTCTCTGATTCAGTCAGCTGTTGCGCAAATGCGTGCTGTCAATATGCTCAACACACGCTACATCATCATCAATCCACAAGGCCAGCCAATCCAGAATCGCTCTGCGATGGGCAATGCTTGGATGGTTCGCAACATTCAGCGAGTCAATAGCCCTGATGAAGAAATCTCTGCTCTGAGAGGGACAGATCTTCGTACCACAGCCATTGTGGATCATAGTATTTTTGAGGGAGCCTTTGCCAAGCAATTAGAAGGCTTCAATTACCAAGCAGATCCTGGCGCAAGAATCTCTCTATCCGCTTTCACGCCAAAACATCTGACCTACGATTTCAATGCCAATAGTGAACAAGTCGTTGTTTTCTCCGAAATCTACTACAATGACAAAAAAGGCTGGAATGCTTATATCGATGGTGAATTGGTGCCTCACTTCCGCGCAAATTATGTATTGCGCGGCCTGCGAATCCCTGCTGGTTCTCATACAGTCGAATTCAAGTTTGAGCCGCAGTCTTATCATACGGGTAACTCGATTGCTCTTCTCGGTTCCATTCTGTGTTTGCTTTTCTTCCTGGGTGCGCTGGGGTGGGACAATCGAACGTGGATTCAAGAGAGATTGGGGAAGTCTTCTGGTGAGGAATAGGCATTTAGAGAACAAAAGGAAGACTGTTTGTCACTTCATCCAGCAAGAAGTCTGGCGTGAAGAGAACTTTCCTTACCATACCCTCACTCCCTGGATCTCACAGAGCGAACTATCCCGCATGTATTGAATAAGTTGGATCTGATACTGTCCGGCTTCTTCCAGTGCCAACCTTAGCGGCGTATCGAATGGATGAAGGTAAGTACCGCCAGAAGCTTCTGTCAGCCAATTTCCAGCAGGGTCTATCACTGTATCATTGACCATGATTTCTTGTTTGGCACCTGAAGGAGAGGTAGCAATCGCTTTCAGATATAGGTTGGAATAGCGATAGTCCGGGAGGAAAGTCACTTCTATGTTCAATTCGGAATCACGTCCCAGTTGAGAGGGATGTAGCGAAAATCCTAGCGTATCCGTGATATCCCAGCAAGTGGATTCGAAGGTTTTGCTGGCAATACTTTCTGCGGTGCTACAAGAGTGCATAGATAAGATGCCGGCGACACACAAGAAGGTGATTCCGAGACATACATTCCGCTGGAGATGGATCATTCCGATTTCGGTGTTTGAGGAGGTTTTCGTCCTGAAGGTTTGCCAGATCTTTTTCCAGGTTTGCGATTTCGATTGTTCGCATTCCTGTTCTGTGTAGTTTTATTTTTTTGATTGTCTCCGGACTCAGGAGAATCAGCTTTCTTGTTTTTGTTTGCAGGCGGTCTGGGTTTCTGCTTTCTTCTTTGATTTTTGTTTTGTGGTTTGGCAGCATTCTTCTTCGATCCGGAACCAGATTTTTGTTTGTTCTGGGATTGATTTTTTTGATCCTTATTTTGTCCTCCTTTGCCTCTGGAGTCTTTTTTTCTTCGGTTATGAGGGGAGCGCTTTTTCCTCTTTTTGTTTCCTCGTTCAGGCAGAGGAGGAAGTTCCGTTCCTACCACATCTACAAAGTCAAATTCTTTTTCCCTACTCCCTCCACCGCCAATGTCCCGGATGGGAGTAGCTCCTGGTCGAAGCACATCCGGCTTTTCGCCTTTTTCATTTAAGGCAAGGATCTCTTTCACTTTCTCTACAGGCAAAGGATACCAGGTTGTTTCACCCAAATAACTGAACCACATTCTTCCTTTGAAGATGTCAGTTTTTTGAAGAATCGCCTTCCCCTTTTGCGTGAGGATATGATCTACTTTGGGAAAGTCTTGAATGGCATCCAGATAGGCATCCAGTTCGAAGTTCAGACAACATTTCAATCTGCCACAGAGGCCCGAAATTTTCATCGGATTTAATGACAGATTTTGATATCTGGCGGCAGATGTACTGACAGTTTTGAATTCTGTCAACCAGGTAGAGCAGCATAGCTCACGTCCACAAGATCCGATTCCCCCAACCAATCCAGCCTCATGCCGCAGCCCAATTTGTTTCATTTCTACCCGAATGCGAAACTCCCTGGCCAATATCTTAATCAGTTCGCGAAAATCTACCCGATGATCTGCGATATAGTAAAAGATCGCTTTGGCATTGTCTCCCTGGAATTCGACATCACTTAACTTCATGTCTAGCTCAAGGTCCAGAATGATTTCACGAGATCTACTGAGCGTTTCAGCCTCTCGGTCCCTGACTTTTTGAAGTAATTCCAGATCAGCCTCATTGGCCTTGCGATAGATCCGTAGCAGGTCTTCCCTGGTTTTGTTGTTCCTCTTTTTCCGCATCTGCAACTCTGCCAACACTCCGCCAAGAGACAATACACCTACATCATATCCCCGATCACTCTCTACCACAACGGCATCTCCAATGTACAATCGGAGACCATTGACGTTTCGATAAAATCCCTTGCGGGTATTTTTGAATCGAATTTCGTATACATTGTCGACTTCAGACTGGTCAGGGCCGAGCATATTGCCCAACCAATCGTATGTATTCAGTTTATTACATCCTCCAGTCGCACATCCACCATTTCGGCCACATCCATCTGAAGAACAGCCCCCACTTCCACATGATCCACATCCCATATCTATCTATATTTAGAAAGTCCATAAAAATGCCCTGTGAAGAACATCTTCGCATGAATCTTGGAATCAGACAGACAGAATTACTGCTATGCAGGCAAGATGAGGAGAGGGTATATCGTCAAAATGCTATTGTGAAGAGTTAAATCTACTCTTGATGGCTATCACAATGAGCTAGCTGTATATATAGGAAAGCATCGCTTACCGTCTATTCTATCTATCGGTACAGGTTCCAACTGGATTCATCACGTACTCTATCGCCTTCCCTTCATCCCATCACAGGAACTACCGAATGTTCAATCAGTGGTCAATGAAAAGAACGAAAAGACAAAATTCCACTGATCTATCCCCCATTTTTTCATAGGGATTGACCTAAAATTAGGGATTTATTTTCGGAAAGCCTAGCCACTCCACATCCTCTGACTCCATAACAGGGATTTTGATCCTAGATTCCCTGAAGATGTAAGGTCAATTGGTTGTGTAAAAATCGGACGTACTTTTGCTGGTGAAAGGTAGATTCATATTGCGCCAACAACTCTTCTGCAATCTCTGTTCTTCCCTGAGTCATTTGGTGAAAAATACTTCTGGTCAAGAACACATCATGAGGAACGCCAGACAGAAGGGAGTCTGCCACTTGCAATTGTGCTTTGGTGAATTTCAGCAGTTGTAAGGAGTCTCCTCCGGGACTGAGATCGATCTGGTCCTGAAGTTGGTGTGCAAGATAAGTCTTCAGATAGAGGTAATAATAGTATGAAAATACAGCTCCCTGATTGTCTATAGCAATATGATCGAGCAGTTTGGGAGAGATGTCCTGATTATAGGCGGCAGAAAGTTTGAGATAGGCTTTCTGGTACAGAATTTCATTTTTTTCGAATCTGGCAAACCAATCCGGCAAGGTTGAGAAAATCTCTCTTTCAGCCAGAAAAGCCAACTCTCTTGCTGCCATAGAATCCAGTTTGGAGACATAGGACTCAAAATCCTCTGACACAATGATCCCACGCTTGGATCGGATGTGTACCTGATCAAAACGCACTGCCTTATCGAGATAATATTGACAGATATTTTTGGTTTTTCCGTGAAAAATCAGGGAATCAAACTGATAGGTAACAGGGTTGACATGTACATCGATCTTGAGGCTGGTGTCCCCCGGAACGAGAAAAATCTCCAGTGCCTTGTCGTCGATATAGAGCATCGCAGGTCTGGGGCTATTGACCTGAAATACCAATTTGTACTGTTTCTGCTCGACACGCGCCTTGATCAGTTCGTAGTGCCCTTCCAAGATATTATTGAATCGCCCATATACATCATGTAGGGATTCGGGATCATGAATCTGAACGGATACACAAGTTGTGTCATAAAAATCATATGATGGCTCTGGCGGGACGCGATTCTGTGCGTAAAAAGTAAGCCCATAGACATACAAGCCCATGATTACTGTCAACGCCCAGGGAATAGCTGAGTGCTTCATTGTTCGTTTAGGTCAGTGTAGGGGTACAAATTACGGATATCGACAGGTTTCGAATACATCAAAAAGTGAATCTTTCTAACTTCGAAAAAACATACACGGTCCTTGTGCAATTGTTCATAGACGGTCATATCAAGTTCGAAGAATGGTGTGCATCCGCAAAGAAAGTGTCGTAAAAACCATCTGTGGATGTGCGTTTCCAGAAAGGAAGCGATGGCTGTCCTCCATATGTCTGACAATCGCTTCTACCTTCTCTGGGCTAACATAAGGGGAAAACTTCTGGAGAAACTGTTGTTCCTCATGACTCGCCAAAGCGAGTTGAGAAGTCCCTGCATGATACAGCATGGCATCTCGTATTTTTTGAATCGCTATTTGCAAAAACAGCTTCTGAAATTCTTTGTTCTCTTTAAAAATCGGTTCTATTTTTTCCTGTATTTTCTGATAATCTCCAACATAGACCATCCGCAACCAATCGCGGTACATTTCACTGATTGCGTGATTGCTTTCTGTCAGGTATTCACTGGCTTTGGCCATGCTTCCTTCAGCAATATTGGCGACTTCCTCAGCCTTCATCTGATCAATCTCTCTGGAGGTAATCAAATAACTGGCTATATCCTCAGACGAAATACGCTGCATGGGAATCCGCTGGCAACGGGAGTTGATAGTGGTCAGTAGGCGAGAAGGATCACTACATGTCAAGATGAGCAAGGTCCGATCCGGGGGTTCTTCCAGCAATTTCAGAAAAGCATTGGCCCCGGCAGTATTGATAAGTTCGGCCCGCCATAGGATCACCACTTTGAACTTGGCCTCGAATGCTTTGAGGTAAATGCCTTTTTTGAGATGTCGAATCTCATGTACGCTGGTAAAAAGTTGTTTGTTTTGACCTCCCAGTCGTCTTTGCCAGGCAGAGAAACTCATGTAGGGATCAGTGGTAAATTCTTCTCTGAAATCAGGCAGAAAATCTTCCGTCAAATAGCGTTTGCCTCCACTTATCTTGGAGTATATGGGGAGCACCAACTTCACATCCGGATGGATGGCTTTGTGAATTTTGACGCAATTGGAGCATGTGCCACAGGAATCTTGTTTCTGGGGATTCAGACAGTTGACATATTGGGCAATGGCCGTCGCCAGCGGCAATTGTCCCACTCCTTCTGGTCCAGTCAACATCAGGGCATGTGCCAGGCGTCCGTTGGAAATGGCATCCTTCACTTTGCCGATAGCAATCGACTGTCCGACGATCTCTGAGAATTTCACTATGCTAAGATAGAAAATTATTGGATTATCTCGGGTTTCAGGGGGATTCGCTTCTTATGACACCTTCCCCTTTCTGCAAGTCGGCCCGATCATCTGCTTTTGCGAAAGTTGCAGCGATTTCCGGGAAGAGGTGATGATCTCAAGATATATGACAAGGCATTGGGGGAGACTGAGAGGAAGGAAGTGTCAGACTTCATGCCTCCTTTGTTCTGCCAAAAGTGAGGCTTCAATTTTTCTGGCAAATCCCCAAAAAATGGAATATCTTAAGCCTGTTACGTCATTTCCTTGTGTCATGATTTTCATTTTTGCAATTCCAATTACCCTCACCACGCATGAATACCACTACTTTTTCGATGAAGGATGCTTCTGTAGCAAACCTTAAGAATGCCTTTTTCTTTTTCCTGATGATGGGCACTTCCCTCATTCTTACTCACGCACAAACCGTTATTTATTCCGAATCTTTCGATTTTCCGACCCAAGCTGCTGACACCATCGTCCCCTCTGGATGGACTGTCCAGAATCTGGCTGATAGCGGCCCTGGGCCAAGCCCCAATGATACCTTATGGAGACGAACTGCCGACGGAACCGCCTCGAATGGGGCGTATTGGGATGGACGGTTTCGCATTGCCTCCCCTAGTGGCTCAACAGGTGCCATCGTTTTTGATTCAGACTTTCTGGACAATGCAGGAATTCCAGGGGCTTCTTGCGCTGCAGGTGCTCCCGTGATTTCTTGTGCCCCCCATGAAGGTGTGATCACCTCTCCTTCTTTTGATGCCTCCAACTTTTCCTCTATCACCTTGAAGTTTTACCAATACTTTCGCGGATTCAATAGCCGTACATATGTTGAAGTTACGACTGATAGCGGGATGAACTGGACGACTTTTCAGGTCAATCAAGACCTTACGGATCTTCCTTTTGGGGGAGAATCAGAGCGATTTGATCCAATCATTCTCAACATCAGTAGTGTAGCTGCCAATCAAGCCGATGTCCAGATTCGATTCCGATTCGAGGGAGAATACTATTTCTGGATTGTGGACGACATTTTCGTTTTGGGCAACTCTGCGGTTGAAGATATTGTGATGGATGAGATTGTCTGGCCAGATCCTGACCTTCGATGTTATTTGGGAGAAGAAGAATATATTCGAATCCGGCTCCGCAATCAGGGCCAAAGTCCACAAGTGGGGTTTTCGATCAACTATGGAGTATTTGGTCAGGCGCAAAGTCAAGGCACCGAAAGCTTTTCAGATACTATTCCTTCCAATGAAAGCATAGTTGTCACACTTAACACAGCTGTAGATATGCGAAGATTGAGCTTCATTCAAGCAGAGGTCTCCAGCCAGCTAGATGATGACACCACCAACAATCAAACAAATTTTGAAGTGCCCTTCCCCTGTGAATTGTGCACAGATTCACTGGGGGGTCAATACATCTGTGATCAGGTATTGGTGCAATTTGCACCAAGTACCCCGCCTACACTCAAAAAATCCATTCGGGAATCTTATAATGATGCGGAAAGAATCGATGTGTGCGGATGTGATACCCTGGAAGTCTGGCGGGTGCAGTATCCATTTGAAAGCCCAACAGGGGATTCAATTTTTGGTGGGGAAGAGATTGTTCCTGTCTTGATCGGGCAGGTCGAAATTGAAGAAGCTGGAACAAATAACCTTGTCAAACTTGATCCAATGGATACTGTCAATTTGGGTCTGATGTATACCCCACCAGAAACCTCAACCTCTACCAATGTGATTAAGGTAGGGCTGCTCGATACTGGCCTTGATTTCAATCATCCCGCTCTAAAGAATCGCTTCTGGAAGAATGCGACAGAATTGTCCGATCCATTCGCGCCGGATGATGATGCCAACTGCTTCGAGCATGACAATTGGGGACTGAATCTTTTCAATCCCGGAAGCCAGCCATTCGACAATCACAATACCGGAACAAGCATGGGCCATGGCACACATGTAGGTGGGACCATCCTTGAAGCAGCGCCCTCCTGTGTCAATACAGAATTGATGGTCGTCAAGATTCTTGCACAAAATGGCAAAGGAGGATTGTTTGAAATGGTCTGTGGAATGAAGTATGCCCAGGAAAAAAATGCAGAAATCCTGAATGTGAGTGTGGGCTATACCGGCAACAAGTCTCTTGTTTTGGAAAAAGCCGTCTCCAACTTGCAGGACAAGGGGATTCTGCTGGTGACCTCTGCAGGAAACAGCAAGCTAGACAATGCAGTCAATCCTCACTGGCCCTCCAATTTTACCCAAACCTTCAACAATGTCCTTGCAGTAGCTTCAACTGATCCCAATGACAATCTCTCCTCCTTTTCTAACTGGAGTCCCATGCATGTGGATATCGCAGCACCAGGAGAGTTGGTGTTAAGCACCTTGCCAGGCAATCAATTTGGGCTAAAAAGCGGAACCTCCATGTCTTCTGCACTTGTCAGTCGAGCCTCAAGTTTTTATTGGAGTGCCAATCCAGGAGTCGATTATAACAATGTCCGTGCAGAGATTTTGAATACAGCTGATTCCCCCCCTTCCCTGGCAGGATTTGTCATAGACCAAAAACGACTGGCCACCAATGACAGCCTGTTTGCCACCTGCTTGATGACCTCTATTGAGGAAGAGCTCCTGGCAGAATTTGAGAGTTATCCCAATCCATTTGATCAGCAGATGACCATCTCCTTTACCCTTGATCAACCCGCTGATTTTGAGTTGCGTGTATACAATCCGATGGGGCAATTGATTCATCAAGGAGCAAAAGCCTATCCGCCTGGAGAAGGCAGGTATGTCTGGGAAACACTTCCAATGGCGAAAGGACTATACATTTTCCAGGTATTTATAGATGGAGAGTTGGCCCAGAGTGGAAAATGGTTGCATAGATGATCTAGCGCACACACATGAAGGCCAAACGGGTGTACGTCAAATGTCCGATTACTTCCTAAGCAGGTGGACTTGTTGCTCCTAACAGGAAGCCTGTCTCAAACCTGATTTGAGAATACGGGCTAGTGGGGTAAAGCGCAAAGAGAAAAGTAACCCATACAAAGAGTGCACGCTGACATACACCCGGCCAAACGCGAGATGAGGTTGATGATCAATTTTTGTTAGATTGATAGATTCAAGCTATCCACTTACTTAAGCAGGAATTCATATGAAGCTTTGGTCAAAAATTCGCCTGATTGCTGGTCTGTTGCTCGTTCTTCAGGCCTCCAATCAGGTCATATCCCAGGACTGCAAATCAGAGTTCCGAACCATCATGAAAGAGGCCAGGGCCTCTTATCCCAATGCCATCACACGTCTCGATTCCATCATTTCTATCTGTCATGATGGTTTACTGACAGAGGATCAGGATACGCTTGCCTTGATGTATCACATCAAAGGGGTGTATTTGAGTCTGTTGCAACAGTATGAACAAGCGATTCAGGCCAATTTTCAGGCCTTAGAGATCCGAGAGAATCAGCAGCCTCCTAATCTCGAGAAGATCGGACATAGCCACTTTAACTTAGGGGTGTGTTATAACAATTCCTTTCAATACCATCTAGCTAAAAAGCATTACCAAATTGCTCTCGACACCCTCATCAAACAAGAAAATCATAGACGAACGGGAGAAGCTTTTTCTGAAATGGCCTCCACGCTTTGGCGAACCCATGATTATGAGCTTGCCAAAGATTATGCAATTAGGGGATTACATTTTTATCGAAAAAGTCCCTTGTCAGCAAAGATTCAACGCAATACTGGGCTTTCTTATATGCTCATGGGAGCCATTCATTCCAATCAGTTTCAGATGGATTCTGCCTCTGCCCAGTTCAATTTAGCCTTGCAAACATTCGAATCATATCCTGCTTATAGCCCGCTGATACAACTTGACAAAGCAAAATGTTGGAACAATTTGGGAGACATCTCATATAAACTCCGCGATTACCCAACAGCCCTTTCTGCTTATCAAACAGCCAATGACATCCTCCAACAAGCTGATATCATTATCTATCCCCAAGCAAAGGAAATTCTGGCATCGACCTTGATTGGAATCAGTGTAGTTCGTAAGCTAATGGATCAATATAAGCTGTCATTCCACTACCTTCACCAATCAGATAGTCTGCGTAAGATTCTGTATCCCTCTTTGAGACATCCTTCTTTCACCGAAATTTATAATAATACTGGCGATCTTCTGGTGCTGGAGGATCAATTCTCCAAGGCACTCCAGCAATATCATGTAGGCATCCAGCAATTGGTGCCAGCTTTCACATCTGACGACCTTCTCGAAAATCCCCTCATCACAGACTCCTTATTGATCCTCGGAGCAAAGTCCTATTTACTTACTAGCCTCCAATCCAAGGCCCAAACGCTTCGACATCTCGCCAAAGAGGTCTCCGCTGCCGATCCCCACATCCAATCAGCGCTTGATCTTTACCATCAGGCAGACCACCTCATTCAGCGAATGCGCAAAGAACATATGAATGATGGGTCCAAACTTTTCTGGATTGAGCACAGTCGGCCTATCTATGAAGAAGCCATCCACCTCTGTTATGAGATTGGAGATATTCAGCAGGCGTATGAATTTGCTGAGAAAAGCATGGCGAGCCTCCTCCTGGCCGAGGTCAACAACCTCAATGCCAAGGCACTGACTGGAATTTCGCCAAAAAGTCTGAAAAAGGAGCAGAACCTCAAAGAACAGATTAGGACCTATGAAGCAAGGCTGGAAAACGTACGACATCAGCCCAATCAAGAACAACAAATTGCTGCTTATCAGCAGACACTCAGTAGACTTCGGATTGAGTTTCAGGCGTACTTAAGCAAACTGGAACAAGAATCTCCAACCTATTTCCAACACAAATACCAATCAACAGTCGTCAGTCTTACACAGGTACAACAACATCTGGAAAAACAATCTGAAGCCTCCGCTATTCTTCAATATTTTACGGGAGATTCTGCCTTGTATCTATTTTGCATCCTGCCAGATACAGCCTATCTCTGGCAAATGGATCATCCGTACGCGCGCATACAATCCTTCTTTCAAACCGTCGCAGACACATCTGACATTGCAACTCCTGCCAATTGGGATCGTCTTGCATTGAATTCATATGAAGTGTACAGGAGTCTGCTTGGACCCATCCGACAGCAAGAAATCTCTTTACCCAAAAGGCTCACCATCATCCCGGATGGCTATTTGGCCAGAATTCCATTTGAAACCCTTATCACCAATCCCAACAAGACTTCTCCCGATATTGCATATCTGTTGCGAGAGCATATATGCCGCTATGGCCCCTCTGCTTCCATCTTGCTGAGCCAACGACCTAATCGACAGGCTGCTTCCAGGCATATCCTTGGCATCGCTCCGGTTCGATTTGCCACCTATAACAACCTCATGTTTAGTGAAATTGAGGTCAACAACATTATTCAACTGCTTGGCGGGAAAGCGCTGACCCTGGAACAAGCGACAAAGGCCAACGTATTGGAGCAACTCTCGAATTATCGGGTATTGCATTTTTCTACCCACGCACAAGCCAATTCTAATCTTCTGCCTTTTATTGCCTTCAGAGATACAAGCCTATTCCTTCCAGAGATTTATAGCCTGAATACACGTGCAGAAATGGTGGCCCTCAGCGCTTGTGAAACCCTTTTGGGTGATGAGAAAAAAGGAGAAGGCCTGATGAGTCTTGCGCGTGCTTTTCAGTTCATCGGGGTTCCAAGTCTGGCAGCGAGCCTGTGGCAAGTCTCAGACAAAAGTACTCAACAGATTATGACAGATTTCTATAGGTATCTGTCTCAGGGAATGGACAAAGATCAAGCCCTACATCAAGCAAAAATAGACTATTTGGACCAACATGGCCTTACGCAACAAGCACCCTTTTACTGGGCACCGTTGATCCTGGTAGGGGACAATTCTGAACTGTCTTTTCGCAGCCAAGGCACAACAAGCAACATCTGGTTGATCGCAGGACTTGTGTTCTTACTCCTCCTGGCTGGCGTATTGATTTGGCGATCAAAATCCCGTCATATGTCGGCAAACAGATAAACCCTATTGGTCACAAATCTGATCTTAACGGCAAGGCTTTATATTCCCTGCACGATCTCAACACTTCCCTTTTTGAGACAAAAGATTTGGGCGGTCAAGACATCTTATGAGTCATTGTTGATTGTCTCTATGCCTGCGGAATACTGGGTTCGATACCAGGGATATCGACTTTTTCTTTTGGCAACAAACATTCTGCCTATGAAGCCGTCTTCCTGCTTTATTCTCGTCCTGTGTTTTTTAGGAGTATTCCAGGCCTGTCAACCAACGCCCCCACCAGAACCCATTCCTATTCCTATTCCGACAGGTAGCCAGCAAATCTCATTGATCTTTGATGAGTTTCAGGGGCTCCCAATAGTCATTGCGGGAAGTCCCGGACGCAATTTGATCGTCTCCTTCCAACGGAGACTGGCAGATGGAAGTGAGCCACAATTTTCCCCTTCCTCTCTCCCGCTTCCTGTCATCATGCAAGACCAGGAGGGAAATGCCTGGGATTTGTTTGGAGAAGCTGTCTCGGGGCCCATGAAGGGAGAGCGACTTTTGCCACTGAACTCCTATATGGGGTACTGGTTTGCATTCGGTGCATTTTTTCCTGGTGCAGAGATCTATGGACAAACCGATCTGCCTCCTCACATCAATCCGGAACCTCCTTCGGACAATTGGTTGCTGCCGCTTTCTCACGTATTTGCCGGGACAGCCAAAGATGCCATTCCTTCTATTGACTCCCCACAATATGAGGAATTTCGGCCAAGAGAATATCTGGATACCCCCTACTACTTACAAGAGCAGGATCTCATCATTGGCATCAAGATCCATGATCACTATCTCGCTTATCCTCATGCCATTCTCAACTGGCATGAAGTCGTCAATGATCAAATAGGAGAGCTTCCATTTTCCTTGCTATACTGTCCCCTCACTGGAACTGGCATGGCTTGGGATCGCAGGATTGATGGAGGCATCACGACATTTGGAGTATCAGGTCTGTTGCACAACAACAATCTTATGCCATATGATCGACAAACAGAGAGCTATTGGTCCCAAATGCGAGGTGATTGTGTGAATGGACGTCTGACAGGCATGAAAGCCCAACATCTCTCCGTCGTAGAAACCAGTTGGGATACCTGGCAGCAGATGTTTCCAACCCCTACAGTATTATCCCGGCAGACGGGTTCGAACAGAGCGTATACCGATTATCCATATGGGGATTTTCGAACCAATCATGACTTATTGCCTTATCCCCTCTCCTTCGATGACACGCGCCTGAACCGGAAGGAGCGGGTACATGGGATCATTGTGGATGGACAAGCAAAGGTGTACCGATTTTCAGATTTTTGAGCAGTTTTGGCAGGAAAACGAAGTGGGATTCTTGGTATTTTTCTTTCATGAGAGTTCTCCCATTCTGCTTTGTTGGCACTCAAATATTGGCAGGTTCGACCAGACCCTCAGGATGGCTGAACTTCCAGGTTCTTCCTCTGATCATGCTATCGATTTGGGGCACAGCCTTCCCTCAAGTCACACGCACTGATGGATTTGTCGATGCGAATCAGGGGAGACCGCACAGCATTATTCAAGAGGTTCCCTTTATTCCCTCCGAATATGAAGGCAGCTTCTATATTCAAGACGAGTGGGCAACAGGAGATATTCACTTGCTGTCAGGAGATAGTTTGGTCAATTATCCACTGAAATACGATCTGGAGCAAAGAAGAATGGAAATCCGGGCAGAAAAGGAGGTGAGGATTCTTGGGCAATCAGACATTTCTCATTTTCATTGGCTAAATGAACTGACGGGTGTAGACGTTCACTTTGTCAATGCCAGGGATTTCGAATTTCAAGGTGTCCAGATGGACGGGATGTTGGAATTGCTGGTAGATGGCGATCAGATGAAATTATTATCTCTCCAGGACATCATCATACAGCAGGGCACCTACAATCGGCAGATTGACATTGGAGACAGAACCCCCAGAATCGTCAAGAAAGAGTCCTTCTTCCTCTTTCACAGTGGGACCATGTTCAAACTCAACCACAACAAACGCAAGACCTTGTTGCATTTCAGAGGAAAAAGCGAATCCGTGCTTCAGTATGCAAAGAAGCACGGATTAGGATTCAAAAAACGGGCAGATTTGATAGAGTTGGTTGCTTTTTTCCACAGCCTACCATAGACTTACTGTAGAATCAGGGCATTTTCGACTTCCCCGGAACGAACCTGAAGGAGTTTTCCATCTGCATCGGCTTTAAAGGAAAAGGTTCCCGACAAAAAATAGCTATTGCCTGATGCTGCCGGTTCAAATTTGGTGATTTTGAAGGTTCCAGATGTACTTCTGGCATCCCAGGAGTGATCATCATCAAAGTACTCTGCTCTGACATTATCAGCATTGTCAAAACGGCCGATGGAATAGATTCCCAACACACCTTCCTGCACCTCGCTGATCGTAAGTTCTATCTTGTCGGAAGCATTGAATATACTGCTTCCCTGTAGGCGCAACAGACCCGTTTCAGGGTTGAAATCTCCAATTGCCTCATCGGCTTCAAAATCCAATGGCAATTGTCCTTCTGGCTCTACGATCGCCAACATAAAGGTACGAATTGGATCTGGCTGTGGGACCGGTTCTTCCTGGCAGCCCATGCAGATGGTCAAGACCATCAAGGGCAAGAATATCCAGCAAATTGATTTCATAAGCATCTGATTGAGTGAAAATGAAATGAATAGGTGAATGCAAAGGCAGGCAAACCCCTACGCCTGATAGGCTTTGTGTCTTGCCGCCTTTGCATTCATTGGCAGGAATTACTCTACATCCCACCAAAGCGCATTTCCTAACTCTGCTCCTCCCTGCCGGTCAGTAGCAGCAGTAACATTGGTCCCATTGGTCGTAGACTCGACATTGGGGTAGGTAAGTCTTTTGGGGAATACGCCACCATTCTGATCATTGAGAGCAATCGGGAGAACAGGAAATCCTGTCCGTCGGAAATTGGTCCATGATTCAAGGGACTGTCCAAACATCGCAATCCACTTTTGGGTGCTAATCAATTCCATTCCCTTTGTGGCATCATAGGCGATATTGGCATCCTCCAGGAAATCCTGAATGGCCTCATCATCGATAATGCCGTGTTGCCACATCGAGACTTTGATGGCTTGCTCATAGGCGGTTTTTGGCTCTTCAGCACTCCAGCCTCTCTCCGCAGCCTCTGCTTTCAGGAACTCCACTTCTGTCCATGTCATGAAATAGGCTGGGGCATCGGCTGCCAAAAAGACTTCGCCAAGCTTGCAGGAGGTGGAGTTATCTCTTCCAACATCTCCCAATCCGTCAACGCCATTGGGAATACCGACATAGCTTCCCAGACTGTTGCGTTGGACATATACTGATGTCCGGGGATCGGCAGGATTGATGGTATCTCCTGACCCTATCAGACGATCCACCATAGACTTACTCGCTCTGAAATCATTCGATCGACCTGAGAAACGAGAGTGAATAGGGTTCTTGTTGCCACTCACATCAATATAGTGTATCGCGGCATTTTCTTCATGACTTGTCATGAGCGGCTTGGCCAACATTTCTTTCACGCCTGTCTCCGCCCTCGCAGGATCAACTTCGGACAAATGCATGAAAGCCCTCAAACGCAGAGAATTCCCGAATTTTTCCCACAAATCCATGTCCCCGCCAAAAATCAGATCTTCCTCAGAAAATCCATCAATGGCTTCTTTGTCGATCATGCTTACTGCATCATCAAGATCCTTCAGGATGCCAGTGTATACATCTGCTTGCGGATCAAGAACCGGTGTGAGAAAATCTCCTCCTTGTTCAGCTTGCAATGCTTGAGAATAAGGAATATCGCCCCATATATCGGTCAGTACCATAAATCCATATGAACTCATGATTTTGGCCACTGCAATCTGATTCGTTGTTCCATTGTCGATGATGTGGCGGAAGTCCTTCATGCTGTTATCATATAGATTATTCCAGAAGAAATCTATGTCAGCCAAGCGAGGACTATACTGATCCTCTTCTGGATAAGCTCCAGAAGCATGCTGCTGCACCCACAGACCGATATAGTTGATATTCATCTGATAGTCTGTGAAGTAACTCAAATCAACCAGAGCTCCAGGAAGTACAAATGCAGCGGGTGCGTCTGCAGGAGCATTTGGATTGGTATTGAACTCGTCGAAGTTTTTTTCACACCCCATCAGGACAAATAATCCTACCAATACCAGGAGTGAGACTCGTTTTATATTGTGAAAATTCATAATTCTTTGATTGATAATGGTTCCTACAATTTCAAGCTAATTCCGCCACCAATACTTCGCACAGAAGGTATGCCGTTCACTTCAAATCCCTGCCCATTGCTCGCTCCATAAGCACTACTTTCTGGATCAATATTGGGCACATTTGAATATAGGATTGCCAGATTTCTCCCAATCAAAGAGAAACCGATTCCAGTAAATGGCGTGTTCTCCAGAATACTGGGAGAAATATCGAATCCAATCTTTACCTCCCGTAGTTTGACAAAACTTGCGTCATACACGCCTTCTTCCTGCGCAGAGAATGTTCTGTGCCAGTAATCTTCAGCATCAATCGGAATGGTATTGGGACTATATGTTCCATCTCCATTGGCAACCACACCTTCTGCAACATAGTCTCCATTACGTCCTTCCTCTGTAAAGGCAAGCACGCCTGAGTACCCACCAAAGAAATTGGTCAAAGAGAACATATCTCCACCTTGTTTCCAATCAAGCAAAAAGCTCAAATAGGCTCCTTTATAACTCAAGGAATTGTTGATTCCCATGATGAAATCAGGCGTGATGTTGCCAAGAAGCTGATCTCCACCTGCGGCACGGGTAGGTCTTCCGTCTGATTCGATGATTCTCTGGCCAAAGTGAGGACTGTTCTCCTCAGTTACTCGATTCCAGACTGTTCCATAGATATCGCCATAGGGATGTCCAGGTCGCGCTTCTGTTTGAGCACGATGAGATTCAAGAATGATGGATTCAACATTGGGATGGAGTTCTACGACTTCGCTATTGTTCTTGGCAAAGTTGATTCCAATATCCCACCCAAAGTTGTCAGTTCGAACTGGCGCCAAGGTCAACATTACTTCAAATCCATTGTTGGTGATTTCTCCTGCATTGATCACCTGACTATTAAATCCAGAGGAGGAAGGAAGCGTCAGTTTCATCAATTGGTTTTTGGTAGAACCATCGTAATAGGTCGCATCCAGTCCTATTCTTCCTTCAAATAGCCGGAGATCCAATCCAACTTCCCATGAAGTTGTTTGTTCTGGCAGCAGGCCAGAGTTTGCCAGTTCATCTCCCAGGGCAAAGGAAGGTTGTCCATTGAATGGGAAGGTAATATCAGCCTGATTGTCAGAGATTCTTTTCTTCACAAAGTAGGATTGCAAAACAAAAGGGTCTGTATCATTCCCGACTTGTGCAAATCCTCCACGCACCTTGGCGAAACTGATGAAGCCAGGTAGATCCATCGCATCTGAAAAGACGAAACTTGCGCTGGCAGATGGATAGAAATAAGATCGATTATCCGCCGGTAGGGTAGAAGACCAGTCGTTTCGTCCGGTAAGGTCGAGGAACAGATAGTTCCTGAATGAGAGCTGAGCAGCAGCATACACCCCATTGATTCGTCGAGTGGTTTCATACTCGCGCACATCTGGTGCCCCTTTGGCATTTCCAACATTGTAGATACCTGGAATCAACAATCCCTGAACAAAGGTGAAATTATTTGAAACGGTATTGTGGAAACGGTTCGCTCCCAGGATCAAATTTCCACTCAAATCTGAATTGAAGTTCTTTTGCGCACTCAATACAAAGTCAATATTGTAGGTATTGACAGTATAGTTGTCATGAATAAATCCACCATCCCGAAGAGAGGCAGGATCTTTCAGGCCAGCAGCATATACCTGCTCTCGCTGATCTGTATAGAAATCCGTTCCTGCCCGAACATAGGCACTGAGCCAATCGGTCAAATCATAATTGATCTTGAAGTTTCCAATGACACGATCTCTCCTGTCCTGGTTGATATTTTCAAACAGGTTGACATAAGGATTATTTTGCCATGCTGGAATAGGAGCAATCGGATATCCAAATGAGACAGGGTTATCGGGATCACTGGTGTTCAACTTGAAGGATCCATCAGCATTCTTGTACTCTTCAAATGGACTGTAATCAATCTGGCGTCCATGCCAGTTGAACATCGATTGAAAGACATTCTGTCCATCATATCCTGTCAGTGGACGGTTTTTTCCCTCTGTCAACACATAATTGACGCCAGCTGTAATGCTCAATTTTTTCGTCGGTTGAATGCCTGCTTTCAAGCCAAGATTGGTTCTTCCCAGGCCCGTATTAGGCAAGATGCCTTTCTGGTCCAGATTTGCCATAGAAAAACGAAAATGTGCAAGATCGTTTCCTCCTTGAATAGATGCATTGTTGACGAAGTTGTAGCCCGTTTGGAGAAAATCCTTGATGTTGTCAGGATTGGGAACCCAGGGAACTTCCTCATTGAATATATTTTTCATACTCCTGCCATCCAGGGGGTATCCCCAGCTTTCATCTACATCGAGATATTCAGGATAGTCGACCAGACCATAGCCTCCTTGCCCATAGGCATTTTGATACTCAGGAAGTCGCAGGGGTGTCTGCATGGAATAATTGCTGCTAACAGAAATCCCAATGCCTTTGGTTCCTTTGCCTGACTTGGTTGTGATGATGATCGCTCCATTTTGTGCACGAGACCCATAAAGCGCAACAGCTGTTGGTCCCTTCAGCACACTCAGGCTCTCAATGTCGTCTGGATTGATGTCCTGAATCGCATTGCCGTAATCAGCACCGCCTTGTTCTTCATCTCCTTTTCTTGTTCCATTGGCAGGTTCATTTGTACTGTTTCGGGGGCTGGAAGAATACTGAGTATTGTCCAATGGAATTCCGTCAACAACAAACAAGGGTTGGTTATTTCCTAACAGAGAAGAGGCTCCTCGAATCACAATTCGTGAGGAAGCGCCTGGAGCACCGGAAGAACTGGTAATCTGAACCCCTGCAACTTTCCCGGACAAGGAATTGACGAGATTCGTCTCTTTTGACTGGGTGAGTTCTGAGCCCTGTACCTCTTGCACAGAGTATCCAAGCGCTTTTGTTTCTCGCTCCACGCCCAAAGCGGTAATCACAACTTCTTCTAAGAGTTGTTCTTCTTCCACCATGCCAAAATTGACTACGCTTCGATTTCCGATTTCCACGTCCTGGCTTTCAAAGCCAAAGTAAGAGAAAACCAAAGTTCCACCTGTAGATGGAGCCTCGATAGAGTATACTCCCTTTTCGTTGGTGGTGGCACCTGTAGTGGTACCTTTTAAAATAACAGTTGCCCCAACCAGGGCAGATCCATCAGCAGAATTGCTGACTGTTCCTGTAATCGTTCTGTTTTGTGCCCAAATCTGGGACACACAAAGAATCGAAAACAAGACGCTCAAACAACGTACATGAAGCTTCATAAGCTAATGTTTTGGGTTGAAAACATGAAATACATTCAGCCTATTCAAGACATAGCTATCCCGACTTGATGATCAAAGGAGATCACAAGAATCTGGCTACCAGATTTTCAATAGAAGAAGTCAGGATACAAGGAAGTATGCTCCTACCTTCTCATAGACATCTGAGGTAGCAAACTATGCTGAATGGAAAAAAGCCTGTTATGCAGAATTGTAATGAAAGGCTATCGAGGAAAGAGAAAAAGTAGAGAAAAGTAATAGCCAGAAAAGAATGAGGATAATTCTCAGAACAAGGCTATCAAGAAAAGAAAAGTAGAGAAGGCTGATAGCCACAATGTGCGAACGAGGAATTGTTTTGGAACGTTGCCAAAAGCAATCCTACAATAATGAAGGTTTCGGTGAAAATTGCCTAATCAGAAGCGGTTTCTAGCAATTTTCACCAATCAGAATTAGAACGAATATGCATCATTGGGCAATCGTTTAAAGGGTCAGAACTCCCTTATTTGCTGGAATTGGGCAGGAAATTCTCTATTTTTCAACCATCGTCAAAAAGGACTCAATCATGATTGAAATTACTAGCAGATATTTTTTTCAGCTTTTGATATGGATTTTTGTTGGGGGGTGTATTTTATCTTCTTCTTGTACCTCTCCTACCCACAGTCCAAGAGAACCTAGGTCTGCAAAAGAGACGGATTTCGAAGAAGCGGATGACATGGAGATCCAGTTGACTGACGGCTTCGATCTTAACTTATGGGCCCCAGGTCCTCTCCTTTCCAATGCTGTTGCCTTGACATTCGATCCACATGGTGTCGCATATGTGTCCGAAACTCAACGCAGGAAAAGCTCTGACATCGATATCCGTCAGCATCGGGATTGGATGACCGAAGAGTTGGGACTCAGTTCATTGGAAGAAACCGAGGCTTTTCACTACGCCAAACTGGATACGGCACTTGGAGATCAAAACACCTGGCAAGAAGATTTCAATGAAGACGGGAAACACGATTGGCGGGATTTGATGGTACAATCCGAATACATTAGACGTGTATGGGACAGCGACGGAGATGGGAGAGCAGATACTTCCACCTTGTTCGCAGATGGATTCAATGATATGCTCACAGGAGTAGCTGCCGGAATTCTTCGACATAGAGACGATATCTTCCTTACTGCAGCACCGGATGTGTGGCGAATCCAGGATCAAGATCAGGATGGGATCGCAGATCATCGGACATCCATCAGCAAAGGATATGGGATTCACATCGGATATGCTGGCCATGACATGTCAGGGCTTGCGTTAGGTATGGATGGGAAGGTCTATTGGTCCATTGGGGATATCGGTGTGAATGTTACTGGACCAGATGGCAAAAAATGGGAATACCCGCATGAGGGAGCTGTGATGCGTGCCAATCCAGATGGAAGTGATTTTGAAATCTTTGCTCATGGACTCCGCAATCCGCAGGAATTGGCCTTTGATGAATACGGAAATCTGATCAGTGTTGACAATGATGGCGATCACAAGGGAGAGCAAGAACGGATTGTGCATATCCTGGAAGGCTCTGACAGTGGATGGCGCATCCATTGGCAGTTTGGCAAATACAATCAGCCACATGAAGACTACAAGGTCTGGATCAATGAACGTCTTCACTTGCCACATTTTGCTGGACAGGCGGCCTTTCTCCTCCCGCCAATTTCCAAAGCCAATGATGGACCAGCAGGTTTGGCCTACAATCCCGGTACAGCCATGGGAGGACAGTGGAAACACTACTTTTTTTCCTCTCACTTCAAAGGTTCAGCGGCTCGTTCGCAAATTGTGGCCTTTCGCCTTCAATCAAAAGGCGCATCTTTTGAATTAGCTGAAGAAAAACGTGTGATACTCGGAATCGCTTCCACAGGTGTCTCATTTGGACCCGATGGCGCGCTTTATATTGCCGATTGGAAAGACAGTTATGACAAGAAAACCGAAGGGCGAATCTGGAAACTGGATGTCCCTGCCAATCAGGTCAATCCACTCCGACAAGAAACCCAAAAATTATTGGCTGAAGGCTTCTCGCAGCGTTCAAAGGAAGAGCTTCGACAACTTCTGGCACATGCAGATATGCGGGTGAGAATGGAAACTCAGTTCGAACTTGTCCAAAGAAATGAGACTGCCATTCTTTTACAGTCAGCTCAAAACAGTCCTAGCTTACTCGCTCGACTACATGGCATATGGGGGCTAGGACAGTTAACAGCTGTTCAGCAAGATGTAGCCGAAACCTTGCTTCCACTTCTATCAGATCCTGAGCCGGAAGTCCGGGCACAAACCTTGAAAGTGATCGGTGAAACCAAATATGAGGCTGCCAGCGATCTGGTCATAACCCTCCTCAGCGACAAGCACCCAAGAGTCCTTTTGTATGCCAGTGAAGCTGCGGGAAAACTCCAACTCAAACAAGCACGAAATCCCCTGCTAGACATCCTTGAGCAAATCGAAGAATCAGATCCCCATCTCCGACATGCTGTAGCCTATGCCCTGGCCCGGATCGGAAATTCAGATATTGCCAAGATGCACAATCATCCCTCAAAATGGGTGCGATTGGGGATTGTCGTTGCGCTTCGCAATATGCGATCCTGGCGGGTTGGAATATTTTTGAAGGATGAGGATCCACAAATCGCCACAGAAGCTGCCCGGGCGATCAACGATGATGTCTCTATTCCTGAAGCTTTACCACAACTGGCAAAAGCATTGTCGAGGACGGAGATCAAAGACGAAGCATTCATTCGACGTGCAATCAATGCCAATCTCCGCTTGGGCGATGCAGAGAGTGTAGACCGGCTCCTCACATTTGCCAAATCTCCTGATGTCTCTCCTGCCATGCGCGCGGATGCCTTGTGGGCATTGGGCTGTTGGGCTGAACCGCCTGTATTGGATCGGGTCGATGGCCGATACCGGGAACTCCTGGCAAGAGATCCACAACTAGCTGCTTCTCGATTGTTACCAGATATTGGAACCTTCTTATCGCAGACTACTCCAATTAGCACTACAGCCGCTGAAGTGAGTGGACGTCTGGCGATCCAGGATGTCGACAATCGTCTTTTTGCCATTGTCAAACAACAAGGACAACCTACTGACTTGCGCAAGGCAGCTCTCCAAAGTCTGGCTTTGATGAATAGTTCTTTGGTCAAAGAGGCCATAGATATTGCACTTGATGATCGCCAATTGGGAGTGCGAACAGAAGCGCAGGCCCTTATTGGCACACTGAAACTTCCGATCCAGGACAAGGTAGAGATGTTGGCCAAGGTCATGAACAATGGCTTGTATCCTGAGCAACAAAAAGCATTGGCCAGTCTCGGACAGATGGCGGACGGAGCTTCTGCCAATCTTCTACAACAGTTGCTTCAGAAAATGATCATCCGTCAACTACAACCGGAACTTCAATTGGATGTTCTCATGGCGGCTGAAGCCCGATCGGAACCAGTCCTTCAGGAATCATTGAAAAAATACACCTCTACCTATTTGGCAGAGGATGCGCTGGCAGGCTATCGGGAAACCATGCTTGGAGGAGATGCAGACAAAGGCGCAAGATTGGCTTATCGGCATGAAACCGCCCAATGTTTTCGCTGTCACCAGATTCAGGGACAAGGAGGGCTTGTCGGACCAGATTTGACGGGCATTGCTGCACGCCTGAGTACAGAGCAATTGCTAGAGGCATTGGTTGATCCGAGCGCTAGGATCGCTCCTGGCTATGGGGCAGAAAATGCGCCCTCTTCTATGCCGTCTATGAAGTCCCTGATGAGTAAGGAAGATATTCGTCATATTATGGCGTTTTTGTCTTCTTTGAAGGAAGACTCTTGATTCTAGCTTGCTATGCGAATCACTGGTAGCAAAAGGAAACAGTTGATCAACTTGACAAGGCAGAAGTTACAGGACGATTGAGAGCTGAAATGGGAAGTTATGTATTTGCTGGCTCGATGAGATCCCAGAGATTGCCATAGAGATCTTCAAATACAGCCACAGTACCATAAGGTTCCTCTTTGGGCTCTCTGACAAAGTGAATCCCCTCGGCCTTCATCCGCTCATAGTCGCGCCAAAAGTCATCAGTATAGAGGAACAGAAATACACGACCACCAGTTTGGTTGCCAATTCTCGAAGCTTGTTCTTCATTGGCGGCCTTGGCCAGCAAGAGACAACAGCCATTTGGGGGAGAGCCAGGGGGGGCCACGACCACCCAACGCTTGGTCTCAGTCAGGATAGTATCCTCGATGAGGGTAAAATGAAGTTTTTGGGTGTAGAATGCAATGGCATCGTCGTAATCTTTCACGACGAGGGCAATGCGGGCGAGATGTTGTTGCATACAATTTTGTTATCCTACGGCAACGAATCCCTTCTTTGTGATCTTCGCTTCAAAGTCAGCACGGAAACGCTTAATGGTGTTTCGTACGGGCCAGGCTGCTGCATCAGCTAACGCGCAGACAGTACGACCTTCCATTGTATCGCACAATTCCAACAGCGTATCCAGATCACGCATTTCTCCTTGACCAGCATCGATTCTCTTCAGCATCTTCACAAACCAGCCTGTTCCTTCCCGGCAGGGAGTACATTGCCCACAGGATTCATGATCATAGAATTTGGCGATGCGAATCAGGAATTTGACAATATCGGTATCTTCATCCAGAATACACATGCCCCCTGTTCCGACAAAGGTTCCGACCGTGCGAAGAGAATCTGCATCCATGGTGATGCCTTCGATCATCTCTGCTGTCAGAATGGGAACGGAAGATCCTCCAGGTACAACTGCCTTGAGTTTCTTTCCTCCACGAACTCCTCCAGCGACTTTGTAGATGAGGTCGGAGATCAGCATCCCAGATGGATATTCATACATTCCTGGACGATTCACATGTCCAGCTATGCCATAAAGCATGGGACCGGGAAAGGTTGGACACCCAATTCCCAGGTACCAGTCAGCACCATTGTTGATGACATGCGGCACATGACCGACTGTCTCTACATTGTTGATGGTGGTGGGTTTGCCCCAGAGTCCAAACTGTGCTGGAAATGGAGGCTTGGAGCGAGGATATGGCCGTTTGCCTTCCAGGGATTCCATCAAGGAGGTCTCTTCTCCACAGATATAGGCCCCTGCTCCTTTGTGGACATAAACATCGATGTCATGCCCAGAACCCATGATATTTTTTCCGGCGTATCCTTTTTTGTAGGATTCATCCACGGCATCTTGCACCATGTCGATCCAGTCAGCATATTCCCCTCGAATATAGATATAGGCCGCATCCATCTCCATGGCATAACATGCGATGAGTGCTCCCTCTATCATGGTATGGGGATTGTATTCGAAGAGTCGGCGATCTTTATGGGTTCCTGGTTCGGATTCATCCCCATTCACGGCTAGATAACGAGGAATGCCTTCCTGTTTTGGAGGCATAAATGACCATTTCAGGCCTGCATTAAAGCCAGCGCCGCCACGACCGCGGATATTGGCTTTCTTGACCTCGTCGACAACAGCTTTACGTGTCCACTTACTATCAGTCAATACGGATCGAAGGGCAGTGTAGCCATTGCCTTCCTTCTCGTAGACATCTATCTTGTGAAAATCTGGGGTATCAGGTAAGAGAATCTTCTTGTAATTTCTCCAGTCCATAGAACATGCCGGATATGAGTGAGAATTCCGACGAAGTTAGGGGATTTTTTCTCACAGAACAACTCTCTTTGGAAGAGGATTTACGCAGACTTCACTTCCAACAGTTTTTTCAGATTGCCCAAGGATTTATTGACCACATCTGTGAATCTTGGACGCAGAAAAACCTCATCCATATTGAAGAAGCTACCAGGCTGAACCTCATAGTGTAAGGTTACTGTGGTTGCTTCATCATTCCCGTCTAATCTGTACTCCATATTCTGGGGAATCGGTCCTGAGACGGACTCCAGAGCAATCTGTTTCTCGGGAACAAATTGGGTTACTTTGCTATTGGTTTCGATTTTTCTTCCGAGAAAAATAACTTTTGAAAACAGTTCTGTCCCTTCTCCGAGTTTTCCTTTGCTGAGTTGACGAGCATCTTTATAGTTTGCAAAGAATTTTTTGTGGCTTCTATAATTACTCAGAAATCCGAAGACTTTGGAAATTGGACTTTGGATCACTATCGTTTCTTCAATTTTCATCATATACACATTCCTTTACCGGTGATCATATAGCCAAATGGCAATTTTCTATCACACCTTAACATTTATTATACTGTCATGTGATCGCTAAGGTTGTAAATTTTAACATTTCGTTAAGATTCTGACCACCTTCAATTGATATTGAAAGTTTGGAATTAGCAAAAAGCTGCTTTCTTATCCAAAATCTATCCGGCAATTTTTCAAAAATCCTTGTGTTTCAAGCTTGCGAGGTACTCAAAATGTCCTCCATCCACGATTTTTGTTGCTTCAAACCCAAACATTTCTGCATGTCGGCTGAGTCGTTCGAAGTCTATATACAACCAATCAAAGGGGTCACTCTGGCTGTCTTTGTAGATCATTTGGTATCGAATGATCCCATAGTATCTTTTCGACGAAACAGGATAGGTGAGATCTCCTTCTTCGTACAAGTATCTGATATCAGAAGAATCCAACAGGATTTGGCCGCCCGGTGCCAACCAATCCGGTGCTTTTTGCAAGAAGCGATTCAAGCCTTTCAGGTCTCCTACGATGCCAATTCCATTCATCATCAACAGCAAGGTATCAAAGGAGGCTGGCGGATACTCCCATAGGTCCATATGTACTGGATGGGCAAGTTCACGCGCCTCCATCACTGAAATCAATCCTGGTGAAGTGTCCAACGCGACTACTTCATGTCCCAGGTTTTGTAGAAATAAACTATGACTTCCCACTCCTGCACCTATGTCCAACACTTTCTTGCCACAAGCATCCATAGCTGCTTGCTCCCATTCAGGCATTTGTTGATAGGTCCGAAACAGATAGGCTGCTGGAATGACATCATCAACCGCAACATCTGAAATCACCCGTATCTCCGCTTTCTGGGCTCCGTGATAATAATCCAGAGCCGCCTGGCCAAAGGGATCTTTCTGTGGAGATAAAATGGGAGGCATGAGAATCGAGAGGTCAGAGAGACGCAAATTAACGATTCTGATTCATATATGAATGTTGCCTTCCTCTCTATTTTCCATTCTTTTCAATCTTACTCTCACGAAGTAAAATCTCACCGGCGTTCTCTTTCCTCAAATATGCATATTGCCCACCTCCTACTGTAGCCAGTTGCCTCAGTCTTGGGCGCATTCGAGCTTCTTCTTGTCCCATGTAGAGAATCCCTAATTCGATCTGATGTCGTTTCCCTGTTTCTAATACATCCAGCAATGGTTTGTCGATCGCAAATCCACCATCTGAAATGAGCAAGATTCGCCCTCGCTTGTTGGAGGGTGTCAATGCCAATTGATCATAGGCGATGGCCATCCCTACTTCCGGACTGCTTTTTCCTCCAGGCTGTACCTGCTGCAAGGCTGATAGAATTCTCTCTTGATGACGAACCTCCGTAGGCGGAAGACAAAGTCTTGCCGTTCCGGAATAAGTTACCAGAGACACCTGATCTTCTGGTTTCATGGATCTCAAACAGCTCAAAAATGATCTTTTGAAGAGTCCTATCTTGTTTGGCTGCCGCATAGACCCAGATACATCGATCAGAAATACAATCGTCTGTGGACTCAATTGTCCGGGAGAGGCTGTTCTGACGGTAGGACTCAATACTTTGAACCAGTTTGGAGTGATCAACTGCCGACTCAATGGTACGTCACTCAGTTCAAGGAATCGATGATACTGGTCCACAACAGCTTCTCCTGTTCTGCTAAATTTATTTCCCATGAGATGGTTATAGTAATAATAAGCCGTCCCATAGTCTTTGTATAGGATCGGAACTTGTGGGGTAGCGAGATAATCCTCCGCATATGCTGCAAACATCCTGGCTTGTTTCACCACAGCTTCATACCTGATACCGGGATCTCTTTTGCTTCCAGGTTGGGCCGGAAGGCACTCGAGATATTGAGGTCCCTGAAGCTCGGCCTGAAGGATTGCCCGTCGAAATATCGCCAACTGATTTGTAACTATCCGAGGGTTGTCTTGTAGAATAGCAAATAGCAAGTGATCCCCTTCTCTTACCACATGGGCCAGTTCTGAAGCAGCCAGGGCATATGGGCTGTTTTCTTCCAAAGAGATTGTTTGTACAATTTTCTGTATTTGCTTCCTCAATTGACGATGAATGGCTATCTGTTCAGCATACAATTTTTCCAATTCGTGGAGAACAGCTAATTCTTGATCTATAGAAGAGAGTTGATTTTGTTTTTCAGAACCCAACCTCTGTGCAGTAAGATGGATCTTGTCTCTTATCTGCACAAACTGACTCAAATTGTTTCTAAATGCTTGTTGAAAGGCTGCAGGTAGTCTAGCCTTACTGAGTGTGGACCATTCGGCAGCAATCATTGCCTTGGTCAAGACATGATCTTCAGGTGTTTCAGCGTTTCCACTGAACACAACATGATGGTCTCCAGCTTGTAGCAGTTCACGATTGAATTGCTCAAGCTTCTTTTGAAGTGTCCAGCTGTGTTGGATATCTGCATTGAGGTGGCGAACCAGCTGGTTGGCCGAGGACAGCATCTGCTGTGATCCAGGCGGTGGATCTGAATAGGCAAAACAATAGAAAAACAGAAGCAGGACTGACAACAGACAACGGTAAAGGTTTACAAGCATATCAAGAGCAAAGAATGCATACAAGTTAGGAATAGTTTCAAGAAAATAAATTCCGATTTTTTGAAAAAAATAACATTTTGATTAAAAGTTCGTACTTTTGTCCATGGTTCAGGTTCACAGCAAAATATTCATCATTTCTGCTCCCAGTGGTGCCGGGAAGACAACACTTGTCAAAGCCATGATGGAACGCTTTGATTGTTTTGCCTTCTCTATATCAGCGACAACACGGGGCCCCAGGAGTTATGAACAGGATGGTGTCCACTATCACTTCCTGGAACTGGAAGATTTCAAACAGAGGCGGGAAAATGGAGAGTTTTTGGAATGGGAAGAAGTCTATCCAGGCAAATTCTATGGCACATTGCGGACAGAAGTTGACAACATTCTTGCACAAGGAAAATGTCCCATATTCGATGTGGATGTTGTTGGGGGAGTCAATATCAAACAGGAATACGGCTCACGCGCAGTGTCTATTTTCATTCAACCCCCTCATGCCGAAGTCTTATTAGAACGCCTGAAATCGCGCGCTTCGGAAGATTCAACGGCCATTCATGAGCGATATTCCAAGGCCAAGAAAGAGTTGGCGTTTGCCTCAAAATTCGATCATGTTATTGTCAATGATGTGCTGGAAGTAGCGATCGATGAGATGCAAACACTCATCCAATCCTATCTTCGAACTCCTTGAGTCTATTCTCCTTAATCCATTCACAATCATGAATATCGGCTTATTTTTTGGTTCCTTCAATCCCATCCATACAGGCCATTTGATTCTTGCGCAAACCGCCTTGAATGAAACACCTTTGGAGTATATCTGGTTCGTTGTCTCTCCTCAAAATCCCTTCAAGAAGAAAAAAAACCTTATCTCTGAGTATAATCGACTCCGTATGGCTGAGTTGGCGGTGGAACCTCATCCGCGCATGCTCGCCTCCAATGTAGAGTTTTCTCTCCCCAAACCTTCCTACACCATTGATACTCTGACACATTTGCGGGAAGTATACGAGACCTATACCTTCTCGATCATCATGGGGCAAGACAATCTCCAGCACCTCCACAAATGGAAAAATGCGGAAGCCCTGCTAAAATATTATCAGATATATGTCTATCCGCGTGAAGGAGGACAGCCAAGTGAGTTGGATGACCATCCGCATATTCATTTTTTTCAGGCCCCGATGCTCAATATCTCTGCAACTTATATTCGACAAACCATCAGGGCCGGAAAATCTGTTCGATTTATGGTACCGGAACCAGTGTACGATTATCTGGAAGGGGGATCATTGTTCAAATAAGCTTCTTGTACTACCTTTGGTCCCTATATAGAAACCCATAGACATATGAAATCCCACATTCCCAATCTGTTTACGGCCTCCAATCTCTTGTGTGGAATGCTGGCGCTTATCTTTGTATTTACAGATGACATCATCGGCGCTACGGTCGCGATTGGACTAGCATTATTGATGGATTTTCTGGATGGATTTGTTGCCAGGGCCTTGGGGGTGAGTTCGCCCATCGGAAAGGAGCTGGATTCTCTGGCCGATAACATTACATTCGGAGCCGTACCTGGCTTCGTCATGGCGCGTCTGATTCAAGAGTCTTTGGGAGCAGAGTTCATTCCGACTGACTGGTTTGACGGAACAGGCGGTCCCTGGTTCCTGATAGGATTTCTGATTTCTGTCTATAGTGCGATAAGGCTTGCGCGTTTCAATCTCGACGAACGACAGTCCGATGCGTTCTACGGAGTTCCAACTCCCGCCAACACTGCCTTGATTTTATCCTTTTGGCTCATCCTGGAATTCAAACCCGACTCCTTCCTCGCGGCAGGATTGGGATTCAGTTGGGTACTGATTGGATTGACGCTCTTGTCTAGTTGGTTGTTGATTGCAGATATTCGACTGATCGCACTGAAGTTCAAAACATATGATTTTGCGAGCAATAAGTATCGATACTTATTGGTCATCTCCTCTCTGATTTTACTTGTTTTGCTTCAGTATGTGGCGATTCCCTTTATTTTTCTGATTTACTTTCTCTTATCCTTTTTGCAAGAAAGAGGATTGGAGTCAGTTCATTGATCCGACTGGCTTTCTTCCTTCATTTGGACAAGGAGATTGCAAATCGCCAAATGGAGAGATTCATCCCAACTACTTGTATGGAAGCTTGGACCTAATGGTTCAAGACTTAAGTTCTTGACAATCCAGGTCTAGGCTTTTTGCACACCACCTGCCTTATTTTTTCGTCAGACAGCTCGCTATCTTCCTCAAAAATACGTTGGAGGAGCACAAAAATCTTGCGACTTTATAATCAGAAACTTAAGTAGTCAAGCAGAATGGTGAAGGTATGAGGCATAGAGGCATAGGGGGAATAAGGTATTGGTTGTCAGCGAATTGATTCAAGACAAATACCGGATTCATTTTGCTCTAGTACTTACTACTAGTCTACAACTCTACGGATAAACCAACGGTCATTGATGGCGATTCCCAGACGAAGGCGAGCATAGTACTGTTCCAGGGGAAGTCCTTCATTGAATGCGCCACGTCGGCCAAGTTCTGCACTCACACTGATTTTGGAGGAAGCCCGTCCCGGGTTGAACCGACTATTGCCTTTGGCTCCAGCTGGCACGCCGAATCCTAGCGAAACCCCAAAATCCTTCACAGGAGTACCACCAAATTGGATATAGGTCTGTTTCCAATATCCACCGAATCGATAACTGATTCGCTTCAAATAATTTTGAGATTCGAAATCAGGCGTAATTTCGGCCCCTATGCCAAATCGAACTTCGGGACCAAGCTCAGGATTGTCAGAGAAATAAGAGAAGGTTCCCCAATCCTGAAAGGTAAAGTCTGCTCCTGCGGACCATTTGCCCAATCGGTGGATCATCACACCAGCACCAACCTTCAGGGGCAGAGTGATGGAACTTCTTTCGAGAGTAGAGAGGGAGTCAGCGATGGTCCCATTGTCAAAAAAAGTGGCCCGATCACCTTTCATTCCCACGGTGCTTTCGACAGTTCCTCCTAAACGAATCAGGGTCCTTTTCTCGGAATTCAAGGTATCGACATACATGACACCAGCCGTTCCGATCACACCATTGACGAAGACAACCTCCTGGACTCGAATAGGATTGTGTAGGGTAGAGGCCACACTGTCGGACTGAAACAGTTCTGAACTCCAGTTGTATTCAGTATTGCCCCAAACATATTGCATATTCACGCCAAGGCGAAGACGTCTCTTCAACATCCGAAAGGCAACCCCTAAAAAGGCCTGATTCAATCCTCCTCCTCCATTGTATCTGTTTCGCTCAATGTAGGTAGTATCCAGCTGTATTTCTTTCTGGGTAGACACCTCATATCCAACAGCGCTATAGGGAGCGAAGCCAAAGGTAAAGGCTGGCCCTTTGTTGGAAGGAAAGGCAAAGGCAGCATCATGAAAGCCTGCATTAAAGGGGCTGATCACTGCACTCTTCGATTCCATGCGATTGAACTGTCCAAAAGCAGATACATCCATCGTGGTGTACAGAAGGTCTGCATAACTGGCAGGATTGGATCGATTGATGGAAAAATAATTGTCTGTTGCCATCCCAATCCCTCCCATCGCTGCGTTTCGGGTGGTAGTTGTCTGGAATATATCTCCAATCGCATAACGCGAATAGGGATTCAGGGTAAAGTTCTGGGCGGGAAGTAGAGAGATCAATCCCACTGAAAGCCAGAATGTTGTAATTATTGTTTTATTCATTGCGCTAATTGCTGCATCAGAATGAAGTGAATACCTCGAAGGATCAAATTTGGGTCTGCAAAATTGATGTTTTTCCCTAGCTTTTCAAAGTAACTCATGTCTCCTCCCGTAAGAAAGACGGATAAATCTTCTCCAAAGTGGCTACGGTATTGCTGGATCAGGCCTTTTACTTCTGCAAAAATTCCTCCGACCACCCCTGCCTGAATACAGGATTCGGTCGTGTTGCCAACCAAAGGTGCGGCAGGAGTAGCCGTGATCAATGGGAGTCGGGCTGTAAATTCATGTAAAGAACGTAAGCGCATTTGAATACCTGGTGAGATCCCCCCTCCGAGATAATGGTTGTCTCTATCCAGCAGTTCAAATGTCAAAGCTGTACCGGCATCTATCAGCAATATCGGACCCTCCGGCTGTATGGCCCGTGCTCCTATGACGCCAACGATCCTGTCTGTTCCCAATGTTTCGGGACTTGCATATTTATTGACAATGGGCCAGGATGTTTGTTGGTTGATTGGCAAAAAATAAGGGTGTCTCTCAAACCGTTGCCAAATCTTTAGGTCTGAAAGATCGGCAATTCGGGAGACACTTGTCCAGGCAATCTGTATTCGCAGGGACGGGGGCATTTCCTGAAGCAAATTCGTCAGAAAATCAGCAAGATTGTTCGTATTTGTTACCAGAACTTCTTCCAGTTCTGTAGAAGAACATACGCCAATCTTGGCTCGGGTATTTCCGATATCAATGGCAAGGATCACTGGCAAAAAAAAATGTTAGGACATGCGTTCATTGAAGTAGAAGGAAATCTCTTCCCTTTGGTTGCTTGGTGCAAAAGAATTGACACCAATGGCGTGAGTCAGTCAGGAAAAAGGTGTGCATCATCTATACAATTTCTAAGCACAGATTCCTAAACAGTCTCTTCTTCTGTAGCAGGAGATATCCCTCTTTGACGAACCACCTCTATCATCGCCATTCCCGCTGCAACCGAGACATTGAGCGAGGAGATTTTTCCCAATAAAGGCAAAGCAACCAGGGCATCTACTCGCTTCAGCAGCGGATTGGAGATTCCTTTGTTTTCTGACCCCATCACCAGACAGAGTGGTCCTGTTAGTGTTTCCTCAAAGATCGAATGAGCGGTTTTTTCAGTGCAGCCAACGGTCCGGATACCATACGCTTGCAACAATAGCAAGCTATCTACCAAATGAGCCTCCCGACATACTGGCAAATGGTTCAGTGCTCCAGCAGAAGTCTTCAGCGCATCTGCATTGAGAGGAGCGGAACCTGTAGATGGCACAATCAAGGCATGGGCCCCCATACATTCTGCCGTTCGGGCGATCGCGCCAAAGTTCCGAACATCCGTTACCCCATCCAGCAATACAAACAAAGGGGTCTCTGCGGTCTTTTCCAACGCCAAAATCACCGATTCGAGAGACTGATAAGCCACAGCCGCATATTGGGCAACGATCCCCTGGTGGCGTTCTTCTCGACTCAAGCGACGGAGTTTTTCTTCAGGCACTTGTTGTACAGGGATTTTGCGAACCCGTGCCATGGCTTGTATATCCCGGATTTTGGGATGTGTATTGCCATGTCGAATAAGAATTTTTTCTAACGATTGATCCGACTCCAGGGCCTCTATCACAGGATGAATCCCATATACGATTGGTTTGTCTCGTTTACCCATCTCAACTTATTCTTGCTTGATGAATAGTCACATTATCTTCCTTCCAACAGTCGTTTTCCAAAATCACTATTAGCCACTTGCTCAATTTGTTCGGCGAGTGCCTCTGCCTGATCCCGCATCCCATTTTGCGCATAATATTGAATGGCGATCAAACAGACCCGCAATTCCATCACATGTTGATCAATTTGGCGACCGCTCTTGTGATAAATCTCCAAGTCATTCAAGGATCGCTCCACTGCATGTTGGAGCTCTATATCCGCAAGATCATTGAGTCCTGATCGATCGAGCATTTGCAATTCTGTCAGAATCAATGCCAGCGGTTTGGCCACTGCCTCCAGCGGAATTGTTTCCCGGACAAAGGTCATCAATTCCCGAATTTTGTTCTGTCTGGCAAGGGTGATTGTCTCTAGCTCCTTGATCTCAGATTGGATTGAATCTGCCTTTTCTACCTGGGCAGTGGCCATGCTTTGCAATTCGCGAATATTTTCTCTGGCAGCAACAATTTGATCGGAATAGCTATTTGACAAGCGAAGAAAAGCATTCCGATAATTCCCGACAATGACATTGCGGATGTGTTCGTCAAAATTCACAGATGGATCATTGAGTCCAGCATAACGAAATCGCTCCATGAGATTGTGAGCCATCCTCTCTTGCCCGATCCATCCATTGTAAATATCATTGGGAGTTCGGTCAGAGCGCTTAATTGGCACCACGCGATAGGCCATGCCTTCCAGGCGAAAATAATCCTTCAAGCCGACAAAATTGGATGTGGGCATTGTATTGCCAAAATACACAGGTCGCTGCCATCCATCTTCAGCTACATTTCGTAGAATATCGATCATCACAGAATCCTTGCGGAGGATATAGGCATTGCGAGAGCTGCCTCGACTTTTGAATTCCCAACTCATCTCATCCCCTGTCAGCAAGCTTGCTTCCTCTTCAGTAATGACGCCATTGGCGAGGAGGTCCACTTTCCTCGCTGGCAACCGAATAGTTCGGGACGGATAGTTGTAAATCACCAGCCCTTTCTCGCCAGCATAATTCTTATGTTCCATGCTGATTGGAAGTGCATCGGATTGATTCTTTGGCTGCTTCATCTGGTCGATATACCAGTCCGAAATCAGCAATTCCAGATTCACTACGCGCACATCCGTTCGATAGCCTTCTACCTCCTGTATATACCAGAGGGGAAAGGTATCATTGTCCCCTCCGGAGAAGAGAATCGCATTGGGTGCACAGCTATCCAGGAGATTTTTGGCAAATTCTATATCAACATATCTCCCCTTGCGAGAGTGGTCATCCCAATTCTGTCCCAGCATCAATAAGGGAGCCAACACGGCAACTCCAGCTGCAATCCAGGCGGATTTGTCCTTGAGGTAACGGCTCAACATTTCAGTCAAAAAAGCCACTCCCAGCCCTACCCACATAGCAAAGGTCTGAAATGACCCCGCATATGAATAGTCACGCTCTCGTGGCTGAAGCGGGTACTGATTCAAATAGATGATGATGGCTACTCCAGTAAAGAAAAACAACATCCCAATCACTGCAGCATCCTTTCTTCTACTAGTGATTTGCCAGACCAGGCCAAACATGCCCAACAAAAGTGGCAAGAAATAATAATGATTTTTGCCTTTGTTGTGGGCTTTGTCATAGGTATGGCGAAGCTGACTATTGGTCCCGATCTCCAGTCCTGATTCCCAATTGGCTTCCTGAATATCGCTTTCTCTCCCAACAAAATTCCACAAAAAGTAGCGGATGTACATATGGTTGAGTTGATATTCGAAGAAGAAGCGCCAATCCTCTGCCTTGCTTGGCCGATCATCATAAGGACTCTTGGCATCCTTTCCTTTATTTTTTACAAATGTGCGGTAGGCGAATGGGCCCGAATTGTACCTGCCAGGATCGTACATTCGAGGAAACCACACCAGATCCTTATCTTTATAGAGATACTCTACATCCTCAGTATCCTCAACATATTTCTCTACCCCTTCAAGCAGGGTATATTTCATGCCTTCCAACTCAGTCTTAGGATAACCTCTGGAGTCCCGATCTACCTGGGCTTGATAGAGTGGTCCTTTAAGCAAAGGACGATCGCCATATTGTTCCCGCTTCATGTAGGAGAGAAAAGTCCGAATATTCTCAGGATTGTTCATGTCAATCGGGGGATCGACATTGGATCGAATGAAGATGAGCGCATAAGAGGAAAATCCCAGCATGATGACTGTCAAAGCCAGAATAGACGTATTCAGAACAACCTTTCGCTGCTGATGACTATACCAGAGTAATCCAACCAGAACTGATACGATGAGAAGTGCCAATACCATTGAGCCTGTTCCCATCCCCATACCCAAGCCACCCTGATCTGCTCCAGCTCTGGTTACTGTCCCAGTAAATACCTTCTCAAATCCCCAGGCAATGCTGAACAATTGCTGGATGATGCCATACTGGATGATGCCAAGAATGGCAACCGAAATCCCCATCGTAGCAAGAAATCCCTTCAGACTATAATCGAATTTACGGAAGAAATAAATCATGGCCAGTGCTGGAATCGTCAGCAGATTGAGCAAATGAACCCCAATCGATAATCCCATGAGGTAGGCGATTAATATGATCCATCTCAGGTGATCTGGCTCATCTGCACGTGCCTCCCACTTGAACATCAACCAAACCACAATGGCTGTAAAAAACGAACTCATCGCATACACTTCTGCTTCGACTGCATTGAACCAGATCGAATCTGCAAAGGCACATGTCAATCCTCCAACAACACCAGATCCCATGATGGCGACCATGCGAACTCGTTCTGTCAGGCTGGTTTGGGAGAGTCCTTTTTTGGCGAGAATGGTGGTGGTCCAGCAGGTGAACAATGCTGTGAATGCGCTTGCAAGCACGCTCATGAGGTTGATCATGAAGGCAACCAGGGTTTGATCGCCAAATGCGAACAGGGAAAAAATTCGCCCCAGCAACAAAAACAAGGGAGCGCCAGGCGGATGAGTCACTTCCAGTTCGTAGGAGCAGGCAATGAATTCCCCACAATCCCAAAAGCTTGCAGTGGGTGCCACTGTCAACAGGTAGACCAGCAGGGTGAATAAGAAGACTCCCCAGCCTGTATAATTATTGATCCGTTCGTAATTCATGTCATTGTATGCTTCGATCCCAAATACCCGGATCGATCGAGAAGGTTCAAAGGTACGAAGATTCTGGGAGTAAGGAGATGGGTGGGTTGATTTTTCACCCCCCTGCACCTTCCGGGATACGCTTTCTTGAAGGAGATAAGCCACTACAGATGAACAAGCAGATCAGGAACTGGAAAAATGAAAGATGTTTGACATCAACCGTTTTGAGGCATTTCCCCTCAGTCAAAACTCCTATCTTTGTCCCATGAAGCCATTTTCACTTGCGATTCATGGTGGGGCCGGGACCATTCTTCGTTCCCGAATGACACCTGAAAAAGAAGCCATCTACAAGGCTGGCCTGTCAGAAGCGCTCACAGCAGGGCATCGCATTCTGGCAGCAAATGGGTCCGCCTTGGAGGCCGTCACTACAGCTGTGGTCCTTCTGGAGAATAATCCCCTGTTTAATGCCGGAAAAGGTGCGGTCTATGCAGGAGATGGCACCCATCTCCTGGACGCTGCGATCATGGAGGGCCATCATCCCATGGCAGGCGCAATTGCTGGTGTTCGCGGAATCAAGAATCCGATCCTTCTTGCCAGAAAGGTCATGGAAGATTCTGCCTATGTGATGATGATTGGGCAAGGGGCAGAGGAATTTGCTCGTTTGAAAGGTTTGGACTTCGCCCCACAAACCTACTTTCATGATGCGCTTCGCTATGAACAATGGCTGCGTGTCAAGGATACCCCTATCACCCAATTGGACCATGCGGACAAAGGGGAAAAGAACTTCAGTACCGTCGGGGCAGTCGCTTTGGACCAGCAGGGACATCTGGCTGCGGCGAGTTCCACAGGTGGAATGACGAACAAACGATTTGGCAGGGTAGGGGATACACCTCTGATTGGAGCAGGCACCTATGCCAACCGTCTCTGTGCAGTTGCGTGCACGGGCCATGGAGAACCATTTATCAAAGCAGTAGTGGGACATGATATCGCTGCCCGGATGCAATACAAAGGGCTGAGTCTGGCTGAAGCAACTGATGAAGTGGTTCATCAGAAACTTGTAGACATGAAAGGCTTGGGAGGTTTGATCTCAGTGGATGCCAAGGGCCGTGTCGCCATGCCATTCAACTGTGAGGGCATGTATCGGGCAGCTCAAATCGGGATGCAGGAAGCGGAGGTAGAAATTTTCCGATGATGCAAGGTGTAGAGAAAGTAGCGGTCTATTGAATGCTTGATGTCAAATTCCTACCTTTAGCTATATGTTGAAATATGTTATTCCCTATCTGTCCAGTCTGGTCATATTGGCTATCCCTCTTCTCACTGTAGCGCAGCTTACAGATAGCCTGTATTGGGCTGATCACATCCAGCCATTGGATTTGACAGATGACAGTCTGTTTGCGTCTTTCGAAATGTTGGATTCTGTCGTACAGGATTATCAGTTTTTCTTCACAGCCGAACAACACTGGAAGACCATCAACACCAAGATTCAGTTTGCCTTCCTAACCTATCTCCATCAGAAGGCGAATGTGCGCAATCTTATCCTGGAGGGCGGATATGCCTATGGGTTTCTTATCAATCGCTTTTTGCAAACGGGCGATAAACTTTTGTTGAAAAAGGCTTTGAATAACATTCCTGTCTGTCCAGATGATCAGGAACAAATGTTCGAGTTGCTGTATGAATACAATCAGAAGCTTCCTGATTCACAAAGAATTCAAACGACTGGCATCGATCTCGAACATTCTCCGGAACTGGCTCTTCAGGCGATTCACACCTTGCTTCCCCAGCACCAGCCCCCCCGACAGATCGCCAAAAATATTAGCCGAATCAAGGATCTTCATCAATCCAGGTATTATGACAAGCGAGAAGTCAAGCGATTCTTCAAACGCCTGGAGAAGGATCTGAATAGAAAGCGTTCACATTATCAAACTTATTGGGGCAAAGATTTGGGAAGATTGGAATTGTTGGTAGAAAATTCCCTGCATGGCTTTCAGTTCAATTTGTTGAAAGCACTGATTTTCAAAGATAGCTGGCAAAAACGAGAAGAGCGGATGTACAACAATTTTTTGACTCTCACTCCTTATATGAAAGCGGGAAACTTCTATGCCCAGTTTGGGGCCTTGCACACGGATATTTCGCGCTCCAGGAGTTGGGAATTTCCCAGCCTTGCCCATCGCCTCAATTATTTTCGTTCCTCTCCGGTATCCAACAGTGTCCTGACCATTTCCAGATATTTGAGAAAAATGCAGGATCAGTATGAAGTCCTGGGTGATGAAGAGGCCTTGTCCAGCATGGTCAGACATATCGAACAACGATTTCCTGAGCATGTCGTTCTCTGTAATTTGATCGGGGTCGGGAGTCCTTTTCAAGAGCTTAGTCAAAATTTTCAGTTTTTGCTGCTGATTGACGAAGAGATGGAACGACAGAGCTGTGATTGATGGAGGGGGATTCCCTATATTTGTGCTCAGATTCCCTAACGTCCATGAAAAAGCTCAATTTGATTGTTTCTTTTGCCTATCTGACTTCTTTGCTCTTACTGTTGGTGACACTTTTTGTGTTTCCCCCCACAGTTTTCGGCCAAAATGCCTATTCTGATTTTTGGAAGGATCAGGTTGACGTTTTTTCTCTGGAGGGAGATCCGGAATTTTCTTCCTTCAATATGCTGAAAGAGCTAGTAGGAGAGTATCAATTCTTTTTCACAGCAGAAGAGCACTGGCAAGCCATGAACCCCAAGATTCAATTCAGATTTCTCACATTTTTACATAAATATGCCGGGGTAAGAAATCTTATTTTGGAAGGAGGATATGCCTATGGAGAATTGCTTAATCGCTATCTGGATACGGGCAATGAAAAACTCTTGATTCGTGCACTCTATGATACTCCCGTCTGTCCGAGGGACCAAATGACATTCTACCGCGATCTGTATCAATTCAATCAAAGCGTGCCGGAATCGGATCGAATCTGGCTCGTGGGCATTGATCTGGAGCAATCTCCCTTGCTCGTAACGGAATGCCTCTACCGCATGCTCCCCAACAAACCACTGACAGCTGGCGTGCGAAAAAAAATCACGCAACTCAAGACCCTCCACGAACAGGAAGGATATAACGACAAAGAAGCACGCAGATTCTATCGCCAGTGGTACAAAGAGTGGCAGGAACGAAAACGTGCATACAGACGCTACTGGGAGGAGGAGTATTGGCTATTCGAGATGATTCTAGAGAATCTCGTCCAGGGCTTTGATATTCCCGTGCTGAGAGAGTTTGTGTATGCACATGGGGATGACAAGAAACGAGAGTTGCGGATGTACAACAACTTCAAGCTTCTCAACAAACATGGAAGACTCAAGGCAGGAAAATTTTATGGGCAGTTTGGGGGGATACATACTGAAATCAAGCCTGCCATCAATTGGGGATTTCCTACACTTGCCCAAAATCTTAATGCTCACAGCTATTCTCCTGTCCAGGGAAAAGTTCTGACCATTTCAAAATACTTTCGGAGGGTTCCCAGGGTATATGAGAAGTTCAAGGAATTTGACGAATTTATGGAAGTGATGGCAGAGGTTGATGCCTTTTATGAGGAAGACATTGTGCTCTTTCGCCTCATCGGCAATGAGGAGATGTTTCCCAATCTGAGTAAAAATTTTCAGTTTATCCTGATTGTACCTGAAGACATGGAAGCTCAGCCCTGCCGATGATCAAGCAGTTCCTCCCCAATAAGCCAGGAGAAAAGCCACAATGAAGGAAATGACTGCCAGGCCCATTCCATACATGAAGATATTATAGGCAATCCGAAGAAGTTGGAATTTTTTTGCCAGAACCTTACCCAGGAAGTATATATCTGTGGTCATACTTCCATACAGATATTCTGCATCCTTCATCATCTGGTCAATTCCCCACAGATAATCTCCCAGATTCATGCTATGAAAGTTGCCAAAGAACAGGAGGTTGGTCTTTTTATTCAGAATATCTTCTCGTGTAAAAATCCCTGAGTTCACTTTGGGTCTGGTGGCCAGAATCGCAAATACAATCGTGGTCATACATACAAGGATAATGATCAAACCCGGGATGATGACATAATTGTCAAAATCCTCAAATTTATCCATGACTTTGGTAAAAATGATAGACAGAACGATGGCATTGATCGAGAGAAGAATATTGGCTTTGTTGTCAGCAATGGAGCTCAGATTGATGTGAGTCCGATAGGTCGTTCGAAACATCGTCTCGATCCCGCGATCCGGACGAAGTTTTTTCATTTTTTTCAGACGACTCTTGGCCTTATCCAGTTGAACTTCTGTCTCCTCAAGCTTCATTTCCAGCATTGCCTGCTTGGCTGCCGCTTTTTGTTTCTTCTTGACTTTGACTCTTTTTTTAAGTCTTCTTTGGGCCTGTTGCTTGAGAGGCCCAAGAAATTCCTGCGCATAGGCTGTATGATAATCATGATTGGAGAAGAAATCGTAGTTGAACTGATTCCACTCCTCATCTGTAAAATCCCGATCACTGAACGTCTTCCATTCTTGCCGAATAAGCTCTGAACTTTCCAGCGCATCTGGTGTCCCAAGATTGGACAAGTCAGCATCTCGAATGACCTGTTCCAGAAAGGTATTCGGTTCATGATCGATTCGGGTCGCATAGATCAGATCTGTGACCTTCTTCATCAGTTTTGGTTCTACCCCCTGAGTTGACAGAAAAGCCCGTGCCATTTCACTGCTCTTTTCTTCATGATCGACATAGGTGTGCAGATATCCCAGATCGTGCAGCCAGGCAGCAATTTTGAGCAGTTCTATTTCTTCTCCACTTAGTTTACTATGGTGGCCAATTTTTTCAACCAACTGAACAACCTGTTGTGTATGATCCAGATTATGATAGACATAGCCATCTGGCAGCTCATTCTCCAGGATATTTCTGGCATATTGTTCTGCTGCGATCAATAAGTCTGAGTTCATGATGAAAAGCAGGGTTCTAAATTCTTTAGAAGATTGAGCCTACAAGTTACATTTTTCATTTCATATTGTAATCATCTCAATTCTTTGTGTTTAATTTGAAGCCTCTGTCTATATTGAATATATTATTCCCATAATGAGCTCTCTTTTATGGATCAAGCAATTCACCCTATCTTCCAATCCAGATATTTGTTCCTTATCCTCATTTCATGTGTGTGTGTAAGCTGCCAAAGTGGCACCTTAACCGAGCAATCTCCTGTTACCCAACTTGACAGCGTCTCCTATGCCCTGGGGATGGATATTGCCCGTTTTTATCAAAAGCAAGAAGTTCCGCTGAATTCGATGCTGGTATATCAAGGAATTGATGACATCCTGAAGGAGCAGGAAACACTTCTGTCAGAGGAGCAGGCTTTGAAAGTATTGGCTGACTTCAGAATGAAGCAAGAGGAGGTTCAGAAATTGAATCAAGCCAAACTTGCCATTGAGAATCAGGCCAGAAGTGAGATGTTTTTCCGAGAAAACAGAGAAAAAGAAGGAGTCGTCGTCCTTGCTTCGGGTTTGCAGTACAGGGTCCTCAATGCAGGAACTGGTGCTTCCCCTCTTCCTTCGAATGTGGTCAAGGTCAACTATTCGGGAAAACTCCTCGAAGGAACCGTCTTTGACAATTCTGCTACCAAAGGAGGCCCAGATGAAATCAAGGTCGAAGACACGCTTCCAGGCTTGACAGAAGCCTTGTTGTTGATGAAGCCCGGTGCAAAATGGGAACTGTATATTCCGCCGCATCTCGCTTATGGAGACACTGGGTTTGAACAGATTATTCCTCCCAATTCCGTGCTCATCTATGAGCTGGAGCTTCTTGAAATTCTTCGCTAACAATCACACATTTGCACCGTTGCCGTTTTTTAGATAGCAAATTTTCAAACATATTTGCATTTCAATAACAAAATGCCATTTCACATGCAACAATCTGTAGCTATTCTTTGTGCTGGTGGACCTGCTCCCGGAATCAACACTGTCGTCAGTACTATCTCCAAAGTATTCCTGAAAGATGGATATCGTATCCTTGGTGTTCATGACGGATATCAGAACCTGTTCAATGGCGAAGCGGAAACTGTAGACATAGATTTTCATTTTGCAGATAGAATTTTCAATGTAGGCGGATCGGCCCTGCGAATGAGTCGACATAAGCCTAAGGATCATGAATTCTCCAGTAACTTTTTCTCCCAAAACAATGTAAAGCTTCTCATCACAGTCGGAGGAGATGACACAGCCTCTACGGCCAATCGCCTCACCAAGTATCTGAAATCTCAGAATATCGGGATCCAGAATATTCATATTCCCAAGACCATCGATAATGATATCCCATTGCCATATGGAGCACCGACATTTGGGTTTAATTCTGCAAAAAATGAAGGGGTGCACATTGGGCATACGGTTTATGAAGACGCACGAACAAGTGGAAACTGGTTCGTCGTCGCTGGAATGGGACGATCAGCAGGACATTTGGCTTTCGAAATCGGATTTAGTTGCCATTTTCCGGTGACAGTCATTCCTGAGATGTTCAACAAAACCGAGATTACCTTTGACAAAATTATCAACCTCATCATCTCTTCCATGATCAAACGAAGGATCGATGGGGTAAGACATGGGGTAGCGATGGTGAGTGAGGGAATCTTTCATTTCCTGAGCGATGAGCAGATCAAGAATTGTGGCATCAACTTTACCTATGACGATCACGGTCATCCAGAACTGGGCAATGTCAGCAAGGCGCATATCGTCAACCTCCTTGTACAGCGAAAACTCAAAGAGATCGGGATCAAAATCAAAAGTCGTCCCGTCGAACTGGGATATGAACTTCGTTGCTGCCAGCCCGTTGCCTATGATCTGACTCATTGTACACAATTGGGCTTGGGTGCCCGCAAGCTGTTCCATGAAGGACATACCGGCTGCATCGTTTCAGTGGATTATGAGGGAAAAATCATTCCTGTATTCCTCAATGACATTGAAGATCCCGAAACAGGCAAGATTCCACCACGAGGAGTCGATGTCAATTCAGAATTGGCGCAAATGGTCTTCAACGATATGCATGTCTTGACTGAAGTCGATTACGAAGAAGCCAAGGCCTATGTTGACAATCCAGCAGAATACGATTTCTACAAAATCCTCAACTGGGAATTCAATCCTTCTTTGGTAAGACCATAAGTCTAAGAAACTGTCTTGATTTCTCTTTTCCCTAAGGAAATTTGGCTTTTTGGAACCTGAGTGCGTCATTTTTTCTCGAAAGACCTCGGTATTCCTCAAAAAAATTCCTTCTCAGAACCCAAAAACCCTCCCTTTTTCAGACAAAAACCAAAATCAAGACAGTTTCTAACTCACGATTTTTGAACGCAAAGCCGAAAAGGTGCAACCATCAACGATTTCTTTTCAACTTTGCGTTCTTCCAATTTTATCCCACATATGAACCAATCGCCCCTTCTTCTTCTTGCGAGTTGCATCGTCTGGCTGTGTGCCTGTCAACCATCTCAGCAGTCATCTACCTCAGAACCAAAGGCAGACGCCTATTCGGAAGCTGCTGATAGTCTTCGATATCCACAGGAAACACACCTTCGCAATGTTCGGCAGCTGACCTTTGGGGGAGACAATGCAGAAGCATATTTCAGTTTCGATGATCAGTCTCTGGTCCTTCAGCGAACCCAGCCTAGTGCAGGAATTCCCTGCGACCAGATTTATGTTGGCAAAATTCCTCAGTCATCTGAGGAATCCTTTGATATGAAGCTGATCAGCACCGGGACAGGGCGCACGACTTGCTCGTATTTTATGCCAGGAGATAAGGAGATCATCTTTGCCTCCACCCATCTGGCCAGTGAGGACTGTCCCCCAACGCCAGATCGATCTGTGATTAAGCGATATGTATGGCCGATCTATAGCAGCTTTGAAATTTTTGTGTCTGACCTCCAGGGGAATATCCTGAGACAGCTCACAGACAATGATTCCTACGATGCTGAGGCGACACTCTCTCCACAAGGAGACAAGATTGTCTTTACGTCAACCCGGGATGGAGATTTGGACCTCTATACCATGAATATCGATGGAAGTGATATCCAACGAATCACAACAGGCCTGGGATATGATGGCGGTGCATTTTTCTCCCCCGACGGAAACAAACTCATTTTCCGCTCTTCTCGCCCACAAACAGAAGAAGAGAAAGAAGATTATCGCAATTTGCTTGCTCAAGATCTGGTAGCCCCAACCAATATGGAGCTATATGTCTGCAATGTTGATGGATCTGACCTCCGTCAGATTGCCAAGCTCGGCAAAGCCAACTGGGCTCCTTTCTTTCACCCTTCTGGCGAAAAAATCATCTTCTCTTCTAATCATTCTTCAGAAAGTGGACGTTTGTTCAACCTCTACATGATCAATGTTGATGGATCAGGTCTGGAGCAGATCACACATGATGACGAGTTCGATGCCTTTCCGATGTTCTCTTATGATGGCAAAAAGCTTGTTTTTGCCTCCAATAGAAACAATGGCGGCACAAGGGAGACAAATGTCTTTATTGCAGATTGGGTGGAGTAGGGGTATCAAGGCCTGGAATGCCTGAAGGACCAGGTGAAGAAGCACTCATCCAAGACTGTTGTAAGCAGACCCAACAAGTTCCTGAAACTCGTTGGGTCTGTGCCAATGTGCAATTTAACAAGCCTCCATCAAAGTAGGTCAACATTCTCTGCAATTCTGTAAAGCAAAGTAAAGTTCTCAGTGGCAAATAGATATCTGCTCTCTTTTCCATTTTCAGTTTGAAATTCTCAACATTGGATTTCCTTGACAAATTTTCCCCTTTTCCATCCCGCAAAAAACGGTTATCTTACCGCTACCTGACCACTTACCTCAACCTTTCTCCAATTGCCTTGAACAATGAAGCAACTTGTCTCGTTTTCACTCCTTATTTTTTCTCTCCTGGTTCCTCTCGCTGCTCAACCAACCTTTAGCGAAGACATCGCTGAGATAATCTATAACAACTGTACTTCCTGTCATCGTCCTGGAGAGATCGGTCCGATGGCCTTCACCAACTACACTCAGGTAAAAGCCTACGCACAAACCATCAAGGAGGTAACTGAAAGTCGCTATATGCCGCCATGGACACCTGATCACACATATTCCAGCTTTCTGGATGAGCGCGTCTTGTCAGATCAGGAAATCCAGCTCATCGGTGATTGGGTAGCCGCAGATGCACCTCAAGGAGATCCTGCTCTTGAGCCTCCTATCCCGGATTTTCCTTCAGGCTCTGTGCTTGGCACACCAGATCTGGTGGTGCCTATGGAACAAGCATTTGTCCACCAGGGCAATAACAAAGACCAGTACCAGGTATTTGTGCTGCCAACCAATCTTCCAGAAGACAAGGAAATCGCTGCCATCGAATTTCGCCCCCATAACAAAGAAATTGCTCACCATGCTCTGATGGCCCTGGACACAAGTGGTCTTGCGAGGGTCAAGGATCTTCAAGATCCAAGATATGGATATGAAAGCTTTGGAAGTTTCGGGGTGGATGAAGCAGTAGATCTCAACTTCGGTGGATGGGTTCCCGGTGTTACAGCCAGAAACTATCCTTCTGGCATCGGGAAAAAGTTGTATGCCGGGGCGGATATCCTTTTGCAGATGCACTATGGCCCTACCAGCCTGACCCAATCCGATTCCTCCCACCTCAATCTATTTTTTGCCAAGGATTCTATCTCCCGCTATCTGGAGACAGATTTGATTTCTCCTCAAGATATTGTGGGAGATGTATTTATCATTCCGCCAAATCAGGTCAAAACTTTCCACGCAACACGCTTTGTGCAATTTGATGCTAGCCTGATCAATATTGTGCCACATGCGCACCTTCTAGGCAAAAGTTGGGAGATATTTGCCATTAGCCCGCAAAGCGATACCATCAAGATCATCAAAATCAATGATTGGGATTTTAACTGGCAAGGATTTTTCAGCTTTCCTTCTCTCATTAAAATCCCCGCAGGATCTACTGTTCATTTCTATGGAACCTATGACAATACAGTCAACAATCCCTCCAATCCTCACGATCCTCCGCAATGGATGAGTTGGGGAGAAGGAACCGAGGAGGAAATGTTCGTTGTCTTTCTCAACTTCGTCAGATACCGAACCGGAGATGAAGACATCGTACTAAGCAATGATTGGGAGCAGGAATTGCTGGGACACAAGCAAGTCCGCTTGTTCCCGATTTATCCCAACCCAACTGAGCGGGAATTCCAAATCGGGTTTCAGCTTACCCGACCTGCCGATGTCGAGCTGACTGTCTATGATTTGCAAGGTCGTCTGGTTCAGCACATAGTCGAAGGAAAGCGATTTATGCCTGGACATCATCAGGTGAAACATACGCTCGAAGGGGTGGCCAATGGTACGTATCTGGTAGAGATTCGGGCGAATGGGGTAGTGGCCTCGAAAAAGCTGATCATCCAGGAGTAGCCCCTGTTTTATTTGCGAAAATTGACGACATACCTATTGGTCTGCCTGATGGAAGGGCTGCTCTCATCTCCCTCAGTGGTGGGGCAATCCATGATCCAGGAAGGCTTCCTCCACGATGGTGTATGGCGAGACTATTGGGTACATCTCCCTCAATCATATGTGGGGTCTCACTCCTTTCCTTTGATTGTCAATCTTCATGGATTTGGCAGTGATGCTGAAAGTCAGGCGATCTATACAGCCATGAACCAGGTGGCTGATACTGCCGGGATCATCATTGTCTATCCTCAAGGGATTCTGGGAGAACTTCCCTGGTTGGGAAAAAATACACACTGGAATGCCTTCTTCAATGAAGAGGTAGATGATCTGGGATTTTTGGATCGCTTGCTCGATCGACTTCTTGGCACCTATGCCATAGACCCTGCACGGATATACGTGACGGGGCATTCCAATGGAGGCTTTATGAGTTATCTCCTGGCTTGCGAGCGCTCAGATCGAATCGCAGCGGTCGCCTCAGTCGCAGGGAGTATGCATAACACACAGTTTCGGCATTGCCAGCCTCTATACCCTGTTCCCATCCTCTTGATTCATGGCACTGAGGATCGGACGATCAAGTTTGACGGAAGTTCACACTATGCCTCAGTGGACCAGCTTGTCGATTTTTGGGTTGAGACATACAGTTGTTCCCCGCAAGCTGAAACAATTCATCTGCCAAATCTGGACACACAGGATCAGAGTACAGTCTCCGTCAGGTATTTTTCCTCCTGTGAGAATGGTTCCACTGAAGTTCATGTATATCACATCCAGAATGGCGGACATACCTGGCCAGGTACGACAGAGTATTTTGAACAAATCGGAGTTGTCAACCAGGACATTCATGCCAGCGAGGTCATTTGGGAGTTTTTTCGTAGGTATACCCATCCTTCTCCCAGCCCTCCAAAGGCATTCACAGAAGAATCTTCCCTGGGCAGCCCTCAGCTTCCATTTTCATGGAGCTATGATCGATCTTCGGATCAGCTTCAGGTTCATTGGCCCGAAGAAATCCCACATTGGGTACAGATGCAGGATATGGCAGGACAAGAGGTCTACCACAGCCCTTATCCGGGAGTTGAGTTAACCATAGATGTTCATGGCCTGGCATCTGGAATCTACCTGATCCGAAGCAAGCAAGGAGGAAAGATCCGCTATCAAAAGATTGGGATCATCAAATAATAAATGAACAATCTGTTAGGACAATTTTTTATTCTCTTTGTGCCGCGTAGCATCTCGCTTCGTCTTCTTCGCCAGATTTTTGTGAAAGGCTTCTTCCAGATTGATCCCCGTCTGATTGGCCAAACAGATTAGCACAAACAGCACATCAGCCATCTCATCTCCCAGGTCGACTGCTTCATCAGATTTCTTGAAAGATTGGTCTCCATACTTGCGAGACATGATTCGGGCCACCTCCCCGACTTCTTCCATCAGAATGGCAGTATTGGTGAGTTCAGAAAAATATCGAACACCGATCTCCTTGATCCAGGTATCTACGGTTTGTTGGGCTTCTTGAAGGGTCATAATTTGCTTGGAATAATGAGGAAACAAACATACGCATATCCTCCCGAACCCTGAACAGAAATCAGATCCAGAAAGTCAGATCCCCATACTTTTGTATTTTCCTTTCGACTTTATGACGGTTACCTTTGTACAGTATCCGATTTCTCACCCACTCTTATGCAAACAAGATCCACTTCTACAGACATTCAATCAACCCAAAAACTCACCTCAAGAGTTGCTGCCAATAGTCATGCATCCCGGGATTTTGACGAGTGGTGTATGCGGCAGTTTCCAGACATTCCATTGCCAGCCCGAATTCTGGATTTAGGGTGTGGAACAGGAAAACAAGTCTTACTGTTTAGTCCGATTGTCTCTCCCAAAAGCGAATATGTTGCCCTGGATTTGGCAAAATCTAGCCTTGAGCAATTGAAGGCACACTATCGCGCAGCCGCAGACCTGAGCCTGATTGAAGGGAGTTTTGACACCCTTGAATTGTACCCCGCACTCGAAGCAGAAAGTTTTGACCTGATTTATGTAGCCTATGCCTTGTATTACACCAAGGATTTGCAGGCGGTCCTCCGCCAGGTGCATCGACTCCTGAAGCCAGGAGGTACCTTCTGGATGATCGGTCCCTATTCAGGAACCAATGACGAATTTCTTCGGATTCTTCGTCCTCTTCATGAAGTAGAAGATTTTATGGATTACGTATTCGATCGCTTTCCCCAGCAAGTCATCGCAATCTGCGAATCTCTGGGCTTTCGGTCGATTACCCCCTCCCTACTCCGCAATAAGGTAGCTTTCCCAGATGCAACAGCTTTCATGAAGTATCTATCAAATTCTCTGTTTTATCGTCCAGGCCATGATCAAGCAATCATGAAAGCGGTACAGAAAATCTGTGATGTGGAAGGCAGGTTTCAGGTGTCCAAGAATATCATTTCTCTCCAACTCACCAAGTGAGAAGAAGACTGACCGATGAATGGTGAGGAACAGAAAAAAGCCGATCCCGGTATCGAGATCGGCCCCTTCTACGACTTTACTACTCAATGATAATTCTTATTTCCTACTTATCAGTAGATGTCTTGGAGTCTGTTTTTGATTTTCTTGTCGTCTTTTTGGCAGTTTTTTTTACTGCTTTGGCAGTTTCTTCAACAGCCGCCTTGACTTCTTCACTCACATCCGCTCCAACTTTGGCCTCCAATGCTTCTACTCTTTTGACCAACTCATCCAATTCTTCGCGAGTAGGAATAGTTGGGATGTTTACCTTATTCGCAACCTTCTCAAACATTTCCTTCATTTTCTCCTCAATCTCATTTTTGCGGTCGTCCACTTTTCCCCAAAAGTCATCTACAATCTTCTTGCCTTCTTCTTCAGAGACCTTTCCTTTTCCTACCCATTCGTCTACAGTTTCCTGGAGTTTTTCAGCAGTTACAGTTGCAATTCCAACTCCGGTGTACAGAAATTTTTTCAGTATGTCTTCCATTTTCTATTGATTAATGTTATTGATGTGCAAGGGTCAGGTGTTTGTTTGTGTTTGATGTTTCTGTCCTGATATATGCAGGATATATGCCAGTTGATTTTTGGGGCCAAAAAGTGGCAAAAATCACTTACTTGCTGTACAAATTTCCGATTATTGTCAGATCAAATATTTGTGTATTCAGAACTTGCTATCAAAAATTCCGGTATTGCCATTTTTTGCAACTTGTCTAAACAGCAAGAGATCAATTTTTCTGTCTGCTGACACAAAGTAGCCTCTTACAAGCCTACTTGCTGCAATAATTTCCGTTTGGTGACATTTTGGCACAACAATCACTCAATTTCTTGCTACAAAAACTTCCTTTTCCTAGAGATCTTTCCAATCACCAGGAACGACTTTCCTGACAAAGTGCCCAAAGTTTGGAGGAAACATGTACTCCTATAAGCTGCAAATCGACCATCGGCCAATTTGTCCGTTTCTGATTTGAGTTGATTAACAGGGAGAGATGGTGTTGAGAATGGGATTCTCACTCACAAGATACAGGACTTATCCTTCCTCCATTTCCAGAATTCGGTTCCCGCTTTGGGCTTTGATCCAGCGATAGATTTCTGCCTGACTTCGGATGGCAGGACCAGTGGTAGGAATGCGATCATTGTCAAGTTGGGAACTTATGCTTACCGCCTTGACATTATCTGCCAGTTGAAAATTAAGAATCTGCATAACTTCTGCTTTGAGTCGTTCATCCTCGATCGGGAATCCTACTTCTATTCTCCGATTCAAATTGCGACTCATCCAATCAGCAGATCCCATATACATGCTGTTTTTCCCTTCTTGATGAAAAACAAATACTCTTGCATGTTCCAAAAATTGATCGACGATCCTGATTACCCGAATTTGCTCACTCAGGCCTTCCACTCCCGGCCGAAGACGACAAATGCCTCGCACAATCAAGTCTACCTGCACACCTGCCTGACTGGCTGCATAGAGTTGCTTGATCATTCGCTTGTCCTCAAGATTGTTCACCTTAACAAGGATATTGGCTGGCTTCCCTGCCTGATGGTTCGCAATCTCCTGGGCAATCATGGCTTCGAATCGCTCACGCATATTGAATTGAGCGACAAGCAACTTATCAAAAGTCGGAGTCATCGATGGATCATGCAAATAATTGATCACATTCAAGAGTTCCTTGGTCATGGATTGGTCAGAGGTGAGAAGGCCATGGTCTCCGTAGATCCGTGCTGTCTTCTCATTGAAGTTGCCTGTACTCAGAAAGGCATATCCGCGTGCTCCTTCCTCTTCTTCACGAATGACAAGTGCAACCTTGGCATGCACTTTCAAGCCTGGGAAACTGTAATAAATATCAATCCCGGCACGCTCCATTTCCCGAGCAAAATGCAAATTATTCGCCTCATCGAAGCGGGCTTTGATCTCGACGAATACGGAGACTTTTTTGCCATTCTGCGCTGCGCGAATCAAGGCCTGAACAATGGCTGAATCCGAAGCCACCCGATATTGAGTGGTATGGATCTGGCTGACAAGGGGATCATCAGCGGCCTGATCAAAAAATCGCAACACATATTCATAGGACTGATAAGGGAAGTGTAGCATCCAGTCTCGCTCCCTGATCGCCTCAAAGAGATTGGCATATCGAGCCAATTCCGGATGGGGAAGAGGAGGCGTAGGAATTCGTTCCAGACGTGGTGCCACAGGATTAGGAAATCGGAAGAAATCCTGAAAACTGTGATAAGTCGCACCTTTGGACAGTTCGAGTTTCAGTATCCCAAACGTGTCTCTCAAATATTTGAGCATCGGTTTGGGCATATTCTGATCATACAAAAATCTGGCTGGCACACCGATTTGTCGCTTTTTCAGACTAGAGCGAATGATATCGACCAAATTCCCTTTGAACTCATCCTCTATCAGCAAGTCTGCATTTCGATTCAACTTAATACTATGGCTACAAAGCACCTCATATCCATGAAACATCTGATCCAGGTTCTCTCGAATGATGTCTTCCAAAAACATAAAATAGTAGGAGTCATCCACCCGCGGCAACTCAATGAAGCGAGGAAAATAGTGTGTTGGGATCTGAATCAGAGCATAACGAATCCGTTTTTTCCTCGAAAGTGCTTGTTGCTCCGCAGGAGTGAGAATTTGATAATTCCTGGGCCTATTTCTCAATTTAACGGCCAGATAGAGGGCCCCTTCCCGCAGAAAGTGATTGATTTTGTTTTTGCGAAGTAGCTCTGGATGGAGAAATGCCTGAATTTCTTCCTGGAAATGGCGCTGTACAAACGCCCGATGCACTTCATGTTGAGGACTTCCTTGAATAAGATGGATTCCTTCTTGTGCCAAAGCGGGAAGAATTTGTTCCCGATAAATTTGGCCAAATTCTTCTTGTTGTCTTTCCACCTCAATCAAAATCTGGGTCAGAATTCCCTTTGCTTTGGGATCAATGGGATTTTCCTTGCTCAATGTTAGCAGACCTTGCAGGGATGCCACTCTGACTTTGAAAAATTCTTCTAGATTTGAGGCATAGATTGCGAGGAATTTGATGCGTTCATACAAAGGAAGAGTTTCCTCTGTCGCCTCCATCAAGACCCGGTGATTGAAGGACAACCAACTGAGGTCGCGATTGAAGTATTTTCCAGTCTGGAGCATGGTTCAATTATTCTGATTGCGCGATCAAACGCAGTTCTTCTTGAAATTCTTCCGCAATTTCTTTTCTCCGTTGCGGCATAGGACTCAATTCAATGGCTCTCGCAGCTCCAAATCCAGCTTCGTCTAACAACCTCCAGGCACGAGAAAATACAGCATAATAATACCACAATTCAGGATGTTCTGTATTGCTCTCAATGGCAGTGGTGATCAGGGCGTTGCCCAATTCCCACTCTTCTCTGGCCTGAAATATAGACGCCATGCGCAAGATGGTCGCCTGATCCAATGGTTCCTGTTGATATATGGTATCCAGATAGGCCATTGCCGAGGCAGTGTCTTCTTCGGCCAGTGCCAGATCTGCCATCAGCAATCGAATGGAGCTATCATCTGGACCTCCCAGATGGAGTTCTTGAAGTTCGGACCTGGCTTTGTCCAAGGCGCCCTGGTACATCAGGGCTCTTACATACTCTATCCTCAATGGGACGAAAGAAGAATCTTTTTTCAGACCATATGAAATATCCGTTTCGGCATAGGGCAGACGATATTTATTGTCCAGGCGTCCCATCTCCAGGTAAGGGATGAGAGAGGTAGAGTCCAGATCCTGAATTTGTCGAAAGTTCTCTAGTGCGGTGGCGAACTGATTAAGGCTGTCGGCATACAAGCTAATTCGAACTCGCTCATTGAGCGTTAGCTCGTTGATATCCCACTCGGTCTGGGCATACAAGGATTGCCCATAGGCATACAGCAGCATGGCCAATTCGCGGGCGCAAGCTTCCCATACGTCTTCATGTTCGGCACGAAGGGCACTCAATTGATAATTGGCAGAATCCGCCCAGCCCAAATCAATATTCATCTTCGCAGCATACAGATGGCCATAGGGGTCACCAGCCTCTCCGGCAAGGGCGTAGTACTTCCTGGCCATTTCGGGGATACCTTCTTTCAAAAAGGCGGACCCCAGCACAAAATTCGCACGTGCGGCATAGCGGGGATAGGCAGAACTGAGTTCCTGGATTCTGCTCATCGCATGCAGGAAGGAATCCGCTTCAAACATCAGGTAGGCATCCAGGAGAATCGCATCCGGTGTATTCCCTTCCTTGGCAAATTGCTTGATAACAGCTGCATTCACAGCGGTTGGCTTCTCTCTCAGATTGAGCAATTGTTGATTATAGGCAAGAAAATAATTCTCTTCTTCAGGATTCAAGACATCTGTTTCCTTCCAGGCTGACTGATTTGCCAGATGGAAGGCGATTGCATTTATATAGGCTGCATCGCTTCGAGTTCGTGTATCCAGGGAGGCATCAGTGAAGGTCTGCGCTTCTTCCTTGCGATTGTTGTCCCAATATATTTGTGCCAGATTCGCATATACCGAAGAAGCTTGTAAATCTTCCAACAGAGAAGCTTTGAAGTAATATATGGCGGAATCAACCTGGTTTTGTCTGGCATACAACAGGGCAAGGTTGTTGGTCAAATGCGGATGGGGCTTATTTGTTTCCAATCCCTGACGAAGGACTTTTTCTGCATCGGCTGTTTGATAATTGATGTTGAGCAATTGAGCAGCATTCATCAAAGCATAGGGAAACTGATACAAGCGCGCAGAGAGTTGATAATGCTCCACGGCTTCAGCTATTCTTTCCCGATCTGTCAGGATCAATGAAGCAAGATTATAATTCGCTTTGGGGCTTGGCTCGCTCACAACGATGGCTCGCTCATAGGTGTCGATGGTCTTGGCTCGTTCTCCCTTGAGCCAGGCATGATCTGCTTCATGACACAGTTGTGTTTGGTACAAGAGGGAGAAACTCTTCCAGCCATCTTTTCCTTCCCCTGTGATGATTGCGATCAAGCCTACCATCCAGACAACCGCAAAACTATATCGGGTCCCTCTGGCAAGAAGGTAATACAGATGCACTTTTCGGTCGAGCAGTGATTTGTGATTGGTGAATACATAGAGGACATGAGCAGCTCCTATTCCGAGAAAAAACAAAACCGCAATTCTCTCAAGCGTATAGACAAACAGTGGATCTCCAACGGTACTGTTTACAAAAAAATAACTCATCGATATTCCCCCCCAACTCAGCAAGATCAAACTATACCCGCTAATCGTTGAGAACATATTCCGTACTTGATGGAAATGATTTTGAGACAAGAATACGGTCAAGAGGGCACAGATAATTATCAAATGAAAAGGTCGGAAGGGAAGGACAAAATCTCCCAGAAAATGAAGATTCATGAATTCATCGACCCACAGCAGAACGAGTAACAACCATCCAATACACAGGGCCAGGATTCCGCCTGATCTCAATCTGCGATCCTGTCGCGGATGATTCGTGCTTGCCCAGAATATGATGTTTGTTGGGTCTTTGGCCAGAAAGAATATATATCCTATACCGATCCATGACAAATAAGAAAAGGTATTCAGGTTGATCTGATGCGCAACCAACCAGCCTCCTTGTGCCAATGGAATTCCAAATAGCATCAGACTAAGCCCCAAAAAACTCACAATTCTATAGAGAATCGGCCACTTCAACATATTTATCTGAAAGGCATATCCCAAGCCCAAATAGCCCAACAAGATCAAGCCTTCCAATAATTTGAATTTTTCTCCAGGATACAGAATGCTCGATATTTCAGAGAAATGAATAAACAGGGCAAAAAGAAGATAGAACAAGTATATCCAACGGGAGCGGATCATCGTTGTAGCAGCCAGAAGGACTGACCACCCAATCAATTGCGCAATCAGAAAAATCACAAAAGGTAAGGGCGAGGGCTGAATTGGCCCGGCTGAATAACTGGTCCACTGTCTGAAAGCATTCAGGGAAAGGTCTACCGTCCGATATCGATGCTCAATCGTCTGGACAGACACCTCTTGTGTGAAGGACTCCTGCACTTCTGAAATTTCCAGCGACCAGAAGTTGGGATTGGCGTGAGAGAAGAATACATACCCACCTAAAATGAGCAAAAGAGCCATCATAGATAGAAATACACCTTTGACAGCAGAGGAGAAGGGATAGTAAAAAAAATGAAGAGGTAATCGCGGAAGGCGAGAGAGGTCCATAGATATTATTTCTTTACCACTTTGGGCACCCGAAAATGTTGGCCATCATGATCCGGTGCATTGTGCAAGGTCTCCTCAGTTGTCAGTTGACCTTGCGGGATGTCTTGTCGCAGATGATTGACTTCCTCTGTAACATGAATCAGTGGCTCCACCCCGGAAGTATCTACCTCCTGAAGCTTGTCTACAAAGTGAAGCATGCGCTCAAAATCAGCTTTGATCGCTTCACGTTCTTCATCAGGAAACTGCAATTTGCTCAAGGCAGCGAGTTTGTCGATGAGGGCATCAGTGATTTGCATACAACAAAGGTAGGGAGATTTCCTGCATTTTTCCAGCCGGATCAGGCTACTTCTATAATACATTCTTGCCAAAAAGCTACAGATGTTCTATCCAGTGATGCGAAAAATAATTTCCTGGCGACGCTCTGACTTTTGTCTCATATCTTTATGTTTGCAGGAAATTGCTAGAGAATGTTGTGTGGCGAGGCAAATCTTTGACATTTTTTCGGATGGCACCGTATGGACCAAATCATTCTTCATATTCCAACACATCATAATTGATAACTGAATCCTATGGCAAAACGACAATTGGCGCTGATGTTTGGAGGCCCATCTCCAGAACATGAGGTTTCTATCCGCTCAGCAAGAAATATTTTTACAGCACTGAATCGAGAGACATATGAGATTTACCTCATCGGTATCGACAAGCAGGGAAGATGGTTTCACGTAACAGAAACATCATTTGAGGGAGAAGACTTCAGGATCACAGCGGGTAAACAATTGATCATCATTCCGGGTCAGACAACAGGCCAGATCCGATATCTGGATGGACAGGAAGAATTTCCGCAGATTGAGGTGGTGTTTCCCATTACACATGGTCCTTATGGAGAAGATGGAACCCTTCAAGGCTTGCTGCGGCATTTGTACCTACCATTTGTAGGGCCAGATGTGGCCGGTTCTGCTGTGTCTATGGACAAGGATCTGACCAAGAGGCTGTTGCGAGATGCAGATCTCCTGGTGGCAGCTTATCGTACCTTCTACTATTATGAGCAAGATGCGATTGATTATATGGCTGTTGTCAATGAATTGGGAACCCCTCTGTTCATCAAACCAGCCAATATGGGCTCCTCTGTAGGGGTGAGAAAAGCAGAAACAAAAGAAGAATTCGATGCTGCTATAGCAGAAGCATTCCGTTATGATCACAAAATCATAGTGGAAGAGTGCTTGTATGGTCGGGAACTGGAATGTGCTGTTCTTGGAAATAGAGAGATCGCCGCCACCAGTGTAGGTGAAGTTGGAATGACAGAGGGATTCTATACCTATGATGCCAAATACATCAGTGAAACAGATGCCGACATCCTCATTCCTGCGCCAGGTCTGGATGATCAGATTCTCGCCAAGCTTATTCTTGTTGCCAAAAGCACCTATCGCGTTCTGGGGTGCGAAGGCATGACACGTGTCGATATGTTCCTGGATGAGGAAGGCCGGGTATACATCAATGAAGTCAACACGCTTCCTGGCTTCACAAGTATCAGCATGTACCCAAAATTGTGGGAGCATGCTGGCACCTCCTATTCAGAACTCATCGATGAACTGATCTCCCTTGCTATCGAGCGGGGCCAACGAGAAGCTCAACTCGAGAAAAGCCGCTGATTTTTTTGTAATTTCAGCAACATTCAGAAAAATCATGCAATACCCATCAAAGGCAATTGAGGAGGCAGTCAACGAATTATCAGGTCTTCCAGGAATTGGAAAAAAAACAGCTTTGCGACTTGCACTTCATATTCTCAAACAAAGCGAGGATGATGCTGAACGCCTGGGAAGTGCCATCATTGAGATGCGACAGAACATCAAATACTGCCAAAGATGTGGCAATATTTCTGATGAAGACCTCTGCAAAATCTGTAGTAATCCCAGACGGGATAGCAGTCTTATCTGTGTTGTCGAAGATACCCGAGATGTCATCGCGCTGGAAAGCACCCATCAATATGCCGGTCTCTACCATGTGCTCAATGGTCTGATCAATCCTCTTCAGGGAATTGGCCCATCCATGTTGAGTATTGATCCTCTGATTGAACGCGTGAAGACCGAAGAAATCAAGGAGGTCATTTTTGCTTTCAGTGCGAATATTGAAGGAGATACTACAGCATTCTATCTGACAAAAAAACTGAGGCCGACAGGTGTTCAGGTATCGAGCATTGCTCGGGGAATTCCTGTAGGAACTGATCTTGAGTTCACAGATGAGATTACTTTGGCCAGGTCGCTCAAACACCGGACACGCCTGGCTACTCCGGGAAAGGATGAGTAGGCTATTTCCATATCTACCCTAATCATCCTGAGTGAGGAAAGCGGATAGTTCAGCGAAACCGAAGGATCTCTTGGAACTTGAATCAGATTTGTCAGATAGCCAATCCGTCAATGCCAATGGTCAAGCGGGGAGGCTGAGTTCTCTTTGCCTCTTAAACCTCCAAAGCGTCCTTATCATCGGTCTGCCAACTCGGGATACCAATTGGTTTCATAAAAAGCTATTGGAAAACCAGATTCACATTCATCCCACATTTTCCTTAATTTCCCCCTTATTTCCTTTTTACCGAAACCAACACCATCGATCTCTCCATCATCATCGTCAATTACAATGTCAAGCACTTCCTCGAACAGTGCCTGATTTCAGTGCAGAAAGCCATCGAAGCCATCTCCGCAGAGATCATCGTGGTTGACAACAACTCCTCAGATGGCAGTCAGGAGATGCTCAAAGAAAAATTTGGCGAGCAAATCATTCTCATCGAAAACACAGACAATCCCGGCTTCTCCAAAGCCAACAATCAGGGAATTCGTATTGCAAAGGGTCGCTATGTGCTTTTGCTGAATCCTGACACCCTGGTAGGGGAGGAGACCTTCACCAAATGTCTGACCTTCATGGATGCACACCCCAAAGCAGGGGCTTTGGGCATCAAAATGATAGATGGGCGCGGCGACTTCCTGCCCGAGTCCAAACGTGCCTTGCCAACTCCCAAGGTATCTTTTTACAAGATCTTTGGTCTAGCTTCGCTATTTCCGAATAGCAAACGCTTCGGCAAATACCACCTCAGCTATCTTGATAAAGAAGCCAATCACGAAATAGAGATTCTCTCCGGTGCCTATATGTGGATGCGGAAATCAGCCCTGGATGAGATCGGTTATCTGGACGAAACCTTCTTCATGTATGGAGAAGATATTGATTTGTCCTACAGATTCATTTTGGCAGGATATCAAAATTATTATTTCTCGGATTCCCAGATCATCCATTACAAGGGAGAAAGTACCAAGAAGGGGAGTCTCAACTATGTCCGAGTATTCTATCAGGCCATGATCATCTTTGCCAAGAAGCATTTTGGAGGGAATCGAAAGCGACTATTCATAGGGTCGATCCGGCTGGCTGTCTATTTCAGGGCACTCATTGCGATCCTGAACCGTCTGCTTACTCGGCTCGGATTTCCGCTAATAGAGGGAATCTTGATTTATGGGGCTATGTTCGGGATTCAAGCATACTGGCAATACTATGTCAAGTATATTGAAGGCGGCACCTATCCGCTGGAGTTCAAGTTGGTGTATATGCCCCTCTATGCCCTGATTTTCGTTCTCTTGTTGTGGATCACAGGCGCATATAAGAAGCCTTTCCGGCTTCGTCCGCTGATCACTGCGCCGGTGCTGGGATTTATCACCATCGCGACAGGAACCTATATGTTTTCGGGCATTCGCAATTTTTCCCGAGCCATCGTGGGTCTATCTGCTATTTTCACCATGATCATTTCCATTGCCAATCGGGGAATCATCAACCGTCGGGCCAATGGCAGTTTTTTCTTCACAGAACCCAGCAGGAAGCGCGTTGTGATTGTCGGGAGTCCAGAATCAGTCAAGCGAGTAGCCAGCTTGTTGTTGGGAAAGCTTGCCTATCCAGTCGAAATTGTTGGCGCTATCTATCGCAATCAGACAGATGTTCATGCCCATCAGGCAGATCTGAGTGTTCTGGGGCATTGGGGGCAGTTGGACCAGATTCTTCGTTTGTATCGGATAGAAGAAGTGATCTATGACAATGGAAGCCTTCCCACACAAGACATTCTCCAACAATTGTCTCGACTCAGCAAACCCGAACTTAGCTATAAAATAGTCCCTCCCAATGCAGACTTTGTGATTGGCCCCCAAACCATTCTGACAACACAACACGATGGGCCAATTTGGTTCAATCTTCAGCAAGTTGGGCATAAGCGACGCAAACGTTTATTTGACCTGATTGGGGCTTCTGTCTTGTTACTAAGTTTTCCCTTCTTATTTTTGTTTTATCAGAAGGCAGGATCGGCCTTTGGCAAATTGCTTCGTGTCCTTGCTCATCAACAGCATTTGGTTGGCTATATTCAGCCGGAGAATTCGGAGCTCCCTCTGCTGAAACCTGGCCTCCTGAATATGCATCATCGAACCAAAATGACAGACATTGGGGTACCAATCAGGGCATTGGATCGTTTTTATGCACAAACCTACTCCTGGCCGTTAGACCTGGAAATTCTGTTGAAGGGATGGAGGCGAATCGCGGAATAAAGCCGAGGCTCAGATCATCGACTCATATTTGTTCCTCAGAGACATTTCATCCATTCTTACTGCTCCTATTATCCATGGAATGCTTATGCGAGATTGTTACGTTTGCTTGATCTTCTTCTCTTTCCTCTTTCCATTGCTTTCTGGCTCTGCACTGGGTCAGGAAAAAACTGATTGTCGACTTAATCCTGAAAACCTCAAACCCATTATTGCCCGATTCAATCCTTTTTTTGCTGATCATACCTGGGATCATAAGAATCAAATGGAAATGGGACGATTGGGGAGAGGGAGATTGTTGGTCATCACACAGGATGGATGCAAGCGACACCATACCAACTTTACCCTGATTCTCGATGTGATTGAAATCAGAATGGAACAAGAGTTCTGGATCAATGAAGTCAAATCACTCTTTCATAAGGTGTATTGGGAGCAAAATGATTATGAGGCTTTTGGCAAGGACTTTGAGCGGTTGTTTGAACAGAAGTTCCGCATGTACGGCCTCAATCGTCGATTCAACTTTCCCATCGGCACCCGTAATTTTATCTGTGAACTCCTGTTTGATCCCAAGCGTGGTGCCCGAATCAATGTTGAGATGGTCAGTTTCATCTTTAAGGAGACCATTCTCGAAAGAAGAGTAGGGATTCCGGAAGAAGACGATGATGGCTGGCTTGGCAATAAGGAAAAAGGATAGGCAGAAATCCCTTTCAAACACGCTTAACAAAAAAACTGACACGAATATCCTGAAAGTTGACACTGCGTTGCTAAATGTCAGCAAATGCATGCATTTTCATCTGTATTTTTTTTCTAAAAAAAGCGTTCTTGAGCATATGAAGTGGACACGTTGGATAGTTAGCGTGGTAATGATTGTGGCTGGTGCGGATTCCGCTTTAATGAGCCAACATGCAGATATTGTCTGTACAATATCTGACAAGATTTATTTGTATGGCATTGATGGTGCTCACATTTCTGTTTTCAGCGGGGAAGATCAATTGATCATTCGGGGACAAACTGACAGTCATGGAAAATGGATCATTCTTCCAGAAGTACTTTCTGCAGATCATTTCATCATCGATCATCCTGCTTACAGACCCCTGGATATTCCTATTGCGGATCTCAAATCACAAGGATATCACATCTTTCTTGAGCCCAACACCTTCGACATGGATTCGGTGGTATTTTCCGCCAGCAAATTCGCAGAGAAACGATCTGAAGTTGGTCAAAAAATCCAGGTAATTCCCGCCCGGGAAATCGCTTTTCAGAATCCCCAGACCTCCGCGGACCTGTTGGCACAACAAGGAGGGGTATTTGTCCAAAAAAGCCAGATGGGAGGAGGCAGTCCCAATCTAAGAGGCTTCGAAGCCAATAAAGTCTTGCTGGTCGTAGATGGGATTCGTATGAATAATGCCATCTACAGATCGGGGCATCTGCAAAATGTCATCACCATAGATCCTTCTTTGATTGAGCGCACCGAAGTTTTGTTTGGGCCAGGTTCGGTGATGTATGGCAGTGATGCCTTGGGAGGGGTATTACATTTTTCGACCAAAAAACCTTCTGTCAGTAATTCTGGAAAAATAGAGACAACTGTCCATGCTGATACTCGCTATGGAAGTGCCAATCATGAGAAGCGCTTCCATGCCGATATGAATATTGGAGGAGAGAACTGGGCAAGCCTTAGCAGTGTTTCCATCACACAGTTTGGTGAGTTGAGAACAGGAAAACGAGGCCTGAATCAATTCCCTGCATCCTGGAGACGAGATTCTATGATCATACATGAAGGAGGAGTGGATCAGATCATCCCGACTGAGGCCAATCACATCATGTCGCCAACTGGCTATACGCAATATGATGCTGCACAGAAATTCATTTTTCTTCAAAGAGAAGACATCAGTCATCAGCTGAATGTTCAATTTTCTTCCTCCACCAATATTCCCCGCTTTGACAGACTGACACAACTCTTTGAGAATCGATTTCGGTTTGCAGAGTGGTATTACGGTCCCCAGACAAGATTGTTAGCTGCATACTCCCTGAAGATCCATCGACATCAGCGATTGTTTGATGAGCTCAATTTCACCACTGCTTATCAGCACATTCAGGAGAGTCGTCATAGTCGGTCCTTCCAAAGTGCATGGCTGGAACATAGAGAAGAACGACTCCATATTCAGACCATGAATCTGGATGCCAGCAAAACCCTTGCTCCCATGCACAAATTGGGCTATGGTGCAGAGATTGCCCTGAATCAGGTTTTTTCGACTGCTTTTCAGGAGAATATGACCGATGAGACCATTCATCCCCTGGACACACGCTATCCAGATGGGGGCAGTGATTATCGCAGTTCGGCCGTTTATCTCACGCATAAGTGGAATCCATATGATCGATGGACCTTGTCAGAAGGAATTCGGTTATCGGAAGTTGGACTTACTTCCCGTTTTATTGATCGATCTTTTTATGATTTCAACTTTCACCGAATTCAACAACAGTCTACCGCACTTAGTGGAAATATCAGTATTGTCTTTCGGCCAGAAGAGAGTTGGAAATTATCTTTTTTAGGTTCCACAGGCTTTCGAGCCCCGAATCTGGATGATGTCGCCAAGGTATTTGATTCTCAACCAGGAAATGTGGTCGTTCCGAATCCAGACTTAGAAGCAGAATACACCTATAATTCTGAAATCAATCTCGAAAAAAGGTGGGGAATAGCGAATAAAATAGGACTTAGTGGATTTGCCTCTCTCTATGACAATGCCATTGTGGTTCGGAATTTTCAGCTCAATGGCCTTGATTCAATCACATATGGGGGCATCACCAGTCAGGTTCAGGCCAATGTCAATGCACAACAAGCCTATTTCTGGGGAGTTAGTTTTTTTGCCAATATTCACCTGGGACTTTTTCGCCTGTTTCATAGCACGAGTTATACCTATGGCCAAATTCTCGATGCACAGAATCCTCAGCCGATGGATCATATTCCTCCACTTTTTGGACAAACAGGTCTTGAGTTTGAGTCAAAAAAACTAAAATTCAATGCCAACATTCAATACAATGGGGCCAAATCTATCGACAGATATAGCCCGAGAGATATGACAAATATATTTTTTGCCACTCCTCAAGGTTCTCCGGCCTGGTGGACACTGAATGTCAAAGGTTCCTGGGCATTAACTTCTCACATTCAGCTGATGAGTGGAATAGAGAATGTTCTGGATCAACACTATCGCCCATACTCTTCCCGGATTTCTGCTCCAGGAAGAAACATATATCTGGCTCTTAAAAGTAATTGGTAAGTTTCTCTTAACACATATGAAATCTCCCCTCAAGCTTTCTCTCATCATGTTATTGTTTGCTTGTACCACAACGACTGAATCCCCCCAACAGTCCCTCGACATACAGGGACATAGAGGCTGTCGCGGCCTTCTACCGGAAAATAGCATTCCGGCCTTTGAGCATGCGCTCCTCCTTGGAGTCAATACTCTGGAAATCGATGCTGTCATCACCCAAGACAAGGAGGTCATTGTCTCTCATGAGCCCTTTATGTCTCATGAAATCTGCCTGGATCCTCAGGGCAATGAAATCCTCGAGGCTGATGAACTCTCCCACAATATTTATCAGATGACGTATGCACAGGTCCAGCAATATGATTGTGGGACAAAAGCACATCATCGATTTCCCAATCAGAAACAGATGTCTGTCCATAAACCCCTCTTGAGGGAAGTCATTCAACATGCAGAAGCCTATCAGAAGACTGCGGGAAAGGCAGCAGTCCTGTACAATATCGAAACCAAATCCCGACCTGATCGGGACGATGTCTATCATCCAAAGCCCAAAGAGTTCGTAGATCTGCTCGTTGCGATATTCAAGGAAACAGGAATCTATGACCGCACCACCCTTCAATCCTTTGACATCCGTACCCTCCAATATGCACATCAGACATATCCAGATCTCCAGCTTGTTCTGCTAATCGAAAACCAAAAGACTCTGGAAGAGAACCTCGATGCACTCGGCTTCGTACCAGAAGTATACAGTCCATACTTTGAATTTGTGGATGAACAGATGGTAAGCAGTTGTCAACAAAAAGGCATGAAACTCATTCCCTGGACTGTGAATTCCCCCTCAGATATTCAACAAATCCTTCAATTGGGTGTAGACGGAATCATCTCTGACTATCCTGATCGAGTATTGGAGATTGTTGGAAAATAAATTAAATTAGACAAAAACAAGTTTTACACGAAATAGCACTGAATGACAAATGTCTTATTGGATGCCAAGGCACTTTCATCTATTGCAGTCGAGGCATTACAGGAAAAAAAAGGGAGAGAAATCCTGCGTATGGATTTGCGCGATGCAGATGGTTCCGTTACGGATTTTTTTGTTTTATGTACAGGTACTTCGGATCGACATGTACAAGCATTGGCAGATTCTGTGATGGAGATAATGTCCAAAAATGGTGAAAAACCGCACAACAAGGAAGGAATAGACAAAGCAGAGTGGATTCTCCTGGACTATGTCAATATTGTGGTGCATATTTTCCAGGGCGACACCAGAGCATTCTTCCGGCTGGAAGATCTCTGGGGAGATGCCAAGATAGAGCGAATCGAGTAAGAAAGAGACTGTTACTCCATTAGTTCCATTTCATCTAATAAGTACCCGGCATTGCCATACTTGTCCACAAGGAACAGGATATATCGGATATCTACACTGATATTTCTGCAAAGGTTGGGATCATAAAAATAATCACTCATGGTCCCTTCCCAATTTCTGTCAAAATTCAATCCAATCAAATGTCCCTCAGCATTGACGACAGGACTTCCTGAATTCCCTCCAGATGTATGATTGGATGCAATGAATGCGACATGCAGTTCGCCATCTTCTCCATACCTCCCAAAATCTCCTGCCTCATATAGCTCTATCAGGCGATCAGGGACCTCGAATTCGTAGTCCTTGGGATCATGCTTGGCAATCACTCCCCCCAAGGTTGTATAGTAATTATATTGAACCGCATTTCTCACTTCCATTCCTTCTACTTTCCCATAAGTTACCCGCATCGTCAGATTGGCATCCGGATAAAATTGTTTGTCAGCAAAGACTTCTCGCTGCGCTTGCATATAGATGCGTTGCAGGCTGTCTACAGCGGCAGTATATTGTTGGTAAGTGGGCAAATATTCATAATAATTTTGATTCAGGCTGACCATCATATAGAAGATCGGATCTTTGTAGAGACTGTCAGCTTCGAAGCTTTCGATCCACTCATCAAACCGATCCTGGTTAACGAGTGGAGATACCTGGAAGGCATAATTCGCAAATGCCTGTGCATTCCCTCCAAACTGATTATGAATCACCTCAAAGATAGAAGGTTGCAATTCCAGTGGCACATCTTCCATATATCCCTCAAGCACAGCCCCCATCAAGGCTTGATCCATGTCCGCACGATAGGATCTAAAGAAGCGATTTCCTTGAGATTTGGCATTGTCAATGGCTGCCATGCGCTCATCAGGATTGTCTGATTCCGAGAATATTTGAGCCGTATTGGATATCTTGGCAGCAAAGGGAATGACCTCAATGATATTGCCGCCTTCATTGAAATAATCGACCATAAATTGAGCTACTGCAAGCTCTTGATACAGACTATCAAAGGTTAGCAACAAATCACCATACTTTTCTTTCCATTCTGGATTGGCATCTACTTTTTGCTGGAAGATTTTTTCTTCATCTGCCTTCACCACAACTGCATTGTTTTTGCGAAGCCCCATCACTCTTCCACGCCATTTTTTGTAGGCATTGGCAATACCGGCTTCTTTTTTGGCATAGGTCAGGCGCATGTCTGGTTCAGCGTCCATCACCTGCTCCAGGATGCGAAGACGCTTGGCACGCAGGTTGACACGAACAGGATCTCGCAATTCCTGAACGAGTTCCACGCCCGCTGCGGGTAGATATTCCATTGTGGTTCCAGGATATCCCATGATCATCGTGAAATCATTTTCCTGTACGCCCTTGAGTGAGATGGGAATAGAATGTTTGGGCTTGAGCGGAACATTGTTCTCAGAATAGGAAGCAGGCGACCCATCAGCTGCAGCATATACCCTGAACATCATGAAGTCCGCGTTGTGTCGTGGCCACAGCCAGTTATCTGCTTCTCCACCGAACTTGCCTATCGCTCTTGGTGGGGCAGCCACCAATCGCACATCGGAATAAGTCTGCGTAACAATCAAGTAGTATTCGTTCCCATAATAAAAGGGGACTACCCGCGCTCCATAGCTTGTTCCCTCCGTGACTTTGGTTCTGATTTCCTGGCTTCTGTCCCGAATATGAGCATCTCGAAGCTCTTCACTGATTCCGACTTCCAATCCTCCCAACACCTGATCTGTAACATCTTCGATCCGCACGAGAAAGGTAACCCCCAACCCAGGATTGGGCAATTCTTCCTCCTTCGACATCGCCCAAAAGCCATTTTCCAGATAGTTTTGTTCCTGTGTACTGAGATTCTGCACATAAGACAAGCCACAGTGATGATTGGTCAACAATAATCCTTCCTGGGAAAGGATTCCTCCAGTGCAACCTCCGCCAAAGAGTACCACTGCATCTTTGAGACTGGACTGATTGACACTATATATATCTTCGGCTGACATTTTCATGCCATTGGCTTGCATATCAGCTTCATTGGCCTGAAGGAGGAAAGGAATCCACATCCCTTCTCCAGCCAAACTAAGTGAAGGGGACAATAGACAGAAGACAATGAGGGGGAGACAGGTTTGCTTGATCACAGATAACAGATTAAATTTTGAGGAAATAAAAAAGAATCTGAAAAGTTGTGACTATTACCATCATCGACTTTTCAGATTCTTGTATGCATAAAAAGACAAAGGAAAGGCGATCTCTTATTGTCGGTGCCAGTACTGCGTTCTACCGAGGAGACTAAATCCAATAAATCCTCTTAATTTCAGCTTGTTCGGCTCTTCCAATACGATATAGCAGCTATATATGCTTCCGTTTTTGGGATCAAGTATCTTGCCATTTTCCCATTCTGTATCACTTTCTTTTTCCAGGCCTTCGAGGATCTGCATGCCGACAACTTTTTTGTTATAGCGTGGATCATCCTCATCACATTTATCACACACAGGATCAGGATCTTCATCTGGGCCACGGAATAGTTTGGTTACCTTTCCATATAGTTTCCCATCTTTCTCAAAGATCTCAACCAGAGATTTCGGCTGATTGGTTTCATCATCTATGGTCTTCCAAATGCCTATCGGAGACTGAGCCCAGGCGCTTGCCATGAATAGGAGGCAAACAGAAAACAAACCAATTGTTCGAAACATCATCTTATTCATAAATAATTATTTGGGGTTAGAGTTAGGATATAATCAAGTTTCCGGGATTAAGTTACAGTTTTTCAGGCAGCAAAAGAAATTCAGCGCTCTCACGAACTTGCTTTTGGTACAATAGAAATGCCATCCAGAAAAAGTTGGTAAGCCCACAGTCTTCTGGATGACATCAAAAGTAGATAAAGTCCTCAACAATCACTCCTCCTCAAAAGGATTCGAGAATTTGGGATCGGAAATCAGGTCATGATCCGTCAAGGTATGAAGATAGGCAATCAGATCTGCTTTGTCCTGTTCGGTCATTTCCATCCGAACGGGTCCTTCATTTCCAGCAATATCAGTGCCCCGCAATCGCCAATCCAGACTTGGATGATCCTCAATACCAGAATTGTAATGCTCTACAACTTCTTCCAAGGTCTTAAATCTGCCATCGTGCATATACGGCTCAGTCAAGGCAACATTCCTCAAGGAAGGTACTTTGAAGACTCCATTCATATCGGAATTGGTTCGCCCAATGCCATTGTCTGTATAAGTCTCGTCCAGGCCAATATTTGCCCAGGTTTCGTTCGAGCCTGTAAGGACACCAAATCCCCCAAAAGTTGTGGGTTCTCCACGAAAATCTGGACCAGAATGGCATAAATAGCATCGACCATTTCCAAAAAAGATCCATTCTCCTCGTTGTTCCGCCAGAGACAAGCTGCCTCCACCCTGCATTTTGCGGTCAACTTTTGAATTGGAGGAAATCATGCTGTTCATGAATTGGGTTGCCGCTGAGGCAATGCGCTCCTTGCTCACTTCGGGTGATCCAAAGGCCTTCTCGAATAGCGGAGGATAATAACTGATGGAGGCCAGTTTTTCTTCCAGCTCGCCCAGATCTTCCATCCCCATCTCGATATGATTGAGGATGGGCTGAGTGACCAGATCCTCCAGCTTTTTGGTTCGCGAATCCCAAAAGAAGGTAGGTTGATTGATCGTATTGGCGATCGCCAAGGCATTTCGACTTGTCTTTTTCCCTTCAAAGCCCACACTAAAATCTACCGGGTCTGCAAAAGCGGATGTCTGATGATGACAGGAGCCACAAGAAACTTTGTTGTTAACGGAAAGCTTTTTGTCGTAGAACAATACTCTCCCGAGTGTAGCCCCATCATTGGTGATTGCATCCAGTTTTTGTTGATCTACAACAAATTTCAAGTGTTGGGGCAGTTCAGGACTTGCATACTGAAAGGCAGTAGAAGGAAGGGTCAACTTTTCAGAACGATAAGGAAGGGTCTCTTCTGGTTGACAACTGCTAATCAATATACAGATGATCGCTACCAAAGAGGTCGGAATGATGAGATGATTTTTTTTCATGGCTCAACGTTTGGTGAGTGGTCGGATGAGAAAATTAAGTTACAATATTTTCAGAACTCATATACAATAAATATGCTCGTTGGAAGAAGCAGCCGAATATCACGAAGTGTTGCATCACTGATTTGATCATCAAATTGAGGAAAATTCGTAAACAGACGACTATTGATCCTCTCAGACTGGGTATAATAGAATGCGCCTTCAGTATATATACTAAGACGCTGATTGACCAAAAAACGCAGGCCAATCGCTGGACCCACTCCCCATCCCTTGGTCTGGGTGCTGGTGGTCACTTTGTCAAATCCAGTATCAGAGATGTGTCGATCTTCTTGTCCAAATCCAAGGTAATCAACACCAAATGATCCCTGCCAGCGCTTTCCCATAGCAGCTTGATATTCCAACCCGACTCGTGCCTCTACAGAAAAAAATTCATCCGTTTCACTATCCGCATAGCCTTCCTGCTGCAAGGATTCTGAGCGCATACTCCCCCCCAAACCCGTACGCAGCACAAAGGGCCCTAGCCCGAACTTGTAAGTAAACAGATAGGGACTGGGAGCTGTGGTTGAGTCGGCTCCTTTGACAAACTGTTTCAGTAAAGTGGTACCATTGATTCCGATTTGATGGGTAATGGGAAACCGCTTTCTTTGAGGGGTCCGAGAATCGATGTCCTGCCCCTGTCCAATCAAGGGGAGGGATATGCAGGCAAATAGAAGATACATTAAGGGTATTCTCATGATGTGTTGTAAATTATTCGATATCTATTCTTTCAATCACAGTTTGTTCAAATCCACTTGTGTGGATGTTGCCTAGCACAACCAGGTCATTTCCTTCAACAAATATCCTTTTCAAAAAGATGCCGAGCCTATGTGTCTTCAGCAGTTGGAGGTTAGGAAAAGAATATTCTTCCACCTGCGCAGGAAAACTTCTTATCGCAAAAACTTTTGTCCCGTCTTCTGAAAAGGCAAAATCAGTCGCATTGGAGGTAAAGTTCCCGACGGACCCGATCACCTGAATTGGGTTGGTGCTAAATACCCGCCCACTGGTGTAAGGAATCACATATTCGCCATCGGGGGAGACAACTGGCTGCGGCAGCAAGAATGAAAATTCAAAATGTGCCAAGTCCTTTCGCTCGACGATGGCACCGGATTCACTCAGATGTAGGTAATCCAGATGGCTTCTCGAAGCAGCAATCATTTTATTTGCAGAATCAGAAAGAAAAGCAATGGTACGCTCTTCCGAGGGGCTTTGATAAGTAAATTGATCCACCAGTGCTCTTGTTGACCGTCGGTAGACCTGGAAAGGAGAATTCCAAATTCTGGTCGTCATGAACAATAGGTCACCTCTATAGATAGAATGGTAAATGCCAGTTGATGTAGAAGAGGAGACAGTGATAGATGTCTTCTCAGTCAGGGTCTCCTCATTTAGAATAGAGAGCTTATTGGTCTGATTGGCCGTATAGATTTCGCCTCCATCCCGGTCTCCAAATGACATGGAGGAGATCCCTCCCAGAAAGCTCAAGCCCGATTCTTCTTTCTCATCTTTGAAATCGTAGCGATTCGTTTGACCTGAAAAATTATCAATAAAATATCCTTTCTGATTCGCACGATTAAAAAAGAATTGATCAAAGCGGAAGTTAAGAATGGTGCGATCAAAATCTGCGCGCACCGTTGGACTGATCAGCATCCTTTCGCCTACATTGGCGATGACTTTGTAGTACAAGGATTCTGCAAAAGGGATCTCATCGTCGACAAACTCTGTTTCATCCAATTCTTGGATCAGTCCCAGGAAAAAAGGAGAAGGTCCAAGAATGTTGATATCATCGGGGATAGAATCTGGGGATCGCAATATCACATAGCCCTCAAAAGAGGAGACATTGGTTCGTGTCCAGGAGAGACTGACTTCATCTTCCTCGACAGTCATGCTAATGTCCAGAGGATAATTGTTGTCAGAATTGTTGATTTCAGGGCGTTCACATCCAATACTCACAAGACATAGAATGCCCAGGATGGAAAAAAATGTTGTGTTCTTCATCATTTGCTGTTAGGTAGGCAATAGATTAGGCTTAACTTGTTAACGTATCTCAACCCAAAAAGGTAAGGCTTCACGTAGAAGATCATTGTTTTCTACTCATGTCTTTCGTATTTTTGACATCCTATTGAACAATCGATCTTTGCATACATGCGCATTTGCGTTTAAAATATCCTGCATGGATACCAATCTGTTTTTGAACCTAACAGATTAACAATTGGTGATTTGCTCAGCGTGCTAAGGGCGGGCCTCAGCCGTTGACTTGTCCGGATGTTCTTCCTCGGAAGGACCGGAGGATTACTGAGGCATACTGGCGTCTCCATTCGTGTCTTTTTGGGGGTTTCAATAAACTCCTGGTATTTGTGCAGGCTTTTTTTTTATTCCAAATACAATTTTCTTCTTCGATTTCTCACAACTCACCCTGCCTCCAAGCCGTAAGGAAATTATGCGTATTTTTGCCTACACATTTTGTTCATAACCATTACTTATCCTGCACATATGTCTTCACAGGAAGAAGCTTTGAAAAGCTTACTCGCGGCGTTGGAAGTATCACCGGATAACATCCCTCTCAGACAGCATGTTGCTTCTATTCTTTTTGATCTGGAAAGATATGAAGAGGCTGAATTTCACTTGACAGAAGCGCTGAAATTTGCGCCCAATCATGTAGACATCAAATTAGAACTGGCAGAAACATTCTTCGAGCAAGAAAAAAATTCTGCCGCCCTTGTCATATTGGAAGAATTGCTGGAACAAGATCCTCCACTTGCCAAGGCCTTTCTTCTCCATGCCTATATCAGTTTTTGGAACGGAGAGACCCCACAGGCTCTGGAATCTTATCAGGAAGCGGTCAGGTTGGACCACGGATTGAGAGATGTTTCGTTTGAAAATCAGTTGGCTGAAAAAGGTGCTGCATCCGGCGATCCCCATGGCGGGAGAGTGCCAACAGAGTATCTGACAGAAGAACAACCCATTGACCAAATCGAACGCCCCAGCATCAAATTCCAGGATGTAGGAGGCATGGATGACCTCAAAGAAGAAATCAATCTCAAGATGATTGCGCCTATGCAACATCCTGAGTTGTATCAAGCATATGGCAAATCCATCGGCGGGGGATTGCTGATGTATGGCCCTCCCGGATGTGGTAAGACACATTTGGCCAGAGCAACAGCAGGGGAAGTAAGGGCTGCCTTTATTTCTGTTGGGATCAACGATATCCTGGATATGTGGATAGGGAATAGTGAGAAAAATCTGCACCACATCTTCCAACTCGCACGATCTCAAGCACCTTGTGTCTTGTTCTTCGATGAAGTCGACGCGCTAGGTGCCAGTCGAACTGACATGAAACAAAGCGGAGGCCGCCATTTGATCAATCAGTTTTTGTCGGAGTTGGATGGGGTCAAGTATTCCAATGAAGGGGTGCTCATCCTTGCAGCGACCAATACTCCCTGGCATATGGACCCAGCCTTCAGGAGACCAGGAAGATTTGATCGAATTTTGTTCGTACCGCCTCCAGATGAGGCCGCACGTGCAGCCATTCTCCACCTCATGCTCAAAGGCAAACCTACTGGAAAGATCGACTATTCCAAGCTGGCCAAAAAGACCAATGGGCTATCAGGAGCAGATCTGAAAAATCTGATCGACCTCACTGTTGAAACAAAGTTGAGAGAGTCCATGAAAACCGGCAAACCTCTACCCATTGAGCAAGCAGATCTCTTGAAAGTTGTAAGCCAGGTTCGGTCCTCCACCAAAGAATGGTTTTCTACAGCACGCAATTACGCACTTTACTCCAATGAAGGCGGCTTATACGACGATATTCTGACATACCTCAAGATCAAAAAATGAATCTGAATCGCATACAGTTATTGCTCAGCCAGGAACGATATGAGATGGCAGAACAGGAGATCCGGCAAGATATGGGGAATCATCTCCATCATCCGCTTGCCAGAGTCTTTCTGGGAATTGCCTTGATGGGCCAGGATCGGAAAGAAGAGGCATTGGCCGAAGCTGAGGCAGCAATCGGACTGGATCCAGATTTTCCATTCGCACACAACCTGAGAGGGCGGATCATGTTTCAGTTAGGCAACCACAAAGAGGCTGAAAAATCTCTACAGGAAGCCATCAGACTCGATCCTTCTGATGCAGATCATTTTGTTCATCTGGCCTATGTGCATTTCAACAAAACAAAGTGGGAAGAAGCTCTTCAAACAGTAGAACAGGGTCTTTCCTTGAATCCTGAGCATGTTGGAGGACTCAATCTTCGTGCCCGTTTGCTGGTCAAACTGGGTCGGTCTCCGGAAGCAAGTCAGTCATTTGAGGCCTCCATGAACAAAGATCCAGAAAACAGTTATACACATCTCAGCATGGGATGGGCCTTGCTCGAAGAAGGAGACCACAAGCAAGCACTGGAGCACTTTCGGGAAGCGGTGCGCCTTGACCCTGACAATGAATCTGCCAGAGGTGGGCTGGTCGAAGGACTGAAAGCCCGATACTGGTTTTATCGCCAGTACCTTCGCTTTGCCTTCTTCATGGAAGGCTTGAACGAAAAGTTGCGTTGGGCGCTGGTGATTGGATTGATTGTCATTGCCAATGTATTGCCAGCCTTGGCTCCCTATTATCTAGGGTTTGTTTTCTTTTCCTGGTTCTCAGGCATTTTGTTCAACTCTCTCATTCGACTCAACCCTTATGGTCGCTATGCCTTGAGAGAGGATCAGATATTATACTCGAATGTCTTCAGTGGCCTATTGCTAGGAGGGTTAACGAGTTTGGCCGTGGGATCATTCGCAGGGATTCCATTTCTCGGAAGTCTGGGATATGTTCTTCTGCTGATGTTGTTTCCAGTTACAGGCACAGGGAATCAAATTTATCCTGCCGCTCGAAAAAAATCCCTGATTTATACCTGGTCCATGGCTGGATTGGGAGGCATATTCCTCAGCATGAAAGCCATCATGCCTGAGCATGAGGCCACAGGGAATGTCTTTTTGGTCTTCTTACTGGGGGCCGTTGCCTATACCTGGTGGGTTCAGACCTTGCGCTAAAGGTCTCCCTTTCCTTACCACCTTCTTACCGCTTTCGCCTCCTCCAACAATGCCTGTCGCGCATTGTCCTCCTGGGCATGTACATAGTTTCCGTTACCGGCAAGTGCCAGACGGGTGAACTGTTCCCGAACCAACAATGTCTCAAACTTGCTAAATAGCATAACACTCAAAAAAATGGGTTTCTCGCTTTGCTTCTCAGCCAGTCGCAATGCGTTCTGCTTAAAGACAAAGTCCCCATCCGTTGCCAGGATGATACGATTGTTGCCATGAATGATATATTCTTCTTCTGCCAGGGCATAGGCGGCTTTCAACCCTCTGTGGAAGTGCGTCTCGCCTGCTGACCCCAGTTTATCCACAGCTTGCATAATCTGATCGTATTGGGTCGCTTGAGTTGCAGGAAGAACCACACGAGCATCCCCGGAATAGGTTATAATTGACACTTTGTCTTCCTCTCTCATGGCAGACAAGGTATAGGCGATGGCTTGCTTGAGGAGGGGCAATTTTTCTGGCTTCTTCATAGAGGCAGAAACATCCAACAGGAAAATCAAATGATTGCTTGCCACATTGCCCAAAGATGGTGTCGCTGCCGCCATCGATTCTTTTACGCTCAACTCCTTGCTGGCAATCGGGTTGGAGGGAGGTAGCATGCGATACAGAGGCGTCTCCTCGATCTGCTGTATCAAGGGAGCATTGGCAAACCCTAAAAACTGATTGTAATAGGCGACCAGTCCATATTTGTGATGATTGTATAGAGAAAGCAATCGCTCGTTGTAGTAATAATAATTCCGCCCATACGCTTGGTAGAGGGGACTTACAGGGCCTTGGTTGAGGTACAATTTGCTCCATCGAACCAGTTGATTGCCATAGCTGATGATATGTTTGTAAACGGTTGTTCCCCTATCATAATACAATCCAATGGCTGACAAGGCATCCAGTCGAGCCTGTTTGTTGAGTTGGGCATCGACCAGTGTTTGTTCTAATCTGTTAAGGTTCACCCTCAATTGTCCATGATTCTGTTTTCGGACATCTTGCAGAAGTGTCCGGGCATGTTCCATGACCAGATTCAAATCATACAAGGCTTTGGGGAGGGGAGATGCAATCGCTAGAATGTGTGCTGCCAACTGATCCTTATCTTGTTGATACTTGTCATATAACTCTTCACATTGCTCCAGGATATCATAGGAGCGAGACAGTTTTTCATCATTGAGATATGCCTGTGATTGAGTATAGTCTGTCAATTCCTGGCAATAGTTCAGGAGTTCACGGACGGAGGTCCACAGTTGATCCCGGCTATCATTGAGTTTGGTCCGATGCGCGGACGGGATTGCCAATTCTCTTACCTGTGTTTCGTCATACAAGTATTCCAGATTTACGGAGGGATCTGTCACCCCATAAGCACGAAGACATACCCCTTGCAAACTGCCATAGTAGCTATAATTTCGGATGATATCATCGATTCGAAATTGCAATGCTTCCTCGCGGTTTCCGGCCAAATAGATATTGGATTGGGCATTGTAGGCTTCCAGACGCAAGTGGACAGCCCATAGGATATGCATCCCTTCATTGGCAAACTCCACATAGGGGTTCAGCGCGTCATGAAGTTTTTTGGACTGGCAATTGGCCTTATTGGTAGAGAACTGAATGGTACATACAAAAGCAAAAAGATAGATTGGCAAGAAAGATTTGCCGCAAAGCATAGAGTCCTAAGTTGAAGGATGGTGTATCAATTAATTAGGGTGTCCAACCTCTGATGATACAGCATCAAATTGATACCAAAAAAATTCCTCTGGGTGCAGTATGGAAGTCGTACGATACAAATGTACGAAGAAGTTTTTCAATCGATGACAAGCTTGAGTTGGATCATTTCCAGAAAGCCTGGTTCAAATACTTCACTGAAGGTTTCTTCTCCAACCTGCTGAATTTTCACACTGAGATTCCCATTCAGCCAGAATTTCTTGAAAATTTTTTTTCTGGCTCCTATTCCGGGATTGACATATCCGCCTCGTCTATACCAATCAAATCCGCCTGCCATTGCCAGATAGGGTGTCCAGCTTTCTCTTGGAAAATAAAGTCTCCCATCCACAAAGCCATATTGGCCAACATCTCTCAATCCACCGGAACGTTGAATCAAATCCATGCCTCCTCCGACTCCCAAGGTGAATGTCTCCGTCACATAGATACTCAAGATCGCCTGCCCAAAAATGCCAGGATACAGATTGCCTCGACCATCATCTGCTACAACTCCGCCTCCTTCGACAAAGAATAAGCCATAGCCCGGATACGCTTCTCGTCCCTCCTGTTTTCCTTTCTTCCGAGATTTTTTCATCAAATAACTACTTCTGTTATTCAGATTTTCATCATCGGGCAAGGGTTCCTTGACGATCTTATCAATCTCTGCCCACTCATATTCAAATATATTTCTTCTCGAACCTTCCAGTTTGATGGATCTTAACCATTGATATTCAATGATGAATCCACGAATAATTCCTCCCTCCCGAAGATGTACAGCTTCCCAATATCCTTTGATTCCCTGAGGTCGCTCCACAAGATAGATGTCTTCTTCTGGAATCTTGTGCAGTTGGTAATCAACATCCTGAATTCTTATGTAGAGCCCAGGCACTTCCTCTACAATCTTGCCCTTGATTTCTGTATTGTTCCTCACAGCTACCTTGTCTACCTGGGTCATTCCCCATAAAGGGAACAACAGCATGAGGACGCAACTCAGCATCTTTAAGCTATTCGTATTGCCATAAGAACTCACAGGCATCATCAATTGTTTGTGTTCGAAGCAATCATGTCAAATTTTGAGATGTATCCTCGCCCGTCCTTGCCTTCATTGGAGATGTATAATGTACCTTCCGGGCTAAAACATATTCCCTCTGGTTGTGAGAATTGCGCCCGTGGCAATGGATGGACGGCTATCACCTGATGCGAGGAATTGAGGACGAGCAAGAGCTTGCCAACAGAGGCAATCACATAGGTATGACCACTCAGTGGGTGAATGGCAATCCCTGAAGGTTTACAGCTGCTTTTTTTTCCGGGATGAAAATCTGTTGCCCATGTTTCTTTCGGTCCATAAGCTTGCAAAAATGCCTGAATTTCAGCCAGATTGATCGTAATTACAGGGCGCTCACTCAACTGATGAGTCTGGAGATTATAGCCATAAATCGCTCGCTGATTACGTACTTCCCGCCCATTCGCCATATATGGTTCTTTGCAGGCAATCAATAATTGGCCGGATTGGGGATCATACCCCAGACCTTCTGTATCATGATCACTGTTCAGTTGGTTGTTATACTCCTTCGTTTCTCCCGTTTCCCCTTCCAGAAAGCCTGAAACTTCTTCAATCTTTCCATTACTTTTTAGAACATATACCATGTCCCCAACCAATTCTACCCCTTCATAATCTCCACTTTTCCCGAATCGATATTCTCTTGAGATTTCTTCCTTCTCTTCTTCATATACATAGAGGGAGCCTTTTTCATCTTGCACAAGCAACAATTGATTCGGAGCAAGATAGCTGAGACCAGAAACTTCTACCAACTCATACGGGAGCAGAAAGGTATCGGCGGGATGAGACAAATCATAAGGAATGGAATAAACCAGACTATCCGACACAATCGATACAGGAATGGCCTTCGGTGGAGCAGCATCAGAAGGTGCTCCGGATGTGCAGGAAAAAATCAATAGACATAACAAGCTCCCTGACCATGAACTGATATGCCAGAATTTAAAAACGCTCATGTAGATATATGAAAAGTAAACAGGGGATCTAAGATAGGAAAAAGCAAAGGGATTGTGAAGGGGAAAATCATTCTCCTGTTCAAAACTATCTCAAGTTCTGCAATTGTGATTGGTTTCTTTCAATATATGGGCCGCATAAAATTGTTCTGCTCAATCAGATTCCCCAACAATCCTTGATTCTTTCCTGAATGATCAATCGTGATGGACAAACAAGAACTGATCAGATAGGTTTGGGCTATCGTTTCATCCAACACAATTAATATATACACATGTACAATTCTTCTTTTTTGCCTGGCCTACCTATTTTTTTACTGATTCTTTTGCTTTGCTTCCTCGACCCAAGTATGACCTCTGCTCAGTCCATCATACCCAATGGAGGATTTGAGCAATGGGAAACCAGATTCCTCTACCATGAATTTCCCCCTTATCAAACCACCAATCGGTTTATGTTCTTTTCAAGTCTCCCAGTTCAGCCCAATGCCACCACAGTCTCAGGATGTAGCAGTTCCCATGCAATCAGAATAGAAAACCTGGCTATTGAGGATGATTCCGGCAATTCCACAACACAAGTGGGAGCCGTTCTAGCAGGAAATTTTGGGTCAGAAATTTTTGGTGGGCTACCATATAATGACCAACCTGATTCCATTTACATCACCTTGCGATATGACATTGCCGCAGGAGATGAAGGAATCATCGCCTTCTTTTTTACCACAGCAGACACAACGACCGTTTCAGGTATATTTGAATCACTGACTGGTTCTCAGCCCACTTGCACAACGATCGGTTTTGATCTTCCAGCATTTACGGCCATGCCTGATTCTGTCGCACTCTTGCTCTCTTCAGGTTCCTTCAGCACCACGCCTATCGAAGGAGGATGGCTAGAGATTGATTCTATCTTTTTCTCAGGGGCAGTCTCAGCACTTCCCAATTCAGGTTTTTCCCATACCCTCCCACTAGAGGTCCGCGATCCTGTAGATTGGTATTCAGCCAATGACATTCAACTTGTCGTGAATGGCACGGGCGGATCGCCCATGATTACAGAAGATAGTCTTCACTCCTATGAGGGGCATTCGGCCTTGCGAATTACCAGTCAACTCATCGAGCTTGATTCCAATATCATCGGGATTGCAATCAATGGACAAGGGCTGCTAGGCGATGCGATCGGAGGACAACCCTATGTTGGAGGTCAGTCTGACACCCTCTCTGGCTGGTATAATTATGAAGCAGTAGGGGATGACACTGCCAGCGTGTTCTTGCGTTTCTTCTCCTATGAACCCGTAGGAGACAGCACCATTATTCATTTAGAGACAGGGATAGCTCTTCCACCAACTGATGGGGCATATGCCTGTTTTCAGATTCCCTTTGAGTTGGCACAGATGCCAGATTCCTTTTTGATTGGCTTGGGCTCTTCCGATACAGATAATATTTTTTCCCAGGCAAGCCCAGGGATAGGAAGCACATTGTTGGTAGATATTCTGGACTTCAAGCCATGCCCTACTGTAGGTATAGACACACAATTGAGTCGGTCGGATTACAAGTTATTTCCCAATCCTGCCAGAGAAGAGATCCAGATCGTGTTCCAGTCCATTCCCGGAGAAACGTATCACCTCTCCCTCTACACCCTATCAGGACAAGTTGTACAACAGATAGAAGTTCCTGCAAATCTTAGCGGATATACGAGAGAGGTCCCAATAAATATTCGCTCCCTGGCAGATGGGTATTATGTTCTATCTCTCACCAACGAGGCCGGGGACCTCTTGATGTCGGAAACATTTGCCAAACAATAAGTTTGACTTTGGCCATTTTTTATAGGAAAAAATCTTCCCATATGCTCTGGAAACCGTCTTTTTGAATGAATGAACTTCGCTGTTTTTGGGTGATGTTGATTCATTCTCATTGAAAATTTATTCACAACTGACACTTTCTATTTTCCTTTGTTTTTAGATTTCTTTGCAACTTTTTGGCGGCAAAAAGTGAATGCGCTCAAAAAGTTGGGGGAACCGAACAGCTTAACCCAAACCAAAAGGCTTAATGTATACGGAAATGAACTGTTCGAGAGAAGCATT
>JBCCGK010000002.1:0-211902 GCA_039029315.1 Bacteroidota bacterium | reverse complement strand
GAGAATTTTTATGATGTATTTTTTTCTCAAACAAGGCTCTTTTTTGTTCTCATAGTAGGGCTATGAGAACAAAAAAAGCTGTAGGATGAGGAAAAAAGACGCATACAAAAAATAAGTGACAGATTTTCAAACAGTCTCTTATATCGTCGGCCAATGAGTGGCCTTGAGATTCAAGTTTGTTCCTGTCAACAAGACGATAAAACAATATGGATTCCATTTTTTTGGTAAAAATTGGAATGAAAAATGAAAAAAAATATGTACTTAGTTAAGCAAGAATGAGAGCTGGAAATGGATTCAAATCGTTGATAAATAGTTTTTTATGTTTTTTCTTTTGCCTTTTCCATTTATTTTTTTCTGGATATTACCATTCTAATTCTCCCACAGATGTTCCGCTATAAGCCTTTTTTCCTTTCTATTGGATTGATCCTGAGTTGTTTTCATTTCTCTTGTAATCCTTCTTCCACGATTGCCCAAAAACAAAGCCCTAATATTCTCATTATTCTGGCTGATGATATGGGCTATGGAGATCTGGGCTGTTATGGAGGCATTACGCGTACACCAAATATTGATGCCTTGGCAAGCCGTGGCATTCGATTTACACACTGTTATGCTGGCGCCCCCAATTGTTCGCCTTCCAGGGTGAGTTTGATGACAGGGCGAATTCCTGCCAGGTCAGGCATGTATAGTTATCGGCCACCGAAACATGTGATGCATCTTCCAGATGAAGAAATAACCATTGCAGAACGCCTCAAGGCTCAGGGATATCAGACGGCTCATATGGGCAAATGGCACTTGGGATGTTTGCCACAAGATCCCGCTCTCAAGCATCCTCAGCCTGACCAGCAAGGCTTTGACTATTCTCTGGGAACAGAGAACAATGCCATGCCCTCTCATTTAAATCCTGTCAATTTTGTGCGTAACGGAAAGGAAATTGGTGAGACTGATGGTTATTCTTGCCAATTGGTCGCAGATGAAGTCACATCCTGGTTTGAGCAACACTATGAAGCCTCTAGGCCTTTTTTCTTGTATGTTCCCTTTCATGAACCACACGCAAAGATTGCTTCTCCTCCAGAATTAATTGCGCATTACCCAGATCAGACCCCAAAGGATGCTGCTTATTTTGCCAATATTGAAAACATGGACCTTGCCACAGGAAGAATCCTCACCCTCCTTAAGGAAAAAGGACTGGACAAGAACACCATGATTTTCTTTGCCTCTGACAATGGCTCCTACCGCATGGGGTCCAATGGCGAGCTCAGGGGATTGAAAGGAGGTGTGTATGAAGGAGGGATGCGAATTCCAGGGATTTTTTCTTTTCCAGGCATGTTCCCGGAAGGAAAAGTGTCTGATTTGCCAATCTGGTTTCAGGATGTATTGCCGACTGTTTGTGACCTAACGGGGGCAAGTGTTCCGAAAGACAGACCCATTGATGGCGTGCCACTATTGTCATATTTGAAACATGGAACAGCTGTCCAAAGAACTCAGCCCATGTTGTGGTTCTTTTATCGAAGTTCTCCTGAGATTGCTTTGAGAATGGGTGACTATAATTTGATTGCGCGTGTCAATGATACCATTCCTCGTACGCATTGGATAGCTGATCGGGATATGCCGTTTATCAAACAACTTCAGCCAGATTTTTTTGAATTGTATCACTTGCCAAATGATCCCGGTCAACAACAGGATCTCGCTGCTTCAGAGCCCGAAAAACTGGCTGAAATGAAGGCAGCTTTTGTGAAAATATTTGAGGAAGTAAGAGAAGAAGGTCCGTTCTGGGAAGGCTTGCCAGCCTATGATCCCAAAAAGGCCAATCACAACAAACACAAAGAATTTCTTCGAAACCAAGATCGATTTTTGAATCGGTAGTCTCTTCACTGAAAATACAGACTTCTGAGGAATAATCTTGAATTAATGTATGACTTCACTATTTTGCTGTAAGATCCTTGTATCTGTTGAGAATGTCGGTCAAGAGGAGGACTGTTTCATCCGATCCAAGATCTGCCAATTCCTGGGCTAATGCCCCTGCTACTATTACCACTATGAATACCCGCATCTATATTGTCGGTCTGGTCATGTTGATCTTTTTTGTCATTTCTTTTTTGACAAATATTCTTGGCCCATTGATCCCGGATATCATTCGGAGTTTTGATTTGAGTTTGGGGCTAGCCGGATTTCTTCCTTTTGCTTTTTTTGTCGCATATGGGGTTATGTCTATCCCTTCAGGGATGTTGATAGAGCGATATCGGGAGAAAAAAGTGATGATCGCTGCCTTTGGTCTGGCCGCTCTGGGTGCCTTTCTGTTTGGATTGGTCCCCACTTTCGGAATTGCCATGCTCTCCTTATTCCTGATTGGTTCAGGCATGGCCATGCTTCAGGTTGCGATCAATCCTTTATTGAGAGTGGGGGGAGGGGAGGAGCATTTTGCCTTCAACTCGGTTTTGGGACAATTAACCTTTGGGTTGGCTTCTTTTCTGAGTCCTCTGGTATACACCTATTTGGTCAAACATATTGACAAGGAAGAAGCAGGAAATGCTTTCATTCAGCTCATGGATTCCCTTGTTCCGGAAGGGTTTGCATGGGTGTCTCTCTATTGGGTTTTTGGACTTACCGCTGCTTTGATGGTGGGGGTGATTATGATTTCTCGCTTTCCTCAGGTGGAACTGAAGGAACATGAAAAGGCGGGAAGCTGGGAGATCCATCTCTCTTTGCTAAAGAACAGGACTGTGCGCTTATATTTTCTAGGAATATTTTGTTATGTAGGAACAGAACAGGGGGTAGCCAATTGGATGTCCCAATTTTTAGAAATCTATCATGGGTTGGACCCGCAAAGTACAGGAGCCAGCATAGTGTCCTGGTTTTGGGGCTTATTGACAGTCGGATGTTTGCTAGGCTTGGTTCTTCTAAAGGTGATGGACAGTCAGAAAGTCTTGATGTACTTCACTGGTGCAGCCATCCTGAGTTTGTTGCTGGCCCTTTTGGGGACTGAATCCATAGCTATTGTGGCCTTTCCAATGGTCGGCTTTTTTTCCTCAGTGATGTGGTCAGTTATTTTTTCTCTTGCGCTCAACTCTGTACAGGAACATCATGGCTCATTTTCAGGAATTTTGTGCACAGGGATAGCAGGAGGAGCGATCTTTCCTCTGATAATTGGTGCATTGGGAGATGTCATCGGACTGAGAGGAAGCATGTTATTATTATTTCTCAGTCTAGGATTTATCTTTAGCATAGGAATATGGGCCAAACCACTTGTCCGCAACCAGACCATTGCTTCCTAACATTCCTTTATTTCATCACTCTTTAGTCTAAACAAGATGGCCAAGAAAAAATCACAAGTCAATCGGCGGAAATTTTTACAAGCGTCCGCTCTTCTTCCCACCTATTCACTCTTTCTGTTTAGTGGAAATGAAGCAGAGGCAGCCACTCCTTCTTCTGAAGTACTTAATGGACCCCTTGAAGTGGAGAGAATCCACGGACCACTTGAAAATGATGTGCGCTTCGAGGGAGAACCCAATATGGAGCTGAAGGAGTTGGAATGCGATTTTTTCATTGCAGGTGGAGGCCCTTCTGGTGTCTGCGCAGCATTGGCTGCTGCCAGAAATGGGGCCAAGGTCATCCTGGCACAGGACAGGTCCCGTCTGGGTGGCAACTCCAGCAGTGAAGTCAAGATGCATGTGGTGGGAGCCAACTCACATGATGGCCGTCCTGGTTGGAGGGAAGGGGGGATAATTGAAGAATTGCGCCTGGAAGATGCCGCGAATAATCCGCAAGGATGTTGGGAAATGTGGGATTTGATGCTATATGATAAGATTGTGTCAGAAGAAAATATAACACTGTTATTGGATTCTGCCTTATATGCAGCTGAAGTACAAGAGAACAAGATAAGTCGTGTCATGGTCCGTTGTGATAAGGCAGAAATTCTGTACAGGATCACGGCCAGACAATTTGCAGATTGTACAGGCGATTCTCGTCTTGGATTGGAAGCTGGAAGCGAGATGATGTGGGGACATGAAGATCGATCTGCATTCAATGAACCATTGGCATGGGAACAAGTCAGCAAAGCAACCTTAGGAAGCAGTGTGCTATTCACGGCCAAAGATCATGGAAAACCCATGCCCTACAAAGCGCCTTCCTGGGCGAGGAAGATTGAAGAAAAGCATTTGCGATTTCGGCCAATCAATTCCTGGGAATATGGCTTTTGGTGGTTGGAATGGGGAGGAGCGCATGATACCATCAAAGATCACGAAATGATTCGGCATGAGTTACTCAAGATCATCACAGGTGTCTGGGACTACATCAAAAACAGTGGAAAATTCCCAGAATCGGAGAGTTGGGCCATGGATTGGGTGGGCATGGTGCCAGGGAAAAGAGAAAGTCGCAGAATCATTGGCGATCATATCCTGACCCAGCAAGATCTGATGGGATTAAATGGAGATTTTGAAGATGCAGTTGCCATTGGCGGATGGGGATTGGATGAACATCCACCCGGAGGATTTGATGACACGGACAAGCGACCCTTTGTATCGACCAAGCTGCCAGAGGTGTACAACATTCCCTTGCGTTCCCTTTATAGCAGGGACATTGAGAATATGTTCATGGCTGGAAGGAATGCTAGTTGTAGTCATGTTGCCTTCACCTCCACTCGAGTTATGGCAACCTGTGCCGTGATGGGACAAGCCGCAGGCACAGCCGCTGCCTTGTGCACCAAATACGGTATCAACCCCAGACAGTTATATGAAGACAAGAACAAGCTTCAGGAATTGCAACATACCCTCAAGCAAGATGATCAAAGCATCAAGAACCTTCGAAATACAGACCCGATGGATCTCGCCAAACAAGCATCTGTCAAGGCCTCATCCAGTTGCGATAACTCAAAAGCCGAGCATGTGCTCAATGGAATTACCAGAGATCTGACTGCAGATCAGTTTGACAATCGATGGGCTTGCATGATGGAGACTGATGGGGCTTGGATAGAGTTGACCTGGCAGGATCCACAACGATTGTCTGAAATTCAGCTGGTTTTTGATACAGGTTTTCAGAGGGAGCTTACCCTGAGTTCAGCCAATCATGTCATCAATCGCGTTGTCAGGGCTCCTCAACCCGAGACAATCAGAGCGTATAGTCTGTATGCTGTTCATGCCGATGGTGTGGAAAAAAACATTGTTACAGTGACTGAGAATCACCTTCGCTTGCGTAAGCACCAGTTCGATCCGATAGAAGTTACAGCGATACGCCTACATGCCACAGCAACCAATGGGAGCAAGGAAGCGAGATTATATGAAATTCGCTGTTATGCCTGAGACATACCATTTTCAGCAGCATGCCATGGCTAGCCTGTTCGAGGGGTGGTTGGTAGGAGAAGATATTGAGCATCTCCGTGCTGTGGGAAATGTAATTCAAGCAGAGTTCCTTCGGGTTGAAGAATTGTTGTCCAGGCACGATCCTGTAGCCTCTCTGGCCCGACTGAACCGAGAGGCAACAAGAGGATGGGTTCAGGTGGAGCGAGAACTATTAGCTGTCCTTCAGGATGCCCTTCATTGGTTTGGAGTAACGGGAGGAGCATTTGACATCAGTGTTGGAACCATGGGAAAGACCATGCAACTACAGGAAGCTCTCGCCCTTGATCCGAAGACCTCCCGTGTGAGATATCTTCATCCCAACCTTTCCCTTGATTTTGGAGGCTATGGTAAGGGGTATGCCCTGGATTGTGCAGCTGACCTTCTTCAGACATATCAGATACATCATGCCTTGCTTCATGGTGGGAGAAGTTCTTTTTGGGCTACCGGGAAGAGAGCGGATAAGAGTCCCTGGCGCATTCGTCTCCCTCAAGCAGTGTTTTCGCATGCCGATCAGCTTTCTGAACCTTTGCAAGGAGGTCTATCATTTTCAGCGGTTGACAGTTCGCCCCAATCCACTGAGTTGTTTCATTCTCCTCCTTCTTCTGCGCATCAGGTACAAATGAGTGTGGTTTGGGCAGAAACAGCCCTCAAGGCAGAAGTATTATCGACAGCAATACTCGCTACTGATCCTGCTTCTCTGGAAGCAGTCATCCCCAATTTTTCTTCGATCAAAAAAGTCATCTCCTATTCTCCCATTATATGAACCGAAGAGAATTTCTTCAGCAATCTACCGCCTATAGCCTGGTAGGAATGGGGTTGGGCATTCCAGCACCATCGGGAGAAGCTGCTGTGAAAGTAGCAGTTGTGGGGACAGGAGGTAGAGGAACAGATCTCATTCGAAAACTCAGCACCATAGATCGAGCCATCATTGTGGCCATCTGTGATGACTATCCTCCCCATTTACAACGCGCTCAAATAGCAGCAGGTCCGCAAGCCAGGGCCTTTGATGACTATTCCCATATGCTTGAACAGATCCAGCCAGATGCCGTGATCATTGCTACGCCTCTGTATGTGCATGCCCGGATGTGCCTTGAAGCCCTGCAAGCTGGTTGTGCTGTATTTTGTGAAAAAACCATGTGTTATTCAATCAAAGAGGCCAAGCGATTGCTGAAAGAAGTCAGACAACGAAAAGCCATTTTTCAGGTTGGACTTCAGCGGAGGGCCAATCCCATCTATCGTCAGGCTAAGGCCATGATAGACACCGGCATGTTGGGACAAATTTCAGCCATCAAATGTCAGTGGCATCGCAACAATGATTGGCGGAGGCCTGTCCCGGTGTCCAGAGACCATCACGATTGGAAGCGTCTGGAACACAAACTCAATTGGCGACTGTATGCCTCCTATTCCCGTGGCCTGATGACGGAATTGGCCAGCCACCAACTGGATGTTGTCAATTGGTTTTTGGATAGTCCGCCAACATCCGCCATCGGTACAGGGGGAATAGACTTTTGGCAGGACGGTCGGGAAGTGTTCGACAATCTGTTTTGTTTGTATGAATATCCAGCGAAAAATGCAGAAGGACAGCCATATACTGTTCGGGTCAGTTATTCTTCCTTGCAAAACAATGCCTTTGAGGGAGCTTCCGAGTTGATTATGGGCAGCAAGGGAAGTTTGTTTATCACTTCAAAAAAAGGCTTGTTCTATCAGGAAAAACGGGCGGAAGAGATCGGCTGGACCAAAGAGGGAAGAGTGGAGCGAGATGCTGATATCATCACAGGCGGAAAGACGCTCAAGCTCAGTAATGATCCCTGGGCACACCGAAGCAAACCTTATGAAATAGACACAGAATCGAATGATACCAGAGATGAGTTGATTGCCTTTCTGGATTGTGTACAGCGAAAAGATCCCGACACCATATGTGATGTGGAGCAGGGATGGCTAGATACAGCAACAGTCATGATGGGGCATGAAGCTTTGACAGAAGAAAAGAAGGCATTTTTCCCTGATTGATCCAAAAATGAGATTTTTTTTGCAATATGCTACTCAGAAACTAACTGCTACTCATGTCAGACTCTCATACCAAAGCACCTGTCGTTGCCCGAGGCATTTTGGTGCCATTCATCCTCATTACCTTTTTGTTTGCGCTATGGGGCTTCGCCAATGATATCACAAACCCGATGGTATCTGCCTTCAAGAAGATTCTTGAGCTAGATAATTTTCAAGCGTCTCTGGTTCAACTGGCTTTTTATGGAGGCTATTTCACCATGGCACTCCCGGCCGCCATGTTCGTCAAAAGATATTCCTACAAAGTTGGCGTCCTGATTGGATTGGCCTTGTATGCGGTTGGCGCACTCTTGTTTTTTCCAGCCGCCGCCATGGAGAGCTATCCGTTCTTTTTGATCGCTTTATATGTATTGACCTTTGGTTTGGCATTCTTGGAGACAACAGCCAATCCCTACATCCTGTCTATGGGAGCGCCTGAGACAGCCACCCAACGGCTGAATCTGGCCCAATCATTTAATCCCATGGGTGCATTGTCGGGTTTGTTTGTTGCCCAAACTTTTGTCCTTGGGGCCCTGCAATCTGATGATATGGATGCTGCTGGTAACAGCATATACGAAACGCTGGAAGGATCTGCCAAAGCTGCTGTGAAGAGTTCAGATCTTGCCGTGATCAGAGATCCATATGTAGTATTAGGTCTGTTTGTGATTGGCATGTTTGTGCTGATTTATCTGGTGAAAATGCCTGAGAAAAAGAAAGAGGGAAACAACTTGAATTTACAAGAATCCCTTCGGCGATTGCTCACCAATCCCAAATATAGAGAGGGAGTATTGGCTCAGGTTTTTTATGTAGGTGCTCAGATCATGTGTTGGACCTATATTTACCAATATGCCGAAACACTTGGAATCAACAATCAGGATGCTGTAACATATGCCTATTGGGCACTCGGAGTATTTCTGGTGGGGAGATTTGTCTGTACATTCTTGCTAAAATATATCAATTCTGCACAATTACTCATGTATCTGGCTATCGCTGCAATGGTCTTTGTCCTGGGAACGATGTTTATTGTTGGGATGCTTGGATTGTACAGTCTTGTGATGGTTTCCTTTTGCATGTCTCTGATGTTTCCTACGATTTACGGGATTGCTTTGGAGGGATTGGGAGAAGAAATGGAGTATGGAGCTGCTGGATTGGTGATGGCCATTGTTGGAGGGGCTCTGATGCCCACTTTACAGGGCTTGATCCTGGATATTGGCGGAGTTGGCTATACTGATACCCTTATATTGGGAGTGCCCGAGGTGAATTTTTCTTTTGTGCTTCCACTTCTTTGCTTTCTGTTCATTGCCTTCTATGGATTTCGGGTCTACCGGCATCATGATATAGAGATAAGTCGCTCTTAATATGACACGCTATCTGTGGTATCTATGCTTGTTGTTCCCCTGCTCTCAGGGGCTTACTCAGGAGGTCTATCGGGTGAACAAAATCAATTCTCCAATCGAATTGACCGGAAAGGGAGATGATCCGAAGTGGGAGCAAGCAGAATCCCTGACCGATTTTGTGTATCCCTGGAATGCAGATATGGCTCCTTCTACTGAGTTCCGAGCTGTGTGGGACCAGACGGCCATATATTTTCTCTACATTGCTCAAGATTCAGAAATTATCATTAAGGAAGGAAGCGAAAATAAGGAAATGGATGTTGTTCATTCAGACCGTGTTGAAATCTTTTTCAAAGCGGATGATGAGATGAATCCTTACTACTCTTTGGAAATGGATGCCGTGGGAAGATTGTTTGATTCAGAAGGAAGAATGTATCGCCAGATAGATGCAGAATGGGATTGGCCGGAAGGTCATATTACCCTCGCTTCGTGGAAAAACAAGAAGGAATATCGCCTGGAGGGGACCATCACCCTTGAGTCCTTGAGGAAGCTTGGTCTGTATAAGGATGACCATAAGCTGAAGGCAGGATTGTACCGTGGCGAATATACCAGTCAACCCAACAGGAAGCCCAAGGTACAATGGATCAGCTGGGTACGTCCAAATTCTGACAAACCAGACTTTCATATTCCTTCTTCTTTTGGGATATTGAGGCTGGTTCAGGAATAAAAAAATATGACAACACATGATATGCTCCACCATTTTGCTCTTCCTCCACTTGGGTATACCGCCAAGGCCTTTGGAAGTGGGCATATCAATCAAACTTTTCGTGTAAGCGCTGCCGAAGGAGGGAAAGAATATTTATTGCAACAAATCAATCATCATGTCTTCAGGGATATCGAAGGCATGATGAGAAATATTGAGCGGGTAACCAGATATCTTCGGGAAGAAATCCGAATGCCAGAGAACCAGCGAACTCTTGAGTTGATTCCCACAAAAGATGGACGTTCATTCCTACAGGCTGAAGATGGAACCTATTGGCGGATGTTCGTTTTTTTGTCCGAGTTGAATGCCTACGATCTTGTAGAGAATCTTGATCAAATCTATGAAGGAGCGAAATCATTTGGCATATTCCTGGCCAGTTTGGATGCTTTTCCTGTCGATCAATTGGTGGATACGATTCCTGATTTTCACAATGTTGTGTTTCGACTAGAGAATTTACATAGCTCGGTCAAGGAGGATCGTATGGGAAGGGCAAGGGAGGTCAAAAAATGGTTAAGCTTTGTAGAATCGGTCATTCCTGATATGAGCCAGATTCAGGAAGCTGGGCGCCATGGTTTGATTCCGCTTCGTGTGACCCACAATGACACCAAGTTCAACAATGTCTTGCTGAACAAAGAGGGCAAGGGTATCTGCGTGATTGATTTAGATACAGTCATGCCAGGGTATGTGCACTACGACTTTGGAGATGGCGTAAGGACCACGATCAGCAAAGCCGCCGAGGATGAGGCAGATCTGGACAAAATTGAGATTGACCTTGGCAGATACGAAGCATTTGCAAATGGCTATCTGGAACCCACCAGAGATATTCTCTCTTCAACAGAACTGGAACTCCTTCCCATATCCGGGGCCTTATTTGCCTATTTGATGGGCATCCGGTTTTTGACAGATTTCCTGTCAGGGGATGTCTACTATAAAATTCATTTTGAAGGACAAAATCTTCAACGTGCCAGTGCACAATTGACTTTATGCCGGAATATCTTGAAAAGGCTGCCAGAGTTAAAGAAGATCACTCACCATTGAGGTTCTGACTCGAAGAAGGTACTTGATACTGCCAACTTTGGACGGGTGCATTATTCATAGCAAAAATAATGACGATTTGGCCATTTGCCTGTGGAACCATGTGGATGGCCCGAACTTCACCTCGAATATTCCACCCAATGTCTTGCTGTGGAATGGCTTCAAATTCTCCTTGGTTGTTTCGCCGGAGGATCACTCCATGATTGGCATCCGATCTTCCTAATTGAATACGTGTCCCATACAGGTTCCCCCCAAGTATCACCTCCATCCTTCCATCTCCATCAAGATCCAGAATTTTACTTGCAAAAACAGGTGAAACTTGGGCTTCATCGGGTAAGGGGGTCAACTCAAAAGACCCATCCTGCTTTTGCTCAACAAAAACACTAGATAGGATATCGGCTTGAAGTAAGTTTGCTGTTGATAACTCCTCCTCTCCAAACAGATCAGAGACTTGGATATCCGCATAGCTGGCATAATCGGGAAATTGAGATTTGAGAACGGTGAGTTGGGACAATAGATCATCTCTGGGAGCCAGAGGATGACTTTTTCCTGCCTTAAAATAACTGAGAATCATGTCAAGACTTCCATTCTGATCAAAATCTTTGTAGTGAAGACGTACCGGTTCCCCCACTCCTGTCTTTATTTGACTATTGGTTCCCCAATTTCCCGCGATAAAATCGTCATCTCCATCCTGATCCAGATCTGCTACTTCCAGCCGATTCCACCACCCACGCGTATTGTCTATGGTCAGGATCTCTTGTGACCCATTGAGCCAATATGAGATTGGCATCCATTCTCCTACCATCACAAGATCCGGCAATGAATCGTCATTGAGATGTGTCCAGGCAGCATCCGTTAGCATTCCCAGAGTATCCCAGGGGCCGGGTTTTTCCTGAAAATTGCCCTTGCCATCATTGATAAGAAGAAAACTTCCTGGCGATTCAGGATATCGACCCGGAATTCCTCTGCCGCCAATAAAAAGGTCCTGGTCTCCATCTCCATCGATGTCTTCATGTCTGACACAGCTTCCACTGGATAGATTCAAAGGCAGAGACGAAACAGATTTTTGAAACTGGCCATTGCCAAGATTGAGGTACAATCGATCCTGTAGGGCAGGGGAGTGAGGATCTGAATCATTCCCTCCACTAACAATATAAAGATCCAGATCCTGGTCGCCATCTGCATCAAAGAAGGTTGCATCTACCTCTTCCGATTCTTTGTCTTGATCCAAATCCAATAGATGGCTTGGCATCATGCTCCCTGTCAACGTTTGGAGAAACAATTGGCCAGATTGACCTTTTGCTCCTCCTATGAATACATCTTGCAGTCCATCTCCATTTACATCGCCAATAGCCATCGCAGGGCCTTCTGTAGACAAATATCGATGCAAGAGGAGTTCTCGATCAAAATCATTGAAACTGTTTTCCTGATGCTGATAGCTGATGGAAGAGTCAGACGTGAAAAAAGGAATCGAGGGCCTGGCTAATCGGATGGAATCATCGACTTGATAAGAGATGGCAAGCAAGGTGTCTCCCTCCACCGAGCCTATATTTTGATGGGTCCCATCAGGCCATTGGATACGTAGTTCCTCTACTTGTTCAGCAGATCCGAGGCCTATATGGAGGAGGGGCTCCACCGAAGATTGGAAGCCTCGTGTTGACATAAGGCTATGAAGCTGTTCTCCTTCCTCCGTTTTGATTGAGACCCTGGCCCCTAGACCGAAAGTATTAAATTCTGTTCCTTGAAGCCGAATACTCAAAAAATGATTGGGAGTCAATCTATCTGCATGGTTTTGGTAGACGGAGGCTGTTGCGTTGACATGATTGACCACCAGATCGAGATCTCCGTCTCCGTCGAGGTCTCCATATGCAGCTCCATTCGAGAGGTAGGGCTGGTCCAGGTTCCATTCAGCCCCAACATTCTCAAACCTCAATTCCCCTGTATTTCTAAACATATAATTTCGAGATTCAATGGAGGGAATATTGGCTAAAAGGTTGGTAACAGCCACTTCCGTTTGTGATTGGTTCGCTCGGATTTGTTCATCGGCTGCAAACTTTAGGAAATCCATATTTGTGTAGTCACTCTCATATCCATTGCTGATATACAAGTCCTTCCATCCATCCAGGTCAAAATCAGCAATCAATGCGGCCCAACTCCAATCTGTATTGGACATGCCAGCCATTTGGCCAATTTCGACAAAGCCATTCCCTTGATTGAGGTGCAGCATATTCCGCATGGATTGATGGTGAAATCCCTGTTTTATCAGTTGTTGATATTTATTGAAGTTATCAGCACCTGAGGTCATTTTTTGTCGCTGATTTCCTTCCGGAAGCATGTCCAAGCTGACAAGATCGATGCGCCCATCATTGTTGATATCTCCCATATCCGACCCCATGGAGAAGAGCGAAACATGATCCATATACTGGCGAATACTTTCCTTGAATCGACCATTTTGTTGGTTGATATACAGATAGTCTTCCTCATTGTAATCATTGGAAACATAGATATCGAGCCAACCATCTTCATTGACATCACCAATGCTAAGTCCAAGGCCAAAGCCAAGTGGATTTGTGATCAAGCCTGCCGATCTGCTCACCTCACTAAAGCCAAATCCAGCAGGCATACCTTCATCAGGCACAAGTTGATTTCGATACAATTTGTCCCCAAAATCTGCTGCAAATTTCCGTTTTTGTTGTCCTAATAAGTTGCTGAAACCCGCATATTCCTGTACAGAATGGTTGAGCACATAGAGATCCAAATCGCCATCTCGATCATAATCGAAAAAGGCAGCCTGCGTCGAATACCCCTGATCATTGACCCCAGTAAGAGTGCCTACTTCCTGAAAGCTAACTGCTTTTCCATTGGTATTGGGCCCATCATTGAGAAAGAGGAGATTTTCCCTGAGTTTGGACACCTTGGCTGCTGATCGACATACATAGATATCCAACCAGCCATCTCCATTGACATCAGCCATTGTTACCCCTGTATTCCACAATCCGGCGGCTCGCACACCTGCTTCTTCCGCTACTTCCTCGAATCGCCAATTTCCTTGATTGAGATACAATCGGCTTGCGACAAGATTCCCAGTAAAATAGATGTCCGGCAGTCCATCATTGTTGACATCCCCGATTGCGACTCCCCCTCCATTGTAAAAATAGCCATAATTGAGTACATGAAGTGCTTCAGATTCTTGAAGGATATTTTTGAAATGAATTCCCGTTTCATTGGCAGACATTTCTTCAAACATCATATTCTCCTCCGCCTCACATCCCCATAAGAGAAAGACTGATAGGATGATGATCCCCTGGAAAACGCGCATGGTAGATTTCGATTATTTACCCAACAGAATAAAAAAGGAACTCTGCCCACTGATCAAAGGGAAAACACAGCCCCATACATCCACCGAAACGACTGTTTATCTGGTAGATCTATGGTGCTGTGTTTTTGCTCAAAAGAGAAGAAATTGATTCTTCCTGTTTTTGATTTTCAGCAGGAGTCAGAAGTTATTTCTTGTCCCACCAGACTTTGGTGTTGTTTTTATCACTTCCCAATTCTGTAGACCCGATTGCACCATCAACCCCTTCTCTGTTGTTGTCAAATTCACTGGTGACATAGACCATTCTTCGCATAATTTCATCTACTCCAACATCAGGATTATCTGAATTTAGGCGGTCAAACTGTTTGGGATACCCGGTTCTTCGCAATTCAGCCCATGCTTCCCATCCATCGGGATAGAGTGCCAACCACTTTTGAGTGATGATCTGTTCCAGCCTTCTTTCCTTACTGCCGGCTTCTTCGAAGGCGATAGGGATATCTGTCAAGGCAGGAGTATTATGGATGTCGCCGGTTTCTACGGGCGTATTGCTGGAAGCAATATAGGCATCTATTGCAGCTGCGTCAGCATCTGTCCATTCCATCATGGATTGGCGAATGCCCTCCTCATAGAGTTCTTTTGCATTTCCTCCCATGTTCCAGTCTTCCAATGCCCCTTCTGCTCTGAGTAAGTAAGCTTCGCCAGCACGGATCACAACGATTCTTGGGAATCCACCCAAATTCTCTGGTCGGAATTGTGGGCCAACATCAGAATGAGGGGTATTTTGGTCTGCCTGTATGTCAATTTTGGCTTGTCCATTGCGCAATCCCTCATACGGGATGCCGTCTCCATCAGAATCACCATTCACTGCAGGACTGAAATACACCGGCATACGAGGATCTTCAAATCCTTTCAAGACACTTTCCATAGTAGAGCTCATTCGATATTCTCCCCAATTCGTAATGGTGCTGATAGGGTTGGGAGAGTTGGCTGTTGTCAACATCGTCGCATTGTCGCCTACATCTTCGATTACGCCATCAGCAACAGCCTTCTCAGCTTCGGATTTTGCCTTGCCTGGATCGACATATTTGATGCGCAAGGCAAGTCTGAGCCGTAAGGTATTGGCTAATTTGAGCCATTGGCTTGCATCTCCTCCATAAATCTGATCATTCGCCCCAAAAGCATTTGCCCCAGAATTGGATTTCAGGACACTTACTGCTTCATCCAGGGTTGTGAAGAAATTGTCATACATGGATTCCTGACTGTCATAAGCAACTACTGTCTCTCCATTTCCAAACTGACTATAAGGAACAGGTCCCCAATAGTCCGTAATTCTGTGATATCCATAGACTCTCCATACTTTGGCTATGGCATTCTCTACTGTCAATCCTTGTTCTGCGGTAAAATCTTCAACAAATTTGATATTGGGAGCAGCCTGCCCATAGAAAGAAGACCAGGCCAAATCAGACCATCGACCAACTTGGGTATAACGATCTGAATCGAAATTGGACTGTGTCGTCGCAAAGTATTGGCAGAAAAGATCTGAAAACAGGTTTTCCGAGATTTGGAATCTCCAGTGAACACCATTAACAGTATTGTATTGGGTTTGAGCAAAAGCCAATCCTATCAAGGATGCGTCTACCTTGTCAGCAGTCAAGGCCAGTGGATTGGTGTTTAGCTCTTCAAAATTCTCTGTACATCCATTGAAGAGTAAGAGCGTAGTGAAAAGGAGAAATATAATTGATGAATATTTCATGAGTTAATTCTTGTTGTTGATAGGTTAATTAGAAGCTCAGTTTCAGATTGACACCATACTCTCGCATTGTGGGTGGGCCAAATGCCTCTGTTCCATCAGCGTTGATGCCGGTTCCAACAATAATCTCAGGATCTATGTTCCCTGCTGCATTGCTAAAGAAGAAGAGGTTTCTGCCAACAGCAGAAATTTTGATCCCTGAAAATGGGCTTTTTCCCAAAGCAGTAGAAGGAATGGAATATCCGAGTACTACCTCCCTCAATCGTGAATTTGAAGCGTCTCTAATAAATGCTTCTCCAACAGGAGCGTTTCTGCCACCGAGTTGGTTCCACATAGCTTCAGAAGTAGTCGCTACTGTATTCGGGGTCCCGTCTTCTTGTACGGCAATTTCGTCTGGGAAGAAGTTGTCTCCGAATACCAAGCCTCCTTCGCGGCCTTCAAGTGTCTCTACTGTCAAGCCGTCGGCAAACATGATTGCATCTGTATTTGAAACAACAGTTCCTCCCTGGCGAATGTCAATCAGGAAACTCAGGGTCAAGTTTTTGAACGAGAAGGTATTTCTTATGCCTCCGAGCCAATCGGGATTGAAATTAGATACCTGTACATCCAGGCCAGAAGTTGTTCTGGGAACGCCATTTGCTTCGACTATCACTCTTCCTTGATCATCTCTTTCAAATCCTTTCGAATATACATCTCCCCAAGGGCGTCCTGCGATTAGTCTGAATTGTCTCAAAAAGCTGGCACCGCCAATATTAAGCTGATCTAGACCTTCTGCAAGTTCTATTACCGTACTTCTATTGCGGGCAAAATTGAAATTAATGTCCCACTGGAACTCTCTTGTACTGATTGGTCTTACATTCAGTACCAGCTCAATTCCTTTATTTTCAATATCAGCACCATTCAGAAAAACACTAGACGCACCAGATGCGACGGGAACTGCAATGGCAAATAACTGGTCAGTACTATTGGATTGGTAATAGGTTAAGTCGATGCCTAATCGATTCTGAAAAAAGCGGAGGTCTGCACCGAATTCAAGGGAGGTTGTCTCCTCAGGAAGCAGGTTGTCAACTGGAATTGTTGTAGACAGTTGCAGAAATCCACCTGTTCCTCCGCCGCCTATACTCGCCAGACGTGCTGTCCGATAGGGGTCTGTATCGTTTCCCACCTGTGCATAAGAGCCACGCAACTTCGCCAGAGTGAGCCAGTCGGGAGTAGACTCCATCAGATCAGATATCACAACTGTCAAACCAGCAGAGGGATACAAATAAGACCAATTGCCCGGCTTCAAGGTAGAACTCCAGTCATTTCTGGCTGTGAGATCCAAAAAGATGGCATCTTTCCATCCAATAGTAGCAAAGCCATATAAGGACTGTACTTCCTTTTGATTGAAGGATTCACTGACGGATTGTGTCCCGGTATTGCTAAATGCAAAGAGGTTGGGCACGTTCAAGGTGCTATTGCCATTTGGATTGCCATTGATCCCCCGGAATTCAGTCTGTCGAAGGTTGCCCCCAAAGCTGACATCGACATTGAGGTCAGACCCAAAGGTATTGTTATAGTTCAGCAAGAAGTCGGAGTTCCATTCGAATCCTTTGGTGTCATTGGAAAAGTATCGACCGTTTTGGGCGATGATATAGGAATCATTGGCCCATCGATTGACTCTTGTGCGATTGAAGCGGTCCAAGGCGGATCGTACCAGGAGACTCAACTCATCAGTAAAGTCATATTTGAGAGAAATGAGTCCAATCACTCGTTCATTCAGGACATCATTGGTGAGTCGGTTAAGATTCCAATAAGGATTCATTGGGGCGTTGTTGCCTGGGAGCCAATAGTGTTGCTTGATCACCCCACTCGGATCTGTGAACTCAAAGATTTGCGCGTCTGCAGGGTTGATGTTCGAAGGCATTTTGTAAGCAGCTCTGATCGGATTGGCGTAGCTTTCGCCCTGATCCAGCTCATAATTGATGTTTTGGCGAATGTAATTCACCTTTGAGTCGAGAGTTAATCGATCGTGAACTTTTGTGTTGACACGAACATTGATGTTGTGAGAATTTAGCTTATTACCCGGAACGATACCTGCTGCATCTGTAAAAGTATAAGAGAAATAAGAACTGGAATTGGCAGTATTAGAGGTAATGCCAAGGTTGGTTGCCAAATTGCGACCTGTTTGGAAGAAATCCGTTGTCTTGTTGTTTGGATAGGCTTGATAGGTAGACATGCCTGACCAACTGGGGTCGTTGGACCAATGTGCTTTGGAGGTTCCATCCAGTTTTGGACCCCATGAACGATTGGCATTGGGGCTATACTCCCCACCTGTACCCTGGCCATATTCGTTCTGCCAGCTGTTGAGATAGATGGCTTCTGAAGCCATAAAGGTTGTGTTGAGATCCACAGAAAAAGATTCTCCTCCATTTCCTCTTTTGGTTGTAACGACAACGACACCATTATTGGCACGGGCGCCATAAAGAGCTGCAGCGTTTGCACCTTTGAGTACCGTAATCGTCTCAATATCATCCGGGCTAATGTTGCTAATATCCTGTCCCAAGGGCACACCGTCTACAATATAGATCGGCTGGCTACTTCCGGAGATGGAACGATTTCCACGAATAATCAATTTCGAAGCTCCGCCTACACCTGCGCCAGACCTGGCTACGGAAGCCCCTGCGACTTTCCCCGAAAGTCCATTGACCACATTCAGAGGGCGAGCCTCTTTCATGTCTTGGGAGCGTACATTCTGGGCGGAATAGGTGATGGCCTTCTTGGATCTTTCCAGCCCCAAGGCAGTAATGACCACCTCATCTACATTCAGCCCTATAGAAACCAGGGATATATTGACCGTTGAGCGATTCCCAACAGTGATTTCCTGCGTTTCATACCCAATAAATGATATAACCAGAACAGATTCATTATTGGGGACAGTCAGGTTGTATTGCCCTTTTTCATCTGTAAAGATCCCTGTCTGCGTTCCTCTGACTTGAATGGTCGCGCCTGCCAGACCTTCGCCATCAGAGCCGGTAACCTGCCCACTGATCGTTGTTTGGGAGAAGCTTGTCCCAATGCCAAGCAAGACTAAGATCGAAAATATCCATACCTGCTTCCACAATGAGTTGGGAATGGGCATGGGGGTGTAAAGTAACATATGGTCCATAGAAATAAATTAGGAGGTAAAGAATGAAGTACTAACAAATAGGTAGCTGATTGGAAGGCCAATAGGAAGTATGCTACCATTAAACCCTTTGGTTGGAGAAAAGAACTTATGGAGGGTAAATCCACTTTCTAGTTACGAATATAGAATTCAAAAATCAAATGTGCTCGAACACAAATATATTTGTGTTCGAGCACATTTATTTCACTAAAAAAAATATTTTGAGTCTATATATAAAAAAAGCCACCGATTAAGGAGACAATAACTGCGGGAAATGGGATAGATATGCCCACAATTTTGGTGGCAGCACTGAGTAGGGAAGGCGAGAAAATTGTTTGACCATTGACAGGAAAACGGATTCCCTATTCATGATTTTACACTTTATGCCTTAATTTTGCAGGACGAAACGCGAGAACAGTTATTTTTTTATGGATTGTACACCTCATGAAAAAGAATCACTATACAATAAAAGACATTGCTCGCCTCTCAAATGTCTCTAGAGGAACTGTAGACCGAGTATTGCATAATCGGGGAAAAGTCTCTCACAAATCCAGATTGAAAGTCGAAAAAGTATTATCCGAAATAGACTATCAGCCAAACCTGATTGCGAGAAGTTTGAGGCAGGGACAAATGTATACCCTTGCTGTTCTCTTATGTAAGCCAGATGATCCTTATTGGCAAATGGCATTCAATGGAATTCAGCAAGCTATTGCTGAGTTTAGCTCCTTTGGTATTTCTGTAGAGGTTCATCATTTTTCCCAAAATGACTCAGAGGATTTTAACAATTGTTTCCATACCATTTTGAGCAAGAAGCCCCACGGGATTGCTGTTGCCCCTATATCTCGCGCAAGTTCGGATGTTTTTCTTGAACTCAGTCTGGAGAAAAATATTCCTGTTACCGTTTTTAATACACCTGTCCAAACCAAGGTTAATGGATTTATTGGACAGGATCTATACCAAAGTGGACGAATCGGTGGAGATCTTTTAGCCAAAATGAATAAGTCAGGTGGGAAATTTGCGATTGTTCATATGGATGGGGTGTTTCGGGATTCCAGGACTATGCAAGAGAAAGATATGGGATTTCGGTCTTTTTTCTTTCAGAAGGACCATTATGAAGTTGTTTCTCTGAACATCGATAAGCAACAGAATGATATTCAGGATGAATGGATCAAAGATTTCTTTGCACAGCATCCAGATCTTGCAGGTCTGTTGGTATCCACTTCCAAGACCTATAAAATTGCCGCTATCATGGAAGAGTTGAACATTCATGCCAACCTGATTGGATATGATCTGATTCCACAGAATGTTCATTTTCTTTCCAAAGGAATCATAGATTTTCTCATCCACCAAAATCCTCATAAACAGGGGTATTTGGCTGTGAAGGATCTTGCAGAGCACTTTCTGTTTCAGAAAGATATTCCCGCTCAAAATCTGTTGCCTATTGATATTGTGAATCAGGAAAATGTCAATTGCTATCTCGAAAATATGCAGCCGGAGCCGCATGATCTCGAAAAGACCGACAGAATATAAGACCAAGTTTGAAACGCTGATTTCTAAAGAAAACCAAAAAATGGGGAAAGCTGCTGGGTATAGACTGGCCATACAGGACGGTGTGAGAAAGGGACCGGGCAGACCCATATGATCAAACGCTAACAACTATTCCAGAGAAAGCGGTCTGGTCTTTGCTGAAAAACCTGAGTGTTTTTCCACTATCCAAATAGATGATTTCGCCAGGACTTGCTCTACATATATCTGGCAACAACAAGACAAGCAGATCCTCACAATCAAGAGGCTGACTGAACGTCCCGGTAAAGGCTTGTTTTGTCCAAGAATCTTCCCTCAGTGAATTTTTTTCTTCCTACCACTTTTGTTAAAGTTAGCGATAATCCCCTTATATTACAGAGATCTGTATTTTTCAACCCCTTTAAAATGATCTGGAATGGGTGATCATTTTCGTTTGATTGGTTTGGCTTATTCTCTCCTTATCTTGTTGATAAGCTGTGAGTTACAAAAGGAGGATCACAATGCCGGCTTGGCATTGCCTGAAGGATTTGAGGCGGTAGTTGTGATAGATAGTTTGAAAGGGAAAGTGAGAGAAATTGCCGTGAACTCGAATGGAGATGTGTATGCGAAGCTGAGATATTCGGATCAGGACGGAGGATGTGCTGTCCTGCGAGATGAAGATGGGGATGGTCGAGCAGATCTGGTTCGAACTTTTGGAACCTATGATCATGCTGGCAATTGGGGATATCAGACTGCCATGCGCATTCATCAAGAATATCTGTATTTCAGCACCGAATTAGCAGTATACCGATACAAATTAAGTGAGAAGGAAATGCTGCCAAGAGGCGAAGCAGAATTGATCATGCTGGATGATCATGCACATGGAGATCATGAACATAATGGCAAACCAATCACCTTTGACAAGCAAGGGAATATGTATGTACCGTTTGGTGCACCATCCAACGCTTGTCAGGACCCCAAAAGAACACCCTTTCAGCCAGGTCTTGATCCATGTCCCCAATTAGATGATCATGCTGGAATCTGGCGTTTTGATAAGGATACACCCAATCAAAAGCAAGAGGACGGAATGCGATATGCGACTGGGATTCGAAGTGTTGTAGCGATGGATTGGAATGAGGTCGATGACCAATTGTATGTTGTCATGCATGGGAGAGACGATTTGCTTCGATTGTTTCCTACTCATTTCTCCCCATGGAAAAGTGCAATGCTGCCTGCGGAAGAATTTCTCAGGGTAACGGAAGGGGCCAATTTTGGCTGGCCCTATTGCTACTATGATCAGATTCAAGAAAAAAAAGTACTTGCTCCAGAGTATGGTGGAGATGGGGACAGCATTGGCAGATGTGAGGAGTATATGCTTCCAGAGATAGGGTTTCCTGGTCATTGGGCCCCCAATGGTCTTCACTTCTATTCAGGAGATCAGTTTCCATCAAGATACAAGCAGGGAGCATTTATTGCCTTTCATGGCTCTACGATTCGGGCTCCTTATCCTCAATCAGGCTATTTTGTAGCTTTTGTGCCGTTCAAAAATGGGAGAGCAACAGGAGAGTGGGAGGTGTTTGCAGATGGATTTGCTGGGGTAGATACGATTGTGAATGTTACAGATGCTATTTTCCGACCCATGGGGATAACAACAGGGCCAGATGGTTCATTGTACCTGAGTGAAACGGAACAAGGCAAGATTTGGCGCATTCAATTTACAGGAAATAAAGAGAAGTTTGGAACTGCAGATCTCGCTATCATGGAGACACATAAATCATTGCCACACATCAAAACGCCTGATATCACTCTGGATAATCTACAAAAAGATGCACAAAGTAATGGAGAGGAAATATATGTTACTTATTGTGGCATGTGTCATCAAGAAAACGGGAAAGGAGCCCCTGGCAGATTCCCTCCTTTGGATGGTACAGAATGGGTAACAGGAGATCCGCAAAGATTGATTCGCGTTCTCCTCGATGGATTGGAAGGAGGCATTGAGGTCAAGGGTGTCGGCTATAATAGTCTCATGCCGCAACATCGTTTTCTCTCCGATCAACAAATTGCGTCAGTCCTGACTTATATTCGCCAAAACTTTGGGAATTCTGCTACCCCAATTCATTCCTCTGAGGTAGCAATAGAAAGGAATAAACAAGCTGCTGAAACGAAACAACAATGAAATTACCCACCCCTTATCACTTTTTGGTCTATCTTGCTCTGTTCTGCCTTGGAAGTCTGAGTGCTTGCCAGCTGAAGACCTCCCAACAAACTTCTCCGGAGAAGGATGAGGTGAATTACCTCGCCAAAGATTTTACACCTGAGCATGAATTTACTTCCGGGATTGAAGGTCCTGCTACTGATATCCACGGCAATATCTATGTTGTAAACTTCGAGAAACAGGGAACCATTGGACTTGTAAGCTCTGCTGGAACAAGTAATCTGTTTGTAAGCCTGCCCGAAGGAAGTATTGGAAATGGCATTCGGTTGACAAAAGAAGGAAACCTCCTCGTTGCCGACTATATGCAACACAATGTTCTATTCATAAGTGCTTCCACCAAAGAGATCACTGTATTGGCGAACAATGACTCGATGAATCAGCCCAATGATCTCGCCATGATGGAAAATGGAATCCTGTTTGCCAGCGATCCCAATTGGGGCGATTCTACAGGAAACATCTGGCGCATCAATCTGGATGGAAGCACTGATCGCCTGGAGAGAAATATGGGAACAACCAATGGCATTGAAGTGAGTCCGGATGAATCTACCCTATATGTCAATGAAAGCATACAACGAACTGTCTGGGCATATGATTTGACTCCAGAAGGCAAAATCAGCAACAAACGACTCTTGATTCAGTTTCCAGATTTCGGAATGGATGGGATGAGATGTGACATCGAAGGGAACCTCTACATCACCAGATATGGCAAGGGAACGGTTGTCATCATTTCCCCCAATGGCGAAGAGTTACAAGAAATACAGCTTACTGGGACCAAACCATCCAATATTTCCTTTGGCGGGAAGGATGGAAAAAGCTGTTACATAACCTTGCAGGATCGAGGATGTCTGGAAACATTTCGGACTGAATATGCAGGAAGAGAATGGCAAATGAAACAACCCTAATCCGTGTTTTCTGAAAAAAACAAGCAGTATACATGAAAAATCTACTTCTCCTTCTACTTTCCTTCATTCTGTGTCTGTCTTCTCTCCCAGCACAACAAATAGATATCCTCCTCAAAGGCGGTCATGTGATGGACCCCAAAAATGGAATTGATGCACCCATGGATGTGGCCATCAAGGATAATAAAATTCAAGAAGTCGCAGCAGATATTCCGGCAAGCAATGCTGTTCAGGTAGTAGATGTCAGTGGAATGTATGTGATGCCGGGATTGATCGATATCCACACCCATAATTTTTGGGGAACTGAAGATGACAAATACCTCCGGAATAGCTATACTGCCCTTCCCCCTGACGGATTTGGATTTCGTGCAGGCGTCACCACGATGGTCGATGCGGGAAGTTCTGGCTGGAAAAATTTCAGTCAATTCAAAGAACAAACCATAGATCAATCCAAAACCAGGGTGTTATGTTTCCTGAATATCGTGGGAGAAGGAATGGCAGGGGGAGCTCTGGAACAAAATTTGGGAGACATGGACGCCAAACTCACGGCAATGGTGGCGAAGGAAAATGCTGAACACATTGTCGGCATCAAACTGGCCCACTATTATGGCCCGGAATGGATTCCGACCGAAAGAGCAGTAGAAGCCGGCGAACAGGCAAATATTCCTGTGATGATAGATTTTGGAGGCTATGATCCTGAATTATCCATTGAGACCCTATTCCTTGAAAAACTCCGTCCGGGAGATATTTTTACCCACTGTTATGCCCATGTTGACAGAAGAATCCCCATTGTAGATGAGGCAGGAAAGGTTCGACCATTCGTCTTCAAGGCGCAAGAAAGAGGGATCATCTTCGATGTAGGGCATGGAGGAGGAAGCTTCCTGTTCGAGCAAGCCGTCCCGGCAATTGAACAAGGATTGAAGCCGAATTCAATTAGTACTGATCTCCACACAGGAAGCATGAATTCTGCCATGAAAGATATGGTAAATGTCATGTCAAAACTTCTGAATATTGGGCTAAGCCTCTCAGAGGTAGTCGAGCGGAGTACATGGAATCCAGCAAGCATTATCCAGCGCACAGAATTAGGCCATCTGAGTCCAGGGGCCGGTGCAGACGTTGCCGTCCTGAGAATGGAGGAAGGAGTGTTTGGATTCATCGATGTACAAGGATGGAAAGTAGAAGGAGACAAGCGCCTTATCTGTGAACTCACCATTCGGGATGGGAAGGTCGTGTGGGACCTCAATGGGATTTCTCGGCCATCTTGGAAAAAATAATTTGCTCAATACTTAATTCCTCTCTCATGAAACGATCAGAAAGCAGAAGATCAGTCTTCAAAAAAATGGGTGCCGCCCTATTCGCCACACTTGGATTTGGGGTAGCAAAGGCCGCTGATTCCAAGCAAGAAGCTCTCCCCAGCAAAACAGTTGTTGGAACAGTGGTAAAAGACGCACAAGATGCCCCATTGTTTTCCAGTGCAGTGAAATATGGAGATCTGCTCTTCATCGCAGGAAAAGGAGCACATTTTGAAGGCAACATCCAGACGCATACAGATCACGTGCTGAAAGAATTGGAAAAAGAACTGCTCAAACATGGCTCTTCTATGGATAAAGTCCTGAAAGTCAATGTCTATTTGCATGATTTGGAGGATTATCATGGCATGAACGCTGTGTATAGAGCGAGATTCGGAGATCAGCCGCCAGTTCGCACCACTGTCGCGACTTATGGGGGGGTACCTGGTGATTCTTTGGTTGAAATAGATTGTATTGCTGCACTCAAATAATTGTTCTTGTTATGAAAAGACGAGACCTCCTCAAACGATTATCCGCCCTTCCGCTCATTGGGGGTATGTTCGGTTCGGCAGCACTGGCCATCCCAGCCTCCTCGCAACTGTTTCCTCGTGATTACTACAAAGAGTTGGGACTGCGGACATTTATCAATGCCGCAGGCACGTATACTGCATTGACTGGCTGCCTTCTTCGGCAGGAGGCAATCGATGCTTACAATTATGCGAGTCGACAGTATGTCGCCCTGGATGAATTGCAAGACAAAGTCGGGGAACGACTGGCAGAATTGATTGGATGCGAAGCGGCGACTGTCACAGCAGGAGCGGCTTCAGCCATCACCCTCGGAACAGCAGGGGTACTGTCTGGACTGGATGCAAAAAAAGCCGCAAGAATTCCTACAGATCTCTCAGGCATGAAGACAGAAGTGATCATGCAGAAGTCTCATGTCATTGGATATGCCCATGCGATCAAAAACTGTGGTGTCAAGATAATCGAAGTGGAAACTGTGCAAGAGTTGGAAGAGGCCATCAATGATCGAACAGCAATGTTGTGGTTTTTGAATGCGCACAACTTTAAAGGAAAAATTCAATACAAGGAATTCATTGACGTTGGGAAAAAATACAGCATCCCCATGATGAATGATTGTGCTGCGGATGTCCCTCCTGTCGAAAATCTATGGAAATACACCGATATGGGGTTTGATTTGGTCTGTTTTTCTGGTGGAAAAGGACTTCGTGGGCCGCAAAGTTGTGGGTTATTGCTGGGAAGAAAAGACCTCATACAGGCAGCTCGACTAAGTGCAGCTCCTCGTGGAGATACTGTAGGGAGGGGCATGAAAGTCAATAAGGAAGAGATTCTGGCAATGTTGATCGCTGTAGAAAATTACCTCTCCCGGGATCATGAAGCCGACTGGAAATTATGGGAAGGACAAATCCAGCATATTCATGATGCCGTTGAAAACATTGAGGGGGTTCAGCCGGAAATCCATGTACCCGAGATTGCCAATCACGTACCATCCATCAAAATCAGATGGGATCAGACCAAGATCAAATGGACCCCGCAAGAAGTAAGACAAAAACTGAAAGAAGGGCATCCCTCTATTGAAACTGTGGGGGGAAACGAATCTGTGGACATAACAACATGGATGATGAATCCGGGAGAAGAACGCATTGTCGCTTCCCGATTCAGGACCATCTTGCTCGAAGGAATTTGATCAGAGATTTATGAAAATTGGACTGAATTTACTGCTTTGGACGGTTCGTTTGGAAGAGACAGACTTACAACGATTGGATGTGTTGAAAGAGATTGGATTTGATGGGGTAGAAATTCCACTGAGTCCTGATTATTCAGATCGCTTTCTGGATAAGGTATCACGTCGCCTTCAATCTTTGGATCTTGCTTGTAGCTGTTCTGCATTTCTTCCCCCTGAATCCAGTGCCATCCATCCCGATCCATCAGTTCGGAAGCGGGGGCAACGCCAACTGGAACAATTTGTAAATATGGCGGCGCGACTCAATAGTTCTGTAGTGATGGGACCCATGCATTCCCCACATAAGGACTTTCCTGGGAGAGGGCCTTCGATGGATGAAAAAAAGTGGTGTGCAGAAGTGCTTCATAAAAGTGGAGAATACGCGCAATCTCATGATATTCGCCTCAGTGTGGAATTCCTCAATCGGTTTGAGTGTTATTTTCTAACCCATTCTCTGGAGGCCAAGGCTCTGGTAGACATGGTAGATCATCCACATGTAGGAATGACTTACGATACCCACCATGCCCATTTGGAAGACGCTTCCATCCATGATACAATCATGACATGTCAGCAATCAATCAATCATATTCATATCAGTGAGAGCCATAGAGGCACCCCTGGCAAAGGATTGGTGAATTGGGCAGAGACCTTTCGGGCGATCAAGGACATCCAATATGATGATTGGTTGGTTGTAGAAGCATTTGGACAGGGAAATCAGGTCTTGATACAAGGAGCCAACATCTGGAGAAATTGTTTCGAATCAGAAGACCAATTGTGCAAAGAGGCCCTTCATTTTGTGAATGAACAAATAAATTTCACTATTTAGCGGGATGAAATTTACCTTTTTGTTCCATATACTTCTCCTGATTGGCATGCTGTGTTTGAGTAGTGCCTGCAAGACGAGAACCCCCAAAGATTTAAGCAAAGAAGCCTTGATTCCGTATCCCGCTTCGCTGACTGCCACAGGAAGCTCTTTTGATTTAACAAATTCCACGACCATCTTTTTGAGTGATGATTCTGAACAGATGCAAGCTGTGGGAGCATATCTGGCCCGATTCCTGAAAAACGCAACAGGATTTTCCCTGACAATTCAAGCTAGCTCGACGGCCCCAAGTGAAGGAATTTATCTCTCTATCGCTGATGAGCCTGGACAACAACAAGAAGCCTATCAGCTTCAGATCGATGAACAATTGGTGCATCTGTCAGCCACAACTCCCAAGGGACTCTTTTATGGGATTCAGACCCTGAGACAGTTGTTTCCAGCCCATATTGAGCAGCAAGCTCCTCAGCAAGGACCCTGGGAAATCGCAACAGGAACCATCAAGGACGCTCCGGAATTCGAATATAGAGGGGCAATGTTGGATGTAGCTAGACACTTTTTTACCGTAGAGGATGTCAAACGCTATATTGATTTGATTGCTGCCTTCAAAATGAACATGCTCCATTTGCATCTATCGGATGATCAGGGATGGAGAATCAACATCAAATCCTGGCCGAATTTGGCGACGCATGGAGGAAGTACAGAAGTTGGTGGAGGAGAAGGAGGCTATTATACCCAGGAACAATATGCAGAAATTGTCTCATATGCAGACAGTCGATTCATCACAGTGATTCCAGAGTTGGATATGCCAGGCCATACCAATGCGGCGATCGCCTCCTATCCAGACCTTGAATGCGACGATCGGGAGTATGATCTCTATACAGGAATAGAAGTTGGGTTTAGTACCCTTTGTACCAGAGATGAATCCATTTACCAGTTTGTCGATGATGTCATTCGAGAAATGGCAGCGATCACACCAGGACCCTATTTACATGTAGGGGGAGATGAAACCCTGGCGACAAAAGAAGAAGACTACATTTATTTCACCAATCGCATCCAGGAAATTGTGAAAAAATATGGCAAAACCCTTGTAGGATGGGACGAAGTGGCTTTGGCCAATCTGCAAGCAGGCTCAGTGGTTCAATATTGGGACAAAGCTGAGAATGCTCAAATGGGAGTGAAGAAACAGGCAAAAGTGATCATGTCGCCTGCCAAAAAAGTCTACCTCGACATGCAATATGTAGAGGATTATCATTTGGGACTTCATTGGGCTGCATATATTGAAGCAAAAGATGCCTATGACTGGAATCCGCTGACATTGGTTGAAGGAATTGGAAAGGAGCAAATCCTGGGCATCGAAACGCCGCTTTGGTCAGAAACCATTGAAGACATGGAGGACATAGAAGAAATGGCATTTCCCAGACTGCCTGGTGTAGCAGAAATTGCCTGGTCTCCAGAATCTGTGAGAGATTGGGAGACCTATAAAACAAGATTAGGGCGCTGGAAAAATAGATTTGAGGCCATGGGAATCAATTATTATGCCTCGCCACAAGTTCCTTGGGTTGATGAATAAAACGGTCTTTTTACTGTTACTTAGCTTGCTTGCCATCAGGGATGGCCTAGGGCAGATGCAGGAAAGAGAATTTCGGGCAGTCTGGATTGCCACTGTCAAAAATATTGATTGGCCATCCCGGGCAGATCTGTCGGTGGAGCAGCAACAACAAGACTTGATTTCAATGCTGGATGGGCTGAAAGTTCAAGGTTTCAATGCCATTATTTTTCAGATTCGTCCTGGAGGAGATGCTTTTTATGAATCTTCCTATGAACCCTGGTCCCAATGGCTCACAGGCACAGAAGGAAAGGCACCGACCCCTTTCTATGATCCATTGTCCTTTCTGACTCAAGCCTGCCATGAGCGAGGCATGGAGCTACATGCCTGGTTTAATCCATTTCGAACATCGCTGGATTGGGATAGCAGTAAAGTCCATGCGTCCACTCATCTTACCCAAACGCATCCTGATTGGCTTGTACAATATGGGAAGAATCTATACTTGGACCCTGGAATTCCAGCTGCCAGGAATTATGTCCGAACTGTGATCATGGATGTCGTAGACAGATACGAGATAGATGCTGTGCATTTCGATGATTATTTTTACCCATATCGGATTGACACCCTGGATTTTCCTGATACAATTAGTTTTCGGGCATTTGGTCAAGATTTTGATCAGGTAGAAGACTGGAGGCGAAACAATGTCAATCAATTTGTGCAAGATTTGCATGATCAACTTCAGGTCCATCGGCCTTATGTTCAATTGGGGATTAGTCCCTTTGGCGTGTGGCGAAACAAGGACAGAGATTCCAAAGGATCAGACTCACGGGCAGGTCAAACCAGCTATGATGATCTATTTGCAGATGTGCGCCACTGGCTGGCCGAAGGGTGGATTGACTATGTGGCCCCTCAAGTGTATTTCAGTATAGGATATCCTCCAGCTGCTTTTGAGAAACTGCTGGACTGGTGGAGTCAAAACAGCTTTGGTCGCAATGTATACATTGGCCATGCTGCGTATAAAATTGCCAATAATCACGACAAGAATTGGGAGAATCCCGACCAGATTCCTGCACAGATTCGACTCTTACGACAGTATCATCAGATCCATGGAAGTGCCTTCTTTAGTGCCAAATGGTTGCCCCAAAACCCCTTAGGAGTCAGTGATTCACTACAAAACCACTATTACAAACAAATGGCTTTGCCTCCTCGTTTGCCTTGGCTGGATAAGCGTGCGCCGCTCCCACCCGTGAATGTCTGGAGTAAGGCAAGAAAAGGTGGGATACAATTGCGCTGGGACAACTCTCTCAGTAGCTCGGATATCAAGTTTCATATTGTGTATCGGGCCAGTGGCAGGACTGTTCCCCAAGCCACTGAGAAGTTTTTTTACACAATCATATGGGGAAATCCTGGCCAATGGCTTGACCAGGATACGCCACGATTTCGAAAGCATTCTTATTTAATCACCGCCGTCGACCGAGCGCACAACGAAAGTGAAGCGAATCAACTTCTGGTGAGAAGGAGATGGTGGTGAGCGCAGACTTGAATCTGCCCTCAATATGAATTCCAAGGGATGAATTCATTGAATAGAATGAAGTCCCAATGACTTAGTACAGTGGAACATAAGTTTCTTATGGTTGTTCATGAACCCCCCCTTTTCGCCTTTACGTCCCCCCTCAAGAGGTGGGACTGGCAAGAATTTTCCTGCTTTTCAGCAGAAAAGGCCTTGTGCGAAGTCCCATTTGTAAGGGGACGGGTCCGTGCGAAGGGGTTCAATAAAACATCAAAAAACTTCGGTTACAATGTACTTAGAGACTGTTTTGGAATCTGTGCTGAGAATTTTTATGGTGTATTTTTTTCTCAGACAAGGCTCTTTTTTGTTCTCATAGTTGTTCTATAGGAACAAAAAAAGCCGCCGGATGAGGAAAAAAACGCATACAAAAAATAAGTAACAGATTTTAAAACAGTCACTAAATAGTTACAGTCCCTTATCGGATATTTCGAATGGAATTCATTGCACCTTGATGCCCGCCAGTAATTGAGGAGAGGCGAATTTTGCTTTCCTTTGGCTTTTGTTTGTCAAAACTTGCCAATGATTTTTTTGATTTTTTGTTCTTGTTCATAATCACAGGATTAATTGTGAAACCTATTTGAATATGAGAGAAGCCCAAGCAATCTCATTGGAATTCCTATTCCTGGTATTGCCCGGAGCATGTAACATTCGATCCTGGCCATAGATAATTCTTTGATTGCTTGGGAAAATATTTCAGTATTGAACCGAAGGATGTTGGCGATTGTGTTAGCGAACAATCATATCATTTCCTTGCTTCCCTCCTGTGATCTTCGCAAGAAGTTGCTGTTTGCTGGCGACTTTGTGTGACAACTTGTTCTTGAAGGTCTCAAGTTTCTTTTTTGACTTGTCTTGCTGATTCATAATTGGGATAGATGAAAAATTGCCTACTCTTTTAATGGGTTTTCGGCTTTGCCCTTATTAATCATAACACATGTTCATCCTGGTTTTTTTCGCACCGCTCTGTCCATGCCCTGAGAATAATCTCCGCCAACAACCTTTTGAAGGTGTTTTGGATTTGTCTTGCCGTGTGTCCTTCTGAATTTTTCAAGAGAAGAAAGATTCTTGTTTTGTCTGTTCATTAGATAGTGAGTTAAAAGAAGTGTTACATGTTTCGGAGGAGAAAAGACAGAGAAGGGCTTGGACTTTAACGAACTCTCTTTCAGCAAAAAGCATGGGTAGGTTCTCCAAAACGCCTTTCCCTTCTCTATCAATTTTGACTAAGTATTTGGACAAATTTACATTTGACAATCATGCTCCACCCTCTCGCTCTCCCGCCAGCGGGAGACATCAGCCCACAAGCCTGCAATCGCAGATTTTCTCCCTTTGGAGGGGGTTGGGGGAGGAACAAGATCCTACAATTTAATTGGGTCCCCTTAATTAATAGTATCTAGAATGGAAACTTTACCATGACCCAGTGATCTTCATGTCCGGTCCCTCCATTTACTTTTTGCGCTTGAGTGCTTTTGAGGGTTTTGAAACTTTTTGCCTTCAAGTTGTCAAGATTTTGCTTTTTCTTTTTTTGAGTTTTCATAGAAATAAAATGTTAGTGATGACTAAATGCCTAAACAGGCGAGTTGATTCGAAACAATAATGTGTTATTAAAATTGTCACTGGAAGATACTTCGCGCTTATCCTTGAACAGGATTTCTGTTTTCGTCTAACAATTCAGCGAGAATGTTTGCTCCGCCTTGACCTTCACTTCCGGCCCGAACAGCTTGACGGTTAGCTGCTGAGGGAATTGTTACGTACTTTTTGGAAAATGAAAGAAGGATAGGAATCATGGATGAGCTGTTAGAAGATTTTGGAAAACAGCCAATACCCTTCATTACCTCCATCTTTTCTCTGAATGGTGAGTGAATGTGATTGATGTAATTGACTATTTTCTTTCCTGAAAAAAAACAATTCCCCAGTAAAAAACAAATCATACCACAGAAGAAAAGAGGAATCAATTTCATCTCTGAACTGAACCAATAGATCCTATGGTTGGTGAAAAATTGATCTTAGTCGATAGAAAATCCGCTCAATCAAGCGCAGTTCTTCTGTAATGATATTGGCTTTCCCGGCCATCTCTTGCCGAAATGGTATCTCGCGATTGAAACTAGTGTTCAAGCCTTCTGGCAGGGCGATCTCAATGGCATATTGTCCATTTCTTGGCACAGAAGAGATCAATTGAATCTCGCCTATCAGCATTCCATATTCATCAAAAGGAAAGTTATCCAGTTGAATCTGAACTTTTTGGCCAACTTCTACTTTGCCTGATTGGCGGATGGGCATCATCACTTTCCCAATTACCTCTTGGCCAGAATTGGGGAGAAGGATCATGACCTCTTCCCCATTTGTAACAAATTGTTGTTCACTCCAAAATTGAAAGAAGGTTATTGTTCCCGCTACTGGAGCAATAAACAGATAAGATTCTCTCCATTGGGAAATAGCCGCCAACAATTGCTCAGATGCAGATTGCAGCTGAGTCAGTTGTTGATGATATTGTAGTGCCTGCTGGTTTTGAAGTTGGGTGATTGTTCGATTGAGGGCAGATATATCGACATCAATTTGAGCAAGTTGTAGCTTGGACTCTTCATACCTACTTCTGTCTTGAAGATAGGCTCGATTTTTATCTTCTAATGCTTTGGCCGAAATCACTTTGTCTTTAAATAGGTGTTGGTGTCGATCAAGGTCTGTTTGAGCCAAAGACAGTTGTTGGGCGTGAGAAATGCTTTGCTGTTGTTGACGTTCCTGGAGAACCTTTAGGGAATGAATTTGTCTAAGGGTTGCCTGTATTTCTTTTCGGCTAGGATCCTGCGAAAGCAAAAACTGATAGTTCTGCGCTGCCTGATCAAAGGTGGTAAATCGATCCTGTAAGCTGCCAAGTTGGGGCGTGCTCCTATTGTGAAAAGGCGGGAGATAGGTGTAGGAAGAGGCAAATGAATCTTTTTTGTCAATCAGCCATTGTTCCAACCACAATACCGCCTGAGAATGGGCAGGATTCTCAAGGATGGCCAGAAGTTGTCCTGCCTCAACAAGCTGTCCATCTTTCACAAGCAATTGATCCAGAGTCCCTGAACTTCTGGCAATGATGGAGACAGGCGGTTGGGGGGTGGTAAGAACAACACTGGCAGGGATGACCTCTGGAAATTTGATTAACCAACTGAACCCCATCAAGACAAGAACAAATAGCAAAATAACTGTAATTCCCCACCTGACAGTCCAGGATGGAGGTGTTCCAAGAATTTCTCGCACAGGCTCACTGCGCTCATCCAATTCTTCAATTTTGGGAATATGTTCCTCCATTCCTATTTCAGCTTGTTCATGGGTTACCTTCCTAATTCCAATTGATTTTTTACCAAAGCGTAATACATGCCCTTCAGATCTGTCAAGCTTTCATGTGTTCCGATTTCTGTGATTTGTCCTTGATCGAGGACAATGATTTGATCAGCCTTTTTGACGGTGCTTAATCGATGAGCAATGACGACGACCGTTCGCCCTTTGTAGAAAGACTCAAGATTCTCCATGATGAGCCGTTCATTATTGGCATCAAGTGCACTTGTTGCTTCATCAAAGAAGAGGAAGTCAGGATTTTTATAAACTGCTCTTGCTATCAACACTCGTTGCTCTTCCCCTCCACTTAAGGAGACGCCACTCCAGCTGAGATTGGTATTATACCCCATTGGCAGCTCCTCAATCAAGTCCGTGAGGTTGGCAATCTGGACGGATTGTAACAGTTGCTCTTTTGAGATCAGACCATCCGAATTTGATTCTGAAATGTTTCGGGCGATGGTATCCGCAAAGATGAACCCATCCTGCATAACTACGCCACAGGCCTGTCGCCACCGTCTGGAATTGATTTGATCCAGGGAAGAATGACCAATCTGGATATGCCCGCTTGTACAGGGATAGAATTTTAACAGTAGTTTGAGAAGCGTCGTTTTTCCACTTCCACTTGCTCCGACGATAGCGGTTACTTTGCCCCTGGGAATCTCGAAGTGCACATCTGTTAATACAAACCGTGAGCTGGGACCTCCGTACTGAAAACTCACATTCTCAAAACGAATATTGCCTTCCTTTGGAATGTGGGTAAGAAAGGGTTGCTCCTCATCGATTTCATTGTCCCTGTCATGGATTTCTGTGAGTCTGTCGATACTGAGAGTTGCATCTTGTGTAGACTGGACAAAACGGATAAAACTATTGATGGGGCCATTGAGTTGTCCAAGGATATATTGAATCGCCAGCATCATGCCAAGGGTGATGTGCCCCTCAATGACAGAAGTGGCCGCCACAAAGGTGATGAGAATGTTTTTGAGTTCGTTGATGAAGGTTCCGCCGATGGTCTGATATTGGGCGAGGGTTAGACTTTTGATCGAAATCTTGAACAAGCGCATTTGAATTCCTTCCCATTCCCATCTTCGACGGCGCTCTGAATTGTTCAGTTTGATTTCTTGCATGCCCTGGATCAGCTGTATCATGCTGCTGCGATTTTCAGAAGCTTCATCATGCCGCTTATAATCCAGAATTGCGCGTTTTTTGATGAAAAATAAAACCCAGCCTATATAGAGGATCGTCCCGAGCAGAAAGATCCCAAAGATCGTTCCGCTGTAGAAAGCCAAAATGAACCCAAACATCAGGAGGCTGAAAGCTGAAAACAACACATCCAGGGAAGTAGAGGAAAGAAAGGTCTCAATTCGACGATGATCCTCGATTCTTTGGAGTAAATCACCAATCATTTTTGAATCAAAGAAAGCGATTGGGAGCTTCATGATTTTGATCAGAAAATCAGAAATGATGGCGATGTTCACGCGGGTGCCTAAGTGCAGCAATATCCAGCTTCGAATGAGCTCTACTGAAGTCTGCGAAAAAAACAACATCAGTTGTCCAACAAGGATCAGATAAATAAACCCAATATTTTGCTGGTTGATTCCATAATCTACTATAGATTGTGTCAGGAAGGGAAAAATGAGTTGTAGAATACTTGCCGCTACCAGTCCCAACAGTAACTGAACCAAATATTTTCCATAGGGTTTGAAATATGGACCTAAAAAGCGAAGGCCTTTTCGGGAAGTCTGGGAACCACCTTCTTCCCGTTCATAGAAATCAGGAGAAGGTTCCAGCAAAAGTAAAATTCCCTCTTCATCTTCACGTTTGTTGTAGAGCCATCCTTCCAAAAATTTTTCCTTACTGTATTTGATCTTCCCAAAAGCTGGATCAGCAACAAACACATGGGTCGCAGTTACTTTGTGGACCACCACAAAATGTCGTTGGCGCCAGTGTGCAATGCAAGGGAGAGGAACCTCTTCGAGCAAGCACGGAAAATCAACCATGACCATCAATGACCGCATGCCAATCGCCTCTGCAGCATCAGACATGCCCAACATGGATACGCCTTCCCTGGTGATATAGCATTTTTCTCTCAAATATTCACCTGAGTAAATTCTTCCATGATATTTGGCGATCATGCGAATGCAGCTAGGGCCGCAATCCATTTGGTCTAATTGCCGATAAAAAGGAAAGGAAGCCATATTGTGTGGTCAGGTAGGTGGATGCCTAGGGAATAAACAACCATCTGAAAATAAAATCAACCAAAGGCAAGTTTAGTTTTCCTTAAACCCGAGGGCTGCTCGCATTTTGTGAAACACTTCTGTATTGTCATACATGCCAGAAAATGCTTCTGCCCCTGGGCCATAAGCAAAAATAGGGACCATATGACAAGTATGACCACCGGTGGCGAAGCTGGTGTTCAGGGAATCACGCCCCATATAGGAACCTTGTTTAATGGCAAGTCCACCTGTCTCGTGATCAGCTGTAACGATGACAAGGGTTTGGCCATCTTTTTCGGCAAAATCCAGCATATTCCCAACTGCCTGATCAAAATCCAGCATTTCCGTCACCACATCTTCAATGTGGTTTGCATGTCCCCCCCAATCGATTTGTGAGCCTTCAACCAGCAGAAAAAAGCCCTTTGAGCTGCGCTCCTTTAGGAATGGAGGGGCATAACTGACTGCAGTAGGCAAATAATTCCGACCTTTACTTTTGTAAGGAGGTTTGTCTTCTGCGGTAAAATATGCGAGTTTTTTATATGCTGGGATGTTTAATTCCGAGAAAGGAGTGGCAATGTTTCGCAAAGAATATCCATTGAGTTTGAAGGTCAAAAAGAGATTGTCATGATCTCTCCTTCGAAGAAAATACCGCTGCCCACCACCGACAAGCAGATCGACCTCTGTTTTCATCAGATCCTTGGCAATCGCTTCGTGAAATCGACGGGCGTATTGATGCGCATAAAAGGCTGCTGGCGTGGCATGGGTGATTTCACAGGTAACGACGATTCCTGTTGCCATGCCATCTGCCTCTGCCATTTCCAGAATGGTAGGGTGGGGAAGGGTATCAGCATCTACTCCGATGGCCCCGGTATAAGTCTTCTTCCCAGTCGAAAAAGCGGTAGCTCCTGCGGCTGAATCTGTGATTAGGTTATCTTTGGAATGTGTTTTTACCAATCCAATAACAGGGAATCTCTCCAGGTTTAGCTGGTTGTTGTTGCTATACAGGCCCGCTGTAATCTGGCTAACTCCCATACCGTCTCCGATCATCAGAACAAGGTTCTTCGGCTTTTTGCCCTTCGGAGAGGGATGAGAGGTCGTTGTATTACTGCTTGAACAAGAGATTGCCAGACAGCAGGCTATCAGGAGACAAGTTCGAAACATGATTTGCGAGTAATGAGGTAGTAGGTTTAGGATTTTTTCTGAGCTTTGGCCCAGCTATCCCGTAAAGTGACAGATTGGTTGAAGACCAGGTGGCCTTCTGTGCTGTCAGGATCTACACAATAATATCCTTTTCGCATAAACTGGAATCGCTCCATGGTCTTGACTGAAGCAAGACTTGGTTCAAGTTTAGCATTGGAAATAATTTTCAGTGAGTCAGGATTCAGAAATTCCAGAAAATCCTTCCCTTTGTGACCATCGGGATCGGGATCAGAGAACAAACGATCATATACCCGAACCTCTGCCGTAATTGCATGGGGGGCAGAAACCCAATGAATAGTCCCTTTCACTTTGAGCCCACTGCTATCCTGTCCACTTTTCGATTCTGCGAAATATTCTGCCCGAATCTCAGTGATTTCGCCAGTGTCTTCATCCTTGATATAGTCCGTGGCTTTGATGATGTAGGCGCCTTTGAGACGGACCAATCGATCTGGGCCAAGGCGGTACCATTTTTTGGGTGAGGGAGGATTTTCTTTAAAGTCTTCCCGTTCGATGTACAATTCCCTTGAAAACGGAACCTCTCGATTTCCACTTGCCGGATCTTCAGGATTGTTGTCAAGACCCAGCATCTCTACCTGCTCCTCAGGATAGTTGGTCAGGACAAGCTTGACAGGGTTGAGAACGCCCATAACTCGAGCCGCAGTCTTGTTCAGATCTTCCCGGAGCGAGAATTCCAATAGCCCAACATCAATGACATTTTCTCGTTTTGCGATGCCTACTCGACTCGCAAAATTCCGAATAGAAGCAGGGGTGTACCCGCGTCGTCGCATCCCGGAGATGGTAGGCATACGAGGATCATCCCAGCCATTGACGTGATTTTCCTTGACCAGTTTGAGCAATTTGCGCTTGCTCATCACTGTATAATTCAGATTGAGTCTGGCAAATTCAATTTGTCTGGGCCGCGGATCAAAAGGAGGTAATTGATCCAGGAACCAATCATACAGCGGGCGATGAACTTCGAATTCCAGCGTGCAGATGGAATGGGTTATCCCTTCTATAGCATCGCTCTGACCATGCGCCCAATCATACATGGGATAGATACACCATTTGTCTCCAGTCCGATGGTGGGTCGCATACAATATTCGATACATGATGGGATCTCTCAGATGCATGTTGGGAGAAGCCATGTCTATTTTTGCTCGCAAAACTCGTGATCCCTCCGGGAATTCGCGATTGCGCATTCGTTCGAAGAAACTCAGATTTTCTTCTACGGATCGGTTTCTGTAAGGACTTTCTTCTCCAGGCTCTGTGGGAATGCCACGCATCCTACGAATATCATCTATAGTAGAATCATCTACATAAGCCTTCCCTTCCTTGATTAGTTGGACCGCAAAGTCATACAATTGTTCGAAGTAATCGGAGGCAAACAGAATCTCTTCTTTCCAGTTGAATCCTAACCATTGTACATCTCCTTTGATCGACTCAACATATTCGACATCCTCTGTTGTTGGATTGGTATCATCAAAGCGCAGATTGGTTTTTCCCCCATACTTGGCAGCCAACCCAAAGTTCAGGCAAATAGATTTTGCATGTCCAATGTGGAGATATCCATTGGGTTCTGGAGGGAATCGAGTGAGAACTGCACCTTGATGTTTGTCTGCCCGGAGATCTTCTTCAACAATGTTTTCGATAAAATTCAGGGAATGTGATACTTCTTTCGTGCTCATAATGTGGTTCCTCAGCAATAATCGATGGTTATGATTCTTTTACCTCAAAGGTAGGAATTTGTTTCCATTTCGATGAGGAAAATTATTGTGAGAGAATGAGACCAAAATTGAAAAAGGCTGGACAAAAAAAAACTAGGGGACTCAACCTCCGTTTCGGAGAGAATCGACCCTAGCCCTTGCTCTTGTAATTCCAGGATTACCGTCCTGTTGAGTCAAAGGTAATGGGTCGGGTCGGAGAAAACAATCAGTTTTTTCGCAATTGGTTACGTTGTGAGAATTGCTGATTATTCTCTATTATTTTTGTAATATCTTGATAGTCATATATTTATTTTATTTTTCTGTTTAGATTTTATGTCCGTTCTTACAGGTTTGATTATTTTTATGAAAAAAAATAAATGAATCCTTCAAAGATTTTTGAGGAGAAAAATTCTGTATGAGAATATTTAGGAAATATATTGAGGAGGGACAAAAAAAACTAGGGGACTCAACCTCCGTTTCGGAGAGAATCGACCCTAGCCCTTGCTCTTGTAATTCCAGGATTACCGTCCTGTAATGATTCAAAGGTAAATCTTCTTTCAAGGATGTCAAGCCGAATTTTAGGAAATAGGTAACACTTTAAATTGGAATTACTTCTGCCTAGCCCTTGAATGAAATGTGCTGATTGCGAGCTGTTTATTAAGTTTTTTCTTGACTTTTTCTGTTTCTTTGATTGGGAATTCCAACATGATTTCTATTCCAAGTTCGAAAAAAAATATGGCTCTGGAAGATATGAAACATCTTGTATGAGCAATCTTCCGCCAAATAGACAATAGATCTACACGATTGTATATTTTATTGTACACGCTTGTGTATTGATTCCTAACCATCTAAGTGCCGGGGCGTAGGTTTGAGTGTACAAATCACTCACCTTAACCAAGTCGCTATGAAATCAAATGTTTTACTTTTTATTGTCTTGTTCAGTATTCAGGGGATCATGGCCCAAAGCGGGCAATACCATTCTCGCCAATGGGATGATCCATATGATGAGCCAGGTGCTGGCCAACATGTGCAGGTCGCTCTGCTTCTGGATGTCAGTGGAAGTATGGACGGGCTTCTTGATCAGGCAAAATCCCAGCTCTGGCATATTGTCAATGGGCTCGTCTGGCAAATGGAAGGCCCATATCCTCCTCGGATTGAAATTGCTCTATATGAATATGGAAAGGAGAACATTGGATCGCATCGGCGATATATGAGGATGGTCGTGCCATTTACTGAAGATCTAGACTGGGTCTCGGAAGCTTTGTTCCAATTGAGAACTGGAGGAAGACGGGAATACTGCGGGGCTGTGCTTGAACAGGCTACCCATGAGTTGATGTGGGACCATCATCCGGAGACCCTTCGCTTGCTGTACATCGCAGGGAATGAATCCTTCCAGCAAGGTCCTGTTTCTCCAAGATCTGCCATCAACTTTGCCAAAAGAAACGGCATTCAGGTGAATACCATATTTTGTGGAAGTTATTCCTATGGCGTCAAATATGGATGGAAAGAAGCCGCCCATCATGGAGGGGGAACCTTCTCCACCATTGATATGAACATGCAAGATGACCATCATATTGGCCCCTGGGACCGTGAAGTCATTCTCCTCAACACCCAATTGAATCAAACCTATATTCCTTATGGGCCAGATGGAGTTGTCTGCTACCAACGTCAGTTAAGCCAGGATCGAAATATTGAGAGCTGTGGACCCGTATACTTTTCTCAGCGAATATTGACCAAAGCTTCAGGGGTATATTATAATCCGAAATGGGACTTGATTGATGCAGTATCTAGTGGATATATCAAATTGGTAGATATTCCTTCACATCATCTTCCACGAGAAATGCGTGGCATGAGTTTGCAGGAAAAGGAACGATACATTCAGCGCAAAAGAATGGAACGAAATCGACTTCAGAACAGAATTCGTGCAAACCGGACTCCTCGTACCCCAACGCCAAGGAGACCTACTGTCCAGGCAGAATCGCCAAGATCTGTAAGAGGCCGAACATTGGATCAGGCTATTCTGGAATCTGTGGAACAAAGTCCACGGAGTCCGCGGACGCCGAGTCGATCCGAACGACCACATAGAACGCCTGTTGAGACCTCTTCTCGGCAGAATCGTCAGCCAAATTCTGGACGCATCCTGTCTTCCTCGGGGACAAGAAGTGCTGGCTCAGTCAGTCAACGGCCAACTTCTGGTCGAGTACAGCAAACCTCTGGCCGAAGAAGTACTGGATCTGCAAGTCAGCATTCTGGTCGTGTACAGCAGTCCTCGAACCAAAGAAGTGTTGGATCAGCTAGTCAGAAGTCCTCATCTGTTCGGACACCTGCGTCTTCCAGTCGAAGAAGCCGTGCTGCAAAAAGCTCAGAATCAAGCGCTGCACAGACCACTTCTCGCACGCCTGTTAGACGTTCGAGCCCGGCTGTATCTTCACGATCAACTCGACAGAGTGAACCAAAGAAAGAAGTTGAACAACAGAAGGAGGTGGTGAATTCTCACTCTTCAACATCTGTTGAGAAGAAAGAGGTGAAGAAGCTTGACACCAACAAACCTTCGGTTCCTACTACCCGTAAGCCATCGACTTTTGAGAGATCATCTACAAGCAAGGATCGTCAAGGCAGAAGCCCTCGGAAATCGAGTCATAGTAGAAGAATAGAATAATCTTTTTGCAATACCCAGTCATTGAGTATGGAAAGCCTCTCTCAAAAGAATCTGATTTTGGGAGGGGTTTTCCGATTGTTTGGGGAAGATCAGGCGATTTCTCTGCCGGAAGTTTCCTCCTGAAATAAAGATTTGATGAATTTGTTTTGTGTCGAAAATATTACAGGCGAAAAAATAGAATACTGCTCAATATCAGTTTGAATTATTACACCCTCCTTCCAAACATTTTCATTTTTGTTGCAATGTGATCATTATCAGAGGGATACACAGAAGCATTTTGAAGCAATTTTGTAGACAGAGAAAAAGAAATCTAACCTTGAAATTCCCCTGAAAGAGAAATGGATCCTACTGGCACAAGATTTTTATACCGCTGGATTGTAATTTGATTGAAGAAAAATATTGTTAGACGAAGACCGGATGAAAAAGATATGTGTCTTTCTTTGCTTGCTCCATGTATGCTATACCAAGGCTCAAAAAAAACAGCTCGAACATGCACCCACCATTCACGAATATGTATATGTCGAAAAGGAGCCGAAATTATTGAATTATGAGGAAGTGAAGAAAATGATTGGCTATCCAATCAAGGCATTGAAAAACAATATTGAAGGGAAGGTCTATTGCAGAATATTGGTGGATGAAGAAGGAAAATATTCAGACCATGTGATTACCAGGAGAGCCCATCCAATTCTTATGGAAGCAGTAAGGTCTCATATTTCCAAACTGCAATTCATTCCTGCGTCCAAGAATCATCAAAAAATTCCCTATTGGGTAAATGTTCCTTTTGTATTCTCACATAGAGCAGTACCAAATAAATTATGGCGACGTTCACCTGTAAGCAATCTCCATATGAGTCAGGTGATAGGTGGGTTGAAAAAGAGTCGAGAGTATATGAATATAGGAGATGACCTTTTACATCAGGCGAATTATCTCCAGGCCAAGACGATGTATGAGAAAGCATTGTCCACTAATCCAAGTAGTCTGGTGAAAAATAGCGAGGCAACAAAGCTTCTGTTTCAGGCACATGCCAAAAAAGCACAAGCAGAAATACTTGCTGGTCTATGGGAACCTGCGTTTGAGAGTTTGACACATGCCATCAGCACAGAACGATCTTTGCCAGAAGAGATCGCCAGCAAATTGGAAGACGATATCTTACAAGTATATATTTTCCGCTCAAGAGAATTTCTGAGAAGAAGAGAACCAATGAAGGCATTGGATGATTGTCTCTGGGTGATGAAAAATAGTCAATCGAGAGAGCTGCAAGCGCAAGCCTATGCCCATAAGGGATTGGTGAATTTGAAATTGGGGAGAATTCAGGCCGCCTTCACCGACATCCAGGAATCGATCGATCTAGATCCTTCCTATCCTGAACCTTATTATTTCAAAGCTTTGGTCCTTATTCATTTGCAGGGCTATCAGGTAGCCACTCCTTTGTTAGAGGAAGCTATTGTATTGGGCTTGGCGAATGATGATTTGAAGATTGCAGAGTCTTTATTACATAAGTATTCCCAGATTCAGGAATAATCAAAAAGGAAAAGAACTCGCCAAAAAATGTGCGAAAATCAAAAAAATCTTACATGGAGGTTCATACTTGTCGTCATGGGTGTGAATATATGTATTGACCATCTGCGATGATTGCTTGGGTAATTCGTACAATCGAAGATTGAAAACTTTTTTTCCGGTGGAACTGAACCAATTGCAAATCCAATTATTCTATGCAAGACAAAATGATTCCGAAATCAAAATTTTTGACCACTTAGCAAGTTTTAGGAGGTGAAAAAAATATATATAACTGATAGTCAGTAGTTTGTGGGTCATTTTTCGCAATGGGTCAAATATCCTCCTCAATTTGCTTTCTCCCTCATTCTTTTACCATTCCTCCCGAAAAAGTAACCATTCATACGCTTTCTGACACCGATAATGACAGCTTGGCCTTACTTTTTTTTGTCTTGGCAAGGTATTTGGAAAATGTCATGTGTAAACGAACAACAGCCTTTTTGAGATCAACTGAAGCGCAGTTTGACTCACTTGGTTTTAAGAGCAAGGGCCGGGGTCGATTCGTTCAAAATGAATTTGAGTCCCTCGGTTTTTAAGAGCAAGGGCCGGGATTGATTCATCCAAAATGGATTTGAGTCTCTCGGTTTTTAAGAGCAAGGGCCGGGGTCGATTCGTTCAATATGAATTTGAGTCCCTCGGTTTTTAAGAGCAAGGGCCGGGATTGATTCATCCAAAATGGATTCGAGTCTCTCGGTTTTTAAGAGCAAGGGCTAGGATGATCTATGATCTCTGATCAGAGATCCAAAAAACGGGGATGCGAGATGGAACGATGATCGATGGCAAATCCCCGGACCATTCCCAAGCGCCTCCCTGTCCGGGAGGCGTTTCTTTTTTGGCATTGTGGCTATTTATGGAAACTGGCCAAAAATCATTAACTAGCATCTGTGATTTTTGATGCTTAGCTCACTTTTATGAATTCTCTTCTTCTCGATACGACATTGCAATCCTATCAAATGCAAATGGGTGAATTGATCAAGGATCTTCACCAAATGACGACAGAGACGGGGCAAGATGAATTAAGCAAAATGGTCAGTGAATTGAGAGAATCTATCAGAGAACCGTTCTTATTTGTCATTGTCGGTGAAGTCAAGGTAGGAAAAAGTAGTTTTATCAATGCGTTATTAGGGACAGGAGAGGAGATTTGTAAGGTAGCCCCTGATCCATGTACAGATACAGTTCAACAAGTGATCTTTGGGGAAGCGCATGACACAATTTTCCTGAATCCACACCTCAAAAAGATTCTTCAGCCAGTAGATATTCTCAAACATATTTCAATAGTAGATACACCTGGCACCAATACCATATCAGAACACCATCAGGAAATCACAGAGAGGTTTATTCCCAAGAGTGATTTAGTCGTTTTTGTTTTCGAGGCCAAAAACCCATATCGTCAATCTGCATGGGATTTTTTCAACTATATTCATGAAGATTGGCAGAAGAAAGTAATTTTTGTGCTTCAACAGGCCGACTTAATGAATTCGGAAGACCTGCAGGTGAATATCAACGGGCTCAGATCGTTTGCACAAAAGAAAGGAATTCCTCATCCAACGATTTTTGCTGTATCTGCCAAACGTGAATTAGAAGGGCAAACGAAAGAGAGTGGATTCCAGCCCTTATTTACCTACATCAAAGATCACATCACTGGCAAAAATGCGAATCTGCTAAAATTGGGTAGCAATATTCGCACGGGTAGACATCTCAATGGAAAAGTACTGGACAGAATCGAACAAATGGAGGCCCAATTGAAGACTGATAAAGAATTCAGGGAGGACATATTGCACACCCTCGCAGATCAGGAAGATCGATCTCACCGCCAAATTCATAGTTTGGTGAAAGGCTTGTTGGACGAATATGATTTGATTTCCTCCAAAGCACAACAAGAGCTAGACAATGGTCTTGGATTTTTTTCACTAACCAAAAAATCTATTCTGTCAGTATTCAGTAAATCAGACTCTCCTCAGGAATGGCTGAAGCAAATGACCCAAAAGCTGGAGTTGGAATTGAGCAATAGCTTTCATTCACATTTGCAGGATGGAGTGGAATCTCTTGCTGACAGCATTGCCCAAATGGCAAAAATCATTGATCTGAAAATCCAAAACAGTGAAACCGTTCTTAAGCCAAATCAGGAAATATTTGGTGATATCTCTGAGCGTCGAAGACTTGTCTTACGAGAACTCAAAGAGGGCTTTGCAAGATTTATGGCGCAAACGGAGCATTTTGTCGGGAATGAAATTTTTCCCGAGGCCTCAAAATTTTCTCCCAATATTGCTGCTGGAAGTGGGATAGCTGTGATTGGGGTGGTGTTGGCAACAGCAACCCAAATCACAATTCTTGATTTGACAGGGGGAATTTTATCCACCCTTGGATTATTATTTGCAGGTGGAACAGTCATTTTGAAAAGAGGAAAAATCCTGAATGGATTTGCCAAGGAAATCGCCAATGGTCGAACACAACTGAAAAATGATCTGGAATCCAGACTGCGAGAATACGTGTCTCATATCCGAACAAAAATTGATACCAATTTTTCTGCCTTCGATGAATTTCTGGGAACAGAAAGTGAACATGTCGATAATCTAGGCAATCGCTATGCAGATCTAGCTGTTCGATTTGATCAAATGGAAGAAGAATTGGGCTTGAAAGAGTAATTTCTACTCTTATTTTAGTCAGAACAGGCAGATTCGTCCTGGGAGAAGAGTAAACATTCCTGCTTTCTTGACAAAAAGTGTAGAATTGCCAAAACATTCACATGAACAAAGACAGGATTTACTGGATACTATATAGAATGATCCTGAAAATCTTGTTTATTTTCTTTTTGAGGGATGCCAATCTCACAGAATTTGTCAGAGAACCATAATTCTTTTTGATCTACTGATACAATTTTCAATAACATCTTCATGAACAGACTTTTGACCTTTTTACTTTCTTGGGCCTGCCTGACTTTTATGGCATGTAGTTCCTCCACAACTTCTCAGACAAATTCTTCCCAATCATCAGAGCCAAAAGATTGGATATCCATATTTGATGGCAAATCCCTTGAAGGATGGCAGATTCACGGAACGGAAAAATGGTATGTTGATGCAGGAGAATTGATCTGCGAAAGTGGTCCTGATTCAGCGTATGGCTATCTGGCGACCAAAAAAATCTACAAAGACTTTGACCTGGAAGTATCCTTTAAGCAGGAAGCTGATGGGAATAGTGGTGTATTTTTTCGCTCTTCCATTGAAGGCACCAAGATCACAGGATGGCAGGCTGAAGTTGCGCCTCCTGGACATGATACTGGCGGCATATATGAGTCCTACGGAAGGGGATGGCTCAAACAGATTCCTGACGAAAAAGAAACCGTATTGAAAATGGGAGAATGGAATACCCTGAGAATCAAAGTGCTAGGAGATCATGTCCAAACCTGGCTGAATGATATTCCTCGGGTAGATTTTCAGGATGAAAAAATTGGGCAGGCAACTGGATCTATCGCCTTGCAAATTCATGATGGAGGAGGGATCAAGGTCCGATGGAAAAAGCTGCGGGTGAAAGAATTGTAAGAATGAGATAAAGGGTTGCTGAAGTCAAAGAGAATGCAGAACTTTGACATATAGCCATTTTCTATCGCATTTGCACCACATCCTGGATTTCCTCATCTGATGAATACTACCAATCTACCTATATCCCCAAATGGAGGAACACCTGTTTCTCCCCAAAAGAAAGATTCCCTGCTTGTAGAAGTTGCATGGGAGGTCGCCAATCAAGTTGGTGGGATTTATACTGTGATTCGGTCCAAGGTTCCAAGCATGCTGGAAAAATGGGAAGATAGATACTGCCTCCTCGGACCGTACGTTCATCCAAATGTGTCGGCCATTTTTGAAGACAAGGAGATTTCTTCAGATGATCCTTTTGGACTTGCTGTCCAAAAGATGAGAGATATGGGATTTGAAGTTCATTATGGACACTGGTTGACCGCTGGTAGACCCCGAACTGTCTTGTTCAATCCTTATTCTGTCTATGATCGTTTGGGGGAAATCAAATACCTCTTGTGGGAACACCACAATATAGACATGAGTGAGCATGATGAACTGATCGATCAGGTGGCTGCATTTGGCTGGTTGATAAAGGTATTTTTGACAAAACTGTCTGATGAAAATGTCAACACCAAACCGATCATCGCACATGTGCATGAATGGATGGCAGCAACGGCAATACCAGAAATAAGGAGGGATCAATTGCCCATCACTACTGTCTTCACTACCCATGCCACGATGATGGGGCGGTATTTGGCCATGAATGATCCCAATTTCTACGAAAATCTCCCTTTTTATGATTGGGAAAAGGAAGCCAAATACTTCAATATCGAAACGAGAATTCGAATTGAGCGGGCTGCGGCTCATGGGGCGCAGGTTTTTTCGACTGTCAGCGAAGTGACTGCGAGAGAATGTATTCACCTTATCGGGAGAAAACCAGAAATTCTTCTGCCAAATGGGCTGAATTTTCAGCGACTAGAAATTTCGCACGAAGTGCAAAATGTACACCAGGAGGCCAAAGAAGCCATTCATCAGTTCACGATGGGGCATTTCTTCCCCAACTATTTTTTCGATCTGGACAAGACCATGTACTTCTTTACCTCTGGTAGATATGAGTATCGAAACAAGGGATATGACTTGACCTTGGAAGCACTTGCCAGACTCAATTGGCGGATGAAGGAAGCCAATATTGACAAGACGGTGGTGATGTTCTTCATCACAAAACGGCCTTTCCATAGCATCAATTCCGAAGTGCTTCAAGCCAAAGCAGCATTGGAAAAACTGCACCAGACCACCGAGGCGATTCAGCAACAAATCGGTGATCGGCTCTTCGAATACACCATGGAAATGGATGGCCATGACTTTCCAGATCTCAATAAGTTCGTGGATGATCACCGAAAGATCAGGCTGCGCAGAACGCTTCAATCCTGGCGAAGCAATGGGATGCCTCCTATTGTTACGCACAACCTTGTGGACGATACCAATGATGAGGTATTGAATTTTCTGCGTACTTCTCAAATGCTGAACTATAAAGAGGACAGAGTTAAAATTATCTATCATCCTGACTTTGTATCCTCACTCAGTCCGTTGATTGGGTTGGACTACGACGATTTTGTGCAAGGCTGTCATTTGGGAATTTTTCCGAGTTATTATGAGCCCTGGGGATACACGCCTCTTGAATGTATGGTGAGTGGGGTTCCTGCTATCACGAGTGATCTGGCCGGATTTGGGGACTACCTCCTTCAGGCTACCGCTGATACAGAAGCCCATGGGATGTATGTGGTCAATCGGCGGAATAAAAGTTTCGATGAAGCTGCAAATCAGTTGGCAGATCAGTTATTTTCCTTTGTACAGCTTCCTCGCGTAGAGAGAATTGCGCAGCGTTACAAACTACAATCCGCCGCAGAACATTTTGATTGGCACAATTTGACTTCCTACTACGAACAAGCCTATGATTTGGCCCTAGAGCGACTGAATTCATGAATAAGCCTTCTGTTTGCATGTTAGGCTGGGAATTCCCTCCTTTCTTGAATGGAGGATTGGGAGTCGCCTGTCACGGAATTGTCAGCGGATTGGCTCCACATGCGGTGGTTCGATTGATTGTTCCCAAGGCTGAAAAAATTCCGACTTCTGAGAACCTGAAGCTGTTGGGATTGAATGGTCGTTCGCTCAAGGCCTTGTATTCTCAAAAAAAAATCCAGGAATATTCTCTCGATGCCTCAGTCAATTTACAATATGTAGATGTTGAATTGACCGGATATGAGCGCTTGGATCGAAGCATCGATTTGCAGGAAGAGCGACAGACATTTTTGGTGGAGAAGGTGTGGTATGAAGAAGAACTCCTTCGACCAAAGGGAGTCTTTCAAATCAAGGATCTGTATGGCGATGATTTGATAGATCGGGTAGTGGAGTTTGGTGAATTAGCAGCCGAACTTGCCATGGAGCAGGCCTTTGATGTGATTCATGCGCATGATTGGATGTGTTTTCTTGCTGGGCTCCGGCTGAAGTCAATGTCTTCTAAGCCTTTAGTCCTTCATGTACATTCCTTGGAGTATGATCGAGGAGGGGCTGACAGTCGCGGATGGACCTATGAGCTGGAACGACATGCCATGAAGGAGGCTGACGGCATCATCGCAGTCAGTAGCTATACGGCAAGGATTATTCAGGACCATTATGGAATCCCGCCAGAAAAAATTCGTACCGTTCACAACGGAATATTTCCGCAAAATACCTATCGGGTTTCAGACCCATTTCAGGGCGATCTGGTGCTTTATTTAGGGAGATTGACAGGGCAAAAAGGGCCGGAATATTTTTATGAAGTGGCAAAGCATCTGTTAAAGGATGGAAGGAATATTCGCTTTGTGATAGCGGGAAAAGGGCACTTGATTCAAACCTTGATGGATCGGGCTCAAGAAGATGGAATCGGAGATTCTTTTCGGTTTACCGGATTCCTGGAACCAGATCGGGTAAAAGAATTGTTGGCCATGACGAATGTATATGTCATGCCATCCGTTTCGGAACCTTTCGGTCTGTCTGCCCTGGAAGCTGCCCAAATGGGAGTCCCTTGTGTGATTTCCAGACAATCCGGGGTAAAGGAAGTGTTGACGGGGGCCATCACAGTTGACTACTGGGAAACCGAAAAAATGGCAGATAGCATAGGACAACTACTAGATGATGCCACCTTGCACAGACAGGTTGTTGCGGCTCAGAAGAAGGATTTGATACACATCAGTTGGGAAGCAACAGCAAAGAAAATCAATTCGATTTATCGCGAATTTATTCCTTCAGATTTATGAGTTTTTTACAAGCTGAATGGCGAAAATTGGCTTTGGCGAATTATCAGCTAGACCCGGCACTACTCAAGGATTTTCTTCCAGCAAAAACTGAACTGGATTTGTGGAATGGGACCTGTTATGTGAGTCTTGTAGGATTTATGTTTCTAAATACCAAGATGTTAGGAGTCAAAATTCCCTTTCATGTTAATTTTGAAGAGGTGAATCTGCGATTCTATGTGAAGTATAAGGAGGAGGGAATTTGGAAACGAGGCGTCGTATTCATCAAGGAAATTGTTCCGAAATGGGCATTAAGTCTTGTCGCTAATACGGTATACAGGGAACATTATCAAACCTTGCCGATGAGACATCAGTGGCAGGAGAAAGGCAATTCCTTGATGGTCCAATACGAATGGAAATTGGGCAAAGAGTGGCAAAATTTTACGGTATATGCTCAGAAGGAGGCAGTGGCAATTGAGGGAGGAAGTGAGGCTGAATTTATTACCGAACACTATTGGGGATATACCAGGATTACTCCACAAAAAACGTTTGAATACCAAGTCACCCATCCTCGTTGGAAGCATTATCCTGTAACTTCTTCAACAATAGAGGTAGATTTTGGCAAAGTGTACGGGGACAGGTTTGCGATGTTGACAACTCAGCCCCCCTTGTCTGTCATGTTGGCTGAGGGATCTCTCATTACTGTTGAAGGCAAAAAGAAACTTTGAGAAGGGAGGCTTCGCTGATCCTCATTATCTGAATCGATCCTGCCAGAAGTCATTTTTACTCAACTTCAGCATGCTCAGGGTCGAACTTCTGGCACTGATGATGAGCGAGTAACTTTTCTGCGGACCAAACGGAATCCATCGGAAGGACATTTGCCAACAATGGAGCTGGCGATGGATATTCAAAGAGGTTTGGGTGAACAATCTTTTTTGGAGATCGAATCCAGAGGTAGCACTGACTTTCCAACTATCGGCAAAGGTGAAATCTCCGCTGAGATTGGCCGTCTGTGTGATTCGGGGATCATCAATTCCAGGTTTGGAATAACTGAAATTATATCTCATTTGAATACTCCATGGAATATTGAAGTCCACATATTCATGATAAAAATCGGCTACATGCTCGAATTCTTCCTCATCAAAATCTTCTCCCTTTTGCCGTTTGCCTTTGGGCTTGGACTTGAAGGAGGTTGAAACACTGATTTGAGCTCGGGTAAGTCGCCCAATTTTGCCTTCTTCAATCCACATGAGTTTGTTCTGCCTTCGAGCTGTGCCTGGATCAAAAGGAACCGGCACCTCATTTGAGGCAAATACATATGGATCAAGCTGACCGCTGGCATTGATATTGACTTTGCGATTGAAGAGGCTGGTTCGCGCCCGCATGCTAAATGGAGACAACTGAAAGCTATCTGCTGCAAAATTATAGGAAGTGCTAATCCCGAGATTATCAATGATGTTGGTTCTGACAAATTCGTCTTTCCCCTTAAAATCCTCTTCAAAACTTTCTTTGCTGCGATATTTGGCTTCCAGAACACTGGAAAGACTGAATCCAATGGCCTGACTTTCACCAGCAGTTGGGCCGCGATAGATCCCATCTTCAAATATGCTGTACACAAGGGTGTCGCCAGCTGCGTTTCGCCTCACACGATCATAAAATCCATATTGATCCTCCGAAAAATCCGGCTTCAGATTGTAGGAGACCGATGGACTAAATCGCTGCCTGAAAGCAACTTCTCGTTTGGTATTCTTCAAGCTATAAATGCCATAAAAATTGGTGCTGGCACTGATAGAGGTAGTAAAATTATACCCCCTGGTGAATCCATTGACTTTACGATCTACAGTAGTTTGGAGTGTGGTGTCATATTCCTTTCGGATGGTACTGAGGTACCAAAATTCATTGTAATTGAAACTTGGAGAAATGTTCACATAATTGAACAATTTTAGTGTTGTGGCAGCAGATGCCTTGTGGCGCATACCATTTGAATAAAAATCTCCTGCTCGTACCCTGTCCAGACTGCTGTCTCCGCTAGCACTTACCTCCCATAAATCGAGGGTATCATTGGGCGAAAACAATACAGGAAGTAACAAACTGTCTCCAATGGTTTTGACAGAGTTTCTTCCTTCCACACCATAATTCACCCCCAATTGCTTGAGCCATTTCAGGGCTTTGTGGTCTACATGCTTAAAAGGAGATAGGCGAGACATATTGAGATTGAATTGTGGCAATTCCAGGCTCATGGTCTCCTTGTTCAGATCTTGCTGGTGCCGGGCACTCATGTTAAAGTTGAACGGCAGATTGTTGAAATTCTTGCTAAATGATACAGATGAACTCAAGTTATTGGTAAAGAAATCACTTTGATTATAGCTGATTTCGCGCTGAAAGCTATTGGAACTGGAGATATTCACAGAGGAAGACAAACGTGCGGTTGGATCAATGGGTTGACTATGTGACCACCTGACAGACCAGGCTGCAGAGCGCCGATAGTCTGGGTCTGTTTTCTCATTGAATACCTGCACCCCATATTGAAAGGCAAAACTTCCATTAAAGGCATATTTCTTTCGATAGTTGGTCGCCATTCCAATGCGATACCCACCCCTTGTATAAAGATCTCCATCAATTTTTAAATCAAAATATTCACTGATATTGAAATAATACCCAAGATTCCTGAGAAAGAATCCTCGATCATCAGCCTCACCATATTGAGGAAACAACAAACCGGTCTTCTTCCCTTGGTCATTCATGTCCGGGACAAAGCCAAAAGGAATAACAATAGGGATCGGAAAATCTGCGATGACAAGGTTCAATGGACCACTGACGAGCTTCTTATTTGGGAGAACTTTGAGTTTGCGTGAGCGAATATAGTAATGAGGATGCTCGAGATTACAGGTGGTGTACTTGCCATCTTTGCCGTGAAAAGACCCATCTTCATGATATTTTGCCGTTTCAGCATGAATAAAGCCCTCTCCCTGAATCATGCGGCCATCTCTGATACGTCCTTTCTGCGATTTGAAGTTATAGGCAACTGTTCTGGCCTGATATGTCTCTTCTCCCTGTGTAAATTCTGGTTTTCCCAATAACTTCCCATCCTCATTTTTGACTCCATTGGCATGCAGAGTTTGATTTTCCATCTCGATTCGAACCCGTTTGGCCTTCAATTTGATCTCATCATACGTCAGATCCGCTTCTTCATATAGATACATCATGCCCGACTCCACATCAAAAACGATGGAGTCTGCGGCTTTATATTCTACCTTAGCCGTAAGATCACTGATGGCTTTGAGAGAATCCTTCACCCTTGCATTGGGATCTGCCAAACCTGCCCCTGGATCACCTCCGGGAGGAAACCCCATACGACCTCCCAGCGAATCTGAACCAAATGAGGGAATACTATCGGAGGAAAAAGAAGGGAAAGAAGGGGCTAATGTCTGACTACTATCCGGAGCTAAAGTCTGGCTGCTATCTGGCTTCGAAATGGTCGAGTCCGGGACCACCTGAGCGCATAGAACAGAGGTTCCCAGAACAAAAATCCATATAAAAGCAGAAATTTTCACAGCAAAAGGAAAGAATGGAAAGAAGAATTTCCCAAGGGATTTTTTGAAGAAAATTCTGTTATTTAACTTCGGAATCAATATGGAGGTCGGAGAAGCCAAATAGTTGATTGATGAATTGGAATTGGTGATTGTTTGTTGTCGGATGGCAAAGATAATAGCATGCCAAACAACCGCAAACTTTGTCTAAAAGTGGAAGGAGATTTTGAAAAGGTTGGCCCTACACATATTTTTTTGAAAAAAGCTTCTTCTTGTTTGTTTACTTATGAAATATTGCCTCATTATTACCTTGTTTTTGGGCTTGTTTTTTCTGCTGGGGGCTGATTTTGTTGCTCATGCGCCCTTGCCGGAAGAAGAAACAGCTCCGATCAAAACGTTGATCATTGATCCTGGACATGGGGGAAAAGATCCAGGCGCGCTGGGGGCTCGTTATTATGAGAAAGATCTTGCGCTCCAAATCTCCCTGAAACTCAAGGAAATGCTCAATGAGAACATGCCTTCCATCAAGGTCGTGATGACCAGGGAGGATGATACTTTCGTGGAGCTTTATCGGCGGGGTGAAATTGCCCTGGAAAACAATGGGGACTTTTTTATCAGCATCCACTGCAATGGACTCAAGAACAAGTCAAAGTTTGGGACAGAAACCTATGTACTGGGAATCAACGAAGGGCAAGAAACCTACGAACGGGTCATTGCTGAAAATGAATCTATCTTGTTTGAAGAGAATTATAGAGACATGTATGGCAATTTTGAACCAAGCTCTCCTGAAGCGTACATTTTTTTCCGCTTATTGAAAAATGTTTTTCGGCAGGAAAGCACCCGCTTGGCAGACAAGGTACAGGCCAATTATGATTCTCAAGGACGCCATGGGAGAGGTGTGAAACAGGCTCCATTTGTTGTATTGTACCATTCCGGAATGCCTGCCATCCTGACAGAGGTAGGATTCATCACCAATTATGAAGAAGAAACCTATCTGGCTTCAGATAGTGGACAGCTGGCTATTTCCGCCAGTATCATGGAAGCAATCCGTGAGTACAATACCGAATTTTAGATACGCCTCTTAAGTAAAGGGACACATTTATTTGTGAGGGATATAGTGGGCATAGGGGGAAAAAGGTAGAACTCTTACCAACCAAGCCATTATATCCTCTATTTCCCTTATCCCCAAAATCAATACTAATATTGTCCATCTACTTATTTGATCAATACCCGTTCTGCCAATTCTTCTCCCACTTCTATGAGGCAAGTGTAGGTTCCCTTGGGCAACTCATCCAGATTCAACTCCACAGAATGTTTTCCAATACTGGTCTGGTCTGAAAAAATGGTTGCAATGGTTTGGGATTCTGCATTCATCAGGCTGATGTACACCGGTTTTACATCTTGTAGATTCAGATCAATCGTTGCGCCAAATATGGCCGGATTGGGGAATAGGTGCGTGGTATGACTTCCTGACTTAAACATCTCTACAGCTACTAATTCACTATAGGAAATAGATCCCTGGCTATCTTCCTGCTTGAGGCGATAAAAATTGCTCCCTGAATATGGGTGATTATCTATATAGGAATATTCTTCCAATGGCTTGGGACTGCTTGGAATCCGCAACATACCGATGTCTTCCCATGTTTGGCCATCTGTACTGCGCTGAACAAAAAAACGGATGATCTGTGCTTCAGTGGCAGCAGACCATTCCAGGTAGATATGATCAATCTCTCTGCCAGCCGAGAAGCTTGCCAATTGAAAATCCTGATTTTCCAGAGCCTCCAGGGCTTCCAGAAGTTCCATAGTCGCTTGGGCATCTGCATGAAGAAGGTTCATATTAGGAGCTGCTGACAGATCATCCCATGTTGTAGAACCCAATTGTACATCTCCTGTAACATCCCAGCTGTCATATACAGTTGTACTGATGTTTACCACAATCGTCCCTTCATATGGATCGACAACAGATGTATATGATAGTTGAGCGAAACCTTGACTGATCAAGCAAATGAGAAAACTGATTCCAAGTATGACAGACTGTTTCATATCCTTATGTAAGTTTGTAGACAATGAAAGGAGAAGCAATCTGGAACTATTGAGCGTATCCAAAGCTATTCATTAGTTTGAAAAGGTTCGTTTCACTTCTCAACAATTCATTACACTCGTAAGAAAATATGCAGGGATGAATGCCTGAAGAGATTATTTGAGCACGTCAGTCTTAAATATATGCCAGGAAATTGCGCCATGTTCGAGAAGGATCTTTTCAACGGAAGCGTGGATGTCAGTGCCTTTTCTCACCAAATACAAATGATAACGAGGGTAAGGCTCAATAAAGACCCCACCTAGTACCTGATTTTTGAGCGAAATCAAGTGTTCGACTTGATGTTGAAATCTTTTCAGTAGTGGGTCAGATAGACGTGAATTCTGGAAGGGAACCATCCAACGCTCATACTGATCAGTGGACATGGCATATTGATAGCTGGCATGTACCATATTTGTCCAGCTTTTGTCTGGTGGACAAGGGAGGCCTAGGAGAGAATCCAGAGAGGCATACTGGTAATCAAAATCCAGAACGATGAGATCTGGCTGAAACTGGCGGAGATCCTCTGCCTGAACCAGCCGTCTTGCAAGTTGTGGGGTATTCAATCCCCACAGATCCAGACTGTTCCATTCGCTGTAGTAGGGAAGATATCCGGCTTCGGTTACAGCCATCCGATGATCAGGAAACGCATTCAACTCTTGAGCTATGTGAATGGGAGTATTGTTGAGACGTTCCCAATCACCTTTTAGAAAAACAAGAAAGTATAAGAATGACAAAAGTATGTAGAGACCCCAAAGGACTTGCATTAGGCCTTTCTTAGCTGTTGCTGTGGATTTCTGCCAGGAAAGAAAAAAAGTAGAGAGGGTGCATAAATGAATGGGATACATGAACCGATCAGCGATATTCTGCTCCAGATGTATCAGAGCATAGAACAATAAGGGAGCGATGATCCCTGAACAGATCAGAGGCCAATAGATTTTTCTGGAGTTCGGGTATTGCCACAAGAAGTAAGCAATCCCTAGCAGCAAGGGAAAGAGATATTTCATCAAATATTTGAACTCATACAGAACAGATCCAGCAACTAGACCTGTCCCTCCTTTGACATACATAGGAAGGGGTAGGAAAGTCCCGAAATATTGCCATCTCCACAGAAAATAGACCAGACCTGGAAGAATGGCCCAATAGAGCAACAATGGAAGTGTCGATCGCCAATCCTGACGCTGATTCCATAACAGCATGCCTACCAGCGGAACGCCTATGATCAGACCGTCTGGACGAATCAAGGCAAGCAGCAGGGTCGAGATCAACAGTGACTTCAGAGAATTCTTCCAAAAGAAGTACCAGCACGCACTGAACCACGCGCCCCAAAAAGCAATCGAGAATCCCTGACTTGCTGCAATTAACTGACTATTAACTGCCAGTGACAAGAGAAACAGAGAGGAAGGCCAATGGGTGGAAGCATCTTGAAAAATCCATTTATGTGAGAAGAAATAGGTCCCAATGATTCCCAGAAAGGAGAGAATGCCCGCCGTATGATATGGGTCTAGTCCTAGTTTTATTCCTCCTGTTAGCAGCAACATCCAAAGAAAATCTGTTGCCCCTTCTACTGGTGGCCCGCCTGGATTGTATCCAATGATTCCTTCTGAGGCCAGATGTTGACTATATCTAAATAAGATCGTCGCATCTTCCGCCGGGGGAAGCTTCTGCGGAAGATACAGGAAGAGGCCTCCCAAAAGGCAGATCGCTCCCCCTCTAATGATGAATGAGACAATCTGATGATTCAGGAGATGCAAGCGATTTGGCATAGAAAGATTGGGAATTCGAGATAAAGATAGCATTTTGGACAACAGAAACATGAATCCTATCAGGCGCTCATATCGGTTTTGGCTTGTTCCCTTGGTGCTGATCTTGAGTCTTTTGCTGCGTCTGGATCATCGCTATTTTTATCCCAATTTCTATCTCGATACAGAGGTGCAGTTGGCAGCGGCGCAGTCCTTCCTGTTGGGAGATGGTTTTGGATATCGATACACACATGGCCCAGATTTGGGAGAAGTCCAATATCGATCCGGCCATATTTTTATGCCGGGCTATGCAGCAGCCGTTGTGCCAGCCTTTTTATTGACCGAGGATTGGTATCTGGCTGCTTATTTGGTCGATGTGCTAAGTTTCTTGCTGATATATCTGGGATTGATATGGATTTGGTCAGAAATTCAGGGAGAGCGCAAGATGCTTGTATGGATGCTCCTTCTGATCGGAATCTCACCTGCTCCCTTACATTATTTGACTGCATCAGGAGCCCTGGCGATAGGGCTTTATCTGCTGAGTCTTGCTGGGCTTTTGCAATCAGCTCGGACGTCGAATATATGGATGTATATCTTATCAATTGGGCTCGCAGGTCTGGCTGCCATTACCAGATCAGCTTATCTTCCCCTTTGGCTGGCGCTTCCTATTATGATGGGCGTATGGGGAGGGTTCATGCAACATTCTCCCGAGTTGAAGTGGGGAATAGGAGGAGGCTTCTGCACCTTGATTCTGATTGTGTTGGTCCAACTGCTCAAAGCGGGAGATGAATCCTTTTTTGACAGCATGAACCAGCGTCTTTATTGGGAGCATTTGTGGGCCATGGAGCCTTTTCCTTTTAAAACCTTCTTTTATTATGGGGTTCCGCATGAGGTCTGGCTTCAGGAAAAGTCTGAATTTTTGTATGGTATTCTTCAAGCAGTTGCTTATGGAGCTTCCTTTCTCATTCTGGGGGGACTCCTGGTAGCCAGCAATTCTGCCAGGAAAAGTACGCGGTCGATACCAAAGGGAGGCAGGCGATGGCTGTTAGGAATTTGGGTAATTATTGGAATCAATGTAGCGATGTTGGCCCTGCTATCTTTGCGTGTGCCCTCTGAATCCTGGAATTGGACAGGGTTTTGGACCTTCGTCATGGAACCAAGATACTATATGCCCGCGATGTTCTCTCTGTTGATTTCAGTGTTTTGGCTGGGAGGACAAAGGAGATGGGCAAGAGCCAAAAAATGGATTCGCATATTTCTTCTGATCATTTCCCTTGCGGCTTGCAGTTATCCGCTGTATCTCAAATTTCGCATTCACATACAAGGGAATCTTTCAGGCACCTTCGCTGTTGATCCAAGACCACTATGGGCAGAGAAAATCCAGCAACTTCCCAAGGATGAACACTCCTTGTTGGTTCTTACCAGCTCTACAAATACACATATAGGAGAAATGGTGGGAGCGGTTACCCTGCCATGGGAATTTATGCAGGTGGATTCGATATTTTCTTCCGTTCCTCTCACTTTGGTGGGACTGACTTTGCCTGAACATACTCCCTCGGAGGTGGATACCATCGAGATGATTGAAGGATATTGGTGGTGGGAAAAACAATACCCCGCTTCAAGTGGAGAATAGGTGGAAAGAGGAGAGCAGTCAATACTCAAATTCCCACATCTCCCTCCAACCCCATTTCAAAAAAATCCATCTCCTTTTTTTCTGATCAAATGAATTCTTGATTCTCCTGATTTATAAGGTAATTGGTCCATTTGGACAATACTTCGGCCCGTATTTTGCAGCCTTTCCCAAAACCTTCTCCTGATATCTGTATGCGACTAGCTTCTATCTTTCAACAAGCTTCTCCCTCCCAGCTTTGGGACAAGGAGCAACGCATCCGGAGAAAAAAATTTTTGAAAGCATGGAAACCTTGGGAGGACATTCAGGCAGGGGTGCTGGCTATTCCTGAGAACTCAGCAGTTCCGAATGGAAGAACGATCCCTCTTACTTACGCTCTCATTCGAAAGAAAAACAAGGGATTGAGCAATGCTCCTATTTTGGTCCTGACAGGCGGCCCCGGTATCTCTGCCCTTCAATCGATGCCATTTTGGATTGGCAGCACCCTCCGAGACAATCACGATCTTATCCTGGTTGACCAGAGGGGGACCGATTTCTCCAATGCCTTACCCAATATTGCTCCTGCTCTATTTGGCATAATGGCGAAGGATTTGTCACCGAAAGAGGAATGTGAATCGGTCCATGCTCTGATGAAATCTTTCATCCATCAGCCAATTTTTGATCGGATTGATACCAGCAAGTATCATCCCTACCAAAGTGTGGAAGATCTTGTCTGCCTGATGCAACATTTGGGGTATCATTCCTATCATTTGCTGGGACTGTCTCATGGGACAAAACTCTCAAGTATCCTCATGGATCGATATCCATGCCTGATCAAGAGCTCTATTCTCTATGGTCCCTGGCCGACTAATGCAAGTTTTTTTCAGAATCTACCAGCTCATTTTACTCAAGCATGGGAGTGGTTCCTTCAGCAGCTGAAAATGGAAGGAATCCCGTGTCCACAAGCGAGGTTAGATCAGGTTCTGGAACAGCTCCAGAAGAATCCTATCACCATACAAGTCAAAGGACAGTTGTTTGTCCTGAAAGCCAAAGATGTGATATTTCTGCTGCGTTATTTCCTCTATTTCCCAGATGCAAGGACGAAAATCCCCTCCTTTCTGGACGCATTGATCAAGAGGGATCGGAAGCGGCTGCAACAGTTGACCAACCGACCTTTTCATATGGTCTGCGGAAAAGTCAACCTCACAACTTATGCAAGTTCTCTGGCCTATGACGAGTGTGATGAGGACAGCTCATACAAATTGGATGAGGAGTGCAGTCAAGACCACTATTTTCAATCTGGACTTGCCTTTTTCCCATCCTTTGCCCGACACCTCTCTCTCTGGAAACAATCGTCCATCAGTCAGGAGCAGAGGCCCCTCCAACCTCATCAGATTCCTTCCCTGATCATGGTTCATGAAGGAGACCCGGTTACCCCTCCCAGCCAGGGGCTTGATATGCAGCAAACCCTGTTGAATTCCGAAATGACTCTCCTGAAAGAATGTGGTCATGTATACCTTGACGAAAGCAAGTTTGCATTGATGAATGCATTTTTTTCTGACCAAAGCGTATCATTCAGCCATAATTTTGGATAGCTTTGCAGCAGAGATACTTCTATGGAATCAAAAATAGACCTTCAGTTGGCTGTCCTTATTGATGGCGACAACATTCCTTATTCCAATGTTAAGGGCATGATGGAAGAAATAGCCAAGTATGGTACGCCTACTTTCAAGCGGATTTATGGCGATTGGACCAAACCTCAATTATCTGGCTGGAAGGCAGTTTTGTTGGAAAACGCCATTACTCCCATTCAGCAATACAGTTATACCTCTGGCAAAAATGCTACTGACTCAGCCATGATCATCGATGCTATGGACATTTTGTATTCCGGGAAAGTAGATGGATTCTGTATCGTATCCAGCGATAGTGATTTTACCAGATTGGCGACTAGACTACGGGAAGCCCGGATGAAGGTCATAGGGATTGGTGCGAGAAAGACACCGAATCCCTTCATTGTTGCCTGTGATAAGTTTATTTACCTCGAAATCATTCCTCAACCAGCAGATAAGGCTGAAGATGAGCAAGAAAAAGAACCCAAAAAGAAAAAGGTCCGCAAGTCTCTTGATCAGCTGATTCCTCGTGTAATCAAGATGATGTCTACCACCATTTCAGATGCTGCTGATGAGGATGGCTGGGCATATTTGGGAGATGTTGGGAATTTGCTGCTGAAAAAACAGCCAAATTTTGATCCAAGAAACTTTGGGTATCAAAAATTGACCCCGATGATTCGTTCCATAAAGAAATTCGAAGTGGAAGAGCGACCTTCTGGCAAGTCTAAGGGCAAATTGATCTTCGTTCGGGTAAAAGAATGACCCAACAGCTTTGTGATCGCTATTGGGCCTGTAAGAGACTGTTTTGAAATCTGTTACTTATTTTTTGTATGCGTCTTTTTTCCTCATCCAGTGGCTTTTTTTGTTCCCATAGCACCACTATGAGAACCAGAAAGAGCCTTGTCTGAGAAAAAAATACACCCTGAAAATTCTCAGTACACATTCCCAAACAGTCTCCAAGATATCTGACTGACACCTGACTGTCTAGCCAAAAACGTTTATTGCATTCAAATCTTCGAAGGCGCGGGTTAGCCGCTTGATCAGTGCTTGCTCTCCTTTTCTGAGCCAAACGCGTGGATCATACTTCTTCTTGTTGGGCTTGTCCTCTCCTTCTGGATTGCCGATTTGAGCTTGAAGATAATCGTGGAACTCGGCTTCGTATGCACGAACGCCATCCCAGAATGCCCACTGAGTATCTGTATCAATATTCATCTTGATAGCACCATATTCAATCGCTTCTCTAATTTCTTCACGACTTGAACCAGATCCACCGTGGAAGACAAAGTTGATCGGATTAGGGCCTGTGCCGAATTTTTCCTGCACATACTCCTGACTGTTCTTCAAGATGATGGGAGACAATTTGACGTTTCCGGGCTTATAAACACCATGAACATTTCCGAATGCGGCAGCTACAGTGAATCGATCTCCTACAGTTTTCAACTGTTCATAGGCATAGGCGACTTCTGAAGGCTGAGTATACAATTTTGAACTGTCGATGTCTGTATTGTCTACCCCATCTTCTTCTCCCCCTGTAACCCCTAATTCCATTTCCAGGGTGATACCGATAGCATTCATTCGCTTGAAGTACTCCACGCAAGTCCCTACATTTTCTTCAAGTTCCTCTTCTGAGAGGTCAAGCATATGCGAGCTATAAAGCGGCTGACCATTTTTTTCGTGATACTTTTCATTGGCATCAAGCATTCCGTCCATCCAGGGCAGAAGCTTTCGCGCACAGTGGTCAGTATGAAGAATAACAGTTACACCATAAGCTTCAGCCATCTGATGAACATGCATAGCTCCAGAGACAGCACCAGCAATGGCAGCTTTCTGGTTTTCTTTGGACAAACCCTTTCCAGCAAAAAAGTGTGCACCACCATTGGAAAACTGAACAATCACAGGAGAATTGACATCTCTTGCGGTCTCAATTACAGCATTGACAGTACTGGTATTGACAACATTGACAGCTGGCAGAGCAAAGTTTTTCTCATTAGCGTAATCAAGCAGTTCTTTGACTTCATCTCCGTGCAGAACGCCGGGGCGGAATTTTCTGTTCGTTGCGATCATTGTTTCCTTATCAAAAGTTAAATAGTGTTATGGGGCAAGGAAGACGACCGCAAAGGTAAGAAAGATTGGAGAATTGTTGCTTATGGTGTGAGACAAATTTTCCTCGTCGAGATACCGCTTTCACTCTGAACCCGCAGAAAGTAAATTCCTGGAGCCAATCCCTGTATCGGCAGGCTGATTCGTGATCCTTGATTTTGGAGGTGCTGTAGAGGAATTTGGAACGCTTGAAGAGTGAACAGAGACAGATCAGTTATTTGAACAAATTCGGACCTGATTTCAAGGAAGGATTGCTGACTCAGAGAGATCGGGTTGGGAAATACTGACAAACCCTTGTCCAGTGCCTGATCAATCGCGTTTGGTTCTGCATCCACAAATGAGGAAGCTGTATGGCCACTCACATCTAGCTGGTTTTCAGTCGCATCGATGGCAAGGATGTTCTCGAATTCCAGGACGAATGGGATCTCTCGCTTGGAGATATCGTCATCCATGACAATGATGATACTGGCAATTTTGCCATAGCCTGATTTGTCTACCTGATCATTTCTGACAAGGCCAATATCAAGCTTGCCAGATGTGAATTGATCCTTGTACAACACCAATAAATCCGTTCCCACCGTTCCCAGCCAGGAAGAATCAACTTGTACATGGACACTCCCGGGATCGACAAGACTCGAGTCATAGGTGATCGTTAAAGCCAATCCATAATGGTCCAACGCCAGGGTGTCAGCCGTTCCCAGATGGAGATCGAGGAAGACCGAATCGCCAGGATTCATGAAGGAAGGCATGCCCGTTAGGAATAAAGGGACCCCTCCCTGAACCCTTCCTTTGTTTCCCTGCTGAACCAATCCATAGTGATTATCGACAAGCAGAACATCATTCATATCGATCAGGCCATTGCCATCGGCATCCACATGTTTGGTATTGACACCATTAGCCAAAGAATCGGCCCAATCAATCGCTGCCTGTCCTGACCAGTCTGTACCTGGAATGGGACGGGAAGGGCCAGCCATGTTGTACTTAATCCCAATTGGAAGTAAATCCCACATATCCACCAGTTGATCATCATTGGTATCGCCAGGATAGACCTTTTGGGAAGCGGTATAATAAAATGAATCCTGAACAGAGAATACCGAACCCTGATAGTCAGCCCCAATTGTTTGAACCCCCCAGTAATATTTGCCCTGATCTAAAATACTGATGACCATGCTTTCATTCAGGCCAGCATTCCCATGTCGGTGAATCCTGCGCTTACCCGCGGATAGATCAGCCATTGGGTGGAGGACATCCGCCAAATGTGGGCTGGTGCCGATATATACATTGTAGGTTTTGGTTCCCTGAGTTTGTGGACCATCCCAGGACAAGATCATTTGGTTAAATGTATCGGAAATACTACTCAAGTTTATGGGTGCAGGGTGGGAGAGAGGAGGGCCGTTGTGAATATTCTGATACATTCGAAAATTGATCCCACTGCCTCCAGGCGGATTTCCAATCGATATGAGATCCAATCTTCCATCATTGGTGAAATCTATCCAGGCCACCTGCCCGGAATCCGTTCCCTGGAGAATTGTGGAGCTTAAGGAATCTTCGATGAAGGGCATATTCCCCATTCCGCTTCCTAACAGGACTTCAGCTTCTGACTGTCCATTGGTGGGCTTGCCCGAAACAAAGAGATCTACGAGTCCATCACTCGTATAATCCCCCCATAGGACACTGCCTCCTGCTACTTGAGACACTGGAATGGAATGTTGTGTGTAAAACGGGCTTCCCATCGAATCGAATCCTGCAACGGAATATATGCTTGAGAGGTGGGTTCCGGCTGATTGAATCCCTGATACCAGCAAATCAATTTTTCCATCTTCGTCATAATCGGTCCAGGCGAGGGAACTGTTTGAAACAGCTGGATAACTCGCAGTGGAAGAGAGGAATTCATATGGTGATCCCGCATTGGGCGGGAAGATTGTTCGATGAAAAACATACTGCCTAATACCTGCCGTATCTATCCCGCATTGAAGGATATCCAGATAGTTGTCCTGATTGATATCCATCCAGCTGCTACTTCCCTGTTCGATTCCATGAACGGGAAGATATACCTGCTGGATAAACAGGCCATTGTTGAAGTGGCTATATATCGCAGTCCAGGCTTGAAGGCTTGCTTGTCCGTTGACGAAAATATTTGCCTGCCCACTGATGAGAAATTCTGCATTGCCATCATTGTCCATATCTCCCCAATGTACTTCCCCATATCGCGCACCAAAGTTCGGATATTGATTTTGTTGAATGGATTGAAATCCGCCAGCCCCATCATTGTGATAGACAAAGGTGTGCAGGTTTCCCAAAGAATCCTCTCCACAAGCCAGGAGATCCAGAAATCCATCATTGTCATAATCTCCCCATTCAGCAGAGCCGTGGGATAAGGGAGTAAGCTGACTAGATGCCAGAGAATCTGGAATGAACAGGCCAAAATTATTTTGACAAATAAAGGCAACATGCTGCCCAAAAGCATCTATGCCAGAGATGTAGAGATCCATCTTTCCGTCATTGTTATAATCTCCAGCAGCCATGCTTCCATGTCTGACATCATACGCTAGCGGCATGATGGGAATCGGGCTTACATCCTGGAAAGATTGCGCATATCCCCATGAAAGGATAGAGCTTAGAACCAGAAAAAGGGAAGGTTTCTGGTAAGAGGAGAGAGGGAGAAACAAGAAGTGGACAATAGACATGATGTACTGATAATTAGTGCTCTTGCAACTCAAGGTATAGATGAAAAGTGGGTAGGGAAAGGACAATTTTTAGAATTTATGAAGAGAATTTTTGATAAATTTATATTTGAATATATTGATTTTGTGGGATTTATGAATTGAAATCTTAATCGTTTATGAAATCGTTTAATCAAAATAAACTGTTTCTGACTTTGGGAAGTCTGACAGCTGCCGAATTGAAGCGGTTCCAGCAATATGTTGACTCCCCTTTCTTCAATCATTCCAAGCGATTGAGTCAGTTGTTGCGTGTGCTGATTCCATTTGCCCCTGAATACAATCAAACAAGGCTGACCAGAGAATTTTTGTTTGAACAACTCTTCCCCGGAGAAGATATCAAGAGTCAACAATTGCGAGAACAGATGTCTTTTCTCTATCGTCTCCTAAAAGGATTTCTGATTCATTTGGAACTTCAGTCCCGGGAATATGAGCAGAAATTGTTGCTGCTCACCCAATTGAGGAAGAGACAGTTGGGAAGAAGTTTTGCCACCGAGGCCAATGCTTTGGCAAAGGGCCTGGATTCTTCCAAAATCCGTGATTCGGATTATCACTGGACCCAGTATCAGCTCGCATATGAGACGAGTAATTTGGCTGCTCAACAGGAGTTGCGAACGTATGACGCTTCATTGGCCCATGCCATGCAGCATCTGGATACCTGGTATTACATCCAAAAGCTTAGAGGAAGCAACGAAATGATGAACCGGCAACATATCCTGCAAGCAGATGAAAAAATCTATGGGGTAGAGCCCATTCTTTCCGCTCTGAATCTGCCAGACAATCCCCTCACTGACATACCTGCGATTTTGATTTACAAAGAAATTTGGTTTTTGATGCAAGAAGGGAAAGAAAGGAACTATACCCGTCTCAAGGAATTGCTGTCAACCTATGCAGAGAGCTTTCATCCATCGGAGTCTCGCTTGATCTATAAGAATGCACAAAATTATTGTATCCGACAGATCAATGCTGGCAATACCCGCTTTGAGCATGAATTATTCGGGCTCTATCAACAACAACTAAGCTCCGGGCTGATCCTGATCGGAGAACAAATTGCGCATACTGATTTTAAAAACATTGTTACCGTTGCCCTTCGCGAAAGACAATTTGACTGGGTGGAGGCTTTTCTTAAGCGTTATCGATCCAAGGTGTCCCTGCTTTATCGGGAAAATGTATATAATTTTTGTTGGGCTTCTTATTTGCAAGCGACTTCCCAAACTCAAAAGGCCATTCGTGTCTTGAATACAGTGGAATTCTCGGATGCCTATTATCAACTGAGTGCCAAACACCTATTGCTGCGGTGTTACTACGAGCAAAAAGATTGGGATGCCTTGACTTTTCTTCTCAATAGTTTTCAGCATTTTCTCGCTCGCAACAAAGAGATTTCCACAAAGAACCGTGGCAACCACTTGAATTTTCTGAAATATTTTCGAAAACTTCTTACGATCCATGAACGGACAGCCATCATGTCACCTGCTGACAGCCAACTCAGACTTCAAAAACTGTCGCTAGCCCTCGAACAGGCTAAGCAAACGGCACACCTTGGATGGCTAAAAGAACAAACAAGCCAACTCCTGCACTAGAACCGAGTACAGATTAGCATCATCTCATTTTGTTCTTTTGCCCAACCCACAAACTTCGTATCTTGTGTCCTTTCTTGATTATCCAGCCAACAGATTATGAAACCTTCATTGATTGTATATGCGCTCGTGCTGATGCTGGCATTGGGATGTGCTGAAAAAGCCCCTGAAACCAAAGCTACACGATCTGCCCCTGTGGAATTAGGCCAAAGCATTGCTGAGATTGACGAAGCAAAAATCAAGAACTGGCTGGCAGAAAATGACATGGAAGTAGAAAGTCTCCCTTCAGGCTTACATTATGTGGTAGAAAATCCCGGACAGGGAGAAAAGCCTTCTTTGAGATCCCTGGTGGAAGTACATTATCATGGTACGACTCTGGATGGTCAGGTATTCGATTCTACGAAAAAACGTGGAACAATTCGCTTTCCTCTGGCGAAACTTATCAAAGGATGGCAAGAAGGCATTCCACTGATTGGAAAGGGCGGCAAAATCAAATTGATCGTCCCTTCAGGAATGGCATATGGGGATCGTCAAGTATCTCCTGATATTGGCCCAAACAGTGTGTTGATTTTTGATATTGAACTGATCGATTTTGAGGGCTAAAAAACTCCTGCTGGTACGGTTTAGTTCCATGGGTGATATTGTCCTCACTACTCCGGTTATTCGGAGTATCAAACGCGCCCACCCGAACTGGGAACTTCATTTTCTGACCAAACCTGCTTATCAGGATTTGTTGATTCACAATCCTTATATAGATCACCTTCATCTGCTGGAGGATCAATTCGGAAAACAAATCGGTCGTCTAAGAGAAGAAGCATTTGATTATCTCATCGACCTGCATAACAATCTCCGGACTCTTCGGCTAAGATTGGGATTGAGAATACCCACAACCACCTTCAACAAACAAAATCTGGCCAAATACAAGATGGTCCGTTTCAAGAAAAGGAAGCTGGTCATCTCCCATATAGTTCAGCGATATGGTGAGTGTCTGAATCGATTGGAGGTAGAATTGGATGAGGAAGGACTGGATTTATTTTTGCCAGATGATTTGAATAGGTGGGCAAAAGGTCAGCTGAGTGAGGCGCATTGTTTGGCTGATGCGGAGAAGTGCTTAGCAGTGGTGTTGGGGGCTACTTTCGCTACCAAACGGTGGATACCAGAATATTTTGCACAAACAATTGAAGGTCTTCAACGCCCTGTATTATTGCTTGGTGGAAAGGATGCCCGAGCCGAGGCGGACATCATTTTGGAGAAGTTGCACGTGCCAGTATTCGATGCTGTGGGAAAATTTGACCTGCTGAAATCTGCTGCTTTGCTGAGGCAATGCCAGGAAGTACTGACACATGATACGGGATTTATGCATATTGCAGCAGCATTCGGGATGAAGACTTATAGCTTATGGGGAAGCACCGTTCCGGAATTGGGAATGACGCCTTACAAGACTCCCCATCGACTGATCGAGAACAAAGAACTTGGATGCAGACCTTGCTCCAAAATCGGATTTGATCGCTGCCCCAAAGGTCATTTTCGCTGTATGAAGGAAATGTTGCCTGATCAGGTGATGGCAGAAATCAATCAAGGAATTTCGTAATTCCAACGCTCATAGCAAGCAACACACATGGAACAAGCATCTCTTTTTCGATTGACAGCACCATCAGAGGGATTTTTCAAAGATCGTGGCTCCAAATTTTATGCCTTTTGTTTTCCTGTGCGAGAGCTGGAAGAAGTAGAAGAGTTCCTCAAATCAGTCAAAAAAAAATACCATGATGCCCGTCATCATTGTTTTGCCTATCGATTAGGCAAGCAAGCACAAATTGAATTTGCTACCGATGACGGAGAGCCTTCACACAGTGCAGGAGATCCAATCCTCGGTGCATTGAAGTCAGCCCAGTTAAGTTGGACACTCGCCATAGTGGTCCGATATTTTGGCGGAACCAAGCTTGGAATTCGTGGTCTGATTGAAGCGTATCGATCAGCAACAGAAAATGCCCTTCAAGAAGGACAAGTAGAAGAAATCATCCCTAAAATTCGATTTGTCCTTGAATATGCGTATGACAAAACCTCGGCCATTAACAAGATTCTCCACCCATTTCCGCTAAATGAGGTAGAGTCTGTCTATACTGACCTCTGTCGACAAACCTTCAGCATTCGCCAGGAAGTCTTTCCGGCATTGGCAGAAAGGTTAAAGAATTCAGGTTTTTCTATAGAAAAAATGGAAGAGTCAGAATAATGCAGCAACTTTGCAAGGAAATCCGTTCTTTACGCAGAACACACCACCCATATCACACCAAAGCCTGAATGTCACCCAGTAAGCTATTTTTATGAACCTCCGCGCCTTTATTTGCGTTTCTTTTTTCTTTGGTTGGATTGTTTTGACTGGATTATATGGACAAAGCAGCGGAATTTATCTCAAACCACATGCACAGCTCGGACCTGATTGGGACGAAAGTTCTTTGGAAAAGTGGGTTTTGGGGTATTCTCCTCAACTCTCAGCAACCAATAGTGAACTCTATCTCTCAGACATCATCGAAAGTCCGGGTGGAAAGCATATCAGCTTCCATCAGAGCTATTTGGATCAGCCTATCCATAAAGCCGGGATAAAAGTGAATCTCGACCACAAGGGCAAAATCTACTCCCTGATGGATGCCCTGAAATCTTTTGATCCCCCTAGCTCTCAAGACCTGCAATATCATGTGCAGGAATCGACTATCAGACAAAAACTCATCAAGCTGACGAGGGCTTATGAGATTCAATTGGAAAAAAAATGGTGGATAGATCAGGAAGAATTACAGCCCGTATTTGTGGGACTTACCTTCTCGCATGAGGAAGTGGTCAGTTATGAATTCCTGATTCATGGACAGACTGGAGAAATTTTGTCCCAGGAAGATAGAGGGGCTTATTTTGCTCCGCAGCAAGATACCACTGGAAAAGGGAGAGTATTTTTGCCAGATCCATGCACACAATCAGAAACTTCTTATGGGGATCTGATCACCGATGCCAATGATGTACACCTGGTGGCCTTTGATAGTCTGCTTGATACGGTAGACTTAAAGGGACTGACATATGAAAATGGGCTGTTTCATCTGAAAGGGCCTTATGTATCGATAGAAGATCGGGCACCATTTAGCACACCTCCTGCCACTTCGACTACCGGAGACTTCTTTTTTACCCGAGATCAAAGTGAGTTTGAGGATGTGATGGTATACTATCACATCGATACCTTTCAGCGATATATCCAACATTTGGGCTTTACCAATTTGCAAAACCAACCCTTCCTGGCAGATCCACATGGGAAGTCGGATTTGGATCAATCGGTATTTGTGATCAATGGTAACAGTTCCTATATCCTGTTTGGAGATGGGGGAGTAGATGATGCAGAAGATGCCGATGTGATCATCCATGAATATGGACATGCCCTCTCTCACGCTGCTGCCCCTGACACACGCTCAGGCGTAGAGCGCAAGGGGCTTGATGAAGGAATCGGAGATTATTTTGCCTCCTCCTATTCACAAGACATTAGCAATTGGGGATGGCATGAAGTATTTATTTGGGATGGGCACAATGAGTTCTGGTCCGGAAGAGTCTCAGTAACTAGTCAGACATATCCTCCAAGCAGCACCAGCATCTATGACTATGGCGAACTTTGGGCCTCAACCATGATGCAGATCCGTAACCATATTGGTCCAGAAGTTACTGATCGCCTTCAGCTACAGGAATTATATGGGAACTATGTTGGAATGAGTCTTGCTGATGGCGCACGTTTGCTCATTGATTCAGATTCTATGCTGTATGGCGGAATACATGTCGAGACCATTTCAGATTATTTTTGTCAAAGAAATATTCTGGAACAAAGTTCTTGCCTCTCAGTCAGCATCGAGGAACTCGAAGACCCTGTATCCCCTTTAGATGTACGCCCCAATCCCTCTACCGGCATTGTCGATATCATACTGCCTGCCAACCGACTCAACATTCCCTGGAAAGTCAATATTTCAGATGTGCGTGGCCGTTATATTACAGAAAGAAAACTGGAGAATGTCCCCTCCCAACAAATTCAGTTAGGGTTGCCGGCGGGGATGTATCTATTGACCTTTTTTGCTGATGAGGATGTGTTTACAACAAAGAAGCTGATTATCTTGGAAGAATAATCCAGTATTTATCAGAAGTTGTTTAACTTGATCCGAAAATGAGCACGAATGAAAGCTGTCATTCCAGTAGCAGGAGTCGGGACCAAACTTCGTCCACACACACATACACAACCTAAGCCTCTGATCCCAGTAGCTGGAAAGCCGATATTGGGCCATATCATAGACCAACTTCTTGGTGCCGGGATAAAAAAGCAGGTGTTTATCATTGGCTATATGCGGGACAAAATTCGGGATTTTGTTCTGTCAAATTATTCAGAAAAGATCGACATCGAATTTGTTGTACAAGAGCCTCGAAAAGGCTTGGCCCATGCCCTGTGGATTGCCAAAAAGCAGCTGGAAGAATGTGATGAAATCCTGGTGAATCTGGGGGATACCATTTTTGGAGAGGATTTGCGCGAAATTCTGGAGGAAAAAGGATCAAGACTGGCAGTGCAGGAGGTCGATAATCCCAGAGAATTCGGAATTGCTCAGGTTGGAAATGACGGCCTAGTCACCCGCCTGATGGAAAAACCAGATATTCCCCGAAGCAATCTGGCCTTAATTGGACTGTACAAAATTGCTCAACTCCCCTTGTTGTGGGAATCCCTGGAAGAGATGCTCGGATCAGGCATAGATGAAGACAAGGAATATTCCCTGACAGACGCTTTGATGATGATGGTGGACAAGGGAGCGAGTATGCGTCCACACTCAGTCTCCAACTGGTATGACTGTGGCCGAAAGCAGAGTTTATTGCTTACCAATAGAATCTTATTGACCAATCAGGTGCCTCAGCAAAACTGGTCCTATGACAATTCCGTCATTATTCCTCCTGTCCATATTGCAGAAGGCTGCCATATTTCCCATTCTGTCATTGGCCCTTATGTAGCCATCGCAGAGCAAGCACAGATTCGGAATTCCATCGTCCGAGACTCCATTCTTGGCGCATATTCTCAACTGGAATCCATCATTCTGCGACATTCTGTCATAGGCAATGATACCTCTCTCAGAGGCAAATCCAATAGTATCAATATTGGCGACAATACCGAAATAGATTTCGACGAATAATGAATATTTATCATCTTCTTACTCCCTCGGACTGGATCCGTGCGCAGAAGAAGGATCAATATGCCCCTTCATCTCTTCAGACAGAAGGATTCATTCACTGCTCTACAGAACAACAATTGTTTGCTACCGCTTCACGCTATTATGCCGAAGAACAGGAATTGCGGGTATTCAAGATTGAGGAAAAACAGGTAAAGACTCATCTAAAGTGGGAAAAATCCTTTCAGGGAGATCTTTTTCCACATATTTACCGGGCGATTCATCGAACTGATATCACAGCCACGCTTCGAGTAGTGAAAAATCATCGGGGAGAATGGGGATGGGCAGACTGATTGCTGTCTGGCCGTGGAGAATCCTGCCGTGCATTTGGCTGGAAAGCTGGAGGGGCTATCCTGAGATTGGGAGCAGGATTGCTTACAGAGGGTTGATGAGGAACGATGGCAAAAGTTCGCTCAAAAGTGGTGAAGAGGGTAGTCCGAACGAAAATACCACCAATGATGAGAAAAGCTGAGACAAGGAGAATTGGGGTCAAACGATGTTTCATAGTGTAAGCGCTTTTCTATATATCAAACGGGAAGTCAAACATCTCTGAGTATACAGAATTATAACGTCCCAAAATTAAATTTGTGCATCAATTGTCAAAATAAATGACTTGACTGATGAAAATTCTGTAAAGAAAACCTAAACTAATCATTGAAGATCTTACCTTTGCCTGCAACTTTATTCCTGTACCTTTCTGGAAATCAAACACCTTCACATTCAAACGACGACAGAGGCAATCGGATGATTTTTTGTTCCTCTAGTTGGACCATGTCAGGATTTCGTTTGTGCATTCGGAAAAAATGAATGTCTGTTTATTTAAGGTGTTAGGACGAAGACAAAGATTCATTGAATTATTGGTACAGAATTTGTTTTTTCCTGAAATCACAATTGTAAGTTTCTATCTATCAATTGATTTTATTTCTCTTGACCATATCCACTCATCTGAATGAACCAACTTAGTAGTCCTCCAGCTGTCATCCTTGATTTGGGGTTTGCTGGTTATGGTGCCGTTAGGTCTCTTGCTAAATTTAATGTTCCCATTATCGGATTTATCAATACCCAGAGATACTTTCCTGAATATGCAACCTCTCTGGTCTGGAAGAAAATCAAGTATAGTGAAGAAGAGGAATTGTTGGAGAAATTGAAAGAGATTGGCCATGCCTATGATAGACCTACCTTGTACCTGACAACGGACCTCTATGTGATTTTTTTCAAAAATCATATGGACGAATTGGCTCCATTATTCAGGATGAATTTCCCTGATCCGGATACAGTGGATATGATGATGAACAAGGAGGATTTTTACGATTTTGCGATCCAACATAACATCAAGGTCCCCAAGACCCTGAACATGAAACAATGGAGTGATTATGAAGCAGTAGCATCTGAATTCGAATTTCCATTGGTCCTCAAGCCTTCCTACCGCAAAAAAGCCTGGAATCAGGCGGGACTGCCCAAGGCTTTCTTTTTATATAACCAACAGGAACTGTCGGATGCCTTTGAAAAATCTGCGCCCATAGACAACAATCTTTTGGTTCAGGAATATATTCCCGGAGAAGATTGGGACATTTATCATTGTTTGGCCTATTTTGATGAGAACAGCGAGTGCCTGGGAGCCTTTATGGGGAAAAAATTGAGGCAATGGCCCGTAGATACAGGAACCTCAACAGCCACGGTTCCTTATGACGATGATGCACTGAAAGAAGAGAGCATTCGGATTTTTCAATTGGCCAATTACAGAGGATTTGGTTCCGTAGAATTCAAGCGGCATACAGAGAATGGAGGCTTTTATGTGATCGAACCCACCGTCGGAAGGCTAGACCAAAATGAATACGTCTGCACCTTGAATGGCCTCAATATGCCCATGATCGGACATCAGGATCTCCAGCAATTAGCTCCAATCAATTTTGAGCAAACAGAACGTCCGGCTGTCTATATCGAAGAATTGACGGAATTAGCGAGTGCATTTACTCATATCAAGCGAGGGAATATATCCATTGGGGAGTGGTGGAAATCACTTTCGGGTCTGAAAAAAGGATTTCGATATCTGAATCCGAAAGACTTGCGGGTATTTTTGGGGCTTTTTGTCAAAATTCTCACTGTCCTGAAAAAGAAAATTTTTCGCTAGTCCCTTTCGTTTTTGAAGACGGACAGGTTGCAGATAAGCACTTTCATTCATCTACGCGCATCATTTGATCTTTTCCTGAATATGAGTACGAAGTTCCTGGAAAAACAACTTGCAAAAAAACTGGGATCTACGGTTTCAATGACCGGAATTCAACATTTGTTTAGACCACTGTATGGCGGAATCGGCCATATTTTGACCTTTCACAGAGTTTTGCCTCTTGATGATAAGCTAAGAATACACAACCATCAGAGTTTGGAAGTGTCCCCGGAATTGCTAGAGAATACGATCCTGTTTTTTCAGAAAAAGGGATATAACATCATAAGTCTGGATGAAATGTTGGAGAATTTTGACAATTTTTCCTCCAACAAGCGCTTCGTTGTATTCACCTTTGATGACGGATATATAGATAATCTTGAACATGCCCTTCCTGTTTGTAATGCTTACAATGTACCGATGACAGTCTATGTGACCTCCAGTTTCCCCGAACATGGAGCCATTTTGTGGTGGTATTATCTGGAAGAATTGGTGATCGAGCATGACCTGATTGATTTTAGTTGGAAAAACATCAATTATCGCCATGTAGTAGAAACCCAACAACAAAAGGAACTGGCATTTTACGAATTGCGAAGCACCTTTATCAATACCACGACAAGCGAACAAGAAAAAATAGATCTCCTGAAAATCCTCTTTCAGGATCCTTCTTTTGATCCCTATCGAAAGGTGGCGGAGGTATCTTTGAGTTGGGAATTGGTCAAAGAAATGTCTCAACACCCACTGGTGACCATTGGATCTCATACGGTGAGTCATGCAGCATTGGCAAAATTGGAAAAACAGGATGCGATTCAGGAAATGGTCCAGTCGCGAGAAACGCTGGAATCATTTACCGGAGAGAAGATAGACCACTTTTGTTATCCATTCGGCAGCCGAAATGAAGCGGCTGTTCGCGAATTTGACATCGCACGTGATGCCGGGTTCAAAACAGCTGTTACCACTCGTTTTTCCAACATTTTCCCACAACACAAAGCACATTTACAGGCCCTTCCCAGGCTATCAGTGAATGCCTTGGTAAATACTGGCATGCTCAAACTGATGGAAACCGGATTTCTGCCTGCTATCCGCAACAAGTTCAGTCGCTTCGTAACCAACTAGATTGCCTTCTGCCTTGTCAGAGAAATGACAGCAGGTCTCAAAGCTTTGCCTATATTTGCGGCAACAGGAGCCATAATTCCTTGCCAAGGCTATGCAACATCTAGATTGGTTCGTATTGATCGCTTTCTTGACCTATACTATTTGGGATGGGTTGCGGCATCAGGGGCGTACCAAAAGCCTGGAAGGCTTGTTGTTGGCAGGGCGGTCTATGCCCTGGTGGGCGGTGGGTCTCTCCGTCATGGCAACCCAGGCATCCGCCATTACCTTTATTGGCACGACAGGCCAAGCCTATATGTACGACATGCGCTTCGTACAAATGTATTTGGGCTTGCCCATTGCCGTAGTGATTTTGGCTGTTACTCTGGTGCCGCTGTATCACCGCCTGAAAGTCTATACTATTTATGAGGTTCTGGAGGAGAAGTTTGGCTTGACAGTCAGATTGGTGAGCAGTGGATTGTTCTTGCTGTCGAGAGGAGCGGCAATGGGCGTAACGATCGCAGCTCCCGCCTATGTGTTGGCATTGATTCTAAATCTGCCATTGGCAGGGACAATTTTGATCATCGGTGCGGCAGCTACCTTGTACACAATGTTTGGTGGGATCACAGGTGTGATTCGAACAGACATCAAACAGATGGTCCTGATGTTTCTGGGCCTTGGGATTTGCTTTATGATTGTGATGGTTCGCTTGCCAGAGCAACTGGGATTTCAGGAGGTGCTGAGTTTGGCTGGGGCAGGGGGCAAGCTACAAAGCATCGATCTTACTTTTGATTTAAGCGAGAAATATAATCTATGGAGCGGTCTATTGGCAGGTCTTTTCTTGATGTTGTCATATTTCGGTGCAGATCAGACACAAGTGCAACGCTATCTGACTGCAAAGTCCCTGAGTGATGCAAAGATTTCTTTGTTGCTCTCTGGAATCGTCAAGGTTCCCATGCAATTCGGTATACTTCTGCTGGGGGCCGTCATATATGTTCACTATACCTTGGTTGATCGGCCACTATTGTTCATCCCAGATCAGGAAAAAGTCGCAGAAGTTCTGGAAGAGAAGGAGCGAAAGTTCGAGCATGTGCATCATCTAAGGGAGAAGGCAGCCCTGGCCTGGTTGTCAGATCAATCCGATCAGCAATCCTATTCAGAATTCCAGAACCTTGATCAAGAGATCAATTCTATGAGGCATGAGGCGCTGATGGCTTTGAAGAAAAAGGAAGGACAGTTGCGCAATGATACCAATTATGTCTTTCCCTATTTTATTCTCCATGATCTTCCTATCGGATTGGCTGGTCTGTTAGTCGCAGCTATCCTTGCAGCAGCACTTTCGAGCATTGACAGCATGCTGAATTCTCTGGCTGCCTCATCAGTGGTAGATTGGTATAGACGTCTTCAATCAGTGAAAAAGTCTGATGGACACTATCTGCGCGCAACGCGCTGGGCTACCGCTGGATGGGGAATTTTTGCTACATTTTCTGCTATTGCCTTTGGGGAAACAGAATCTATCGTGGAATTGGTCAATAGAATCAGTAGCTTTTTCTATGGGCCAATTTTGGGCATTTTTCTGCTCCTGTGGGTGCCCAGGGTAGACGGGCGCAGTGCCTTGGTAGCTTTGATTCTGGGCATGAGCATTGTGATGCTGACTGGGGGGTGGTATGAATCCTGCGTGGTGGATGAGTACGCCTTCTTCTTTCCGTTGGGAGATATTCCTGACAACTATCGTCCTCGAATTGAATATTTGTGGCTCAACCCACTGGGAGTTGCTGCCGTTGTCGGACTGGGAACCCTGATTTCAAGAATTCGTTCTGCCGGATCATAATTGTGATAAATTCTTCCATTCACAACTGCTTCGCCCATCGAATGGCTGCCAAAACTTGTGGTACCAAAGAATGTTCACCATCATTGACAATAAGGAATTCTGCTCTTCTTTTCTTCTCAACTTCGGGCCACTGTTTATTCATGCGTGACATAACAACAGATGCTTCTACCTGATCCCGAGCGATGACCCTGGCCAGCCTGATCGACTTTGGGGCATACACTGTGATGATCGCATCAGAATATTTGTAAGCCCCCGATTCATACATGATAGCTGCCTCTTTCAGGGCAAAGTGTTTATCATACGCATCTGGAATCGACTGTATCCATTGAAGGTAATCTCTTGCTGTGGCAGGATGCACGATTCCATTAAGACGATTCAGTGCGGAGGCATCTTTGAAAACAATATTTCCAAGAAAAGCCCGATTCAGACGACCATCAGGAAAATAAGTTTCTGGACCGAATAAGTCTTTGACTTGCTGAACAAGGGTTGGATCTTCTGTCATCAGCCATTTTGCCCGAGCATCTGCATGATAGAGACAATACCCAATGGAGGTAAACATGCGACCAACTGTGCTTTTTCCACTTCCTATCCCTCCGGTAATGCCAATGTGTTTGAGCTTCATGACAAGCGCTTAGAGTGAAATGATGACAAAGGAAAGTTCTTTGGGTTCCTGCCGAATGAGTTTTACTCCCGTTGGCAAGGAAACATCAGGAATGATTTTGGCGAATTCCGGGTCCAGACGATCATAGGGGATTTCAGCGCGAAAGTCATCTTCATTGTCTAACATACGTTCATACTCATTGAAAGGAACCAGACAGGTGAGGGTAATTTCCTGATAATTGAGTCGCACGGAGACGTTTCCCGGTTGGTCAACGACAGATACCGAAACAGGAATTTTTGTTTCTGTATATAGACTGGTCCTGACACTGAGTCTGACTACCTGGGGAGTGATTTGAAAGTCCTCCTTTGGGGACATCAGCTTGACTACAATGGAGGTGTCGTCAGAAAAAACTTGTTTTTCTTCAGGTCCTGTAAACCATTCTTCGATCGTGTCGATGACTGATTCTGGTCCGATGATGTAGACAGAGTCTACACTCAATTCCGGGGGGGTATCTAATTGGTAGGCGGGGCGAAGAGAAATTTTTGTCCTATTGATCAGGGGGACAAGCTTTCGGGTTTTGGGAATGGTTTCTACATCGATTCTTCCCGGCCAAAAGCTGATCACTTTCAGATCAGAGCCAACCTTGTCCTGCATGACTTTCTGAAATGAACCACTCTCAGTATAGCCTTTCTCCGAAAAATCTGACACATAGGGAAACAAAATGGTATCCTGTCCAAAACGAAAATGTTTCCCGATAAGCTCGATACCCGATCCACTTGCCTTGATCTCTATGATAGAAGGCGTAACAGATTGGATATCCAGCGTTTCCGGAACTTCGGTAATCCGAATGGGATAGTTCAGAGTGGAAGGATACTCTTGTGTCAGAGTTACCAGGATCCAGAGAATCAAAGCAAGAAAGAATGAAATAAAGATAATCAGCCCCTGCTTTTCTCTGGAAGGAGAAGGGGAAAGCAACAAATTAAGAAGTAGACTGAGTTGCTTCCTCATACAGTAATCCCTTCTTATTCAGGTATGGCCTGTAAAGCAGACTTCTCAACCCGCAACTTGGTGTTGTTGTCCACTTTCACCAGGACACTTGTCCCGTCGATCTGGTCAATGATGCCATGAATGCCACCGAACACCAGGATTTTATCCCCTTTACCGAGGGCTTCTCTAAACTGCCGCTCTTTTTTTGCACGTTGCTGCTGTGGCCGAATCATGAAAAAATAAAAGACTGCAATGATTCCAAATAGAAAGATGAATTGCATATTGGCAAATCCACCTGCTCCAGCTGGAGCAGCTGTATCTTGAAGAAGAATAAAAAGATTCTGCATAAGTGATTTTCAATTTCCGGCTCAAATTACGACAAAAACAGCAAATGTCGAATATCAAATGTCGAAGAAAACATAGAATCAGCAGAAAGCTGCTCCAAAAGATTTCTTATTCGACATGTCGATATTCGACATTTAGTCATGAATCAGTGATTCTGATCCACAGACACAGGAGAGAAAATTCTCTTATTTAGAAGCTTCGGCTTTGAGAACTTCACCAGTGATTTTCAGCACTTTGGTGATTGATCCTTCGAAGTTTCCTGTTACAGTTACAGTTTTGGTTTGGCGTCCAGACTTGCCAGTGGTGTTGAAAGCCACGTCGATATAGCCTTCAGCGCCAGGAGCAACAGGCTCTTTGCTGTAGCTAGGCGTGGTACATCCACAAGAAGCTTTTACACGAGTCAAAGTCAAAGGCTCAGATCCGTTGTTGGTGAATCGGAACTGATGGGTTACTTTGGTACCGGAGGGAACTTCACCATAGTTAAACTCTTCTGCAGCCCAGTTGACGGCAGTTTTGGGGAGATCTTCAGCTTGAACCTGAAAATCAGGCTTGCTGGGTGTCGGAGGAGTTGCACCATTGTCTGCTGGTACAGGAGTTGGGGTTGTTGCTGGAGTAGAGGGGTTGGCTTGAGCCGTTGTTTCAGTTGATCCTGAAGTTTGGCACGCGAACATCCCGCATACGACTGCTATTGCAACAAAAGAAAAGATCCAATTTTTCATAATACTTCGCGATTGCGTTTTGATCTATATGAACTAAAAGTTTAGTACAAATATACACAACTTCTGTTGGGACACAAACAGGATGTCTATTATTGCAGATTTTTTATCACAAATTGTGCAAATTCTTCAGTAGAACTTTCTCCCCCCAGGTCTCTTGTACATTGAGGTTTGGTGGCTAGGGTTCGGAACAGAGATTTTTCAATGCGATCTGCCACCTCATTGATAGCAAGGTGCCGGAGCATCATAATCGCTGATTGGAGCAGGGCAGAAGGATTGGCAATCCCTTTACCTGCAATATCAGGGGCACTTCCATGTACAGCTTCAAAGATGGAGATATCATCGCCGATATTGCCGCCAGGCACCAGCCCAAGTCCACCGACAAGACCAGCCCCAAGGTCTGAAAGAATATCGCCAAATAAGTTGGTTGTGACCACAATGTCGTAGCGTTCGGGATACATCACCATCTGCATACACATATTGTCGATGATGCGGTCTTCCACCTCGATGTCAGGATAATTTTTGGCGATTTCCATTCCAATTTTGAGGAACAATCCGCTGGACTGTTTCATGATATTGGCTTTGTGCGCGATGGTGACTTTTTTGCGATTTTGGGCTCTGGCGTACTCAAAAGCAGCCCGAATGATGCGCTCAGAACCTTTTCGACTGATTCTGGCAATGGCATCAGCAATCTCATTGCGCTCATCATAAATCTCAAATCCGGAGTACATGCCCTCGGTATTCTCTCGAAAAAGAGCCAAATCTACATTGGGAAATCGGCTTTCTATTCCGGGAATACTTTTGATAGGGCGAATGTTCTGATAGAGATCAAAGGTTTGTCTGAGGGTTACATTGATGCTTCTGAATCCTTGTCCAACAGGGGTGGTCAATGGACCCTTGAGTCCTATTTTGTGTGTGCGTATGGAGGCGAGAAGTTCTTCTGGAATTAAGTCTCCAACTTCACGGAAGGCAATCAGACCTGCGATTTGTTCGTCATAGTCTAATCCGGCATCGGCAGCATCCAGAATTTGGACAACTGCTTCGGTGATCTCGGGACCAATACCGTCGCCGGGAATCAACGTAATTGTTGGCATAAATGGTGAAAACGTTAATTGGGTTGTTTAAGAGTGGGTTTTTTGGACTCAGAATGGTTGATAAGGCCGCGACCTTTCTTGATAATCTTGCCTGTCTTGCGGAAATCATTGTACAGGCTGTCCAAAATCCCGTTGATAAATTTACTGCTTTTCGGGGTACTGTAGGTTTTTGCCAATTCCAGATATTCGTTGATGGTTACTTTGATCGGAATTTCCTCAAAATTTAACATCTCACAAATAGCCATGTGCATGAGAATTCGATCAATTCTGGCAATCCTGTCCAATTCCCAGTTCTCGGCTTTGCTTTTGATATGTGTATCATATCTTTCAGCATTGGCCATTGAATCATAATATAGAGAATTCAACAAAATGGTGTCACCACTAAGTCGTTTCTTTTTTTCGAGTTCCTGAACCTCTAGTTCAATATCTTTGAGCAACAGATCATAGACATAGGAAGGGGGTTGGCCGGAGGTAATACACGCATAGACAGCCTGCATTACTTTTGCTCTGATTTGTCTGCGTGTTATCATCTGGATTCAAATAACGATGGAACTTGAAAGTAACAAAGGTACATATGTTTTTGCAAATACTTAGCCAAAGATCCTAGAAATCTTGCTTAAATCTAAGATTCCTGACTCAAAGACCAAAATAATAGTTGGTTTTATAAAATTTTTCCTTTGCTGGTAATAAATCTTCCTGCTTGAACATGAATCAAGGTTTGGCAATTCACTTGATAAGTGCTAATTTTCAGCCATTATTTAGATTAAAATCTGTTCAGGACAGTTTATTCTGATTTATGAGCAACGAAATATTTCCTCCCAAATCCAGCATTGCTGATAAAGTAACTCCCGTTTTTTTCCCTAAACATCAATATGCTGTCTACAAGCGATTGGAAGATAAGCATACATCCGTTCAGGTCGAGAATGATCCCTTGGGAACCAAAATGGTGATTAATTTGGGACCACAACATCCTGCAACACATGGAGTTCTTCGGGTAGTCCTGGAAGTTGATGGTGAGACCATTGTCAAATCTGTCGTGGATATTGGCTACCTGCATAGAGGGGTAGAAAAGATTGCAGAGAACAAAACCTATCAGGAGTTCATGCCATACACTGACCGTATGGACTATATGTCTCCATATTCCAATAATGTCGCCTATTGTCTGGCAGTAGAAAAATTGGTAGGAATTGAAGCACCCATTCGGGCACAGTACATCCGCACCATTGCCTGTGAGATGGCAAGAATCTCTGCCCACTTGTTGTGGTTGGGAACGATGGTCATGGATGCTGGTGCCATTTCGATGTTTTTGTGGGCCTTTCGCGAAAGAGAAAATCTCTATACCATCTTTGACAGAATGGCTGGAGTTAGGTTTACAGTTAGCCACTGTCGCATTGGCGGGGTTCAATACGATATTGACCAGAAGACCATCGACATGATCAAGGCCTGGAACAAGAACTTTAAGAAAGAACTTGCAGGCTGGAAAAAATTGCTGGCAAATAATGGAATCTGGATGAATCGTAACCGTGGTGTTGGCGTGATTCCGAAAGAGGAGGCGATTTCTATGGGACTGACAGGGCCTGTTCTTCGTGCGTCCGGTGTTGAATACGACCTGCGGATTTTTGAGCCTTACCTTGTATATGATCAGGTGGATTTCGATATCGCTGTTCGGGAAGAAGGCGATTGCCTCGCAAGATATCTGGTCAGATTGGATGAAATGGAGCAGAGCTCCAAAATTCTTGATCAATTGCTGGCACAGATTCCGGCAGGCGATATCCGGGTAGACAATGCCAAGCAGACTTTTGCCTCCAAGGATGAGATCTACTATTCCATGGAAGGGATGATTCATGACTTCATGATGACAGATGTCGGGGTGATGCCTCCTGAAGGAGTAGAAGCCTATCACGCCATCGAGGCACCAAAAGGAGAACTCGGATTTCATCTCAAATCTGATGGAACAGGCTCTCCCTGGCGCTGCAAAATTAACTCTCCTTCCTTCACCAACTTGCAGGCATTGGAATATTTGATGGAGGGAAGCATGATTGCGGATACTGTTGTCCTGATCGGATCTCTCGATCCTGTGATGGGAGAGTGCGATAAATAATCGCTTTAGCCATTCGGATTTTTGGGAGAACTTGTGCATATTGGTGTACTCACCCTGCTTTGTATGGATTATTTGGAAATCTTGTTTTGTACAATCATCGCCTATCTGATTGGGTCATTTCCCTCAAGTATTCTGTTGAGCAAATTGATCTATGGGATTGATATTCGTGAACATGGACGAGGAAATGCTTCTCATGTGAATGTGCATCAAATCCTGGGGGTTAGGCCTGGAATTTTGGTACAGGGAATAGATATCCTCAAAGGCGTAATTGCTGCAAGGGTCGCATTATTTGTTCACAATCAATATGGATTCTTTTCCGAATTTGAGTATCCAATCCTGATGATGACCTTTGGCTTAGCGGCTCTTCTTGGGCACATCTTTCCTATTTTTGCAGGATATCGAGGCGGGAAAGGGTACCATGTTACCCTTGGTATTTTGATTGCTATTCACCCACTTGCTACCACTGTATTTGTTCTGTTTACTATCGGAATCTTTCTGATTTCCAGGTATCAGCATCTCGCCTATGTCGCCGGTGCGGTGGCCTTGAGTTTGTATGTATTGATCAATGGGCAAGCCTTTGGGGAATATATCCTCCCTATGCAGATTTTTACAATCTGTTTTAGTCTGATGTTGTTGGTAACTCACCGCCGTGAATTACGTGGAATATTTCAAGGGACAGAACATAGAACCCATCTGAACTTTCTGCGAGATAGATCTGTTCGGGAGAAATAATTCTTTTGGATATTACAAGGAATAAAGTTAACAAACTGTCCGATTCCTTTCTGCTTAAGTAGATTAGGAGTCTGACTGCCAGTGTGTTGTTTTGTGTGATTTGTTAGGAATTTGTCGAAATCCAGGTACGACTAACATGGGGGTGGTTTCATAATATGTGCATCCGTATTTTTGGGGAAAGACATATTACATGAGGTGTTTATTTCTGTTAGCCGCCTTTTATATTAGCACTCATATTGTTTTTGCTCAACCCATTGCCAACTTTGCCGCCAATCAGACAAGTGGATGCCTTCCACTCGTTGTGTCCTTCCAAGATCAGTCTACCAATGCAGTATCCTGGTACTGGGAAACGGGTATTGGGACATCAACTTTGCAAAATCCCGGAGTATTTTACAACACTCCCGGCGTATATAGCATCACTCTGATCGTAACAGATGCGCAAGGGCTGACAGATACACTTGTGCGAGAAAACTGGATTGAAGTCTATGAATATCCTATCGCAGATTTTTCTGTTGACAATCAAGAGGTGTGTACATTTGAACCCATCAGCTTTTCGGATCTTTCATTGCCAGGATCAGGCCAAATCATATCTTGGATCTGGGACTTTGGAGATGGAAATACCAGTACTGACCCCAATCCGATTCATAGTTATGAAGGAGTTGGGGAATATCCTGTTTCCCTTCAAATTCAAAATCAATATGGGTGTTCAGATGATGTGATTGTTCAGGACATGATTTCCATCAAGGCGCCAGATGCTTCATTTTCCGGGGATGACTTATTGGCATGTGGACCGCCGCTAGTTGTGAATTTTACCAGCTTGGGAGATACAGCCGGAACTCATACATGGGAATTTGGAACTGGACAATCTTCTTCTCTTATCCATCCGACACATGTCTTTCATCAAAATGGTTCTTTCTCAGTTACTCATATTGTCGAAGATGCTGACGGGTGCAGAGATACAGTAACGCTAAGTAATTATGTGAATATCGGCGTGAATACACTCAGTATATATGCCCAGGATTCTTCCCTCTGTTTGGGTGATACCACCTTTTTATTTACCAATGCGTCTACAAATAGTCAGGTTATTTGGGATTTTGGAGATGGAGATTCTACTGTAGGGCTCACGCCTTATCATATATTTGATTCAGCAGGAGTCTACTCAGTGACTGCCACCATTTCTGATCAGAGTGGATGTTTGAATACGTTATCTTTACCCATTGAAGTTTTCGCCTATCCCTCAGTCGATTTTACTGTTCAAGACACTACCTTGGGATGTAGTGTTCCTTTTCAGGTGGATTTCCTCTCCATTACCTCAGGAGGGCTGCAATATATTTGGGCCTTTGGAGATGGGGACTCAGCATTTACCCCCAATCCTTCTCATACATATCAAAGTGTAGATTCATTCAAGGTTTCATTGATAGTTATTGGGCCTGGAGGATGTTTAAAGGAAAAAAAGAGGAGAGACTATATCAAGATTCGGGAGATTGATTCTGGTTTTCTGGCAGAACCCAGAGGCGGTTGTGTGCCGCTTTATGTACAATTTTATGATACGACGCATTCTCCCTATCCATTAACAAACTGGTCCTGGGATTTCGGAAATGGAACCACCTCTACCAATCAATATCCCTCTCATACCTTTCAGGATACTGGATTTTATGACATTTCCCTTGTCGTTACCAATTCGAGAGGGTGTACTGATACGACATTTCGAGAAGATCATATTGCAGTAGGGATGGTTCCTCATGCAGATTTTACAATTGACACCAATCAGGCTTGTTCTTTGTTACCAATCCAGCTAAACAATCAAAGCTCAGGTGCCAGTCAGTTTTTTTGGTATTTCAGTGATGGAGACACATCCATGGCCACTCATCCTATCCACGGATTTGGGGGGTTTGGGTATATGGATGTTATGTTGATTGCCTCGGACAGGGGATGCACAGATACAGTGCTGAAGGAGGATATCATTTATATTTTTGAGCCATTTCCTGTGATAGGCATCAGTGAGAGGAGTATTTGCCAACTTCCTCGTGATGTGACCTTTACGAATATGAGTTTGGGGGCAGATGCCTGGAGTTGGGTCATCGATGATTCCATTCCTTCCTCTGATCCAGCACCCGTGCATACCTTCACCACTGATGGCACACATTATGTGGAATTGACTGTCGAGAACTTCGCAACAGGATGTAAAGTTACAGTTCTTGATTCGCTGTTTATTCAGGATATCAAGGCCAATTTTGTCCCGGATACCAATCGAAGCTGTATCCCATTCACCTTGCGCTTCAATGATATGTCTACCAATGCGATAGATTGGTGGTGGGACTTCGGAACAGGGGACACAAGTGTACAGGCCAGTCCAAAGTATACCTACAAAGAAGTCGGTGACTATGAAGTCAGGCTCATAGCCTTGAATGAATTGGAATGTGCAGACACGATGGTGTACCAATATATACATGCCCTGGATGTGAATGCGGACTTTCGATTACTTGATACTGCAGGCTGTGTACCATTTGGCATTGATTTGATCGATGAGTCATCGGGAACCGGAGCAGTCGTCAACTGGCAATGGGATCTTGGTGATGGTACCCTCTCCTCAGCAAGCAATCCATCTCATGTCTATACGGTGGGGAACAATTATACCATTTCTCTGACAGTCACAGATGTCGATGGATGTGTAGATTCCCTGAAAAAGGAAGACCATATTCTTGCTACCCAACCCATTCCAGAGTTTCTGGTGAATCCACATGTCAATTGCCCCGATTACAGCAGTGTTTTTGTCAGTTTGTCATCCGGAGTAGGCTTGAGCTATTGGTGGGATTTTGGAGATGGGGCTGGTTCCTGGTTGGCGAATACAACCCATGCCTATCAAGACACAGGAATGTATACCATCACGCTTTCTGTGACAGATGTGAATGGTTGTGATAGTTCGATTACCAGTGTGAACCATGTAGTCATACAAGAGTTGGAAGCCATTTTTTGGGCTGATACGACCTTTGCAAATTGCCCTCCACTAGCCGTTTCTTTTGTGGGGGATACTACTTATCCGCATATTGGTGTCAATTGGTATTGGGATTTTGGGGATGGAGCTACCTCAACTCAGGCCTTTCCTACCCATATTTATTCTTCGCCAGGGGTATATACAGTCTCCTTGATTCTGGAAAGCGCAGGGGGATGTGCCGATACCACAATCATACAAGATATGATTGTGATTGAGGGACCGACAGGCGAATTTTCCTTCGGTCCGCAGCTAGGCTGCCCAGGTACGGAAGTCTATTTTGATGCTGAATCTGCAGACTCCATCGGCTATGAATGGCTGTTTGGAGATGGGATTGTAGGCAGCGGTCAAACCACCAATCATATGTACTCCCAAGCGGGAGCCTATGTCCCCATTCTTGTCATGGAAGATACCCTGGGATGCAGGGTATTCAATATTTCTCCAGATACGATATATATTCATGAACCTCCCAATGCCATGTTCACCGCAGATAAGGAACTGGTGTGTGATTCCGGCTTTGTGACCTTTATTGACCAAAGCAGCGGAGTGAATCGTATTCAATCCTGGTGGTGGGACTTTGGGGATGGAGATACTTCCATTCAGCAATTTCCTCAACACTTTTACAATCAGGCTGGAACCTATGATGTTACCTTGATTATCACGGATGTCAATGGGTGTAAGGATACGATGGAGAGAATTGGATTTATTTTGGTGTCTCCTTCTCCAGATATTGGTTTGCTGAGTTCGGATTCTGTGGGATGTGCACCCTTAATCATACAATTGGATGGAACAGTGCAGGCACATCCTTATCCAATTTCGAGTTGGGAATGGGACTTTGGATATGGAGGTAATCAGGCATTGGGACAACAGGCAACTACAAGCTACCCGGAAGCCGGAACTTACCAAATACAACTCGTGGGAATAGATACCAAAGGTTGCCAGGATACATCAGTCATGCAGCTAGAGGTATGGCCTTTGCCTGAACCTGATTTTTTTGTCAGTGACAGTGTGGGATGTGCTCCCAGCATATTCTATTTTACCTCGATTGATCAAGCTGACATTGTCCAGTGGGAGTGGAATTTTGGAGATGGACATTCCGCCTCCACCAGTTCAGTTTCGCATACCTACCAGAACAACGGGGCCTATACCGTAAGCCTTCAACAATGGGATACCAATGGGTGTAGCCGAATAGTGAGCAAAGATGATTTGATTAGGTTAGATCCTCCCCTTCCTGCTTTTGGGGTAAGTCAGCAAATTATCTGTCCTGGTATAGACCTGCAATTTTTTGATCAATCAGAATCTGATCTTCCGATTGTGAGTTGGGAATGGGATTTTGGGGATGGACAAATCAGTCATCTGCCAAATCCAATCCATGCCTATGTGCATACCGGGGCATATTCCGTCAAATTGGTCGTGGAAGACAGTTACGGTTGTGTCGACTCAATAGAATATTCCCAATATATTACAGTCTTGCTCAATGAAGTGCCGGATTTGGTGGATATTCACACTGTCAATGTGGAGGATCATCAAAGTATTCGAATTGAGTTTGCTGAATATCTGAATGACAACAACGATTTCGGTGCTTATTGGATTTACCGAGAAGATCCAACTGGGCAGTTTCAGTTGGTCGGAACCATCGATCATCGAACAAAAACTTCATTTGTGGATCAAGGAATCCAACCGGAAACAAGGATATATTGCTACAAGATTTTGGTTGTCAATCATTGTGGATTAAGTGCAGAATTGCCTCAAGCGACAGCTCATTGCCAAGCCAATCTCAGTGCACGTGGCGGGAAGGACGAGGTACACCTTAGCTGGACTCCATATGTTGGGTGGCATAGGGTGAAAGCCTACCACATTTTCAGGACGACGGATTACAGGCCTGCCAAGATGACCTTTGTCGCATCAGTGCCTGGCGGAACCCTGGACTATCTAGACACAGAGCTGTTTTGTTATGATGTGCCTGCCTACAGGATTATTGCAGAAAGCGATGAAGGCTATGAAGCATATTCAGATACAGCTGTAGCCCTTCCCGAACATTCTTTGCCTACTGAGCCTACGCATATTTCCCGCGTGTCGGTAGAAGACAATGATTTCGTGTTGGTGGAATGGGATTCTGCTGCAATCCGACGAGCAGATCAAGTGGTAGTCATGCGAAAAGCTGGAAACCAATTTCATGAGTTGTTTCGGCAGCGAAGTGTGAACACTGAATATAAATATCAGGATACCAGTTCTGTGGTGTCCCGACAAAGCTATACCTATAGAGTTTTTACGCAGGATAGCTGTGGAGATTTGACCCCATTGGGAAGACAGGGGACAACCATCCACCTTCAGGCAGAAGAGGATCAAGGGAGATCCAACCTGAAATGGAACCCCTATCAGGGATGGGAACATGGGGTAGAAAAATACACAATTGAAGCTTATGATGAGTCCAGCCAGCAGTTTGAGCTCATTGGGGAGGTGCCAGGGATTCAACACCGATTCTCAGATGAACAAACCAATTGGGAGCAGCCGATCATTTGTTATCGAATCACTGCCCATGAGATGAATGGTGAGGACAAGCTGAGTTTGTCGAATGAAGACTGTGTGGTATTGCGCCCACAGATGTACAGTGCCAATGCCTTTACCCCAAATGGAGACAACATCAATGATGAATTTGGCGTCGATGCTGTTTTCCTTACCAATTATCACCTAAGGATTTACAACCGATGGGGAATCCTGGTGTTCGAGAGTGCAAGCACCACCAGTAAGTGGAATGGGCGGATGCCTGATGGTTCCTTAGCGGCTGAGGGTGTCTATGTTTTTGTAACCGAAGGAAGAGGATTTGATGGAGCGCAAGTAAAACGGGTAGGAAGTGTAACACTTATCCGATAGTGCCAGGAAAATTCGTAGCTTTGACCACCATATCGATCTCATAACGCAAATAAGATTTTGGTGAAAAGTTACCTTCTGATGGATGTATCCTGCCTCCCTCTGATGCTGTCAGGATGGCTGGTGATAGGGTGTTGGGGATGTTCTCTGATGCCTGTCAACTATACTTCTGCCGACCTATATGACGGGTATCAATTGGTCTTGCCTGATTATTTGGAGAGAATGGAAGGCTTGGTGGATGATGCCGACTTACAGTATGGCAATCCTTATAAAGAGTTTTATCTCATCTGTCATTATCAGACTTGGGAAGAATTGAATCAGCGCTTTCAGGGAAAGGACCTGGAAACTTTCTATGATTTTCATGTAGAAAATCTACTGCTTTCTCTCCAGGAAACAGAAGCCCCAGCACCTGACTCGATACAGATTGGAGGGTTTGGGGCGTTGGATGGACATCTGGAAGGCCTCTATAAAGGGGATAAGATCCATTATCGATTGGTTGTGGTCGATCTGCCTGAAGGATTGATTCAGATGTTGGTATGGACGCCTGTATTGAATCTGGAGGAGGTCAGTGCTGATATAGACAGGATTGTGCAATCTATCCGAAAACAGGCACAAGAGGAACTATCCCCCCCGGAAGACAGCCTAAATGTGTCGGAGTGATTCTATGGGATCAATTTTCGCTGCTTTCCAGGCTGGATAATACCCGGACCCAATGCCTACCACCAAACAGGCCAAAAAGCCAATAAATACCCAGACCCACGGAATGACGAATTCTCCTTCGAAGGCAAGGCTACTAACGATATTGCCGCCCAAAATCCCCATCATGATTCCGAGCATTCCACCTACCTGGCAAATCACGATTGCCTCCATCAGGAATTGCAACAAAATATTGCCTTTTGTGGCACCCATGGCTTTTCTCAGTCCGATTTCACTGGTCCTTTCCGTTACTGACACCAACATGACATTCAACAAGGCAATTGAAGCTCCCATTAGGGTAATGAAGGCAATGATTTGTGCAACGAGTGTCACAACACTGATCTGATCAAGAAACTGATTGACAAAGGCATCACTTCTGGATATCGAAAAATTGTCTTCCTGATCTACTCTCAATCCACGAATGATTCGAAACTGTCCTTGTGCTTCCTCCATGGCAAAATCCATCACCTGTGCCTCCTCCACAAATACATTGAGTGTGATAGACCCAAAATTGGGATAATGCCTTCGCAGAGTTGAGATAGGGATCAGTGCTGTTCTGTCCGTCCCGGAAATGCCGGTCGTTCCGACTTTCTCAAAGGCTCCAACTACTTCATATACTTGATTGTTCATCGTCACATTTTGCCCGATGGATGAGCTATGCGGAAACAATAACTCACGAATATCAGAACCTATAACCACAACATTTCTCCCCAGGGCTATATCTTCACTGGATAACCCACGACCTTCTGCCAGGACAAACTTAGAGGTCTCAAGATAGAGTTCATCAGTGCCGGTAACAGTAACATTGGGATTGGTCCTGTAATTGGCAGTTTGTACGATCGCATTGGACGTGCCATTCACAGAAGCACTGCTAATCCCGAATTGATCGAAATTCTTCTGAAACTGGGAGGCCTCCCTATAGGTTATCCTTGGAAACTTGACAATCCTTCTTCCCTTCCTTCGTCCCCGAACCTGCAGGCTATTGTTGACATTCATGATGTTGAAGGTATTGGAACCCAGGGAAGAAAAACTCTGACTCATGCCCGCCTTGATGCCTTCGATGGAAGTCATGACAACCACCAGAGCCGTAATGCCAAGTGCGATAATAAGAATGGTGACACCTGCCCGAAAAATATTGGCTCGGATTGCGTCTAATGACTGGTTGAGATTCAGCAAAAATTTCATGGGAATGAATGCAGAGGATCTTGGTCTAGGACCCAAAAGTATCATTTGCCAATAGAACTTCCAACCTCTTATCGACGAACTCCCCTTAAGGATCTATCATCCATCCTTCAGGATTGAGAAAAACATCAGGCATTTTGTAAATCAGAAAGTTGAGTACAGTTTCGTTGGTTCTTGATTCTGTCCGTACAGTTCCAATTTGTTGGTTGGCAGAAACGAGTTCGCCAGGTTTGACGAAGGTCTCCTTGAGGTTGGCATAGACTGTTCGATACTCGCCATGCTCGATAATGACGACATATCCACTCAATGGGATTTGTTGGACTCCAGAGACTTTTCCGCTATAGACACTGCGCACCAACTGACCTTTCGGTGTGCGAATATAGATCCCTTCGTTTTCGATTTGATTGCCATAGGGATCTTCGGTTTTGCCGAATTTCCCAACGATCACCCCGCGACTGCTGGAGATAGGCCAGGGAAGAAAGCCCTTGTTTCTTGGGAAATTTTGACCGTATTCAGTATCTACACGATCAGCAGAAGTGAGAAAAATGTTCTCAGACTGTCTAATCAGTTTCTTCAATTGGGATTGCTGATTCGTGAGCTGTGAGCGAAAGGTGCTGACTTTGCTTTTGAGGCTGGCATAGACTTGCTCCTGCTGTTGTTTGTTTTGTGCAAGTGTTTTGACCTCCTTTTTTTTCTGCTCAATCAGAGATCGCTTTTCTTCGATTTCGCTTTCAAGAAGATAGGTTTGCTTGTCCAACTCTGCCTGGGATTCTTTCAGGAGGCGAATCTTACGTTGGTGAAACTGGCGGAGCTGACGAAAATAAATCACCTGCTGATATGCATTGGAAAAACTTTTGGAACTCAGAACGGAGATCCAATAGTTGTCTGATTCCAGTTTTTGGTAAGTTAACTGGGCCGTTTTTCCATAATCTTCTGTAAATCTTGCGATGTCTTCTTCCATCTCACATATCAGGCCTCGAAGTTCTTCAATGGTCTCGCCATGCTTGGAGATATCAGCACCGAGTTGGTACAGCAATCGCTTCCTGAGTCGAATCCTTCTATCCAGCACGGTGAGGTCATTCAGGGTTTTCTCCTGATGATTCTCTGTTTCGTTCAGCAATTGATCTGTCAGGTGGATCTTTTTTTGCAAATCATGCCTGCTTGGACGTTTTTGAGCCCAAGAAGGAATTCCAAACAGAATCCCGAAAATTCCCAGAAGTAGGGAGATTTTAGTCCATTTCAACCCGTGTATACCCATCAGGTATGCTGAATTTGAATGATATTCTTGCAGGATTAGTTTCTATCTTTTTGTGCTGAAAATCAAGTAAGATTGTTTCTGGAGCTGACACATCTATACTTGTGTTTTGAGGCATCATCCGCCCACTGATTTCTGTGAAGTCTCCGTATTGAATCTTGGCATGTTGGCCTTTGACAGGATTGTCTGTTTCTATCCGGCTGACTTTATGTGCGGGAAGCGTAATGTCGTAGGTGAATGTTGTACCAGCCTTCATGCCTTTGAAGGTTTGTTTCAGGTCAGAATCTGTTGGTTCACCCATCAATTGATCCGGGATGGGATAAAAATTTCCAATCAGAAGATCTTGTAGCATACGCATATTGGCCTTGAAGCCCGTTTGCTCCTCTGCCAGGGAATAATCAGAGATGATGAAGGATTGTTCCAGATTATTGCGAATAAAGATAGAGTCTGGGGTCACCAAAATGCGGGCTGCTTCCACAAATTTCCGTATCCTGATGAGCATCAAACTATCTTTTGACATAAAGATTTGATAGGAAGCATTCAAGTTCTCAATCGGCCCGCCGGGCATTTTGATATTGACTTTTCCACTGATACTCAAGGTCTCATAGTCAACACGGTCTGCCCCAGCTTTTTCGAGGATTTCCCGCCACTTTTTTTCCTGCTTATTGGTAGTCAAATTACTGGACCCCTTACATCCAAATGACCCAAGGATCAAAAAAATGCAGGAAATATAGAGAATTGTTACAGAAGCTGATTGAGGCATACGAGCTGGATTTTTCTGGAATACACTAATAATCATTGCAAAATACATGCTAAAAGTACGGATTTGTCCATTTTTTTTCTCTTGCCTTCCCAACCATTTTTTTTTTGAAAGCGTGACAAGGCAAAACAAGATCAATATTCACTTGATGTCTTTCAATTTTTCACTGATAAATCAACCTTCTAAATGAAAAAACTACTATCTCTCATTGTGCTATGCTTTGGGTTGGTTAGCTGCCTCTTTTCCCAAGTCAATGATACGGTGACCGTCTCGGGGACCGTGACTTTAGGGGCAGTTGGTCTCCCCATACCTGGGTTTGACATAGATTATCTGGTGACCGGGGCTTCCTATTTTTATGCAGGCCAGGTCCAAACAGATCCCAATGGTCATTATACCCTGGATGTTGTATATCCAGTGACAATGCCCCCAGATATTACCCTCACCTATGCCGATTGTTTTATGAATCCACTTCCTACCCAGGTTGTGATTAGCCAGTTGACCACAGACACAATCCAAGACATTGCATTGTGTCAAAATTATAATTGTTCGGCTGACTTTACCTACTTCTCTGATCCTGCGAATCCCTTGACCGTGGATTTTAGTGCCTCATTTCAGGGATTGCTGTCCTATTCCTGGGACTTCGGTGATGGAACGACCGGAAGTGGAAGCTCGGTTCAGCATACCTATTCTGTTGGAGATACCTTCCAGGTGTGTTTAATTGTTGATGATGGCAATGGATGTGTAGATACCAGTTGTTTGTTCGTGGCCGTGGGAGCACTTCCTCCAGGTGGCTGTGATGCTTCTTTCTCTCTTTTGCCCAATGCAGGTCCTTTAAATTGTTTCATGCCTGCAAGCCTTGGCATGAATCCTGACCTTGTTTATTTCTGGGACTTCGGAGATGGAACGACCAGCCTGGACCCGGTCGCTTGTCATGGATATTTGACCCCTGACACATTCACCGTCTGCCTGGTCGTGCTGGATACCGTGCAGGGCTGTACAGATACCTCTTGTGTAGACTTTATCAATGGCGGTTGGGGAGGATTCTGTTATGCTGGATTTTCCTATCAGACAGGGCCAAATGATACAGTCGCCTTTACCAATGCTTCTTATGGGAGTGGGGGACTGACCTACCAATGGGATTTTGGGGACGGAAACACCTCTACCCTCCCAGATCCGGTCCATGTATTTGGAGGGGATTCTGCTTATTATGTTTGTTTGACGATCACGGACTCCACAGGCTGTACCAATACCTTCTGTGATCTGGTCATATTTGGGTGTGAAGCCACCTTCCTGTGCGATCCCGACCCAATTAATCCATTGACTGTTAATTTCCTTGCCACTACCCCTGCAATCGCTAGCTATACCTGGGATTTTGGGGATGGCAATGTGGCGACCGGTCCTGCGGTGACACACACCTATGCTGTAGCAGATACTTACATTGTCTGTTTGATGGTCGATGATGGAATGGGATGTACTGATACGACTTGTATGACTGCAGTAGTTGGAGGAAATACACCATTTCCATGTGATGCTTCCTTTCAGATCTATCCTTCTCCGGGAGGCATCTGCTTTGGTCCGGTTCAGCCATTCCTTGCCTCTTCCTTTATGTGGGATTTTGGAGATGGAACCAGTAGTACAGACCCCTATCCCTGTCATTCCTACTCCAATTTGATGCCGGGTGATTCGGTTGTTGTATGCCTGACGATGACAGATCCAACAGGATGTGTAGATACTTCTTGCCAAACTGTCATTGTGCCTGGAACAGGCTGTTCTGCTGCCTTTACAGCCACTCCTGATACCTCTGGTTTGATCTGGACACTTATGGCTGTTGATACAACAGTGGCAACCTATACATGGGACTTTGCTGGTGCGACGGTCTTGTCCAATGCCAATCCATGGGAGGCAGTGATCCAATTCAGTACCCAGGGAGTTATGCAAGTATGTTTGCAGGTGTCAGATGCAACGGGTTGTCAGGATTATTTCTGTGAGCCCCTCATTGTTGGGTGGTCAGGCTTTCCTTGTGATGCGAATTTTTCATACAGTCCAACTGGAAATAACACTGTCGTATTTTCTGCTGGTCTCTCTTTCCCCGGAGCGCTTTTCGTTTGGGACTTCGGAGATGGTGTGATCGATTCCACACACAATTTGACCACCACGCATACCTATTCCACTGCCGGAACCTATCAAGCCTGTCTGACTGTCATCAATGCAAATGGCTGTATCGATATGGCATGTCAGCCGATTTCTACCTTTCCCAATAATCCTCCGAACACACTCTCTATTCTGGGGCAAGTGCTGACCGGCACTGTGCTTGCAGATGACTATACTGCCTATCTCATTGAATATGATAGTGTTGCTGGAACGCTGACAGCCATCGATACCTTTGTCAGTTCCTTCGCTGCGGGGAATACAGGCTTTTTCTATTTCAATGTGCAAGCGGGAAGTTATCTGGTAAAAGTTGCCTTGAATACGGGATCGCAGGTTTATGCGAACTATATGCCCACCTATTTTGGGGATGAACTCTTCTGGAACAATGCTTCCTACATTGATCCTGGAACGATTCCTTTCATTGCCATAGATATGATAGCCGGAACCAATCCTGGCGGACCTGGTTTTGTCGGAGGTCTGGTTAGTCAGGGAGCGAACAAGCAAGGAGACCCGATGGAAGGGATGCATGTGCTCATCACCCATATGGATGATTCTCCACTTGCCTATACCTTGACCCATGAAGATGGAACCTTTTCCTATGACAATTTGCCATATGGAACCTATAAGGTCTGGGTTGAAATGTGGGGTAGGGACCTAAATTATCATGTGGTAACAATCAGTCCAGACCAACCTTCTGTGACAGATCTGGATTTCGAAATCTCAGATACAGATGTGGTTGCTGGTGGGATTTCTGGTGTGGATGAATATCTTCTGGGAGAAAACAGTTGGAAAGTATTCCCCAATCCGGCAACAAATCTGGCAACAGTGGTGCTAAGGATGGAACAAATGACTGGCTTGACACTCAGTATGAGCAATGTGCTCGGACAAGAAGTGTATCGACAATCTCATCAGGCTTTCGTCGGCGAGAATACCTTCGAGCTTCCAGTTCAGCAAATTGAATCCGGTATATATATGATTCAGGTAGAAATCCAAGGAACAATCGTTCCACTTAGCAAGTTAATAGTCAAACGATGAGCACCCCATTCTTAACCTAATTGATATGAAGAGAGGTGGAATGTACCACCTCTCTTTCTTCCATTTTTTCATGTCTCAGATCGATACTGCCCTTCTCAAGCGTTGTCAAAAACGGGATCAAAGAGCCCAAAGTGAGTTATACCGCCTCTGCTTTGTGTTCCTGATGCCTATTTGCTACCGATATGCCGGGAGTGAGGATGATGCGATGGAGTTTTTGAATATGGGTTTCTATAAGGTGATCTCAAATCTGAAAAAATATTCTCCCAAGATTCCTTTTGAGGCATGGTGCAAGCGGGTTGTCATCAATACGATATTGGACGAGTTGAGAAAAAAGAAACGCTATCGAAAGCATGTGAGCTCCTCGGATGAATTGTTGGAATTTCAGTCCAATGAACCTATGATTGATCCAGAGATAGATCAGGAAACCAGTGCAGATGAGATCTATGAAGATATTCGACACCTTCCCCGAACAACGGCAAGTGTCTTCAATCTATATGCCATAGATGGGTACAAACACAAAGAAATCGCCAAGAAATTAGGGATAAGTGAAGGAACGTCTAAGTGGCATTATTCTGAGGCGAAAAAAAGACTAAAAGCAAAAATCCTTGCCAGACGTCAAGGAAATCGAAAGAGTGAAGAAGAAGAACAACCGCTTAATTCTGAGAAAAAAAAACAGGAAGAACCCATAAATGAATCAAGAAGGACAGGACTTATGGGGCAATTGTTAAGAAGATGAAGGAAACAGATCATTTTGAATCATTGATCCGCAGCAAACTAGCTGAAAAACCTTTTCCATATGATGAGGCATATTGGACAAAGGCCCAAGCACAATTTGCTGTATGGGATCGAAAAAAGAAAAGGCGAATTCTGCTTTTTTGGATCTTCACGTTTGGATTGTTTGCCAGTGGAGTAGGCGGATGGTGGATGCTAAGGGAAGGGGAAACCCAAGCTCCCCCTTATGTTGACCTAATGCCAGTCGATACGTGTGAATCCATCCCTCATATACCTACTCCTGGTCCCAGAGCGACTTTGTCATCTCTCTCCCAAAGTGCCTCAGCGAGATCTGACGACAAGGATGAATTCGGTGGAAAACCTCCGACTTCTCACTGGTATCTCGCTCGCGCCGCCAAAAGTGCTCCCTTCTCCTCGGATCAAGCCCCTCTCCCTGCTGCTATATCTTCAGTCGAGATGGATGAAGACAAACAGAAGAATAAGGCAATACCCATTATCCAGGAGCCTCGATTATCCCACCCTGTCTTCTCTGTTAACACTATCCAAAAATTCCGCCAATCAGACTGGGATCTGGTGGATCAGACACCTGGATTTGTAGAGCTGTCTCCCAATCAAAGAAGATTGCGTCCCTATGTTCAGGTCGGCCTTCTATTCTCTCCTGCTCAACTAGCTGATCTGTCAAGCCAAACAATCGAAACCAGCAATACAGAGGTGGAAGTGGGCATCTCCTTGCCAATTCGCTCCCGGATGACGGTTAAGACTGGTGTATCCTATTATTCATTTCATCCGACTCAGGCACATGCCGATCTTGAGTTCGTGGAATATGACTTTATCTTTCGATCACAACAATTGCGGTGGACGCCGGAGCGACTCCACTATCTTGGATTGGGTGCGGGACTGAATGTACGGGTGCTACCAAAACATTCCCTTGGAGGATTCCTGCGACTTGGCCATTTGTTGACGACCAAAGGCTCTCTCGTCGAATCATTCCAAACCAGCTTTGAATCCGCTTCTTCAGAAGCAGAAACTGTACGGCATTATCGCAATGGATTGCCTGATTGGGATGGGCAAATTCGCCTGGTCTATCAATATCAACTCGCAAGAAAGTGGTCGCTGCAACTGGCTGGTCAATATGGCCTCCGTAATCTGACCAAAGATGAATTATTTTCTCAGGACAAAAAGAACCGAAATTCGGGTGGCTCTCTTTCTCTGACTTATTGGCTTAGATAACAAAAAACATGAGACATATTTTTTCTATTTGTATGTTGATTCTGTTGGTGGGAATCAGTGTTGGCTGTCGGAAAGAATTACATCTTCCAGAATCTACTGAACCTGTCTTTTGGGTAGAAGCGGATCTGGACGGAGAATCAATACATTTACAAGCAGGAATCGATGACTATTATCTGGATGCAGATTATCGGATCGATAGCTTTGGCGTAAAAGAATTCCTGGGAACGTTTCGCCCCACCTCCTGTGAAAGTTGCCGGGAATCTATGCGGATTGTGATACGAGATAAAGTTGTCTCAACGGTAATTAATTCTCCAACAGAAGTTCCCTCAACCTTTGTTGCAGAGACGCTCCCGTATCGTGGACAAGTATTTCAAACCGATTCCTTGACCTTTTCTTTCAAGGCACATTCCAGTGGTACGCCTCCATTTACCTACTCCTGGAATTTCGGAGAAGAACTCAATTCAAGTTTCTCTTCCAATGAGACTGAACCAGCGTATTCTTATTCAGGTTCTGGTCTATATGAAGTCTCTGTTGAGATCAAAGATGCCAATGGATGCCTGGATGTCAGTCGGCATCAGGTTCGGGCGGGGAAGTTCTTTCATCATTGCCAAATCGGTTTTGCCCATGAGTGGCAAGGAAATAACTCTGTGGCCTTTAAGGCTACGCCTGAACCGTTCACGGCTGAATTTCAGGAAGTTTACTGGAATTTTGGAGATGGGCATTCTAATTCTCAAGAATTTGCTCCTTCTCACACCTATGATCACCCAGGTATCTACGAAGTAAAAATGGTCTTGATCAAGGCTGATGGAACCGTATGCTGCGATATCAAAAATGTATTTTCTGAAGAAGGAGCCTCCTGTGCCTCATTTATTGAATATGAGCCAGTACTGACTGATCCCTATACAGGGAGTGTATACATTGAGTGGACGAATGAAGAAGGAGAGGTGTATACAACAGACGGACCAGCTGGGCAGGGTTTGGAACATAGCTTTCGCATCTTGTCAGTAGGACCTGAGTGGACGGACATCGATCAACAGAAGGCCATTCAGCTATCAGCAGAATTTTCCTGCCGATTGTATAAGCGAAGTAATCCGGAAGAATTTCTGGAAATTAGAAATGGCAAAACCGAATTTGCTGTTGCTTATCCGTAAGGCGAGCGAATGAATGATTGTAATGGTTTGAAAAAGATCTTTCAACCCCATCAAATGCGAGATGCGAAAGGGAAGGCTGGTTCGCCTCAAACATTGCGGCTGAGGAGAGGGGTGAATCCTGGCTTCGCTTCCCAGAAGAATCCTGTCCATGAAGTCAGCATCTACTGATTGAGTTTTTTGTCCAGATCCAATTCAGAACCTGCTACTCTGGCACGCTCCCATTGGATTTTGGCATCGTCCTTTTTGCCCAATTTGTAGAGAACATCACCATAGTGCTCCAGAATCTCGGCATCAGGATTGAGATCCACTGCTTTTTTGATCCACTTCTCAGCTTCATTGTATTTGCCCTGTTTGAACAATATCCATCCATACGTATCCAGGTAGGAGGGTTGCTCTGGTTGAGTGTCAAGGGCTTTCTCAATAAGTTCCTGAGCTTCTGAAAGGCGTGAATTTCTTTCAGAGAGGAAATAGGCATAGTTGTTCAGGAGGATATCGTCATCTGGCGTATAGCGCAATGCCTGATCGAAATTTTTATCTGACTTTTCGTATTCTTTTTGATAATGGTATAGCTGCCCAAGTTCTGCACACGCTTGCGCCATCAACTGTTCACCAGCTGTCCCAATGCGCTTGATTTTCTCCAGGGCATTGGTTGCCGATCGATATTCTCCAATTTGGGAACCAGAAATCCCCAAAAAGTACAGAAACTGCTCCTGATTGGGATAGAACTCTAGGGCTTCTTCAGCATCCTTATACAATTGCTGAAAGTCTCTGGTGCCAAAAGAGGTTTCGATCAAATCAAGCCACACAGGAATATTGCTGGATTCAATGTCCAGACTTTTTCTGTAATACAGCCTGGCCGAATCGACCTTGCTATCCAGCAAAAATAATTTTCCTTGCAGGGCATAAGCCTGAGCAGAGCCAGGATGCGTCCGATTAAAGATGGCAGCCAGTTTTTGGACTCTGGGAAATATGCTAGGATTATCGGGAGTCATCCGAAGAAGATTCTGGATGATTTGAATTTTTCCACTTTGTTCAATTTCAGGATTCTCAAAGGCCTGAAAAAGATAAAAATCAGACTTTTCTGTGTTGTTGAGTTTGCGATAGTGATCTGCCAGAGAGAGGAGGGCAAATCCATTGTCAGGATCTCTATCCAATAACTCATCCAAAACCAATATCCCTTCTGCATTTTTGCCCAACCGATTCAAGACATCATATTTCATCTGGTAGAATCGAGGCTCTGAAGGATGACCATCCAACAATTGATTCACAATCACCAAGGCCTGATCATATTCTTTTTGTCTCATGAATATCTGGAACTTTCGCAGAGAGATTTCATCACTAGGGCCCATTTCTTCCTCGATCTGTGTCAGTGTGGTGATTCCCTTGTTCATCTCCCTGTTTCGGATATAGAGTTCGGCCAACTGAATTCGATCATCAATTTTGGCGGGAAATTGTCGAACGATTTCTTCCTGTACTTCGATGGCCCTTGCGAACTCACCTTTGAATTCGTACGCTTGCTTGAGGACTTGATAGTACCAATAGTTGGTTTTGTCCGCATCCAGTGCCCTGCTGGCATAGGTGATAGCATCATCATATTGCCGTTGTTCAATGGCCAGTTTGGCAATGTTATACATAGAGGCATGGTGGTCCGGGACTAGTTTAAGAACCTCCTTGAACAAATCCATGGCCACGCGCAAATCTCCTCGAATCATGTGTGTGCAGGCATCCACATAGCGTTTGTCAACCTTCTCCTTATCCAGGGTAAGCTCATCCAGTCCTTTGGGTGGGCCAGGATCTGTGGAAGAACCTATAGGTTGAGAACTTTTGCATGAGACAAGCCCGATGGCCAGAACAAAACATCCAATGAGTATCCCCTGACTCAGGGACAGTCTGATGAAATGGCTGCGTGTCTGATTGCTATGGAGTTTTTGCATAAATATATGATCAAGTCGGTAGTGCTTCAGCTTTTGTTCTTGCGACTGATATCGAGAACATGATAGGGGATGAGTTACAGCCACAGATCCCGAACTATTGGCAATCATTCGTGAACCTGATTTTGTGTGAAAAGCCCACTAGCCTCAATTTACTTACTTTGTGCCAGTATGTCCAAATCCTCCACTTCCTCTTTCTGTATCCGAAAGCTCTTCCACTTCCAGCCATTCTACCTGTTCATGTTTGGAGATCACCATTTGAGCGATTCTTTCTCCAGCTTGAATGACGAACGGATCATTGCTCAAATTCACAAGAACCGCATGGATTTCTCCGCGATAATCTGCATCAATGGTGCCAGGGGTATTAACCAAAGAAATCCCATGTCGGACAGCGAGGCCGCTTCGAGGTCTCACCTGGGCTTCATACCCAACGGGTAGTTCGATAAAGATGCCGGTAGGAACCATGGCGCGTTCAAGGCTTTCGAGTCTGATCGGTTCGGTATTATTGGCATACAGATCTACTCCTGCCGAGGCGACCGTTGCATATTTGGGAAGGGGATGAGGAGAGGTGTTTATGATTTTGACAGATAACATATGTTCTCTATTTCTGCTGCTAAATCGAAATCGAAATCGGTCAAGCCGCCAGCATCATGTGTGCTGAGTCGGATATGGACCTTGTGGTAGACATTGGACCATTCAGGATGATGATTGGCTTTCTCGGCGAGAATAGCCACCTGACTCATAAACCCAAATGCTTCAATAAAGTTGGTGAATACAAATTCTTTTTCAATGCCTTGATTTTGATAAGTCCAGTTTGTCAGTGCCGATAATTTCGAGACTGCGGACTGTTCATCGTAGGTATGCGCCATGTTTTGAATGATTAATAGCGGACAAATATATAGCTAATCAAGATGGGACAAAGGAAGCATTTATTTATTCGAAGGAAAAGAAAAGGGGAAAAACCGATTGAGCTCTCCCCTTTTGATTATTGGATATAGATGATTTCTGTCTATTCAGATGCGGCAGGTTTTTCCAGTGTCCCACGGAGTTTTAAGACCATGTTGTTGGGCAGGAAGTTCCCAGTAACAGTGATTGTCTTGGTTTGAGGGCCAGATTTTCCTTTGCTATTGAAGGAGACATCAATAAATCCTTCCTCACCTGGCGCGATTTCTTCTCTGGTATAGTTGGGAGTGGTACATCCGCAAGAGGCTTTGACACGTGTGAGCTTGAGGGGTTTGTCTCCTGTATTTTTAAAGGTGTAAGTATGCTTTATGATTTCACCAGTTTTTCTGGTTCCAAAATCATAGGTAGTTCCATCCCATGCAATTTTGGTTGCTGGAAGAGATTGCGCTTCTTCCAGGTAAGATGGTTTGGGCTTCGCGGGCGCCTGAGGGCCTCTTGGAGCAGAGACAGAAGCAGAACTCGGAGATTTTTGCTTGAGTTCGATGGCTTGTCCCTTGGCAGCCTCTTTGGGTTGAGGTGTGGCAACGGGCTTGGCTTTGGCTTGCACAGGTTGTACCTTTTGTGCTGGCGTCTCATTCACAGTTTTTTTAGCCTCTGCCAATTTTGCCGCCTCTTCTGCGGCTTGTTCTGCCAATCGTGCTTTGACAGCCAGCTTGCGTTGGGCATATTCCAGGACCTGGATTCTCATATCTTCAGGCAACTCTTTCATCACACTTTTCAGCTCTTTGTCGATTTGCTTACCACTAGGGCGTTGAGCAACAAGCATACTTGTGCTGAATACCAGAACAAGGATCATTAGGAATTTGGGAATGTGGGGGTACTCTTTCATTATGATTGGATTTTTGTGTAAAAAACAGAAAATCTTCCTTGAATCGCAACAGAGATTTTTCTCAGACCGCTCATGACTCATGTAAGATCCTCCTCTATCATGAGTCCCATAATTCAAGAAAAAGTCAACAAACACACGCATAATAAAATCGTATCTTTGTGTAGAAAAGTTGCTAATCAAGAATTATGCGTGAAACAACCCAAGCAGCAGTAGCCCTACAAGTGAAAGGGATGAATTGTGCCAACTGTGCGATGGGGATTGAAAAATATCTCAAAAAAACTGGATTTGAAGGCGTTCGTGTCGATTTCGCCACAGAAGAAGTGTTTTTTGAACAGCTGAACCAGAAGGAAATTCCTGGGGTAATTCAAGGAATTGAGAGTCTGGGATTTGAGGTTGTAGATGCTGAGCAGCAGCAAGAAGACAATGCGGGCCTGAGTCGAATCGAAAAACTGTTTTTGTTTTGCATGATCTGGACTCTCCCCCTCTTGTTGCACATGTTTGTCTCATGGGAATTCTTACACAAGCCATATGTGCAGTTGTTGCTGAGTTTGCCGGTCTTTTTGGCAGGGATTCATCATTTTGGAAAAAGTGCCCTGGGCTCGCTGAAATCAGGAGTCCCGAATATGGATGTACTGATTTCTATTGGCACTAGTGCAGCCTTCTTCTACAGTTTATATGGAACCATTTGGCAATTGGGGCCAGACTTTTTGTTTTATGAAACTGCTGCGAGCATCATCACTCTGGTATTGTTGGGCAATGTCATGGAGCATCGTTCGGTCAGAAAAACTACCAGTGCCATTCGAGAACTCGCCTCCTTGCAGCCAAAAATGGCCAAACGGATTGGCAGAAATGGGACCGAGACAATCATCGAAGAAATTTCCATCACAGAGGTTCGCAAAAAAGATATCCTGTTGGTCAATAGTGGGGATCAGATACCAGTGGACGGGATGGTTCTCTCAGGTGAAGGGGAAATCGATGAATCCGCCATTACAGGAGAGAGTTTTCCTCGATCTGTAACTGTCGGGGATGGAGCAATTGGCGGAACCGTCCTCATCAATGGATCGGTCCAGGTACTTACCAAAGAAATCGGGAAGGGAACCCTTCTCTCTCAAATCATAGAATTGGTCAAACAAGCACAAGGAGATAAGCCACCCATTCAGCAGTTGGCTGATAAAATCAGTGCAGTCTTTGTTCCCGTAGTATTGGCTATTGCCGCTGTTACATTTCTGTTGTCCTGGGGCGTTTTTGGCTTGTCTCTCCAGCAGGCATTGATTCATAGTGTAGCTGTGCTGGTAATCTCCTGTCCCTGTGCCATGGGATTGGCCACACCTACTGCCGTCGTCGTAGGGATTGGCCGTGCTTCCAGAAAAGGAATTCTGATTAAAGGAGGCCGGACCTTGGAACAATTTGCCAAGATCAGGCGTGTTGTGTTTGACAAGACAGGTACCTTGACCAGTGGAGAATTTAGCATTGACAGAATTTATGCAGAAGAAGATGAGATGGAAAAAATTGAGCAAGTGATTTATTCTCTGGAGCGTTTCTCCTCTCATCCTATTGCAAAATCTCTAGCCAAAGAGTTGGCTCAACATGCAATGATCCCGATGCATGAGGTTGAAGAAACCAAAGGGTTGGGAATGCAGGGCAAGGATCAGGAAGGGAATTTGTATCAACTGGGATCTTTTCGACTAGCAGCACACCTCACCCAGAACAACACACATCAGTTGTACCTGCTCAAAAATGGAATGCTTTGGGCGTGTCTGGATTTGAAGGATAAATTGAGACCAGAAGCGATCGAAATGCTGACCTACTTTCAGTCCCGAGGGATTGAAACTATCATGCTTAGTGGAGATCGTCAGGCTGCTTGTGATCGTGTTGCTCAACAGTTGGGAATTACGAAAGTCTATGCAGAAAAATTGCCCCAGGAAAAGCTTGCCTTGATAGAACAACTGTCTCAAGACAGTCCGACAGCGATGGTGGGAGATGGTATCAATGACGCCCCAGCCCTTGCCAAAGCGACTGTGGGAATTTCTCTGGGAGGGGCAACCGATATTGCGATTCAATCTGCACAGATTCTCCTTATCAATGGAAAATTGACTTCTCTTGAATCCTTGCATAAAATCAGTCGACATACGGTCTTGACCATTCGCCAAAATCTCTTGTGGGCATTCCTGTATAATGTTATTGCGATTCCTTTCGCTGCGGTTGGAATGCTCAAACCCATTTTGGCTGCAGCTGCGATGGCCTTATCGGATGTCATGGTCATTGGCAACTCACTCCGCCTCAAAATCAAGAGCCTTTCATAGAAGTGATTCCTGGATCCAGCTATCTACTGCCTCCCAATCTCCGGCCTGAAACCAATGGATATCTGGAAATTTTCGATAATAGGTCAACTGCCGCTTGGCGTAGCGTCTGCTATTGCGTTGGATGAGGGAAATGGCTTCAGCTTTGGTTGTCTCACCAGCAAAATATTGATAGATCTCTCCATAACCAATGGCCTGTAAGGCACGCATGTCAGGGGAATAGCCCAATGTCAATAACTGACGACATTCTTCCTCAAGACCCGCCTCCAGCATGGCAAGAACCCGCTGATTGATCCTGTGATACAAGACTTCCCGTTCATCCATAAGACCGATTTTGAGAAGTTGGTATGCGCATTGTTTGGGAGGGCGTCCCGTCCGAAAGGCTGATATAGGTTTGCCACTCGCTCTGAATACCTCAAGTGCACGAATAATTCGGGCAGGATTCTGCCTATCTATTTGCTGATAGGTTTGTGGGTCGACGGTATTCAATTCTTCCAGTAAGGGAGACAACCCCTTGTTCTGCCATTCATGGGTAAGTTGGTCTCTTATTTCCGGTGGAATATCTGGCATGTCATTGAATCCATTCCATAAGGCATTCATGTACAAGGTTGACCCACCAGTAACAAGGAGAACATCATGCTTCTTGAATAGGGTTTGTATCAACTGATCAGCCTCTCTTTCAAATTGACCAGCGCTATATCCCTCATCTGGATTCAGGCAATTAATAAAATGATGGGGAATCTCTGCCCTTTCTTCAAGACTTGGCTTCGCTGTCCCAATGTCCATGTATCGGTACATCTGTCTGGAGTCTCCCGACAGAATTTCGGTCCTGTAGGAGCGTGCCAACCGAAGGGAGAGTGCAGTTTTTCCTACAGCTGTGGGACCCGTTATACATATCAGACATTTCATCAGCACAAAAATAGGAGATTCCCTTAGCATTTGTAATTTCGGCCCATGAAATTTCCTCACCCTCATCGAATCGAACTGCCTACCATCTATGGGATGAAGACTGTGAATGCCTACCTGTTCACAGATCCAGAGCCTGTGCTGATTGATTGTGGAGAAGGATCAGAACAATCCTTTCAAGTATTGACACAAGAATTGCAAAGGCATGGACTGAAGATGAGCGATCTCTCAACAGTGATCATTACGCATGCGCATGTAGACCATATGGGATGCCTAAGCACTGTGGCTGCACATTCCGACGCAGAGATTTGGGTCTCTGATTTGGTCTATGAGTGGGCTGTGAATGTGGAAGAAGTGCGAAGGATTCGTGTGGAAGCAATCGATCGGGTGATTCTTGATTTTCATTCGGACCCGGATAGCCCGCTGCGGCAAATGCTGATGTCAGTGTATCACGGTTTTGGGAATAATTGGGGATCTGTTTCCGCAGATCGCGTTCGGACTTTCGGGATAACTGACCCTCTGGAATTTGGAGGGAGACGCTGGGAAACCCTATATACCCCAGGGCACAGCAATACACAGTCCTGTTTTTATCATGCTGAATCCAGAGAACTCATTTCTTCAGATATGCTGCTCAGTATTACCCCATCGCCAGTAATAGAAGCTAATCCTGATCCGCCTTATGAGCGAATCCCCGCTTTGCCTCAAATGCTGGATTCCTATCAGCAAATCAATCAATTGGCAATTGATCAGGTCTACCCCGGTCATTATGAACCCTTTACTGAAGCACATGAGATGATTCAGAAACAAGTGGCAAGAATCCACTTTCGAAAAGAACAATGCTTGGGTCTCATCAAGGCCGGACATGCTGATTTTATGAGTCTGCTGCAACAAATGTATGGCAAGCGGATGTCGCTTCCTGCGGTTCCTATGATGGTCGGCTATCTGGATCTGTTGTTGGCCGAAGGGAAAATAGACTCCCGAAGGACCCCGGAAGGATTGCGCTTCTCCTAATGTTGGATTCTATCTTCTGAATAGAGATGCAGAGCCTTATTCTGGTGCAATGTCAACTGAATACAAAGCGTCTCCTTCCAGATCTCTCAGGGTGACAGTCATCTGCTCGCTTTGGGCATCTATAAATACATCTCCGAAAAATTGCATGCCTGCTGATGGGGGGAGATTGAATTGGCCAGATGGGGGTGCTTTGTAGTACAGCACTTCTGGTCCGAATGTCTGATCCAGTTCTCCAGGACCAAATGTGCCACTGTTCAGTGGACCCGACACAAATTCATAAAAGGGCAAAAAATCCTGAAAATCCGCGCGATTTGGGTCATAGTGATGGGCTGCTGTATAGTGCACATCAGCGGTGAGCCATACAACATTATTGACCCGATACTTCTTGATGGCGGAGAGAATGTCGGCAACTTCGAGTTCCCGGCCTAACAATCCTCCCTTGCCATTGGCGATGCCCTCAAATGTCTGATGGTAATCCTTCACCAGCAGGCCTATAGGCATATCAGAGGCAATGACCTTCCAGGTCGCTGAAGAGCTTTTCAATCCTTCGATCAACCAATGGATTTGTTGTTTGCCAAAAATCTCAGTGGTATCGCTTTTTTGTGTCTGTACATTGGCAGTATTGGGGCCTCTATAACTTCTTAGATCAACTACAAATACATCTAGCAGTGGACCATAAGGAATTTTTCGGTAAATCCGTTCAGGGTCGATTCCGTTGCTGCGAATAGGCGTATATTCCAGAAAGGCTTGTCTTGCGCGTGCAGCAAGCAAAGATGCCTGCTTGACTTTGTATTGGTCTTCCTCCAATGTTTCGCCTGGATACCAATTGTTACTGGTTTCGTGATCATCCCACTGGTAAATGATCGGTACTTCCTGATGAAATTGTCGGAGGTTATGATCCATCAGGTTGTAGGCATAATTGCCGCGAAATTCTTCCAGGCTCTCTGCCACCTTCGAAGTGGCCTCAGTCGTAATGTTTTTCCAGATAGACCCATCCGCAAGTTGTTTCTCAGACTCGATAGGTCCATCGGCATATATGGTATCTCCGCTATGTAGAAAGAAATCTGGCGTCAATTTCCGCATGCTTTCATAAATTCTTAGCCCGCCCCAATCAGGATTGATGCCATATCCTTGCCCACAGGTATCCCCAGACCATAAAAAACGAACATCCCGTTTTTCTGAAGGCGCCGAACGAAATCTCCCCTTCATCGGAGCACTCCTCACAGACAAATCTTCCAGACTTTGGAAAGATACTTCGTAAAAAATCTCCTGATCAGCCGGTAGATCAGATACATACATTTTGGCCGTAAAATCTTTGTTTTTCAGGGTCGCTGGACCATTCACAATACGAGAATCCTTCATACTCTCCGTCGTGGACCAGCGAAGATGCATCCGGGAGGGGCGATCCGTTTTGCTCCAGATCATGGCAGAATTCGCGCGAATGTCTCCGCTTGAGATTCCGGCTGGTAAAGTTGGGCGAGTTAATGTAGAAAGGTGAATGGCAGGAGCCTGTCTTGCTTGCAGAAGATCTGGCATAAAACCCATAGAGACCACGGCACCACTACCAAGGCCTAGTTTCTTTAGAAATGATCTTCTATTGTGTGAGGGGAGAGTTGTTAACCTGTTCATGGATTGGCGATTTCTGTCAAGTTGCACAAGTTTTATCAAATTGTCCAGTGGTTGAATCGCATTCCTAATTCCTTTCTGCCAAATTATGATTATCCATAATGATTTCTGATTTTTACCGAAATTCCACAAGACCTGTTTGCTAGGCAATTCTTTACTACTGACGTTTGAACTTCAACTATTATGACTGCTTTCGATATTTATGATTGGGTTGTTGTAGGCTTATACTTTGCGGTATTGTTTGCTGTAGCGATATGGGTCATTCGACAAAAACAAAGTAATACAGAGGACTATTTTTTGGCGGGAAGAAATATGGGATGGTTTGTGGTTGGTGCATCTATCTTTGCGTCTAATATTGGATCTGAGCATGTTGTGGGGCTGGCTGGGACTGGTGCATCTGATAAAATGCCCTTGTTGATTTACGAATTGCATGCCTGGTTGGTTTTAATGTTGGGATGGGTCTTTTTGCCTTTCTATGCACGAGCTGGGGTGTTCACAATGCCAGAATTCCTGGAAAAAAGATTTGATGAACGATCCCGATGGTTTTTGTCTGTATTTTCTCTCATTGCTTATGTATTGACAAAAGTTTCGGTAACGGTATATGCCGGAGGGATTGTTATTTCCACCCTGTTGGGAATTGAATTCTGGACAGGAGCTCTTGCCACGGTAGTTTTGACAGGAGTCTACACAGTACTTGGGGGAATGAGAGCAGTCGTCTATACAGAGGCGATTCAAGCCATTGTTCTGGTCATCGGAGCTGGCTTGCTGACCATTCTGGGATTGAATGCTGTGGGGGGATGGGGAGAATTGACCCAGACGATAGAATCTACAGTGAGTGTGGACTACTTCAGCATGTGGCGACCTGCATCCGATCCCGATTATCCATGGCCCAGTTTGTTGATCACAAGTAGCATTGTTGGCCTGTGGTATTGGTGCACGGACCAATATATTGTGCAACGAGTATTGACAGCCAAAAATATCAAGGAGGGACGCCGTGGGACAATTTTTGGTGGATTCATGAAATTGCTTCCTGTGTTTATCTTCCTGGTCCCTGGTGTAATTGCTCTTGGAATGAAGCAAAAAGGATTGTTGAATTGGGATACGCCAGATCAGGCATTTCCAGCCTTGTTGTCTGAAGTATTACCATCTGGCTTGAGAGGACTTGTAGCTGCTGGCCTGTTGGCTGCCCTGATGAGCTCGCTTGCTTCAGTGTTCAATTCATGTTCAACCCTGTTTACAGTTGATATCTACAAAAAACTTCGCCCTGAAACGCCAGAAGACCGATTGGTGATCATTGGACAGGTAGCTACTGTAATTGTTGTGATAGCAGGAATCGCATGGATTCCCGTAATGGAGAATATTTCTGGGGTCCTGTACGAATATCTTCAGTCGGTGCAAGCGTATATTGCGCCTCCTATCTCTGCGGTATTCCTCTTGGGGATCTTCTCCAAGCGCATCAATGCAAAAGGAGCCTTGGCAACTTTGGTTGTTGGATTGGTAGTGGGCGCATTGCGCATTATTCTGGAACTATCTCAAGATGCCCTTACACCAGGAGGAATCTTGCATACCATTGGTTCGGTCAACTTCCTGACATTTGCAGCCTGGTTCTTCCTGCTTTCTGTGTTGATCGCTGTGGTTGTAAGTCTTACTTCCGAAATTCCTCCCATTGAGAAACTCAAAGGCCTGACTTTTCAAACAGTTACTGAAGAACAAAAAGCAGAAAATCGGGCCAGTTACTCCATGATTGATATTGTCGCTTCTGTCGTCGTAGTGATCATCGTCCTTCTGGTGATGGTTTCATTCAACTGATCCTGAAGCTTGAACTGGTCCATGCATTCTGAAAAAATAGTTTCAAAGGATCATCGGAATGTGTTCCTGATCTGTTTCTGTCATCTTTTGGAACTATTTATTTGAGCATGTGAATATAAATAGCTGCTGAATACCTTATTGATATATGTCTTAACTCTTCTGTCCTTATGAATGTCTTACGAACATCTCTGATATTAATCAGTGTCTTGTTCCTTGCCTGTCAACCTACAGAACAAGGAATTGAGTCTGAATCTACGCTTATGGCTACTATTACACGAACCAATGCAGGGTTTAGCCCGGAAGGTCCGGCTGTATTGTATACCCTGACAAACGCCAATGGCATCCAGGCATCTGTCACAGATTATGGCGCGATCCTGATGTCTTTGAAGACGCCTGATAAACATGGCAACATTGCCGAAATCACCCTTGGTTTTGATAGTCTGGAAGGCTATACAGGGAGCCATCCCTATTTTGGCTCCACAATTGGAAGATATGGGAATAGAATCGGCGGGGGAGAGTTTTCACTCGGAGGAGAAGTCTATCCTCTCGTTGCCAACAATGGTCCCAATCACTTACATGGCGGGACTGATGGATTCAATCGGGTCATGTGGGAAGCCAAGGAAATCAAGCAGGAGGATGCTGTTGGTGTCGAACTCAGCTATACCTCGCCTGATGGAGAAGAGGGATATCCAGGTACCTTGACTGTTACAGTTGCCTATCTTCTCAACAATAAAGATGAACTGCATCTTACCTATCATGCCACCACCGATAAAGCCACGGTCGTCAATTTGACCAACCATGCATATTTCAATCTGGCTGGAACAGGCAATATTCTTGACCACCAAATGAGTTTGAATGCAGATGCCTTTACGCCTGTTGATGAAACATTGATTCCAACTGGAGAACTTCGACCTGTAGAAGGAACCCCTTTTGATTTTCGAACCTCCATGCCTATTGGCTCACGAATCGATGCCGAGAATACACAAATTGCCTATGGAAAGGGATACGATCACAACTTTGTGCTCAACAAGGGAGAAGGAGCCATGTCCCTGGCTGCTACCGTTTATGAACCGACTTCCGGACGGGTTCTGGAAGTGCATACCGAAGAACCTGGCGTACAGTTTTATACAGGAAACTTTCTGGATGGGACTGTGATTGGGCGAGGCGGAAAGGCGTATGCACATCGCACAGGTTTGTGTCTGGAAACACAGCATTTTCCCGATTCTCCCAACCAACCAACTTTCCCTTCAACGACCCTGGAGCCAGGAGAAGAATATAGCACCCATACATTTTGGCGCTTTTCCACCAAATAGCTGCCAGATACTTGCCAAACCATTGAACCATAAGAAAGTTGGCGCGTAGATAGATTCAATAGCTTTTCTGAATTGTTTCCTATCTATCAAACCTGCTTTCTTATGCAATACTTCATCCTGTTTTTGATCATTACCAGTCTGATTGCCATTCATGAATTGGGACATTTTTGGATGGCGAGATTTGTTGGGATTCCTATTCAGCGGTTTTCCATTGGATTTGGCCCCAAACTATTGAGCGTTCATCACCGAAAAACCGAATTTCGCTTATCCCTCATTCCATTAGGAGGCTTTGTGTTGCCAGAAGAAAGCAGTCAGCAGCGATTTCTAGAGATTCCGATATGGAAGCGATTGCTGTTTGTGGCAGGAGGACCTTTGGCCAGTTTGGGATTGCCGGTATTATTATTTGCAGGGATGAACCTTGTCCAGGATGGTGTGAGTGTATGGGGCCTGCATGTCCAGCCATTTATCCAAAGCTTCGAAATGGGGCAATACTTCCTTGAGTCCCTATTGATGATCGGACAGGAGCCTTCTCAGACCATTGGCGTAGTTGGGATGTTCTGGCAAGTAGGAGAAATGCAAACGCTCGTCTGGACGAGCTGGATCATGTTATCTGCCTTACTCACCTTAAATTTGGGCTTGATCAACCTTTTGCCGATTCCTGTTTTGGATGGGGGAAAAATCATGATGTATCTGTTCGAATGGCTGTATCCGGCATCTCGAAAGCTTCAGGCACCCCTGACCATCATTAGCTCTATTGGAATCATTCTTCTGATGGTAGGCTTGATTATCAAAGATGTTGTGATGATATTGGATTCGACCCTGGCGTAACGCCTGATCGTTCCACCATCATTTGTTTGAATTCATTGTCGTATGATCACATGTCGGTTGTTATTTCTGATCACTCTTCTATTGGGAGGAGGGATGTACTGCGTACTTGCCCAGAATTCGTCCCCACTTGGGTTTGTCCCCTTATTCAATGGAGAAAATCTGGATGGCTGGATAGATGTCAATACCTCTCCCGAGACCTGGCGTGTGGAGGATGGATTATTGAAGTGTACCGGCACCCCTATTGGAGTGATGCGGACAGAACGGCAGTATGAAAATTTTGTTATCGAGGTCGAATGGCGTCATATGGAGGCAGGAGGGAATTCAGGGATGTTTGTCTGGAGTGAAGGAACCCCTTTCCCCGGAGATCGACTAACAAAAGCCATAGAAATCCAGATGCTGGAGTTGGAATACGCGACGATCCATAATCGAACAGATGACTATGTTCATGGGGAAGTCTTCCCTACCATGGGCATGAAAGCAATTCCTGATAATCCTCGCGGCATTCGAAGCAAATCGATTGAGAAACGATGTCTTGGAAAGGGACAATGGAACAAATATGTTGTCGTGTGTGTGGACGGGACCGTGAAATTGTCTGTCAATGGGAAATTTGTCAATGGCTTGCGAGAATCAGAAAGAAAAAAAGGCTATATCTGTCTGGAGGCTGAAGGAGCAGAGATTCATTTCAGAAATATCCGAATTATGGAGTTGCCAGACGGTCTGACAAAAGCTGAAGAAGTAGCACCAGTGGTAGAGTAGAGAGATGCCAAAACTCATTCTTAGTCGTAAAGGATTCGATTCAGGAAGTGGAGGAAAGGCCAGTATCCTTCTGGAAGACCAATTAATTTCCTTGCCAATTCCTCTAGCAGGAAGCGGGATTCGATATGATCAATTGAGCGCACCAGATGGAACCGCCTATCGGACACTGATGGATGAACTCCAGATCGCTCCCTTTGATGAGGCACATTTGGACCCGGATATAGAGGCATCTGTCCTGCCTAATCGGCCAGGAAATTGGCAAGCTTCCTTTGGTCAACAGGGAGCATCATTAACTCATTTGAGAAAAGAAGGGGTCGGGATCGGAGACTTGTTTTTGTTTTTTGGGTGGTTTCGACAAGTTGGGATAACTGAACAGGGATCTTTTTCATATCTTCCCAAAACCCCTGATCTTCACATTATTTATGGCTATCTGGAAGTAGGGAAGATCCTGAACATACCGACTGATCCTATACCAATGTGGGTCAAAAAACATCCACATTGGGTGATGAGGGAAAAAATGGGGATTCGAAACGCCATTTTTGTTGCAGCCAAGCATTCTTCTTTTTGGCCGGGAAAAATGGGCGCAGGAACATTTTCCTATTCTCCCAAATTGGTGTTGACTTCACGCCATGAAGACAATCGAAAGCGATCAACATGGACCTTGCCAGAATGCTTTTTTTATCCAGATCAATCCTGCCGATTGAGTTATCATCGTCATAAGAAAGGGCGACCAACCCTTGTCGGGAATCACTTACAACTCTCTTCTGCTTTTCGAGGCCAGGAATTTGTTTGTGAGCAAACTTCTGAGATTCAGGGTTGGGTGCGAAGCCTCAGAAATTAGGCTATCGTATGCCTATCTGAGGATTCTCCATTTATGTAAAGCACTACCTTACATCTTGTACTCAAGCATGACTGTCAAGACATGGGTCTCAGGATCGAGCTTGGCTTTCCATTTGGTGTCTTCCCTTTCACCCGCATTGACATAAGCGCCATCCTGCTCAACAAATTTATTGGTAGTCAGGTACTCATCCAGATCCACCTGTTGTGTATTGATGGTAAAGGTTGATCGCTTGGTTTTGGCTATCTGATCACATGTGCAATCGGCTTCACTAACCGAGGGAATGTCTATCCCTGTGCGAACTTCAATGTTGTCGATATTGAACCGCTCACAATCTGTTCGATTATAGATATGGCTTACCAACATTTTTACACCTCCCATGAATAGGAAGAGGCTTGCAGCAAGAATAGAAATTGCAATCAGAATTTGTTTCATGATCAATAATTAGTGGTGGTTGATCCTGCAATATTCACATGTCAAACTTAATAAAAAATGGAAAAAAAAATGCCAATGAATTCCAGGTTTGCCCTTAGGTCATCTGAATGAACTGGTGAATCAAGGCGCATAAGGTTTCCGGAGCATCTTCCTGGCAAAAGTGCCCAACTCCTTCTAGTGGCGTAACAGGGCCATTGGGGAACAATCGCCTGAAATCGTCGATAACCATGGCCGGGAGCATGGCCTGATCTGCCATTCCTTCTGCGAGCATGGCCGGAATTTGTCTGATCTTGGGAAGATTGCCTGTCTTAAGCCCTTCTATGACATAATCCTTGATCCTGAAGTAAGCGGCATCCAATGGAAATTCAACCGCAGCTATGCATTCTTCCTTGCTTGCAAAGGGTTGGGAATAAGCAGCCATCCAGGTTGAATCCACCTTTGAATGAGAGGTGAAATACAAGCGCTTCATGATCTCCAGAACTTCTTCGCCCAGATTTTCCATGGTTGGCCGATAGCTTCCTTCTTCATTCGAGCCAATGACCCATTGGAACCAGGGAGAACTTTGCAAAGGTGGGGGAGGGGGATCACTAGGCGGGAGATCTCTCACAGCACCTCCATACCCCAACATGGTATTCATGAGGCAGAATCGACGAATTCGATCTGGATTTCGGAGGGAATATGCCCCAGCGAGAGGACCTCCCCAATCTTGTACCACAAAGGTAAATTGCTCAATGCCAAGTTCATCCAGTAAGGCAGATAGATTCTCTACATGTGCCTGGAAGGTGTAGGCGCGATCCTGAGGAGTTTCACTTTTCCCAAACCCCATATGGTCTGGCACAATCACGCGATAGAATTGGGACAAATAAGGGATCATATTTCTGTACAAATACCCCCATGTAGGTTCGCCATGTAGGCAAACCAATACTTCTCCTTCTCCTTCATCAACATAGTGCATCCGAAATCCAGGAGCAGTAGAGAATTTTGGTGCAAATGGCCAGGTACCATTGAAGGTCTCGTTGGGATGAATCATGTGATCTAATTGTAAGGGTGAAGCATGGAATAATGTCCAATTCTATTTGGAGAAAAGCTCTGGAACACTTGTCGCTAAGCCTTATTCAGAAATCTGAAATACCCGCGCAAAATACCCGCCGAATTCTTCCAGAAGATTTTCCTTGGGGATATCTGTTTCAATGCCAGCGAGGGCTTTGGCGAGGCGTTTTTTGTATTCAATCTGCATTTGGCGAGCGATCTGAATCCGTTGGGCCTGTGGAGAACCCGCACCGTGCATGGACTCTGTCAAATACCCAACTGCATTTCTCCCCAAAGTCATGTTCTCTATCAGCCGAAGCATTCTGAATCGTTCCTCTGTACTATAATCGGCCTTTCCCCGCAGGTATTTCTCCAATAAAGGACCAATCTCTTTGCTGCGGTAATCTTTCTCTGAAGGCAGTGTTACGACAAGACCCCCAGCCAAATCCTGGGCAAGCCTCCCAATTTCATACGGCATCTTGGTTACATGATGCTTGCAGACATTGGACAGCATATCATCGGCCAGGTAAGCGCCAGACTTTGTCGGAAATCCTTGATAAGAAGCCGCAATCCCTGTTGAATAGATGGTTTCATTGAGGTGGGTCATCTCCACCAGTTTGTCTTTGATATGAGAGGCCCGCTCTACGCCATTGAATTCTGCAATTGCTGCTGCAGCACCAATCAGAACATCTCCAACCCCGCTTTTGCACACATAACTTCTTCGGTGATAGCAGGTGAAGCGCTCTACCAGCATCGCAGCAAAATCGTATTCACCATCCATGAAGACATATTTCCAGGGAATGAACACATCCTGAAAAATCACCATGGCTTCCTGTCCGCCATATTGATGATTCCCTGTATCCATTGTTCCTCCCTCCATGCTTCTCGTGTCACATGATTGCCGACCATAGATGTAGGCAATGCCCGGTGCATCTACTGCTACTGCCCCGATCACTGCGAAATCTTTGTCATCTGGTCCCAGACGAATCGTTGGCATGACCAGCATATAGTGGGAATTCAGACAGCCAGTTTGATGAGCTTTGGCTCCGCGAATATAAATCCCTTCTTCTGTGCGTTTGACCACCCGGCAGTACAAGTCTTGGTCGTTTTGCGCATGGGGAGGTTTGCTCCGGTCTCCTTTCACATCTGTCATGGCGCCACCGATAACATAATTGTGTCGGTGAGTCATCTCGATGAATGCCTTGAATCGTTGATGGTATGAGGTTCCATGCACCTCGTCCATTTCATAACTAACAGAGTACAAAGAATTGAAGGCGTCCATCCCCACACACCGCTGAAAACAGGTGCCGGTGTTTTGCCCAAGCTTTCGTTGCATTTTGTTTTGCATCACCAACTCTTCAGCACTACTAGCGATATGCAGGAACCTACTGATGCGTTCTCCTGTAAAGGGAGAAATGACAGAAGCAAGATCTGGTTCCCGTATGGCTAAGTCATAGGTCTCCGCAACGGCATTGATTGAAGGACGAATCATGGGATGATCGACAGGCTCCTCAACCAATTCTCCAAACAAATATACCTTCAAATTTCGACCACGAAGGCTATCTATATAGTCCTGGCCAGATTGAATTTTAGTAAATTGATGTGTGGCTTCCATGCCCTCAAATTATGAACTTCCCCTTATAAAGCAAACATCTCTTTGACCAATGTTTCTGCTTGTTGAAGATCAATTTCTTCAAGGGAAGAAATCCCATCTAAGAGCGTATCGATGATTTGATCATTGATTTGTCCTCTTCGATAAGCTTCTGCATAGGGAATGGTGGAGAACGAAACCCATTCATAGCGGGATTGAAATTCAGGAATATGTCTGGCAAGATGATGCATGACTTTTTTCCTGAGAAGAAATTCAGGATCAGCTACCGTATCGCGCATTTCTATGAAATTTTCCAATGCCATGTCAGCAATTGCTTCTGCATTGGGTTTGCGATCTTGTTGAAATTCATCAAACACCTTGCCCCAATCAGGTGCATGCTGATCGATGTACTTGTTGAGGATACTACAATCCTCAAATCCGGCATTCATGCCCTGTCCAAAGAAAGGCACAATCGCATGAGAGGCATCCCCCATTAAGAGAATCCTGTCCTTTTTGGCCCAGGGATAACATCGGATGGTTACCAGACTTCCTGTTGGATTATTAAAAAAATCATCCAACAAATGTGGCATAAGAGGCAAAGCATCCGGGAAGAAGGTCTCAAAAAACAAATGAACCCGATCAGGGGTCTTGAGTGCATCAAATCCCCATTCTCCTTCAAATGGGAGGAAGAGTGTACAGGTAAAGGTTCCATCCAGATTGGGGAGAGCAATCATCATGAATGAACCTCTTGGCCAAATATGGAGGGCATTGGGTTCAAGCTGAAACCTGTTATCAGGACCTGCAGGAATACTTAACTCTTTATACCCATGATCCAGATAGGCTTGCTCCAGATTGAATCTTGGCGTCTTCTGCATGGCATATCTGACAGCGGAAAATGCACCATCACAGGCGATACTCACTCGTCCGGGGGCCTTGTAGCTTCTATTTGTTGCCAAATCTTTCAGGTAGACCTCCCCAGACTCAAAGTCAATATCTTCTGCACGTTGTTCAAAAAAGAAATCGACGAGCTTGAGCGATTCTGACAGATTCATCATTCGGGCATTCAATTCTGCACGACTGACGGAATAAATACAGGTTTGTTGGTCTTTGCTGTATGCTTGAAAAGTCAGACTTCCATCTACCGCATGCATCATCCGCCCATACATGGGAATAGCAATTTCCATGATTTCCTCTTCCAATCCGACTTCTCTCAGTGCATGAATGCCTCTTTCTGAGAGGGCGAGGTTGATGGATCTGCCACCATCGAGCAATTGTTGCCGCATGTCGGCCCTCCTTTCATAGACATTGACACGGAATCCTTTTTGGGCCAGGTACACAGCCATGAGAGAGCCTGCTAGGCCGCCTCCAATCAAATTGATCGGTTGTTGGTCAGGAGGGAGAGCTTCCATATTTATATCATCCTATCAAACGTTCAGGGCTTCCAGATGTGTTCCATCGTTGAGCAACTCAAGTGTTGCCTGGCCATTTTCGGTGAGGCCTACAATGGTCAAACCCGTATTGCGATGCTTATAAGGTTCCATATTTTGCATGCCAACTTTGAGCAGATTACTCAAGATAACCCGCAATTGCCTGCCATGCGTACAAAGCAATAATTGCTGGTCAGGGTGGCGTTTCGGGAGGTCTTGAAAGAATGTCTTCGCTCTTTCCCAGGCATCGATGGGGGTTTCTCCTTCAGGGACTCTTGCTTCCAGTTCTCCTTCTTGCCATCGATTGAGGATTGCCAAAAAGCTTTGATGCTCTTCGGGGGTTGGGACTTTGCCTTCATGGATTCCCCAGTTAAACTCGTTCAGGCCTGGATGTTGGCTGAAAGCATAGCCCGCCTCAATCCAGGGAGCAAGTGTTTGGTGAGTACGCTGGAGCGTACTGGCATAGACTGCATCAAAAGAAAGATGAGAATAGGCGCGAAAAAAGGCATTTGCCTGAGCAATTCCTGTTGCATTCAGCGGGGCATCTATCCCGCTTCCCTGAACGATTCCTTTGAGATTATAATCGGTCTGTCCGTGTCGAACGAAGTACAGTGTGGTCATAGTGCTGCAAATATAGAGCAATCGGCTCTCAAATGCCTGTTTGATCGGAACAATTTTCCTATATTCGTAACAGCAATATGAAATACACGGTTGGCAGATCGGATGACAACGACATTGTGTTGAATTATCCACAGGTGAGTCGGAGACACGCAATCCTAACAAGGCTGAGTGATCATGTCATGCTATTGGAGGATCAGGGGTCCAGTGGCGGAACATTTGTCAATGATCGACGAGTGAGGCGAGCGACCATATCGACAGATGATAAGATCAAATTTGCCAATGTTCGGCTGGATTTGAAGCGCTATTTTGCTGCAAATACTCAATTTAGCCCTGCTAAACCTGCTGTCAAAAAAGTTGGGAATGATTATTCTGAAGAATTTTTGGTCCTGAAACAAGTGTATGAAACCTATGAAAGCAGCCGGAAAAAGATATCAAGAGGAGCCAAGATCAAGCGAACTTTGGTAAGAGCGGGATTTGCCTTCATTCCCTTTGCTGGCAATGCTTTGGGAATTCTTGCTGCTGAAATGCTGTCTGTCAAAGAAAAACTAACCGCCCTAGATCAGGAATTTAAACTTCACTATGTTTGTCCTAAATGCAAGGTCTATTTGGGAAATGTGCCTTGGGAAGGACTTGCCAGTCGGAAATCATGCCGATCCTGCAAAGCAGAGTGGGTGGCGAAAGAGCCAACACCCAATGGAGAGACGACAGATCCTTAATGGCTTTCCAACTATGCTTTATAATTTTGGTTCTTTATTGGGATTCACTATGTCAAACCAGATGTTAGAATGAAAAAACGAAAAAAAATCCTTGTAAACGCTTCCATGAGAGATGGTGCTTTGGGGGCGGTCGCTGGACAAGTGTTCGAGGCAAAGATTCTGGGGGCTGGAGTGGATGAAGGCTTGCCGGATTTGGATGCAGCTAGTGTTGTTGATGCCCAGGTATCCGTTCCAGAGGCACCCGTTGCCGGAGGCATTCATGATCAAATGACATTCGATGAAGCCTTTAGCTCTGCAAGGAATGAGTTGGGGGCTGGCGGGGTGTTTTTTTGGCGGGGAAATGTATATGGAACCTACTTTGAAGAAGAATGGGAATCTCTCAGCAATGACGCAAGGCAGACCTATTGGGAATCCCTCCCCCAAAATGATTCAGATATCCCTGTTGCGGAATTACTGGGAGGGACCGATATGGAACAAGCCATGAGCGTGGCAAAAGAAATGAAAGAAGAAATCGTCGATGAGTCTGTAGAAGTTGTGGCCGCTGAGGTGGTCGATGGATTGGCTGGAGATGGTGGAGAACAGGACTTTGCAAACGAAGAAATCTTTCATGAAGAAGGTGATTCCGATACCGATGCTGAAGATATGGATTGGGTAGATTGGTAAAAACGAGATATATTAAGAGACTGTTTGCGTTTTGTTTATGGAAATGGTTTTAGATCATTTTTTAGACCCTCAAGACGCAAAACGCCTAATTTGGCAGCACTAAATAAGGCGTTTTGCAAGGAAGAAGGACCCATAAAAGGGGCAAAACAAAAACATAGGATGAAATTCAAACTAAGGACATCTCGAAAAATACCAGGACAGTTTTGCCAGATCTTTTGTCTCAATATTTTCTCCCAAAAACCTTTTTTGATCCATCAAATTTGAGTTTTTCTCTGTCTTGTAACAAAAGGTTCTAAGCAGATTAGCTTACATTATTTTCCTACTCTTTCATATACAAAACCTGTGATTGTTTTCAAGTTCCTCCCAAAACTACCATAATGATTGTCAAGTGCGGAAACTGTAGGGTTCAACTACAATTTGATGAAAGTTCTCTCAATCCTCAAAGACCAGCGGTTAAATGTCCCAAGTGTGGGGCCGTTAATCGGGTTCCTCTGAATATACCGACCGAAAAAACAACAGTTCAACCGCCTCCTGCCCAGCCAAGCTCTGACCATGCGTATGAATCCACCCAAATCATGCCATCCAAGGAGGAAGAAGAACCAAATGAGTTGGGATGGATCATTGTTCATGACGAAAATGCGCCGACCCAGACATTTCCTCTGAAAAAAGGTCCAAATGTGATTGGCCGTAAATCAGTGTCAAAGCCTGCTGACATCATGATAGAGACGCAGGACAAGTATATGAGTAGAAATCATTGCATAATAGAAGTGATTAAGCGTGCCGAAGGGCAAGGTTATGAATATGTGATCTCGGATGTAGGAAGTACCAATGGCACATTTATCAACGCGGATGACGACAACAGATTAAAAGAAGGAGATGAAGTGTATTTGCTGGATGGGAATACCATACAGGCTGGCAGAACCAAGATGGTGCTCAAAACCCTGAAAGTTTCTCGAACAGCTGCTGTTGCATTGAAGACAGTTATACATACCAATTATTCCAAAACCATTATTGCCTAATAGGGATGACCATTGAGCTATTTCCACCAATGGCGATTCATGAACGGGGGGCGAGACCCCACAATGAGGATGCTATATACCCTGCACTTGGCAGGGCAGGAACTGAGGATCGTTTATTTATTGTTTGCGATGGGGTAGGCGGGGCTGAGAAAGGAGAAATTGCAAGTCGACTGGCCTGCCTGGAAATGGTTCGTTTTTTTGAGTCAAACATTCAGGGGCGAATCTCTGATCAGGATTTGTTAGACGCAGCTTTGCAGAATGTTGAATCTGTTTTTGATCAGTATTTGCTGGAGAATCCCCAATCCAGAGGCATGGCGACGACCTTGTGTTTGTTGCATTTGCATGCCGCAGGCGCAACGCTTGCACATATTGGCGACAGTCGCTTATACCATATGCGAGCTGGCAAGGTCCTTTGGCAGTCTCAGGATCATTCGCTAGTCAATCAATTGCTGAATAAAGGGGCATTAACCAGACATGAAGCCGAACATCATCCACACCAGCATGTCATCACCAGGGCGATTCAGGGACGATCCCAGAAGGCAACCAAAGTAGATGTACATCTCATTAGGGATCTTCGGGCCAATGATTATTTTTTTCTTTGTTCGGATGGGATTCTTGAGAACTTCTCTGATGAAGCCCTGGCATATTTTGTTACAAGCCCAAGGCCTGATGCTGAAAAGATCGAAGGAATCCGCCAGAAATGCATGGGGAATCCCAATGACAATTTTTCCGCATATTTGATACACATTGGTCAAATTGATGGGGCAGATACATCTACCCCCATGACTCAAGCTGTCCTTCAGGTAGAACAGGCAGAAATAGTGGAAGCTGAAATCAATGGTCTCGACTTTTCAGAAAGAGTGGTAGAGGCCATTGTGGAAGAGGAAGATGACCAGAACGATCAACGGAATTTTACTTACGCAACAGAAACATGATTGGAACTACTGTCAAAGGCTATAAAGTCAGTCGCCTTCTCGGACAAGGGGGCATGGCAAATGTCTATGAAGCTATCGTCAATGAACGATTGGGGACAAAAGTGGCCGTAAAGGTTCTACATCCTACCCTGGCATTGGAACCCACCATCCGGCAACGCTTTGAGCAGGAGGCCATGAGTATGGCTCAATTGAATCATCCTAACATAGCGAAAGTTGTAGATTTTGTGGAGGAGGATAATATGTTGGCGATGGTCATGGAGTATTTAGATGGGCTTTCGTTGCGAGAGTATATTATGAAATATGGCCCCGTAGATCCCAGAGAGGCACTGCGAATTTTTGGGAAAGTGCTTGATGCCTTCGCCTATGTCCATGAAAAAGAAATTGTGCATCGGGATGTGAAGCCGAGTAATATATTTCTGGATATAGATGGCGTGCCGAAGGTGCTGGACTTCGGGATTGCTAAGTTGGTTTCAAGCAGCAAACTCAAGACGCGAACAGGGGTTCAGATTGGCACGCCTCTTTATATGAGTCCCGAACAGGTCAAGAATCCCCAATCCATTGATCATCGCACAGATATCTATTCTCTTGGGGTGACGCTGCATCATATGTTGTCTGGCAACCCACCCTACGATCAGAATACTTCCGAGTGGGAGATTCAAACCAAAATCGTGAAAGAGCCACTACCCAATCTGGCTGGTATGCCACCGAGATTGAATGAAATCATCCAACAATCCACGGCCAAAGAACCTAATGAACGGTTTCAAAGCTGTAAAGAGTTCAAGAACGCTTTCCGAATCAAACAGCTTCAAAACAAACCCAAACCACCGAAATATCAGGCTCAAGGCATGGTGGATGCAACCCTTGTAGATGCACCACAGGAATTGCGCTCGAACCAACCGAAACCAATTCAGTTGACACCTGAACCCAAGAAGAAGGCTGTTTCCCCCAAAGGACGTCCCAAAGAGAAAACTTCTGCACGACAGTCTCCTTCTCTGAAAAGAAGAGCTTCCAAATCCGAAACCAACAAATGGCTGTCCAAAAGATATCGATCGTTTAGCAGAAATTATATCCTGGGGCTAATTCTTGTCATAGTTGGGATTACCTTTTTTGTAGCAGAGGAAGTTTGGGATGACTTCTCTTCCAATCAGGAAAGGCAAATATTCAGCATCTTTATGATTTCAGGGGCTTTCTTCTTACTCATCAGTTATATCTCAGCCTTGAGAATCATCCACAAATCCTGGAAATTGATAGAGGGAAGTGGAGCAAGCACCACACCAGGAAGGGCAGTTGGCTTTCTGTTTATTCCGTTGTTTAATCTGTATTGGGTATTTGTAGCCTATCGATCTCTGACCGTTGAGATGAATAACTATTTACTTGACAATGCGAATACCCGCATACGCATTGCGAAGGAAGGGACAGCCCAGAATTACTGTATCATGAATCTCTTAATGCTTGTTCCCGCGATCAATATTCTTGCCATTATCCTGAATATATTCCTCTGGCCAGCCACAATCAAAACCATTCGTAAAGCAGCTGGAACGATTGCAGATTTTCAGGAAAAGGGCTAATTTCTTCTCAAATACACCATAATTGTGGCGGTGAAGCCAGCATGATCGGCGTCTCCTCTAAGCTTGTCTAAGGGTCCTGCCTGACCGAACAATTCTTCCCCTAAAGCTGCAGCATTGATTGGGGAGAAAAATACTTGATAGAATGGTTCGACTGATACTTTGACTTGTGGGCCTATTCCCACGCGAAAAGGCGTTTGGATGATGAATCCGACTTTCCACTGGCTACTGATGTCAGTCAGATCAGCAGCTTCATCAAAGCTGGATTCAGCTTGGACCAGCGTAGCCATTCGGAAATTCGTTGCGCTTAATCCGCCACCTACATTGAACCCAAATATGTCGGTGATAGGAATCAACTCGCTTGTCAGCGTCAGACTTCCTTCCATCCCACTAAACCTTAGGTCTCTTCTCAAATCCTCACCGGACTGAGTATAAAGAGCTGTGGAGGTAAAGGAATAAACCGAGCCAAGCAATCGAAGATTCGCTCTCCCTTTGTGATACCCTATGCCGCCGGAAAATCCCATGGTCCACTTGACAGGACTTAAGGATTGCCTGGCAGATCGATGAATGTCATTGAACAGACTATCGATCGCAAAGTTGACAGGGCCTGGATTCGAAAATCGAGCTTGACCACCAATCTGGATAGAGATATTTGACTGATAGTTTTGGGAAAACAAACTACAGCTTCCCAGGATGAATAATAGGAGAGTTAGTGTTCTCATCAACTTGGAATGACTTGGGATAGACATATTACTTCTTCTGAGTAAAGACAGCAAAAATAGCCTAGGCAGTTGCTTGGCGCTTGATATAATCTTTGGTAATTCTTCCCACTTCTCTGGCCAATAACAACAAGGCTATCAAGTTAGGAACGGCCATCAAGGCGTTTCCGATGTCTCCAACCTTGGCCAATTCACTGATCCCTTCTGCTGTAGGGAGGGAACCGACAAAGAGGAAAATGATAAAAATGATCCGATAAATGTTTTTGCTTTTCACCCCTGCAAGGTACTCCAGGCATTTTTCACCATAGTAACTCCATCCAATCAGGGTAGAGATTCCAAAGAGAAAAGAGCCTATCATCACCACATAACTCCCCCCAGGAATCACCTGGTTGAATGCAAACATGGTCATGTCGATACTCTGTAATGCGCCCTCATCCACGAACAATGGACCTTGTTTATAGGCACCAGTTACAGTGATGACCAAAGCAGTCAGTGTACAGACAACGATGGTATCGATGAAGGTTCCCATCATGGCAATCATTCCTTGCTGGACAGGTTCTTTTGTTTTCGCAGCACCGTGGGCAATAGGGGCACTACCCAGGCCAGATTCATTGCTCAGAATCCCTCGAGCCACACCATATCGGATGGCTTGGGCAATTCCAATTCCAACGGCACCTCCCAAGGCTGCCTGTGGGTTCATAGCGGAGTGAAGAATGGTGCCAAAAGCAGCTGGAATATCAGTGATGTTCCAAAAAATAATGATCAATGCACCGAGGAAATACATACCAATCATGGTGGGAACCAATCGCTCCGACACAGCGGCAATTCTTTTTACTCCTCCAAGAATGACCATTCCTACCAGGACTGCCACAATAAATCCGACGACGCCCTGTGCCAATTGGGCACTGTCAGGGCTGATGATATTGTTGTTTGTTAACTGGGTCGCTACCGCAACCGCCATAGAGTTGGACTGGAACATATTCCCTGTTCCAATCAGACAGGCAATCAAGCCAGAAATGGCAAAAATAATTCCCAATGTTTTTCCAAGTTTTCCGCCAATCCCGTATTCACAATAATACATGGGTCCACCAGACATGGAACCGTCCTCCGCGACTTTTCGGTACTTGATCCCAAGCACTGCCTCTCCATACTTGGTTGCCATTCCAAACAAGGCTGTCATCCACATCCAAAAAGCAGCTCCTGGTCCACCCAGGGCGATAGCAGTAGCCACACCTGCGATGTTTCCATTGCCGACTGTAGCTGACAGTGAGGTCATCAATGCCTGGAAGGGTGTAATGTCCCCTTCTTCTTTATCAGAACCATCCTTGCGCATGGCTCCGGCCAAAAGGAGCCTTGATGCAGAGCGGAATTTTTTGAATTGAACTGCTCCGGTTGTGAAGGTCAAAATGATCCCGGTCCCAAGGAGAAGAATCACCAATAAAGGCAACATATCCTTGACTGGACCTTCAGGAGTATCTCTCGTGGCAACTACTGGTCCCCATCCCCACATGGTATCCGCAATTTTGCTGATGAGCGAGGGTCCTTGCTCAACGACTTCCTCGGCAGGTGCCTCCGGATTTTGTGCAAATGCAAATCCAACAAAAAGAAATAGGACAATTCCAGTAAGTAATGACTTCATCGTGGTAGAGTTAGTAAAAAGCTTTGGCGAAAATACGCATAATTGAATGTTTCGCAAGCCACACTCTAGGATTCAACAAGAAGAGCAGCTCCCAATACGCCAGCACTATCTCCCAGTTTGGGCTTGAGAATTCTGGTTTCCATCCTGGAATTAAACACATATTTGGCGACTTCATTCCTGCCTTCTGAATAGAGAAGTCCTATATTTCCAAGGCCTCCGCCAATTACCACCGCCTGAGGATCAATAAGATTGATGACAGGCCCCAAGGCTTTTCCAAAATGTGCGATCAGCCGGCGGATTGTGTTTGTGGCATGTGCATCGATACCAGCCACATGCCGTTTATAGATGTCTGCGAGTTTTCGTTTTGTCTGGCTAAGGGTATGGTAATAGGCCTCCAGGGCTGGCCCTGAGAGAATGGTTTCCACACAGCCAGACCTTCCACAATAGCACTTGCCTCCGGAGACATCCAGGAAATTGTGCCCCCATTCTCCCCCAATGTTGTGAAGCCCTTGAAGGATTTGCCCTCGGATAACGATCCCGCCCCCTACGCCAGTTCCGAGAATGATGCCAAACACTACTTCTGCATTGGGGACCATCTCTGGGATGATGCCCATTTTTGTTTCTGCCAGGGCAAAGCAATTGGCGTCATTGGCGAAGCGAACTTCCATCCCTAATCGATCTTGCAAATCTTTTTTGAGTGGTTGGCCGATAAGGCAAGTCGTATTGCTGTTTTTGATGGTCTGTGTTGAAGGATCAAAGGCACCAGGTGTGCCGATTCCCAGTTTTTTGGGGGATTGTCCACAGCTTTCGGATAGTCGGTTGAGGAGTCCTTCAATATTGTCTAGAATATGTGTATAGCCTTTGTCCCGCTCTGTTGGAATTCGGATTCGAGTTATCTGTGCATATTGCTGGGAGGAATCCAAGACGATCCCTTCTGTTTTTGTTCCACCTAGATCAATACCGAAAATCAAAGACATAAGTCACACCTTATTCATGTCTAATCTGTTATCTGAGCCTGCCAATCGTCTGGACAGAGAATGACCTCTTCCTGAATGATTTCTTCCAGTTCCATGAGAGAAGCAAGGGCAATTTGGGAGTAGTTCTGAGAGGCGTTTCCAAATCTTCTGCCCTTGGTTTGCCACAACTGCAAAAAGAGTGGAATCCCTCCCTCTGTTGGGCGAATTTTTCGGAGAACCCGTCTCACATTTCCAAATCCAGCATGGTAGACATGCAGGACAAGTAATCTGAACCAAAGATCATCTTCTTTGTATTCTAGCTGCCAATGATCCGCCAGGACTTTTGCTTTGGGGATGCAGGTCCGCTGAATCAGACGTGCAGCACCAACGGCAGATTTTTCGAAATCCTCTCGCTCATCCAGGGTATCATTGATCACAAGACCGACTTCTTTGGCGACGCCTTCCATTAACTGAAATGCGCCATATGCTCCTTCTGTAGAGAATTGCAATCGACCGGGACTCTCGATCAGAAGAATTGTTTGTGCATACCAGGGATCTACTCCTTCAGCATGGAAGACCTCTACTGCGCGAGAGATTTCGGGAAGTACTTTGTGAAATTGATAAAAATGACTTCGTCCGTTAGTGAAGTAAATCTCATCTTTTTTTCCTAACTGATATGCTTGCCGGATGCTGTCTTCATAGCTACGCAATTTCCTCTCACTCATACCCCGCCAATGTTTGTAGGGAATATATCCGATGACCTGCCTGGTTTTGGCAATGTTGATGATGAGGCTATCTGGGGACAGATCCATTGCATTTCGCCAAAAAGCGGGCTGTACAAGGGTATCCCACTTCTCTGTAAAAATCATTGAATTATCAACGACTTTCAGGCAATTGTAGGCATATTCTTCCTTCAGAGAAGCTTCCCAGCTTTCTAGATGATCAGTTTTCGGAGGGATCAGGGGAAATGGCCGAGAACCAATACAAAACATGATACAAGCAAAGAAAAAAAGGAGCACTCTTCTCATGAACATGAAAGCCTTTACTCGGGAAACTGTGATGCATCGAAGCCAGGAATGACTTTGATGGCATTTTTGTAATACAACTTTTTCAACACCTCATCAGGAAGATTGAGTCCGTACATTTTCCAGTGAGCATGTCTTTTTCGATAATAATCAAAGTACTCATCATCGGTTTCAAGTACTCTGAAATAATAAGGAAATTCATTGGGACGATAGCTGTCCTTTCCGAACATGATTCTATCCTGGTATTTGAGAAAAAATGCTCTGGCATTTCTGGGTTGACGGCCTAATTCTGCAAGTACAGCTCCAATTTCTGTGTACATATTGGGCAATTCATCCAGGAGTTTCCCCAACCTTTCCAGATCATTTCCCAGCCAACCCAGGTGAGCGTTGATAAAAATGGTGTTGGGATGTTTGCGAAAAATATTGTGTTGTTCTCCCATCAATTCCTCCCAGGAAGGATTTGTTTTTGGATCGCGGTATCGCCTTGGTTTTTGTTTGAGTTCGAGCCAACGCTCATTGTTCTTGTCCCTGGGCTTCCAGAAAGCAGCAGGTTCTCCTGTATGGATGAGAACAGGAACGCCTAGCTCCCCACACTTGGCCCAGATAGGGTCCAATCTGGGATCGTCCACAGCTATGCGATTGCCTTTGCTGTCTTTGGTGCTAAGGCCAAGATTTTTGAAGATTTTCAATCCATTGGCGCCATCTTTTACATCTCGCTCTAGTTGTGCAAGTGTGAGCTTCTGCCAGTTGGGGTCATCGATGCCATCGAAACGGATATTGGTGAAGGTAACAATCCTGCCTGGTGCTTGTTTGTCGATATTTTTGATGCTGTTTTCCAGATAATCAGGGGATCGACTCCATCCCCGTCCACTCAGATTGACCATGGCGCCAATATTGAGAGAATCCATTTCTGCGACCAATGGTTCCAAATCCCTTTCATCCATTCGGTACTGATGACTGTGCACATCTATGAATGGATATTTCGCACGAGTAATCGGATGTTCGGGCACAACGAGGGTTGATATAGGCTGATATTCCTCAAAACTCATCAAGGTATCAGCCGGGTCGAGAGCTTGGGCGATCACGCGTATGTTTATACCAGACAGGCATGATAGAAGAAGAAGGAAAAGAAAAATTCTTTGCATGAAAAATTGTATTTCTATCTGAGAATTAGGGATTCATTGAACAAACTTAGCATCCTTTAGCATCACCTCAAAAAATCATCTTGCTAATTCAAGAACTGCACTCCCCCTAAGATCGTACAAATGAAAGATAAAATTGCAAATGGAGGGAATGATTGTAAGCAATCGTTTGGAATTTCCATGAAAAGGATTTGAAAGCCCTGACATTCTTTGCAATTTCGACTGTTAAGTAACACTCAAAAAATAAGATTTCGTTTTGCTTGATCTTTTGCACCAGTCCTGCGTCAGAAAAAACCGAATGTGCCCCGGCACATTCGGTTTTTCTTCCTTGGTCTGGCACAAAATCTCTACCCAAAACTCGAAAGCTTATTTTTCTCGTATTACTAAAGGGAAATAATTCAGGAAATGATGAGAGTGCTCCTTCGTCTTGCTTACTTTTTTTTGTCTATTCAATTATGTTCAGGACAAGATTTTTTTGCAGATCAATCCTTGGAAAAGATTCAATTTTCTGATACACTGGAAGTTAATCTGATCCAAAACCCTTATCTCTATCTGGAAGGCTGGGATACCTTGCCTCAAATTCAATTTTGGAGAAAGGTGATCAGCCTTGACCCAGATACCAGCTTATTAAATATAGCCAAAACTCGACAAATCGTTTATCGGTTTCCAACCATCTGGTATGATACCCTCTCGAGAGAAGGTCAGCAAGCATTCAAAGATAGCCTACAGAAAGAATTGGGCGTTGCGGAGAAAGAGAAATTGTATGTAACCTATGGCAAACAGGATTTTTATCAACTAAGGTCGGTCATCCCGGAAATTCACCAGGCGATTCCTGTTTTTCAGCAGGCAGGAGTCAATCCATGGTATGCGCAGGCCATTTTGCTGATCGAAAGTCCCGGGCGGCTCGAACAATCTCCTACAGGTGCATTTGGTCCATTTCAATTGATGAAATATGTCGCTCGACAACATGGCTTGACTGTCACCTCTGAGGTAGATGAACGGGCCATTTTTCCGAAAGCTGCGGAGGCATCAGCCAGGCATTTCAAAGAGATCTGCATTCCAGAAACCAAAAAGATCCTCCGGGCCAGAGGGATTGGATATGATGAAAATGCCTTATGGTTCCGACTACTCGTCCTGCATGTCTATCATGCAGGAGCAACCAATGTTGGAGGTGTTATGAGAAAAATCCGCCCGACAGAAGGAGGAATGTCCTTGATCAGGCAGTTGTGGACAACGAGATATCGTCGGTTTGGTAATTCTTCTCAAAATTATTCTCAGGTCGCACTTGCAACCTTGCTGGAATTGGATTATATCATGGCCTTGGAAGGAGAATTAATTTGCGAGTAAGCTTTCTGCTGCTACTAACAACTACCTCATGCGAGAATTACGATTGATTTGGAGTATATACCTGATCTGCGGATTGGGAATGAGTTGGGCTCAAACCAAACTCCCTGTTTACAATGTGCTGGATTATGGTGCACAGACCGATACCCAAACATTGTCTACACGAGGAATTCAGCAGGCGATAGATGCTGCACATTCTGCTGGTGGAGGAACCGTGTATCTTCCACCAGGCAATTATCTCAGCGGATCTTTACAATTGAAAAGTTATGTCAGCCTTCATCTGGAGGCTGGGGCAACCTTATTTGCCAGTAGACGGTCGCAGGATTTTGGTCTGGAAGGAAGTCGTTTGAAGCAACCAGTATTGATTTACGCCTCGAAAGCAGAACACATTGCGATTCGAGGCAAAGGAAGGATACACGGTCAGGGAAGAAGGAGCTATGAAGACCTGAAAAAGGTGGACAACTTCATCAAGGATATTACCCGAAATGCAGAGGAATTTGGGGTGGAAATGAAAATGTATTACAGAGTTGCTCCCTGGGTGTCGACCATCTTTATGCATCTCTGCAAAGATGTAACCATAGAAGATATTTCGGTCATAGATGCTGGATTCTGGCTGATGGATCTGAAACAATGCCAAAGAGTATTTATTCGAGGCGCTTATTTAGAATCTGATTTGGATCAAGGCGTCAATGCAGATGGGATTGATATTGATGGGTGTCAGGATGTAACGATATCGGATTGTATTGTCTATACAGGAGATGATGCAATCGTCTTGAAAGCCAACCAAAACCCAGAGGGAAAATACGATTGTGAAAATGTCACAGTGTCCAACTGTGTTGTCAGTTCTACCTCAACAGGGCTCAAGTTGGGAACCGAGAGTTATGGAAATATAAGACACATTGTTTTCAACAATTGTGTGGTACGAAATTCCAATCGTGGACTGAGTATCGTGGTCCGTGATGGCGCAACGGTTGAAAATGTCATTTTTTCAAATATTACCATTGAAACCAACCGAAAGCATTTCAATTGGTGGGGGGATGGTGATCCTATATGGGTGGTGTTGAAAAAAAGGCGGGCGTCTTCCAAATTGGGAACCATAAAAAATGTCTTGTTTGAGAACATCATCGCACATGGACAGGGAACTAGCAGAATAGAAGGATATACACCAGATACCCTACATCCTGAAGGGGGATATTTGCATAATATTCAGTTGCGCAACGTACAATTGACGATGTACCCGGAAGCATATGCTGATAAACGTGCCACGCATGGATTTGAAGCCCACCATGTAGATGGGCTGGTCTTGGAAGATGTCAAGATTGAGTGGGATGAGGATGCACCGGAACCAAGATGGCAAAGTGGTATATCCATCAGCGAGGTGAAAAACCTTCGAATGGATGAGATTGAGACACGGCAAGGTTTGTCAGCTTCCAACCACCCGGCCGTCTCTCTACACAATATAGAGGAAGCCTTGTTGAGTGACCTTCATGCCCTTCCGGGTACTGGAACGATGCTGCAAATATCCGGTTCGAATACCAACAAGATTTTCTTCAGAGGCCTGGATGTTTTTGGTCGATCCCGCACCAAATTACAGAAGACTTCCAGCCTGAAAGCAGAGGCTGTGACGAAAGTTGATTAAGAAGCATTTTTCCCGATTTGCCTGCAATCCCATTCACCCACCAGCATTGGATGTTGAGGGAGTGGTATCTACCATTTGCCCTGAAGGTCAAAAATATTTATGCTGATTGAACTATTTTAGTATCACCAGCTAGATATTTTTTGAGGCGCACTCCTAATTACCAGGTCGTGAAAAAGAAGCTTACTCCTGTTTGGTTTTCCGGATTCTTTCTGACAGTCTGTATCCCCTTGTATTGGTATGCTTTGGGAGCCAGAAATCCTGAAGGGATCGCACATATGCAGGCAGGCATGCCTACTGTATATGCACCTGGAATTGCGCTCACCTTGTATGACAATGATAGTCTTGGAAATATTCAGATAGGCGGTGCCTTGATCCCGGATGCTTCCTGGGATACACTATTGCAGGCAAGTTTTGATCTGGATATTTCTCCTATTCCATATTCAAACTGTATCAAGGTCGTCAAAGATTCGTTGATCTATCTGGAAAGATGGGACACCCTTCCCCAAACCAGGTTTTGGAGAAGAGTCATTACGATGTCCAGAGATACATGCCTGATCAACATTCCTCAGACCAGAGAGATTTTGTCGAGCGTTCCCTATAGAGAGTGGGTATCGATGAGCGAGGAGCAACAACAAATGTGGAAAGATAGCCTATTGGCTGCCAAGAACATGAATGAAGATACACATCTCTATTCTACAGCAGGAAAAAGACATTATTATAAATTTAGAGACGCCCTGCCAAGTGTTGCTCGCGGGGTTGAAATTTTTCATCATCTAGGTGTAGACCCCTGGTATGCACAGGCCATTCTTCTGATCGAAAGTCCTGGCAACCTCCATTACTCACCTGTAGGGGCTTATGGATCCTTTCAATTGATGGAACAGGTGGCCATTGAACATGGTTTGATTGTCAATGATAGCGTGGATGAGCGAGGCATTTTTGACAAAGCCGCAGCTGCAGCCGCGGATTTGATTGCCAGAACCTGTGTGCCCCAAACACGAAGAATTTTGCGAAAGCGACACATTCCTTTTCGTGAGTCGGATCTTTGGTTTCGTCTCATGGTCTTGCATACCTATCATGCAGGAGCAGGGAATGTTGATGCTGTTTTGGAAAAACTTCAGGCCAGAAATGGCGGGATTCCTTTGATCAGGGACATTTGGCGAACGGAGGTTGGAGGATTTAAGAATGCTTCTCAAAATTACTCCCAATTGGCCTTGGCTTCCTTGTTGGAACTGGATCGGATTATGATCCAACTTCCGGACTCTATCTGTCAGGAGACAAAAGTGTGGGTAGAACGGCAGACCTCCGACTCTGTCCAATACGCTGATGTTCCATCTGCAAAGGATACAGCAGTGATGCTTGCCATTCCTACAATGGAGCCTATTCCAGACGATTTGCTGACAGAATAACTCTTCACGAAAGAAGATAGATAGATTCCATGGTCGGTAGATATTCTCCTCTACACAGAGCAGAGGATTCTCTCTGATTCGTTTGTTTCCTCCCGGGAGTTTGGTGGAAGGCAGAGGTGTATTTTTTTCAAAATGAAAGAAGGATTCTCGATTTGAGAATCTTTTTCCATTCATGCCTGGATATGAACCATTGAAACAGAGTCTGTTACAGTTCGGCCTTCAGCTGGCATGTCCTTTGTTCAGGAGGAGCATGTAGGGACGAATGCTCTGAGAAGAAGGCCACTAGTAATTTTTTTACCGTATGGTTACCAACACTGTTTCTGTTTCCACGCAATCTTTGGCAACTTCTAATGCCACAACATCTGGACTTGATCACCACACAAAGCGCTATCGGGCTTACCAATGGAGACAGGTATGTAAAATGATTGGCGTTGTTACCATAGGATTGGTTGGACTCTTTCTGATTAGCCTTGTTATGCTGATCCGTTAGGATTCTGTGGACCATTTCAGTAACCATTGAATTACTGCCCAGGGAATTTCATTCCTTGGGCAGCTTTTATTGTGCCAGTAAATAACTTATTCACCACGCTTATTCAACAGCCTTTGCATAATAGGTCTCCTTTCCATACATTTGATTCGATGTTCGCATCAATATTTTTTTTTAAGTCCACACATAAACCCTAAACCCAATGAGAAAATCATTTATTCTCTTGCAGCTATTCATGATGATCACTGCAGTGTCTGTTTTTGCAAATGGCCCAGAAGCCAATGCTTCTCTTTTTGACCTGGATGAATCACAATTGGAATCTGATTTCCAAGATCTGGATCAATTGGAGAACTACCTCCTGGACAATGAAATGCAATCCCTGACAGATCTGCGCGAATCTCAGGCCGGTATGTTGAATCAGCTTAACCTTGGAAACCTATCTGAAGAAACATTGGTAGCGCCTGCATTCTCAATTGATGACATGGACTGGATTTCCTTTGCATGGGGATTCCTTTGCTGCCCAATTGGATTTTTTGTTGTCGGAATTAACCAAAACAAATCTTCTGATGAAAAAACCTCTTTCTGGCTTGGTGTCATTGGAAACGTGATCTGGAGTGGGATTGCAAGTGCACTCTACTATCGTAGTGTATTGTAGATCGATCGCTTCAAAACGATTTCAATTCTAAGTCGATTGTCAATCTTGTTGGCCACCTGCAACTAATGCTTACATGGGTTGTCAATAAGATTGACTATATTTTTTTGTGTATGATTAACCGTTATCCTGACTCTTTCTCATTAGGATTCCCTCTATTGCCATGCCTTTTATTTCTGTTTGGTACCTTTTTCTACGCAAGTCTAAGCGCGCAGGCAGTGTACACCAGAGTAGAGGCTGACTTCTCCATGAAGGAAAAAACAGGAGATGGAGGATCTAGCCTTACAATGGGGAAAGTGTATTTCGACAAATCTCAAAACAAGATTGTTTACAACATCACCTTCCCCAAAGCAGAAATCCTTATTTCTACGGATTCTTTTCTCTACAAGATCGAAGCAGACTCACTGGTAGAGAAATTGCCCAATATGAATATCACAAAATTCTCAGTCTTGAGTCTATGTCTAAGTGGGGAGTTGCCATACTTTGGACTTAGACAGACCCCTTACAAAATGACAGATGTGGACAAAGACGGAGAAATGGTGATTTCTTCCTGGCTTCCACCAGAAGATTATGCAGATACGCATGGAAAAATGATTCTCTCTCAAAAACAAAAACAGTTGTATGGGTTAATTTCCCTGAATCCAGGAGGCGATATCATTGCAAAGCAGTTTTTTAGGAAATATGAGTTGATTAGCGGACTTCATTTCCCTACAGAAATCATAGCACTGACTTATCATGGAGGAACTGAACGCAAGCAAATTACCACCTATCGGAACATCACCCTTAACCAGATGCAGGATGAAACCTTTTATACCTACCCTGTTCCTGCTCAGTAGCATGCTGCCATTATTCTCGCAAAGTGTAGCAGATATAGAACAATTCCGCCAATTGAACCCTGTCCCTGCGAAACAGCATTCATGGGAGATAGCAAAGAACAATTCCTCTGAGTATGAATGGGTATTTTCCAGATTGTTTCTCGCGTATAAATCCTTTATCTCTTCCCAAGATATCGCTGCGTGTAGCTTTACACCTTCCTGTTCTGTATACGCGCTGGAGGCGATCAAGCGGCAAGGAGTAATTGTAGGTGGAGTGAATTTTTTTGATAGGTTTTCCAGATGCAATAGTATGAGTCCAAAAGAATATTCCCGCCATCCTCAAACAGGATTGTTATTTGACCCTGTGCATAATTGGCAACATTCATTACCCGAGCAACAACCAAAATGAAGACATTAATTCTATGTATATGCTCGGGATTCAGCCTGTTGGGAGTAGGCCTTTATGCCCAGGATTTGTACGATTTGAATAACTCTGCAGCTTTTGCTTCCTATTTGTTCAAATCAGGGGAGTATAAACTGGCTGCGGAAGAATACGAACGGGTCCTATTCCTGGCGCCAGATTCAGCTGCCATTCAACTGCAATTGATTCGCGCATATCGGCTGGGAGGTCATTCCGAAAGAAGCAAAAAGCATCTCGAACGACTGTTTCCAGCTTTGGAAAGGATGCCAGGGCAGTTTGGCTCTGAATATGGCCGTGTGCTGCTTATTCAGGAAGACCTGGATGCTGCTGCCTCTTTTTTTGCTGTGACAGATTCCATGCCATTGGCAGAACTAAGATTTCTCCAGATTAGTACTGAACTGCTGCGCACCAATTGGTCAGGCTCTGACAGCCTGCTGACAGACCTGCCCATGCAACATCCTGCATATGGTGCCTATCGGGCACTTACGGATAAAGGACTTGGCATCAAAAGAAGAAGTCCTGCTTTGGCAGTCATGTTGTCAGTGCCAGTTCCAGGTTTGGGAAAAATATATGCTGGCTATTGGAAGGATGGCCTGTTTTCTCTTCTATTTACAGGAATTAGTGCCTGGCAAGCTTATCGCGGATTCCAAAACAAAGGAACTGACAGCATTCACGGATGGGCATATACCGGTGTTGCTGCAGGTTTTTATTTGGGAAATCTGTATGGTTCTGCAAAAGCAGCTCGAAGAAAGAATACACAGAATACACACAATGTCCTGCACCAGGTTCGCCGAATGTTAAGCCTTTATTTATAAGTCCGCATGAAAGTTTGGCTGATCTTACTGATGGTTCCCTTGACTCTGCCAGCGCAGACACTTCAGCAGACATTGGCATTTGCACAAGAGCAATACGAAGCAAAAGAGTACGAAGGCGCTATCAAAGCTTACAGAAGAGTCTTGTTCTTTGGGATCAATCAGGCAGGAAATGAGGTATTCGAACCGCTGGCCAATTGTTATCTGGCGACTGGTAATGCTCAGGCTGCACATTCCTATTTGGATTTGGCCTACGCCAATGAGCACAACGACAGCCTTCGGAATGAATTGCTATTCAAGAAAGCGACAGCCTTTATGCTGGAAGGCCAGTATCAGTATGCCAAAGTAGAATTATTCAACCTGGACGCTGAGACAGGGTATTTTCTTCGAAAACAAGCCTTCTACCAAGGAATCATTGCCTTTCAGCAAGCAGATTTTGATCAGGCAGAATCCTATTTTCTCGGGATGATTGATCCTTCAGAGACGGAGATCATCGCCGCAATAGAGAATATCTTTCAGCAAAATCATCGTTTGAAGCGCTTCAACCCAAACAAAGTCCGAATCATGAGTGCGGTATTGCCAGGTTTGGGGCAGTTGTATTGTGGAGAATACAAGGATGCGATCAATTCCCTCCTTCTGGTGGGGGGATTGGGGGTCTTGTTTGGGTATACCACTGTCAATCTATCTCTGGTAGATGCGCTGGTGAGTATTTTTCCCTGGTATCAGCGCTATTTTGTTGGAGGATATAGAAGAGCCTACCGTTTGGCTGAAGACAAAATCATCAAGGAAAGAGCCGGCCTCTATCAGGAACTGCTCAATCAGATGGAGAAAAATACCGCCAAACGTAAGAAATAGTTGCTATTGGTGTTCGAATCGGTATTCTGTTGTCTGTCTGTAGGTCTCTCCCGGTCTCAGAACGGTACTGGGAAAATGCGGATGATTAGGAGAATCAGGATAATGTTGTGCCTCCAGACAAAACCCACTGAATGGCTCGTAATTCACCCCACCTTTTCCTCTTGTATCTCTTAAGTGATTGGCAGAGTAAAATTGCACACCTGGCTCAGTGGTAAAGCATTTCATGACAAGCCCTTTGCTGAATTCTTTGACAGTAGCAAAATGTCTGAAGTTTCCATCCCAGTCATTCAGAACATAATTGTGGTCATAGCCGCTGCCATACTGCAACTGTGGGTCCGGCGCATGAATATCTTTTCCAATCAACTTTGGTGTCCGAAAATCAAACACTGTTCCCTGCACATCTGCAAACTCTCCTGTTGGAATCAGAGAAGGATCTACCCTGGTGGTTTGATCCGAATTCAGCCATAATTCATGATCTAGTACATGGCCGCTTCCTGCGAGATTGAAATAGGCGTGATGGGTAAGGTTAATGACAGTTGGTGCTTGGGTCCTCGCTTCATACTCAATTCGAAATCCCATGTCATCTGTCAGCCGAAAGCTCACTTGAACAGAAAGATGGCCTGGATATCCATCTTCTCCATCAGTGCTTTCATGTGCCAGGATTAGTTGATTGGCTGAAGAAGTAGGGAGGATCTGCCAATACCTTCGTTGAAACCCCATACTTCCTCCGTGTAAATGATGTTCTCGGAGATTTGTGGCTAACTGATAGGCCTGTCCATCCAGATGAAATTTGCCATGAGCAATCCTGTTTCCATATCTTCCTACAAGGACTCCCATGGAGGAAGGATTGCTGAGATAGTCTTCCTCTTTGGCAAATCCCAATACAACATCGATTACGTCTCCACTGTTGGTAGGAACGCGTAAAGAAGAAAGACTGCCACCATAATGAGAAAGTTTGGCCTCCATGCCAAGGGTGTTCCGAAGTGTTGTAAACATGTCCTGTCGCAATTGATTAGAAGCGTATGTCCGAAAATTAGAAAGAAAAAATGAAACCCGTGAAAATTGGGCAAAATGTCTGTGATTTTCCTTTCTTCTCTCTAAAAAATCCTTAGTTTGACCTGCAAATCTTCATTCCCTCTCCTATGAAATCCCTTCGACTTCGCATTCCCAATCGCAACGGCCTGACCCTGTCCGCGGTTCTTGAATTTCCTCCCACCTCTCCACCTTTGGCCTATGCCATGTTTGCGCATTGTTTTACATGTGGCAAAAATCTTCGTGCAGAGCGGAACATCAGTCTCGCCCTGACACAAGAAGGCTTTGCCGTGCTCCGATTCGATTTTGCTGGATTGGGCGAGAGTGAGGGAGAATTTTTTGATACCAACTTCTCTACGAATGTCAATGATATTGTCGATTGTGCAGCGTATTTGGCCAGAGAATATGAGGCACCTCAAATGCTTGTTGGACATTCTTTGGGAGGGGCTGGAGTTTTGGTTGCCGCAGCTCAACTGGATTCGGTGAAAGCCATTGCTACGATTGGAGCGCCAGCAGATCCTACGCATGTTACCCATCTGTTTGCTGCCATGGAAAAACGAATCATGGAAGATGGGGAAGCATCTGTATCCATCGGAGGAAGACCTTTTCGAATCAAGCGGCAATTTTTGGAAGACCTCAAACGCACTTCTATCACAGAACTATTACCTTCTCTTCGCAAGGCACTACTGATTACACATTCTCCTCAAGATCGTGTCGTAGGAATCGACAATGCCAGGGATCTATATATTGCAGCCAAGCATCCCAAAAGTTATTTGTCTCTCGATGGGGCAGATCATTTGTTGATGGATAAAGAAGATTCCCTTTATGTTGCAAATATGATTGCAGCCTGGTCAGTGCGTTATTTACACTTGATAGAAAAACCCCCATTGCTGACAGACAAACAAGCTGTTATTCGAACGGGTGCCAAAGGGTATACCACAGAAATTGTAGCGGGAAGGCATAGTTTTCTGGCTGATGAGCCACGATCTGTTGGCGGAGATGACTTGGGACCGACGCCTTATGATCTACTGTTGGCCTCTCTGGGCGCGTGTACAGGTATGACCTTGCGGATGTATGCAGATCGCAAAGGCTGGGATCTTCGCGAAGTACGGGTTCATTTGGAACATAGCAAAGAATATCCTGCCGATGCAGGCCTTGGAGAAGAGCCCAAAGGGAAACTCGATCATATTGAGCGTGTGTTGGAATTGGAGGGAGAACTAGATGAATCTCAGCGAAAGCGACTATTGCAGATCGCAGATCGTTGCCCTGTTCACCGGACTCTCCATTCAACAATCATTATATCTACCACTCTTTCTCCATCTAGATGAGACCCCAGTATGCGATGCTGTTGATTTTTTTGTTGTTTATGGCTCTGGCAATGGGATATCTGATCAGATATATTTGTCCCATAGCTAGCAGTTATGCTGCTAAGACTGCCTGCTCTTGTTTGTTTGTTGCAGAAAGGGCTGAGGATGATATCAAACAAGACCTTCATCCGGTATCATACGTTCGTTTGGCTATCGATTGGGAGAATAAGTCGGTCAGTGGACATGTCTGGGGATTGGCACGAAGAACAGCTGTGTACCGTCAGGGTCTTGGCTGTACACTCCTCACCTCCGCCTCTCTGGATGAGGTAAAGAATCAAGGCTTGCAAAACCCCAGAAAAGCCTTTCCTGGACACGTGGATTCTCTCTGGCCACAAGGAGACAGAGATGCAGTCAGGATTCCAAAAGGAGTAGATAGCCTTGCCCTGGAAGAAGCGATGGAGTGGTCGTTTGCTGAGACAAACCCGAAGACTCCTCTTCAAACTCGGGGCATTGTAGTTCTATATCAAGGAAAGATCGTTGCAGAACGCTATGCAGAAGGATTTGATATCCATAGGCCGCAACGTGCTTGGTCCATGGTCAAGAGTGTGACCAATGCCTTGACAGGAATTCTTGTTAGAGAGGGGAAGTTGGACATACACAAACCTACAGGGATTCAGGAATGGCAAAATCATCCACAAAAACGCCAAATTACAGTGGACATGTTGTTGAGAATGAGCAGTGGATTGGCATTTCAGGAAGTCTATGGGTGGGATTCACATGCAACGCGAATGCTGTTTCGGCAAAAAGATGCAGCAGCCTATGCAGCAAGCCTGAAACAGGCCTATGCTCCTGATACGGAATGGAATTATAGCAGTGGGACAAGCAATATCCTGTCTCGCCTGATTCGGGATCAGTTTACGGATGTTCAGGCATATCTTGCCTTCCCATATCGAGAGCTGTTTGATAAGATTGGCATGCGTAGCGCACAACTCGAAGTCGATGCTTCAGGCACATATGTTGGCTCTTCGTTCATGATGGCGAGCCCAAGAGATTGGGCAAGGTTTGGATTGCTATACCTCAATGATGGGGTTTGGATGGGAGAAAGAATTTTGCCGGAAGGGTGGGTGAGCTACTCAAGAACACGAACCCCTTCAGCACCTCAAGGACAATATGGGGCACATTTTTGGACAAATGCACTGAAAGAAGTGCCTGGGCCAGCCAGAAAGTATTGGCCAGAGGTTCCTGAAGATGCCTATTATGCCAATGGCCATGAAGGGCAGCATGTACTGATTATTCCTTCCCGTCAGACTGTCATCGTAAGAATGGGCATGACCCCACAAAAAGGTACCTGGAAAACAGGGGTATTTGCGGATAAGATCCTTCGGGCATTACCGCAGGAAGATTCCTAAGCTGGCTATCTATTTGCCCGTCTTCTTATTTTGGATAGATAGGTTCAAAAGCTGGACCTTAAGGAAGGTGAGAATCGAGGCTTTTGCGCACTTCCCAGATATGGACAGGTCCAATCAAACCAGCTTCTACGAGCACTGAATCATCATGTGAATAATTTTCGTATAGCGGATCTCCCGCCTTGCCTCTGGCAATTTTATGATTTCTGGGCGGAGGCTTTACCCACAATTCGATGATGTTATCGCCAGGGACTAGATGTCCGCTAATATCAAGTCGAAATGGAGGCAAGCTCAGGGTTCCAATCGGGATGGTATTGATGAGAATATCTGCACTTGCCATGACATGTCCCAAGTCCAGGATGTATCGAGTATGAGGGAGTGTATCTCCAACATTCAGATGATGCAGATAAAGACCTTCGGAGTGGGAATACTTCAAGGGGCTGATGTCTCGCCAATCCTGAAGGATGCTGTCCTGCAAATTCAAATACTCTTTTTTACCCTTTTGATTGACCGGATCAATGTTGACAATCAGGTCCCAACGCTTGAGCTGATGGTCTTTTGAGGAGGGATGAGACCAAAAATCAGTCTGCTCGATTGGCCTCCTCTTCAACAGACTATCGGGAACGACAGGCTGGTGGCTGGCAAGTAAGATATTGCTCTCATATGGTCCCAACAGAGAATTCAAGACATGATCAGAATTGATTGTGGCTGGATGAATCTCGCCGCTCTGAGGATTGAACCAATAGTAATGTGAAAATGATCCATCTGACCTCAAAGAAACGAAACGATCCTGATCAAGGGTGTTTGAGACAAACACCCAGCTCCCTTTGTCTGAGGTCTGTCGATGAATCTTCCTGAGATAGGGCAGATGTCCCTCAAATGATATAGGTTGACGTATAGGATATCCGATCAATAAATTTTTGAATTCTTCCGGCTGTTGGATGAATCGATGCGAAACCAGCTCTTTGAAGTAGCTTTGAATCAATCTGTCATTGGTTTCCCGATTGGCAAATCCTGGTTGATGTTGAGGGACAGAACCATAAATAACCACTCTCGCTCCTTTTCTGGATATTTGTATGAGGTTCTCTGCGGCACCAAGCTGAATATGAGGCGCTGAGGGCACTAGAACCATTTGACTGGTGTATCCTCTTAATTGAATTTCACTCCCCCCTTTCGTTGTTATTTCTGTTAATAACTCATCATTGACCCAGCCCCAATTGATGCCTGACTCTTCCAGGATTTGAATCAGGGGCCAAACTTCCTTTAGCCAGATATTTCTGGGGTCAGTTTCCTTTTCCATGGCACTAAAGGGCAAACTGCTAGATTCAGTCCTTGAGATCGGGTGGTAGCCTGGAAGGGCACCCTGAAAATATGTTTCCTGATGGGGATGATTCCCAAAACTCTCGGGAAAGCCCAAAAAAGGATAATAAATCAAGACATCCATGACAGCTTCTCCTTGTTGGAGAATATATTGACATCGCGACAGATAGGCGTTCAGGCCAGCTTGATTTTTCCAAAAAGGAGAAGATTCTGAAAAATTTCCAGAATAATTGTGCGAGTGAAGAAAGGGAGATGAAAATGGGACCCAGGGCTGACTTTTTTCCTCATCAAGGTAGGTCTTGTAGGGGCTTCCATGCAAGATGAGTTGATTAATCCCGGAAAGAAATAATTTATCAGCAGCTTGTTTCAACTGAAGGGGGAACATGCTTCCAGGTAGATCTTTGTGCCCGCCTGTTTCTGCACTGATGACTGGTTTATGAGCCCAATTGGCGCCAGAAGAAACCAGTTTTAGAAACAATTTGCTGCCCCCGCCATATCGTTGTTCTGCTTCTGGAATATGTGTATAGGCAGCAGATTTGATGATGTCGATTTCAGCTCCATATGGTTGGGCTCGGGTGATGAGTTGGTTGGACTTTGCCCAATTCATACTCGTTCCAAGATAATCCTTGATGAGGCGATTGGAGATGGTGAGGGCATAATCATGCCGAATACGATCATCCCATTCGGAGGCAGTAAACTCTGGAAAGGTCTTCCATTCAGCCGCCTGCATCATGCTGTGATTTTTTCCGGGCTGGAGCAAGATCGGCAAGTGAGGAAGAAGTGGATATCCATGTTCCTGTTCAAAATCATCCAGGATCTCATCCCCAAAATGCCTTTCTGTATGAAAGGCAAAATGATCATGAAAAATGCCTCGAAACCCATTACCCATATACCTCTGAAGACTGACTTGATTGCCAATCAACCATTGATGGTGGGCAGCAACCTTACTGGAATCCAATGGATCCAGGACATATCCTGGTCGATGTTCCGCTGAGAATATGGGTCTTTCTCCATTTGGAATGGCGTATACCGCTATGATTTTCCAATACCCTTTGGGGGCTTTCCAGTGGAGTCGATCTTGATCATTGACAAAGGAAGTGATTAAAAAAGTGGAATCGTCGGCCAGGTTGAGATAGTCATTGATGTCCAAAGCTGGCCAGGTTCGATCTCCTTTCCGGTATTTGGTTGCGTAGAGAGCGACCAATTGTTTATGGTCGGAATAAAAATGAATCCAGTCTTCAGCATGTGGGTGATCATAGGGAGGATCGGCGAGTCCTGCCAACAAATAGGAACCTGGAAGTCTGGGATCCGGCAATCGGATATTTACCATTTTTCCCCCCAATACATAGGACTCTCCAAAAGCCAGGGACTGCAGGTTGTCATTCAGACTAACGTGAGCTCCGCCAGTGGGAGTACCAGACCCCAATAGAAGATCAGCTTGCATGTTTCGCTTGGCAACCTCCTCCAGAATCATGGTAATATTGTGGAAGTATGCCGGAGTCCCTACCTCAAATACCCCTTGGGTTTCAGTGCCAATAAGATCAGGATTAAGTCCTGCTGTAGTTGGATAGATCTCCAGGCCGCCAAATCCATTTTCCCAGAACAGTTGGATCTCTCTGATCAACTCCAATCGATCGAGATGATTTCCAGGTAGCCACCAGCGCGTCCACGGACGATATTGCATGGCGGGTGCTTGGAACTGTGTTGGGTCAAAATCAGGGGCCCCATAGATCGAATCCTGAAAGGCAAGGGACAGACTATCACCTCCAAGCGATTCAAGGCGAGATAGTGTTAAGAGAGACTCCTGGGGAATAATGGGGGTATTTCCAGCAACTTTATGTTTGGCTAGTTGGAAGGTAATGATGAATTCTCCCAGCCCTACCGCGATCAAACAGAGAGAAATCAGCGTGCCGATCTTGAGCGTTTTTCGAAGCATGGGCAGCAGATTGCGCCAAAAGTACAAAATCCCGAAAGATTATCCACTCCTTTCCAATTTTCTTTCCCTTCCTTCACATAACTGAGGCCATAATTGAGCCAAAAGCCCCTGTCTGAGACAGAGGCAATGATAAAGGTTTTTGCTTGCTAACAAAAACCAGAGGACATGCTTAATTTATAGAAACTTGAAGTTAACTGCTAAACTAGAGTATACAGGTACTTTTTGGCCATTTTCTTCACCCGGAATCCATCTGGGCATCATTCTGACTACCCTCAATGCTTCTTCATCACATCCATAGCCAATTCCTCTCAGAATGTTGACTTTGGTGATTGAGCCATCAGGATTGATTACGAACCGTACAAAGACCTTCCCTTCAATTTTGTTTTCCAAGGCAGCAGGTGGGTACCGGATCTGACTGGAAAGAAACTGATACAGAGCGGCCTCTCCACCAGGGTAGTTGGGCATGATATCAGCATCTGTCAATGGGTCTGTCAATCGAACCTGCTGGGAAGAAGAAGAATATGGTCGAAAATCTTCAGATTGCGGCGTATCAGAATAATTGCCTGATTCTTGTACATCTGTTAGATTGTTTCCATCTCTGATTGCTGTGAGGAGGATTGCATAGTCTTCTGCTGAGAAGATGGTATCTATGCGTCCAAATTCTTCATCTGTTACAATCAGAGGACTAGGATCCTGCTGGAAGAGAACGGAGACCTGACTCATGGTCAAATCGCTGGAAGAAAACTCACGAAGCCGGTCGCCCTTTTTCATTTGGAATGGAATCAGAATGGCCACAACCAGGATGGCAACTCCCAGGACAATTCCAATGACGACTCTTCGTTTTCGTGCCTTTTCTTTCCGCTCTTTTTCAAGGATATAATGAACTAATGAAAGGCTGTCTCCCTGCATGTTGGATTACAATTGAAATTTTTGACGGAAAACCTGATAAATCTCCTTACCCATTAAGTTAGAAAAGATGGCATGTGTTTGCTCAATCATTTCCTTTTTCTCAACTTCCTTGGAGGTGAATCCAATGAATTTGATTTCCATGTTCTTCTGAAGATTCCACTTTCTCTTGGCGAGAATGAGGATATTCTCCTCTGTAAGATTGGCATGAGAGATCTCAAGATCCTTCACCTCCTTGAATATCTGAAGGATAAACTTCAGGTCAGAACTACTCAGGTCTTCAAGGCTTTTCTTTTTGTCTAGTCCAAGTTTTATTACCTGATCCTTGAGTGTATTTCTTTCCAAAAATGGACGGTAGTAATACAGGCCTTCTTTTGATTCACTGAGTTCACTCATTTCTTCAAAGTAGGTCAACTCCTTTTTGTACAATTGGTTGAAGTTGGCCATCTTTTCTGTGTCCTTCATCTCTTTGACACTCAACAATCGGACAACCTTTAGCTCCTGATCCGAATGAAAGGTTACTTTCTTGGAAGAGAATTCTGCATCAGGAAGGCTTCCCTTGATGACAAAAATATCATTCAAGCTAATTTTGGCTGAAGCATTATCTTTGTTCTTGGCCTTTGAAGATTTATCTGTTGTTGTCGTTTTTGCAACAGGCGTGCTCTTCTTTTCTTCCTTCTTTTCTTCCTTCTTTTCCTCTTTCTTCTTTTCCTGAGCCTTTGTTTCCTTTTTTGGTTCTTCCTTTGTTTTTGCCGCGGGAGCTACAACTTTGGGCTCTTCTTTGACTTCTCTGACTTCCTTTGCTTCCTCTTTCTTGACAGGCTTTGTCTCCACTTTGGGAGGAGTAGGAGCCACAATGGTAGCAATTGGAGGAGTCTCTACATGTTTGTTAGAGAAGATGGGAGTCGGTTCTGGAGAATTTTTTTCTATTTTGGTCTCAGTTTTGGGAGAAACCTCAGGTGAATGTGGCACATGACCATTGGAATGCTTGACGGAGACAGAATCCTCTGCTGTTCCATTTCCGTTTTCAGGCTCTGCCACTAATTTTGTTGGTTCCTTTTTCTCTTGAACTGGCGGTTTTGCTTCGCTCTTCTTCTCCACTTCTTGCTCTAGGACAGCTTCATTTTCCCCTTCATCTGCGGACAATCCTACCGATTCTCCTTCTTTCTGGAGTGCAATCCGACTCAACACCTCTGAGATATTCCACTTAATGACAACTTCTGGAATGCCAAGCTTAATGCCTCTGTTCACAAACATTTCTTCATAGTGTTCCTGTTTTTCAGGATCAATGCATACTTTTTGAAGTTCTTCCAACAAGGATTCCCGACTGTCTTTTACCTTCAGTTCGGCTTCGATTTTGGCTCGCTTTTCTTCCTCCATTTTTTTCTTCTCCTCCTCTTTTTGCCGAACCTCTTCTGCCTGAACAACTTCCATCGTTCTGAAATCCAGCCCCTGGATAATCGTGGCGAATTCGTCGTATTCTCCTTCCCCTTCCAAGCCAATAAGTTTGCCGTTGAGGTTCAAGGAATCACGCAAATAGGATTTTACATAAGGATTCTTGAGGTAGTTGCCCAACAAGACAACTTTATAAATTTCCTTTTCCTGAAGAACAGTATTGCTGAGAGGAGCTGCTAATGCTTCTTTATTGGCTGACATGAGTTCCGCAAATCGATCCCGACTTAGCTCTATTTCAGCTTGTATGTTTACATGCTTGGTATTCTTGGACAGAGAGTAAAGGTATTTTTGATTGGGGTTTGGCTCCATTAATTGGAGAGCCAAATCGGTTTGGCCTCTGACATCAACGGTCAATCCAGCCTCCGAAAACTCCTTGAGCAGCTCATTCAGCACTTGCTCATTGCCTTTTGAATGGCCGATATTTCTGAAAGAGGTGAATTGAAACTCTTCATCGGTGTGAAGAGCCAAAGAACCAAATTCTTTGATATCCACATTCTCTCCTTCAATATGGGAATGGTAGCAGAGATGTAGGTAGTCATCTACAGCTTCCAGAATAATGCAGTTCTGTGGGGTGATGGTCTCCTGATTTTTGAGTCCATACAGGAAGGAAAGTGCCAGATTTTCCGCGTGGATAGGATCAAATGCTTGTTGAGGAGCATTTTTCAACACACTTAATATCTGATTCCTCTCTCCATCTTGATTGGCGAGATCCACGGGATACGCCAAGGCCGTTGGAATAGAAGCTGGTCTCTCCTGACCAGATTCTTGCAGGAGGTGAAAATAACTGTCGGTAATTTCCTTCAGATGCGATTGTAGCACTTCGTGCTTCGCTCTACCCTCATAACTAATATGAAAATGATCCCCGATTCGCAACAATTGGGGAATATCAGTTTTGATTCCGGCAAGTAGTCTTTTCTTGGTGAAAATGATACAAAGCATGTCTCTTAGATCAAAGGTTGATGATGTTGAATGAGTCTGTCAATAAGCTAAACTATTCTGGCTCCCTCCTGAATCCAGAAGGAGCAATTGGGAGAACGAGTGGCAAAACCACAATCAGAAAGAGGCGGAAAACTGGATACTCGCCGAAAGTATGCAATTATCATGCGCAATATTCAGCTAGAAACATGAATCGCACATATTCAGCAGTGTATGGTGAATACTATTGCGCGAAATCCGTGCCAGTACGGGCGAATGGTCGCAAATGGTCAAATGCAAAAAAGGGAACTGAAATCAGGCAATCTCATCAAGGAGAAAACAAGGACCTGCCTGGTCAGACTGCTAACTTGACAGGAATAACATGCCTAATACGAATGCTGGAAATGAAATTAAGCCAGACCTGTAAGTACCATTGATGCGTTGGATGTACAGGTCTGGCCAATAGATGAGCCTGATCTTTCAGCTAGGCTGGGAAGGAGAGAGCAGGAGTTTGGATTTTCAGGCGATGGTCTTTTTCTGTGTGATAGAAGCGATGGCAGCATCCAGATCAGATACAAGGTCAGAAGCATCTTCGATCCCAACCGACAATCTGATCAAGGTATCCTTCAATCCACTGGCTTCCCGTTCGGCTTTGGGAATGGAAGCATGTGTCATGCTTGCAGGATGGCCTATCAGTGATTCCACCCCTCCAAGGCTTTCAGCAAGGGAAAAAAGCTTTGTTCCACTCAAAACCTCCAGTGCGTCCTGCATTCGATCCCCTCTTAGGGTGAAGGAAATCATACCGCCAAAATCTTTCATTTGCCTTCTCGCAACTTCATGGTTTGCATGATCTTCGAATCCAGGCCAATATACTGTCTGGACTTTGGGATGATGACGAAGAAAATGGGCAACAGCAGTACCATTTTCGCAATGAGCCCGCATGCGGAGATGCAATGTTTTTAGCCCACGAAGCACCAGAAAACAGTCCTGGGGACCGGGAACAGCTCCACATGAATTTTGAAGAAATCGCAAACGTTCATGGAGAGCCTCATCATTGACAATCAGACATCCCATCACAACATCGGAATGACCACCTATATATTTGGTGATGGAATGTAGGACAACATCTGCTCCCAAATCCAGTGGATTCTGTAGATAGGGAGAAGCAAAGGTATTGTCAACGACAACTTGAATTCCATGCTTATGTGCGATTTGCACGACCTCAGAAATATTGATAATCCGCATCAGAGGATTGGTAGGAGTCTCTATCCAGATAAATTTGGTTTGTGGAGTGATGGAAGACTCAAGATTATCTATATTACTCAGGTCTACAAAGTTCGATCGAATCCCAAAGGTCTCATAGACTTTGGTAAACAGACGGTAGGTTCCTCCATAGAGATCATTGCTGGAGAGGATTTCGTCTCCGGGTTGAAGGGTTTTGACAAGGGTATCGGTAGCTGCCATCCCAGAAGCAAAACAACTCGCATATTTGCCGTTTTCGAGTTCTGCCAAGGCCAATTCCAGAGCACTCCTGGTAGGATTTTGCGTTCTGGCATATTCATATCCTTTATGGTCGCCGGGTGCGGCTTGAATATACGTGCTAGTTTGGAAGATGGGAGTCATTATGGCTCCTGTAGAAGGGTCTGGTTGTACACCAGCATGAACAGCTTTGGTTCCAAATTTCATGAATTTTTTTTATTAACTTGAACCTTCAGATGAAAAGACGGGTAAAATAAAGAAAAAACAGCTTAATCTACGGCTTTCCAAAACGCTTTATCGTCACAATTGACAACCTATTTACACCACTTATGGCAAAGTTAAATTCCGCTGAGAGCAAAATTCTGGATGAAATCGCAAAATGGAAGGCATCTAGCCCCAGTTTTCTGAATCGGGCCACAGATTTTGTTAGTAAACCCATTGGATGGTTATCTGAAAAATTGATACCTGAAGATGTCCGTGGTTCGGTCTCAGGATTGACAGAAACAGTCGTAGAGAAACTGCAGGATGCCTCCCAATGGAGTGTCAGTGATAGCAGTATCCTGGAAGCAACCAGAGAGTTTGATATTAATGCGACCTCTATTGCTGGCTTGAAAAAGGCCTCAATCCACGATCTGGATCATATAGCAGAAAAATTCATTGATCAAAACACACGTGTTGCTACCGTGAGTGGAGCTGGCACAGGTCTGGTCGGTTGGCCAGGTTTGATTGCTGACCTCCCCGCATTGTTTGCCTTGTCCACCCGTTCGATTTATCAAATCGCACTGTCGTATGGATATGATTTGAATGGAGAAGATAGCACGCCGGATTCCAGGGCTTATGAAATGGAATACATGATGCGTGTCTTCAAAATCGCGACTGCTTCAGACAAGGTACAGAAACAAAGAGCATTGGGAGAGTTGAAAGATTTTGAGGCTGGCCGTCATTCGGAGGTCTATGGAACTGTTGCCGGAGACTATACTGCCAAGCAAATCAGCAAAGGAGCCACAAGTTACCTTTCTCGAATTATCATCAAGGAAATCATTGAACGAACCATCGCCAAAAAGGCAGCAGCTTTGATTCCTGGTTTGGGTGCAGTATTCTCTGCTGGATTCAACTATGTCTACCTCAAAGATGTTGGGGAAGCAGCCTTTATGATTTACCGAGAACGTTTCTTGTTGGACAAGAAAGGTCGACAGCGAACCATTCGAGTGGATATCGAATAATTCCCTTTTAAGGTTAAGTCACTAGATGGGCCTACTATTCTGAATGGCCTTCAGCAGGATTGTCAGAGAACTTTGACAATCCTGAATCCAAGCTGCTTGCTTTGTGTTGGAGCGGCTTCAGAGGCTGGATCACAAAAATCTCCAGCACCATATCCATAGACACCTGAGCTGCCATTTTCTTCATACCATTCAGCAACATTGCCCCCAAGATCATAGATCTTGCTTTCTCCCAGACTTGTCGCTGGAAACGACCCTCCCTCCATGAGAAGGGAACCTGTCACTTCTGACAACTTTTCTCGAAGCATGGGCACTTCATCCAGTGTTGGTTCATAGCCGGCCCAATAGTGAAGCGTATTTTCTTTTGGCGCTACTTTTCTTGCTTTTTTGTGAAGAACTTTGGCTTCAGAGGCATTGGGCAGACGATAGGTGTCTCCTGTTTGTTCTCCCAGCCATTGAGCAAATGCCAGAGCATCTGCCAGGCTCAGGCCGCTTACCGGGTGATTGGCATGGGGAGGAGAATAGCGATGGGTCTGACGGAATTGCTGGAATTGTGCATGGGTAATTTCGAATCGGGAGATGGCGATGGAATCTTTATGCACCACCACAAATTCAGGGAGCAGGGTTTTCTGATGCATCTCGCCATATAATCCGTCCTGGAGGGGGGATTTTTCCTTTTCAAGCAGTGCCAGTAGAGGACTTCCCTTTTTTGTGGCTTCATTGATAGGTTTGGCTGTTCCAAAAAAGTGGATGTCAAACCACCTCAACTCCTCTGTGACCTTGCGCCTTTGATGAGTAAGTTTTTGCAAGCCATGGGGTTGGCCTGGAAACCAGAGGAATTTTACAGCTGCCTGACCGATCTGTTGAAGGGCGCGATAGTATTCCCAGCCTTGATCTCTTGGAACAGACCGGTCCTCACTGCCATGACAAATCAGGGTTGGCGTCTTGACTCGTTCCATCTCGAACAGGGGAGATTTCTCAATATAGGCAAGATTGAACGTTCGTCCCTGGCTATTGTCCCAGGGAGCGCCTCCAAAGTAGCTTTGATCAAATGTTACGCCGAAACGGCATGTCCCGAAGTCCGAACTCCAGTTGACATCGCCTGCACCAGGAGCTGCTGCCAGGAACATATCTGGATACTGGACTGTGAGCATGGTTGCCAAAATGGCCCCATTGGACCAACCCATGACTGCCAGTGAATCTCGATTGACCAATCCTTCATCTACCAGATGACCAATACCCGCCACGATATCCGGTACTTCATATTCATAATAATGCTTCTTGATTGACTCCATGAAGGCTTGACCATGATTGCCTGAACCATGATAGTTGGGTTTGAGAATAAAACATCCTCGCTGACTCAACAGATTGTGGTAATAGGCCCATCTATCACTCCATCTGTCCATGTCCACCCCGGTTGGTCCACCGTGGATCGCAACCATCAAGGGATATCGTTTTCCTGCTTCATAGTTGTGGGGATAGTAGAGCATGCCGGTTATTTCTTCATTCAATGCACCCTTCCAACTGATGGCTTCTGTTTTTGCCTTCCGTTTTTTATCCAAATGAGCATTGATCTTTGCTAGCTGTTTCCCCGAAGAAATCGTCCACGAATCTGATTGTTGTGAGAAATCGCCAATTCGATATTGGGTGGGGAGGGAAGCAGTTGAGTAAGAATAGGCAATCTTGTTACCATCCTCAGACAATGCAGTTACACTGATATGTTTGTTCATACTTCCTGCATCAATGGCCTGACGAATCCAGTTGTTACCGTTCTTTTGATACATGGCTAATTTTCTAGCAGTACCAGCCGCCAATGAAACAATCACATCCTGTCCTCTCACTTGATAGCCGCCAGCCATCCCCCATTTCCATAGCAGATTGACCGCAGAAATGGATTGGGTCGAAATATCAAAATAATGAAGCAAAGAAATCCCTGCCCCATTCCATTCCGGATCAGAAGACTGGACAGAGCTGAAATAAAATCCCTTATTGTCCTGCGAAAACGCAAATTGACCAGGTTCCTGATATCCGCTCTGGAGAATCTGAGTTTTGCCCCCATTTTCCAGATCCCATAAATAATAGGTTGGAGCGGGTTGTCCATCCGAGCCGTAATGGGGAGAGAGGATATGGGAACTTACCAGCCACTTGCCATTTTTTGAAATTGCATAAGAACGGATAGGGAATTTGTTGTCTGTTAGGCGTTTGCGTTCTTTTGTACCGAGTTGAAAGGCAAATATGCGCGTAGCCTTGAAGTGTTCCTGATCTTCAACAACGACTACATTATCCTTTTTCTTTTTCAATTGCTTTTCGCGAAGACTTTTCCCTTCCGAGGCAACATAAATCAGCGTGCTATCGTTTTGCCAGGAAAGATTGCTGATCCCTTGTGGAAATGAATCTACAGAGAAGGCTTCTCCACCAAATAAACTGATTCCCCACAAGTGATTGCCGTTTTTTCTGGAGGATAAAAAATACAGGGTTTCTCCATCTGCCGAAAAGAGGGGATTGCGATCGGAGTCCTCGCTGCGCGTCAATTGGACCACCCGATATTCTCCATCTTTCTCTTGATTGAGGCGTGTGAGATAGAGGTCTGTTACAAATCGATCCTTCTTTTTCGAAGGACGGGACTTGGTCCAGGCTACTGCGTTTCCATCTTTGGAAAAAACAGTTCCTCGGATGCTTGTTTGACGGATGACATCCTCAACTGTCCAACTGGAATCTTTTGGCATTGCCCAAAGGAATTGAACAGAGAATAGTGTAAAAATGAACAGAATAAATCGACTCATTGAAGAAACAGATTGGTAAACAAAACGATTCGGGATAAAAAAATCCCAACTCAAGTTAGAATTTTCTACCATTATCAATAGAAAGGCGAAGCTTTTTTTTATCGTTGCCTATATTTGTGAAAGAGGAATTACTACAATGGAGCTACTCTCAATCATTCGGACCCTGGAAGGCAAAGCCAATTCTGATCGCAGAATTGTGATTGAGCGCTACCTCCAACGGTGGAAAATCCCTTTCCAGATTCAAAATTACTCAACAGGAACAAATCTCATCGTCAAATCCGATAAACAGCCCTTTATCGGAATAGGAAGTCATTATGATGCTGTGACGGGAAGTCCCGGCGCCAATGACAATGGCTCGGCTATGGCAGTAACCCTCGCTGTTCTGAAAAGAGCCCAAACCAATCCGCTGACTCACTTTGGCGTTCAGGGATTCTTTTTTGATCAAGAAGAATCTGGCCTATTGGGCTCTCGTGCGTATGTAGCAAAGCATGGCATCAAAGGAATGCTTGGAATGATTAATCTGGAGTTGGTAGGGCAGGGAGATCAAGTGGCGATATGGCCTGTCTCGGATCAAGATGCAGGAGATATTGTAAAAGGAATAGAGCTCGCTGCCAAAGGGAATCGATTGCCAATTCATCGCTTTGACCGAATCATTCCCCATGACGCTGACCATCGCTCCTTTAGGGAGGCAGGAATGAAAGAGGCATTTTCGTTAACCGCGATTTCTTCAGAAGACCTTGAGGTCGCGGAGCATTATTATCGAGCAATGGAATTCGAGGTTGATCCTCCCGTTCTGCAAGAAATTTTGTCTCAAGCTCCTTTGTTTAAACATTATCATCAAGCTACTGATGTACATGAACACCTGTCTGAGTCAACACTCCAACATTTTTCAAACTTGATTTGGCAAGCCTTGCAACTGTTGGATCAGTCCTGGGAAAAAGACACCAGCATACGTACTTTTTTTCAATAATATGCCAAAGCCTCTAGTCTTCTTTTTTCTTTTTGTCTCGCTTTCAACTTATTCTCAACCTACAGTCGGTTTATTCCTCAATGATTCCCTGGCGTATAATGGATATACGCTTTTTAGCCCAAGTTCAAGCACCACAAGCTATCTGATTGACAATTGCGGGCGAGTTGTAAACACCTGGGCGAGTCCCTTTCGGCCTGGATCATCCCTGTATCTACTTGAAAATGGAAATTTGTTGAGAACTGCCAGAGTTGGCGGTGTATTCAATGCTGGTGGGAGTGGAGGTCGCCTGGAATTGTTCGATTGGGACGGTACGCTCATGTGGGAGTTCAACTATGCCTCTCCCATTTATCATCAGCATCATGATATTGAACCCTTACCCAATGGGAATATCCTTATCCTGTCATGGGATCTGCACGATATGGATGATGCCATTTCCTCCGGGAGAGATACGGCTCTATTGAATGCGCAAGGGGTTTGGTCAGAACAAATTATAGAAATCAAACCGATTGGACAGGACTCAGCAGTGATCGTGTGGGAGTGGTACCTGTGGGATCATCTTGTCCAGGATTTCGATAGCAGCAAAAATAATTTTGGCGTGGTTGCAGATCATCCCGAATTGCTGGATCTGAATTTTCGTGCCTTTGGAACGGGGAATGGCGATTGGATTCATGCCAACTCGCTGGACTACAACCCACAATTGGACCAAATCTTGTTTAGCTCTCGACATCTCAATGAGATCTATGTGATCGATCATAGTACATCGACTGCAGAAGCTGCCACTCATGAAGGAGGACAATCCGGAATGGGAGGCGATCTTCTCTATCGTTGGGGAAACCCGATGTCTTATCGGAGAGGAAGCGTCGCAGATCAAACACTCTTCGGTCAACATGATGCCAATTGGATTGAGGACAGCTTGCCGGGTGGGGGAAACATCATGGTGTTTAATAATGGATTAGGGCGTCCTGCAGGATCGTATTCTTCTGTGGATGTTATTCACCCACCTATAGATAGCCTGGGGATGTACATTATCTTGCCCACCATGGCATTTGGACCAGACTCTGCCTTCTGGAGTTATGTGGAGCAACCCTCATCAGATATGTTTTCTGCCAGGATATCTGGAGCCAGACGCTTACCCAATGGCAATACCCTGATCTGTGAAGGAACAAGTGGACATTTTCGGGAAGTTACCCTTGACAAGACCCTGGTTTGGGAATACGTTTCTCCAATTCGATTGGGGGGGGCGGTGTCCCAGGGAACCAATATTACTCAAAATGATGTGTTCAGGGCGAGTCGATATGGAGAAAATTACGCTGCATTTGAAGGTCGGGACTTGATCCCGGGAGATCGGATAGAACTCAACCCATTCGCATTTGATTGCACCATTTTTTCAACTGATTCCTCCGGACAGGATAGTATGACTACCCTTATTCAGAGGTCTGTCCTTTTGGCAAGTGTCCGGGTCTTTCCCAATCCTTTTCAGGATCATATCCTCATTGACAACCCACATGACGAACCAATACACATGTTCGTGATCGATTTGCGTGGGCGTCGCGTCCTTGAGCGAGACCTCGAAGCTGGAGAAACCCGCATTCAGACAGTGAATTGGCCTCCTTCGGTGTATATGATCCACCTTACTTCTGATTCTCAATCTGCTACTATTAAGATATTGAAATGAAATACCTTGCCAAAATCGTCCTTTTCTGTTGCTGTGGATCACTGGTATTCTCTGCTACTGCTCAACAAACAGTAGGCCTTCTTTCTTATGTCCCAATGAAGTCATTTGATGGCTATAATCTGATGTATCCGCATAATCAACCGAATGTCTATTTGCTGGATAATTGTGGAGAGATTGTCCATGTATGGGAAGATAGTACCAATTACCGGCCTGGAAATATGGCATATCTGCTAGAAAATGGACACCTGCTCAAGGCCAAAAGACCTGCATCTATAGCAGGAGACGCGATTTGGGCGGGAGGAGGAGGAGCTACAGTTGAGCTGCGAGATTGGGACAACCAACTTCTGTGGTCGTTTACGCTCAATGATTCACTGAACCGCCTTCATCATGATATTGCTCCCAAACCCAATGGAAACATCCTTTTGCTTTCCTGGGAGAGAAAATCACGGGAGGAAGCGATTGCAGCTGGAAGAGATACTGCTTTGCTCTCCCAAAATAACCTTTGGCCAGACTACCTGATGGAAGTACAGCCGATCGGGCCAGATAGTTTTGAAATTGTCTGGCAATGGCATGTGTGGGATCATTTGATTCAGGACTTTGATTCCACCAAAGCCAACTATGGCGTTGTGGGAGATCATCCAGAATTGGTGGATATCAATTGGGATACCAATGATGGTGCTTCCGACTGGATGCATACCAATGCCCTGGATTATGATCCTGTACACGAACAAGTGCTTATCAGTGTGCCAACCTTTCATGAAGTCTGGATCATTGACCAATCGACTTCAACCGCACAAGCTGCTGGTCATACTGGAGGGATGAGCAATAGAGGAGGAGACCTCATGTATCGCTGGGGCAATCCTGCAGCTTACCAACAAGGTGATTCTACAGATCAGAGGTTGTTCTATCCACATGATATTCATTGGGTAGATGATTTTTTAACTGCCTCTCATCCACAATATCGGAGGTTGGCTGCTTTTAACAATAGAGTTACTGCGGATTCTTCTACTGTCGTTGCATGGAACCCTTCCTGGGATATGTACAGCTGGAGTTACTTGATGGATGGGAATCGTTGGGAGCCAGCTGAACTGGATTGGATTTATTCTCATCCAGATAAATCCTTGATGCATTCTACCGGATTGTCCAGTGTTCAATTTCTTCCAAATGGAAATGCACTGGTTTGTGTAGGAAGGTGGGGATATTCATTCGAAGTTACTCCTGATGAAGAGATTGTTTGGGAGTACAAAACCCCTTTGATTGGTGGGAATCCAGCAAATCAAGGAGATACCCTTGCCATTAACAATAACCTTACCTTCCGCTTAAAACGCTATCCGGCAGATTATGCAGCATTCCAGGGCAAAGCGTTGACATCTATTGGATACATTGAGCAAAATCCAGATACGACCTTTTGTGATCAGTTTATCTCCTCTGTCGATGACCGATTTGAGTATCACATCTCTGTGTATCCGAATCCGGCAAGTGAACAACTCACGATAGAGTGGGAGGGGGGGCGATATGTTGATATCGAATTACTCAATATGTGGGGACAAAGCATGAAACGATTCCGAGAATCAGGTGGGAGGAAATATCTGGATGTATCTGACTGGCAAAAGGGCCTCTATTTTATTCGGGTGGATTCAAAGGCGACTGTGAAAATTGTGTTAGAATGAGGATGGCAGAGTCGGAACGCTCATGCATGATTTGCTACGGGATAGGTTCATGTTACATAGTTTTTGACTCAGCTTCTTCCCATTTTTAGCAAGATTCCCTGTTCTACTTCCCTTTTCATCTTACTTCTTCAGATTTTCTTCAGAATTGCTACCGAATTAGATCAAAGTTCGCCATTAGCTTTGCCATCAAATTCAATTCTTTGATTCATGAAGAAGACTTTCGTCTATTTTTTATTCCTTTTATTCTTGACTTCTATGTTTTCCTCGGCCTTTGCTCAAAGAGGAAGATCGGGTACTAAGGCCTCCAAATCCAAATCTTATCCCATAGTTGGGAAAGTTGTACATGCGGAAGGGAATAAGGCATTGGAATATGCGACTGTAAGCCTGTTTCGGCAAGCAGATTCTTCTGTTGTTACTGGGATTGTTACGAATGCCAAAGGGATATTTGAATTGGAAGCTCCAGCTGGAACCTACTTTCTGACAGTAAGTTTTCTTGGATTTGAATCTGTTCAGCTTTCAGATATTCTTCTGGATGAATTGCATCCTTTTGTTCGGGTAAAGGAAATTCTCCTAAAGCCAAAAGAAACCACATTGGATGAGGTCAATATTCAAGCTGAAAAAAGTCGCCTGGAATTTGCCCTGGATAAGAAAGTCTTCAATGTTGGTCAGGATTTGGCCAATAATGGTGGGACGGCGGCAGATTTGCTGGACAATATTCCCTCAGTTACCGTAGATATTGAAGGAAATGTCAGTGTCAGGGGAGATGATGGAGTACGCTTGTTGATCAATGGCAAACCTTCAGGATTCACCAGTATCAATCAAGCAGACGCCTTGAAACAGCTATCTGCCAACCAAATCGAAAAGGTTGAGATCATCACCAATCCTTCTTCCCGCTATGAAGCAGAGGGGACTGCCGGGATCTTGAACATTGTGTTGAAGAAAGAGCGAAGGAAAGGATGGAATGGAAGTTTTGAGGCTACAGGAGGAATCCCTACCAGCCATAACCTGACCCTAAATGTAAATCACAGGCGAAACAAGCTCAATTTCTTTGTTGGAGGAGGTCTTCGCTACCGCAATGTGCCTCGAATCTCGAATGAGCATCGGGAAGATTGGGCCAGTGGAGAATTGGAAATTCTGGATCAGGAATCCAAATATTTTAGAGGTGGCTTGTCTGGAAGTCTTCGGATGGGAATAGATTATCAAGTTGGAGAGCGATCCACATTGACTGGTTCGATCATGTATCGCAAAGGTCTGGACTTTAGCAATGGAACGCTGAATTACTTCTCTCGAAATGCCCAGGATCAGTTGGTGGCTTATGACAAGCGGACTACGGAAGAAGATGAAGATGAGTTCAGCCTGGATTACAACCTGAGTTTTGAAAGGAACTTTGTCCGGAAGGGACATAAATTTACCGTAGACTTTATTTATTCCAGTGGAGCTGAGGTTGAATCCATGGATGCCATCGAGCAGGCCTTTGATGGGAATCTGGCTCCAAAAGGTGGGCCGGATTTGTTGCAAAGGATCAACAATGGTGAACTAGAAAGAGAGATCACACTTAAAGCAGACTATACCCAGCCATTCAGAAAGGACGGAAGATTTGAAAGCGGATATCGAAGTAGCTTGAGATTTATTGGGAATGACTATTTGGTGGAGGAACAGAATACTGAAACCCGCTTGTGGGAATCCATTCAGGAGGTGAGCAATGACTTTGAGTATGACGAGCAGATTCATGCACTCTATGCCAATGTGGGAGACAAAATCAACAAGTTCAGTTATCAACTGGGACTTCGAGCTGAATATACCCGCATCACTACCCTGCTGAAAACAACCAATGAATTGAATGATCGGGAATATGCCAATCTTTTCCCCAGTGCCTTTCTCAATTATGAAATCAAAACCGGGAATGCCCTTCAGATGAGCTATAGCAGGCGCTTGAGAAGACCTCGTTTTCATAGCTTGAATCCATTTTTCACCTATTCTAATCCAAGAAGTATTCGCAGTGGGAATCCGAATCTTGACCCTGAGTTCAGTCATTCAGTAGAGATGAGTTATTTAAAATATTGGGACAAAGCGACCTTTAGTACCAGTATTTACTACAGACATACCACTGGAGATGTTACCTATATTGTGGAAGATGATACCATTGGTGGGGTAAAAGTATTCCGAACCAGACCAGAGAATGTTGCAACCAGAGATGATATTGGCGCAGAGTTTAGTTTACAGGTCAACCCAGTCAAGTGGTGGGACATGACCTGGAGTGGGAATGTATTTCGTGGTCAGATCAATGGAGAGAATCTGGGATTTGCTCGTCGGACAAGCTTTTTCAGTCTCAGCAGTCGATTGAACTCTCGTTTCAGCCTGGCCAGAGACGTGAACATTCAATTGATGCTCAACTTCCGTGGACCAGAAAATACCCCGCAGGGAAAACGTAGATCAACCTTGTACACAGATGTGGGAATCAACAAGGATATCCTGAAAAAGAAGGCCACGATTAGTGTGAGAATGTCCGATCTGTTCAATACTTCCTGGTATCGCAGCGAAACCTTTGGCGGAACAGGAACACCAGAGATAATAGACGATTTCTACATCTTTCGGGAAGGCCAATGGCGGGCCCGTAGACAACTATACATCACTTTCTCCTATCGCCTGAACCAGAAAAAACGGATGCGTAGAGGAGGGCGACAGAGCGGTGGGGGAGACTATGAGATGGATGGAATGTAAAAACTAAGGTTGAGATAAAATTGCAGTAGGCTGTTAAAGCCGAAACAATTCAGATCAATGTGTGGGAATGGAAGAATACCCTCGGGTTTTTCTTCCATTTTTTTTGCCTTTTTTTGGGGAAATTAGACTTTCTAATTTCTCTTAGGGAAAGGAACAGAGGCTATCGTTTTGGCTCTTGTCAATGATCCCGAATATACCTCAGGGTCCATTCCAGTACCTCATCTGTTTCATTGCCATATACCTCCTTCACCCAATGATCAGGTTGCACGCCTTTTGAAAATTTGTCTCCATTGGGTCGGATGATCCAGGCTTTAGGATAGGATACATTCAAACCTGTGTGGGGAAGAGAAAACTGGTGAGTAGCACCAAAGGTGGAGGGAACATCGGCAGTAGCCTCCCCAATCAAAGTGGCAAAGCCATAATCTTTGATAATGGCGGCAGTAGCGGTGGTATTGGAGTAACTGTATCGATTGATCAATACATAAACCTTTCCCTGAAATTTGAGGGAGTCTGTGCGTGGTTGATACTTCTGAAATGTCATCTCAAAAGTTTCTCCATCTTTGTGAGATAGAATGTTGTCTCGCAATTCCTGTAACTCTGTGTCTTCATTTTTCTTCCAGAATGCCTTGGTAACAGGACTGGTCCGAATGTGAAATTCAGAGCAAAACCAGAATGGTTGATCTACAAAATAGGCTAGCATGGGATCGCTGAAACTATTGTCTCCACCGGGATTGCCCCTCAAATCTAGAATGAGGGAAGAACTCTTTTGGTTATGGATTTCTGAAAATGCGGAATCAATGAATTGCAAGAATTCGCCATTGTCAAAACTGTTAACTTCAGATGTATTTCCAGAGCCGTTAGCATTCATAAACTCTCCTGGCCTCAAATAAGCCACTTCATTGTAGAAGCCTAATTCCCTGCTGGTATTGAAAGGATACTCCAGTTCAGCGAATGCTTCTTCAAAAGCATTCGCTGTCATTCCTGCGATTTGGATTTCCTGCTTTCTACCATCTGATGTTTGCAGGATCAACTGAAAAGAATCATTATGCTCAAAGACCAACCAGTAAGATCGGGGAAAAGAAATCAAATCAAGGATGGTATTTTTGAGGTATTCACTTTCTCCTGAATAATAAGCATAGATCTTGTCCAGAATTTGATCTTTGGATTGACCATTGATCGACAAAATCTGATCCCCTTCAGAGATTCCTTCATGATCCACATATAGATGTTTGATCCAAATATTTCTGTCCTCAATACGGATTTCAATTGGAAAAACCTTTCCCCCTGCCTCCATATATTCCAAATAATCAGGGCTAAAGGGCAGTTGTGTGTTACAATGCCCGTGAAGAGCCAGTGCGGCAAAAGGTTGAAAGAGACGGCTGATTTCCAGAGTGGACATTGAATCCCTCAGCTTTTCATTGATTTGAGTATAAGCATCGTCAAACACTTCCTTGGGGGTATCTGCAAAGAGATTGTAATGAGAAAGTTGTAAGGTTTCATACAAAAAGGCGAGATCCTCCTTGAGTTCTTCTTGTGTGAAAAATGCGGAATCTTTGGGTTGAGAAAATGTTGTTGAAATCAGGAAAAATGGAATAAAAAAAATAAACTTAGGCATAGAGGAGGTGGTTTTTTTCATCAAAGACCACTGAAAACCCCAAATGTCCATTGGCTCTGTAAGTTTTTAGTTATTGCTCACGTGAATGCCTTTTTTTCGCAACTCTGCACGCAATTGATGCAGCTGATCCGATACTTTTTCTGCTGATTCTAACCAGGTCTTAAATTCCTTCATCGCAATCTCAAAACTGTGCTGATGTGTCTGTGTCGGGACCTCTCTGGAATACCATAATTCTCCGGCAATGCGATCCAGACGAGCCTGGAAACTTGGCGAAATTAACTCCATTTTTTTGACAATGAGCTGATTCCCATTGAGTTGGATGTCTAATTGTTGAAGTTGCTGCTCTATGCGATGGGCGTGAGAATAGAGAGTCTCTTCATCATCTGCCAGGGTAATGATGAGGGCTTTGGCTTCTTCTGTTCGATCCATCATCACCGCCAGTCTTTGTTCATCCTGGTACAGTTGGCGACGGATAAGGAGGAGTTCTTTTTGAAACTGTGCCCGTGCCATCTGTCTGGCTGTATCCTCAGATGCTGGAAAAAGCGGCCTCACCTGAAAGGATTGTTTAGTGCCGAGATCACGCCATATCCCATTGTGAATCATGGCTAACTCTGCCGTATAAGTTCCAGGTGGGATGAATGGACCTGAATCATAACGCCCTGGATTTGCTGGATTGGTGCCGACCAGTCTCAGGTTCCAACTCACGCGATTCAAGCCTTTTTCGGCTGGGAGATAGCCGCGCTGAACAATCTGTCCATTGTTATCTCTGGCTGTGATGGCTATCATGGGAACTTCTTCCTGTTTCTCAGCTGTGAATGCCTCCCACGAAGGATAATATACAGGCTTACCTTCTGCAATCAGTGTTTGTTCTGCCTCTTTTCTGGTCGCCAAGCTGGTTTGAGGAACATCTTTCATGAAAATGGTAAAGCTAACCCCAGGATCAGGATTGGCAGAAGTGTGAACTGCATGCCCCAAAGATCCCCCATCCGGATTGGTCGGGATATAGACCAAGGCATCTGCAATGGGAAACAAGGCTGCTTCCTGATCCAACATCTCAACATGTCGAAGTGGGGAATAATCATCGAGTATGTAGAATCCCCTGCCAAATGAGGCTGCAATGAGGTCATTCTCGCCCGGGTGAATTTCCAGATCCCTGATCGCAATGGTTGGGATTCCTGAAGAAAATTTATGCCAGTTTTTTCCACCATTTACAGAAAAATGGAGACCATATTCTGTGCCTGCAAACAACAGATCTGCCTGCTCATGATCTTGATAAATGGTCCATCCGAAATCTGGTTCTGAAAGATCCCCCGAGATAGACACCCAACTTTTCCCTTGATTATCGGAGCGGAGAAAATGCGGACGATAATCTCCATTTTTGTGATTGTTGAAAACAGCAAATACAACATTGGCATCATGCCGGGAAGCAAAGATATCTGCAATATAGGTCTCGTCTGGTACACCTGGAAAATGTTCAGTTTTTCTCCAACTTGTTCCCCCATCTGCGCTCACTTGTATCAAGCCCTCATCCGTGCCGACATAGATCAATCCTTCCTGAATCGGGCTTTCGTCTAGAGAGACAATTGTGCTTCGAGGAGATGTCCATACATTCTTGAAAATGGCATCTATTCCCCACACACGATCCATGACAGGCATGCGATTGCGGTCTTGTTCTCGGGTCAGATCGCCACTTATGGCCTCCCAACTATTACCTCTGTCTTCACTTTTGAAGAGTTTGTTGGCGGCAAAGTACAATCGACTACTCTTGTGTGGACTGATGATCAAGGGAGAATCCCAATGCCATCTGAGCGGAGGATCACCGGCTCCCGGCTGTGGTTGGATATCTATCTTCTCCCCGCTTCTTTTGTTGAAGCGCACCAATCCGGCATATTGATATTGAGCGTAGACAATATTCGGGTCAGAAGGATCAGAACGTGCCTGAAACCCATCTCCGCCCTGAAGGGTGTACCAGTCTCCGTTTCGGACTCCATTGCGATGAGTGGTCTGATTCGGACCTCCAAGGGTATTGTTGTCCTGCGTGCCGCCATAGACATGATAAAACGGTTTGTCCAGCCCAATACCTACCCGATAAAACTGGGTCAATGGAAGGTTGTCTGTAAATCGCCAATGATCTCCTCGGTCCCAGGATTCATAGATCCCGCCATCACATCCGACCATGAGGTAATTTGGATTTTCTTCATCAAAAACGATTTCATGACTATCAACATGCTTGCGATCCTCTGGAAGCAAGGTCCAGTTTTTTCCCCCATCTTCCGTAACATGAATGCGGACATCTACTACCATGAGTCGATCAAACTGGTGAGGATCTGGAAAAATTTCCATATAATATTGCGCATCGATCACCATATAGTCACTCATCTTTGTCCATCGTTCCCCTTTGTTGGCTGAACGGTAAAAGCCTTTGGTTTCATCTGTTCCGGCTACCAGGGCATAAACGACATCTGGATTTTGTGGGGAGAGTGCCAAGCCAATTCTTCCTAATTCTCCTCCGGGAAATCCGCCTTTGATCTTCTTCCAGCTTTGACCACCATCTACGGATTTGTAGGCACCGCCATCAGGTCCACCTGCAACCAGCATACCGACATGTCTCCGTCTCTGATAGGCTGTGGCATAGAGGATATTCGGGTTTCTGGGGTCCAGGACAACATCCGAGATGCCAGTTTGTTCGGAGACATGCAGGATTCGCTTCCAGTTTTCTCCTCCATCGATGCTTTTGTACAAGCCTCTTTCTCCTCCATCTTTCCAGAGAGGTCCCTGAGAGGCTACATAGACAATGTTCGAATGCTGAGGGTCGATCACAATCTTACCAATGTGTTCAGAGGTAGAAAGTCCCATATGTCTGAAGCTCTTGCCTCCGTCCGTACTTTTGTACACCCCATCTCCCATAGAGGCAGAGCGTTGGCTGTTGTTTTCCCCCGTACCTACCCATATGGTTTGAGCGTCATTGTGATCTATTTCTACCACTCCAATAGAAAAGGAGCCATAGGTCTCAAAAATTGGGTCCCAAGTGGTTCCTGCATTCACAGTCTTCCAGACATTTCCAGAGGCGACTCCCACATATCTTATGCTTTTGTTGGTGGGGTCAACAGCTATGTCTACGATTCGGCCACCGGTTTTGGCTGGACACAGATTTCGGAAGCTGAGATCCGCAAATGGAGCGGCATCCTGAGCCAGACTGGATGGCAACAGACAGGACAATAACAAATATGTGAGGACTGCTACATCTCGAGAGCAAGAACGCTTCATAGGGAAGGGGATTCAGGTGAAACTTATAGATTGTTCAATAAAAAATCTGTCATTTTTTGGTATAAATGAAATCGGGTAATTCCTCCGGTGATCCCATGCCGACGATTGGGGTAGAAAAACATCTCAAATTGCTTGTTGGCTTTTATCAGTGCATTGACCCACTCCATGGAGTTCTGAACATGAACATTGTCGTCTCCCGTGCCGTGGATCAGGAGATAGGCCCCCTGGAGATCTTTGGCAAAATTGATGGGAGAATTGTTGTCATAGCCTTTGGGGTTGTCCTGAGGTCTTTTTAGATACCTTTCTGTATAGATGGTGTCATAAAATCTCCAATTGGTTACGGGAGCTACTGCGATACCAGCCTTGAACACTCCGCGTCCTTTGCTCATACACAGGGAAGTCATATAGCCTCCATAGCTCCATCCCCAAATCCCGATTCTGTCTGGATCAACATAGGATTGTTTCTGAAGATATTTTGCTGCTTCGATTTGATCATACGTTTCGTATTTGCCCAACTGTCCATAGGTGATCGCCCGAAAATCTCTCCCACGACCTCCGGTTCCTCGATTGTCTATACAAGAGACGATGTAGCCTTGTTGGGCCAGCATTTGAAACCACATATAATCCTGGGATCTCCCATGTCCCCAGGAATTCACCACTTTTTGATCGCCAGGACCTCCATAGACAAACATCAAGACAGGATACTTTCGGTTGGCATCAAAATCAGTGGGCTTGATCATCCAGCCATTCAAATCGACTCCATCTGGCGTGGAAAATGAATAAAATTCTGGTTGTGCGAGATCAAGCCGATCCATCTTTTTGGACAGGCGTTGATTATTTTCCAGCACCTTGATGGTTTCCCCTTCATTGTTCTTAAGCTCGGTGATCGGGAGTTGGGTGGTAGTACTGTAGAGATCTACAAAATATCTGAAGGAGGAACTGGCTTCAATTTCATGCATGCCTGGGGCAGTCGTCAATTTCCTTTTCTTTTTGCCTTTGAGGGAAATGCAATACAGATGGCGTTCCAGGGGAGAATCTTCCGTCGAGAGATAATATATCCGATCATTCAATTCATCAATTCCGACGAGTTCATCCACATCGAACGAACCAGAGGTGATGGGTTTTAATTTGCTGCTATTCGAATCAAGCCTGTACAAATGGTTGAAGCCATCTTTTTCAGACATCCAGATCATATCTCCGTTTTCCAGAAAGTACCATTTGTCATCTGTCGCCTCCCTGATATAGGTATCACTTACTTCCCGAAGCAAATTCCAGCTATCCCCGGTCTTTGGATCTGCGAGAAGGACATCCAACTGATTTTGCAGACGATTCATTCGCATCAGGGCGAGTTCATTGTCCCAGGTCCATTTGATTCTTGGAATGTACTGATCTGTTTCGCTTCCAATATCGACTGTGGTGGTTTTTTGGTTTTGTAAGTCGTAGATATGAATACTCACAAAAGAATTGTCCTCCCCAGCTTTGGGGTATTTAAAGGTATTCAACTGTGGGTATAGGTCCTCATAAATAGGAATATTGAACTCATTTACATGAGTCTCATCGAAGCGGTAGAAGGCGAGGTAGCGACCGTTAGGAGACCATCTAAAGGCATCAACAAAGGCAAATTCTTCTTCGTAAACCCAATCTGTCAGGCCATTTATCACTTCATTTTGTTTGCCATCGAAGGTGATTTGGATCTCCTTGCCCGAACGGAGGTCGGTGAGATATAGGTTGTTCTCAAACACGAATGCCAGATTATTTTCGTTCGGAGAAAAACTGGCGTTGGTGATCTTGTGTCCTGGATGGATGGGAAGCAATTGTTGATTATCGCCAGAGACTACGAAACAATACTCTTTGCTGGATCGTCTGTAGATAGACTCAATGTCAGATTTGAGAAGAACGTAAGATTCACTTGGACTGAAATCATATGAAGCGATGTCCTTGGCTGCAAGAACGCTTTGATCCAGAGAGGTGAAATCGAGTACTTCGTCTACCCTCCGTTCATTCTCCACACTATATTTTCCTATGCCTTGCCCGACTTCCAGGACACTATAATATTTGTCATCCTGCATCCATCGGAACTCACTTGGATAATCCGGATAATACTCCCCAAATATCCAGATACTTTCCAGGGTAATTGGCCGTGCTGAAAACTGGCCAAGACAAATTTGACATAAGAGGAGAATAACGGAGACAATAGAGACAATTTTTTTCATGAATTAATGACTTACAATAGTTTTGAGAGACCGTTTGAACATCTATCACTAATTTTTTGTATGCGTCTTTTTTCACCATCCTTCAGCTTTTTTACTGTCCATAGCGCAGCTATGACAGTAAAAAGAGCTTTGGCTGGCAAAAAAATACACAATAAAAATTCTCAGCATATATGTCAAAACAGTCTCTTGCTAGAAATAGGAAATACCAAATTTAAGGCCTTTGAAAAACTTTCAGAAAAAATCTTTTCTAAAAAACCAATTTTTCGCTTTCTCGAATAAGAAAATTTCCTTTTACAATCGAAATTGCGTAATTCGTCCTTCAAACTTACACAATCATATTTCGTGTCCTTTTTTGGGAAAAATCTTAAATTTTTACGCCTTCGACAGGAACAATCACAAGCGGAGTTCGCTCGTGCCATAGATGTCTGGGAAAATACCCTTGATAGATATGAGCGTGGCAAAGCAGAACCTGATTTGGATACCCTGATCCAAATTGCTGAATGTCTCAAAATCCCCATTGATCATCTATTGAGCAGGGACTTAGGGCTTGTGCAAGCCCGGGTGAAAGCCCGAAAGGCAAAATTGATCCTGTTGGACATTGATGGCACCATGACAGATGGCCGGGTAGGATATACCCAAAGTGGAGACCAAATCAAAACGTTTCATACCAAGGATGGCCTTTTGATCCAGCGACTAACACGGCAGGACATACAATTTGGGTTCATCAGTTCAGCCTCTACAGATTATCTGATCCAAAAGCGCGCTGAGACTCTGGGAATCCAGCGGGTCTATGCTGGTTCTCGAAACAAAATGGAAGTTGTAGAGGAATGGTTGAAAGAACTCTCCCTGCGCTTTGAACAGTTGGCTTATGTAGGAGATGATGTGAATGATCTTGCCGTCATCCGAAAAGCAGGGATATCTGCCTGCCCCGCTGATGCGACAGCCATGGTGAAGCAGGCAGTGCAAGTGATTCTGACACGCAATGGAGGAGATGCCTGTATTCGGGAGTTTTTAGAAGAAACATTGGGATATCATGTCGGATGAGAAAGTGATCATCTTTGACGGTGTATGCAATTTTTGCAATTTCTGGGTCGATTTTTTGATACGTCGTGATCCGAAAAATAAATTTCGCTTTACTGCCAACCAACAGAAAGCTGGGAAAGCCATTCTTCTGCAATATGGAGAATCCGTCGAAGAAGTAGGAACAGTATATTTCTATGAGGAGGGACAACTCTATAAAGAATCAACAGCTGCTTTGCGGATTGCCAGGCATCTGCCCGGAGCATGGCCATTGTTCTATGGGTTTATCATCATCCCAAGGCCAATTCGCGATTTGATGTACGGATGGATTGCCAAGAATCGCTATCGCTTTTTCGGAAAAAAAGAAAGCTGCCGACTCCCATCTCCAGAGGAACGAGCAAAATTTTTGGAATAAGCTTCCTTGTTTATCCTCTCACTGCTACTGGAGAAGCTTCTTAAAGGTCCCCCATTCCACTACAAATATGGTACAAGGCGATTCCCGCTGAAACAGAAACATTCAAGCTGTGTTTGGTACCATACTGAGGAATTTCAAGTACCTCATCTGATTGATCGATGATGGTTTGACTGACCCCATCCACTTCATGCCCAAGGACGATTGCATAATTTTTGTTTCCTGCTGGGGTGAACTTGCCCAATTCTCTGCTTCCTTCTGTTTGCTCAAGACTGAGGATCTCATAACCAGCATGTTTGAGCGCCTGAACTACCTGGATCGTATACGCATGTGCCTCCCAGTCTACACTTTCTTCTGCGCCAATAGCTGTTTTTCGGATTTCCCGATGTGGTGGTTTAGGCGTAATTCCACACAGATACACCTTGGCTATCCGAAAAGCATCTGCAGTCCGAAAGATGGAACCGACATTGTGCATGCTTCGGATATTATCCAAAATGATCACCAGGGATCTTTTTTTAGCTTTTTTGTAGTCGGCGACGCTGAGGCGCTTGAGTTCTTCGAGTCGGAGTTTACGCATGGATGGTAGTAGAAGTGATGAAATACCCCATGTGGAGATGAATGGAAGATTCAATTTACCATCCATTCCAGAAAAATCGTAATTTTGCCTCCACAATGAGTAAATCTACATGAGTACACAAGATCGAACAACCGAACTTCTCAAGAAAGTCAGAAAGATTGAGATCAAAACCAAAGACCTGTCAAACCAGATTTTTTCTGGGGGGTATCATAGTGCGTTCAAAGGAAGAGGCATGTCTTTCAGTGAGGTCCGGGCCTACCAATATGGGGATGATGTGAGGAACATTGATTGGAATGTGACCGCCCGAATGGAAGATCCATATATCAAGGTATTCGAAGAAGAGCGTGAAATCACTGTCATGTTGTTGGTGGATGTGAGTCCTTCCACCTATTTTGGAACCCAGCTTAACCGAGATCAGGAAGCCAAAACCAAACAGGATGTCATGACAGAGATTAGTGCTGTCTTATCCTTCTCGGCTACCAATAACAATGACAAGGTAGGAGTGATTCTGTTTACGGATAAAATCGAAAAATTCATTCCTCCGAAAAAAGGAAGAAATCATATACTTCGAATCATACGGGAGTTGATTGATCCACAACCTACCAGTACAGGAACTGATCTGGCAGAGGTGTTGCGATATTTGACCAATATGCTCAAAAAGCGGAGTGTTGTCTTTGTGTTGTCGGATTTCATGAATACTGGCAATGACTACAAGGACGCCTTAAGTATTGCACGGCGGCGACATGATGTGGTGGGGCTTCACTTGTATGATGAGCATGAGGTTCAACTTCCCAATATTGGGCTGGCGAGAGTCATGGACTCCGAATCCGGGAAAATGGTCTGGATCGATACCGCAAGTAAGGCGACAAGAGATACCTATGCAAAATGGTATCAGGAAAACCTGAAACGCACCCGTGAAACCTTTCTGAGATCCGGAGCAGATTTTCAGAGCATCAGTACGAGAGAGTCATATATTCAGGCTCTGTTGGGACTGTTTAGTCGCAGAGGGAAGCGATAAGGGGCAGCACCTTTACGAAATAGGTGGACAGAATGCTTGTCAGTGCTAGCGCAATGAATAGATCAGGTGATACTCAATGTCCTGTTCAGGCACTTCCCTCCTCAATCCTTACTTACTTGGGTGGCAGCATCAACCTGCTTCGTCTTCCCAGTCAATTGCTCCGGCTTTCTGATCAATCGGATCATGCCTAATGCAATCGCAAAAACCAGAAAGAGAGCAGGGAGCCCTCCCAGGTTAGAGGTCATTTTGATCCCTTCAAGTCCTGCAAAACTGACCATGATCCAGGCAATCAGACCGATGGTTATGCCCCAGGCGATCTTGATCCAAAGGGGAGGTTCCGGACTGTCAGGAGAGATTCCGACCGAACTGATGCCCCCCATGGCTGTGGTATTGGAATCAGCTGCAGTTACATAAGAGAGAAAAGTCATCAGCAAGAAAAAGCCGCTGACAACAACAGGCAGTGGGAATTCTTCAAAAATGCGAAAAATGACATTTTCTACCCCTGTATCTTGAAGAATGCCATACAAGGCATGATCATGCGCCATATCCAAATGGAGAGCCGTTCCTCCAAATACCATCATCCATGCTGCCCCAAACAGAGAAGGGAAAAACAAATTGTATTGGATGTATTCCTTGACTGTATAGCCTACAGCCAATCTTCCCAAAAACAAGGCTGTGACCGGGGTCCAGGCCAACCAATTGGCCCAATAGAAGATCGTCCAGTTCTGTGGCCAGGGATCATTGCCTGATACGCCTGTGTAGAGACTTCTGCTAAAAAATGATTGCAAAAATTCCCCAATCCCTTCTACTCCCAGACTGAGAAAGAAACTCGTTGGACCCAGGATGAAAAAAAATGCAAACAGACCTATAAAGCCTTTGATATTCAAATCAGAAAGATAACGGATGCCTTTCTGAAGGCCACTTGCAGCGGAAATAATGAACGTCCCAACGATGAACATCGAAATGATTGCCAATAATAAGGCACTTTTGGGGATGCCAAGGATGGTATTGAGACCACCGGAAATCGAGAGGATACCTGCCCCCAAAGAAGCAGCCATGCCTGCTACCAGACTGTACAGGCAGACGGCGTCTACCACTTTCCCCAAAGTGCCATGCGACTGCTTCCCCAGAAGGGGTACCAGCATTGACCCCAGGCTAAATGGCTGGCGAAGGTTGTAATAAACCAGGGCAAACATCAGTCCGGCAAGGGTATAGATCCCATAAGGAATAATGGTCCAGTGCATGAACATAGTTGACATCGCAAATCTGGCTGAGGCGGGACTCGTTGGAGGAATCCCCAGCCCAGAGGCAGGTGCATGATAGTGATACAAAGGCTCCCCCGTTCCCCAAAACAGGATGCCAACAGCAATCGTTGTGCACAAGGTAATGGTAAACCAGCGCCAGCGGCTGAGGATCGGTTTGGCTTGGGGGCCACCAATTCTATAGGAGCCAATTGGAGATACATATGCCCACAAGACGACAATGAGAAAAAACAACACACCCGCGGAAAACAACCATCCCAAATGGCCCAGAATCCATGAATTTGCAGAGGTAACCGTTTGCTCAAATCGCTTGGGAGATAAAAAACTGTAAATGGCCGAAGCAAGCAAGAATAAAAAAGGTGGCCAGAATACTCCATGTCTGAGCTTGGACATATAAAAAATCTGTTTCTTTGGGGAGTTGAATTCGTAGCAATATGCACCTTATCTATACAAATAAGTAATCATGGAACAAAAAAAACGCTGCTCCTGGTGTTTAGGGCAAGACATTTACATAGACTATCACGATCAGGAATGGGGAGTACCGGTTCATGATGATCAACTCCTCTTCGAAATGCTGCTGCTAGAAGGAGCGCAGGCTGGCTTGAGTTGGATTACTGTGCTGAAAAAGAGAGAGAACTATCGCAAGGCATTTGATCAATTTGATCCAGTGGCAATCGCAGGGTATGGGGATGAGAAGAAAGCTGAATTGCTTCAAAATTCAGGAATCATACGGAATCGGCTGAAAATTAATGCTGCCGTTGTGAATGCCCGGGCCTATCTCAACATCATGGAGCAGCCAGGAGGATTCGATCAGTTTTTGTGGCAATTTGTTGATGGTCGCCCGATCCAGAATGCCTGGAAAAATCTAGAGGAAGTTCCAGCTTCTACAACAGAAAGTGATCGAATGAGCAAGGCACTCAAGAAGCAGGGATTTAAGTTCGTCGGAAGCACCATCTGTTACGCATTTATGCAAGCATGTGGAATGGTAAACGATCATACTACAGATTGTTGGCGATGGCAACTTCTCTCTTAAGAGCCTAATTCGTACCTTTGTCGCACGATAACAAAAGAGAAATGATCATAATTATGCCTACAAGAGTTTTACAAGGAATTTGTCTCATTGGATGTTTGCTGTTCTGTTCCTTTGCCCTTTCTCAGGACTCAGAGCCGGAACCAGATGAATTTATCTTTGTTGATACCGAGCCTGTGCCCAAAAATCTCTCAGATATTCGCCAAAAAATTGCCTATCCGGAAGAAGCTGTGAGTGAGGGAATTTCCGGGACTGTGGTTGCAAGAGTACTGATTGACACAGCAGGAGAATATGTGCGACACAGAATCGTGAAAGAAATTCATCCTGCCTTGACTGGAGCAGTTGCCAAATATTTGCCTGGTCTGCTTTTCGAGCCAGCCAAACAATCAGGAGAACCTGTGATGTATTGGATGAATATTCCCTTTCCTTTTCGTCTGGTGAATGAACGGGAAAATAAGATCAAAGAACAAATTGAAGCCCTTACTGATTCCTTGACAGGTGATCCCAAAGATTATACCCTCTGGCATAAGCGTGGAATACAAAGAAGTGAAATTGGCTTGTTGGAGGATGCTTTGACGGATTTTGAAGAAAGCCTCAAAATAAATCCCCGAAAAAACAAGAAGAAAAAGAAAAGAGACTACGAATATCTCTTTTATGGTCAATATGCCAAGGGTTCGATCTTGTTCAAGCAGGAAAAATATAAAGAAGCCATTGAACAATATTCCGCTGCTATCCTCACATCGACAGAGATGAAAGCATATGATTCAGCTGTTCAGGCCTCTGTTCCGAATGTCTATATTGACCGGGGTTTTTCTCATTACGCCCTGGAGCAATATGAGGCTGCTGATGCTGATTATCGCTGGGCCCTGGAAAAGGATCCTGATCAGGAATGCGACATCTATCCCTTATTAGCTGATGTCGGTTTGGCTACTGAGAACAATGCCGCTTTGGTGGGGATATATGATGGTTTGATAGGGTGTACGCCTGAAAATGAATTGTTGTACTACTCCAGAGGCTTTTACAAACTGGAATCTGGTGATCAAGAAGGAGCTATTGAAGATTTTAAAGTAGTTGTTGACAAAACAAGCAACATAGATATCAAGATTGCTTCCTACAATCAGACAGCTTATTCTTATCTCGAAATGGAAGATTTTGAGCAGGCTCACCAGGCAGTCGAGGATGCGCTTGGCGTGAATGCCCTCAATCCGCTGGCCTACTTCTATCAAGGACAAATCTTTCATGCCGAGGGCAAAACTGAGGAAGGATGTAGTGCCATGCGTCGCTCCCTAAGCTTTGGATTGGAAGGGGATAAGCAAGAGGAAGGGGTTGCCTTTATGGAGGAACACTGTGGTGGTTGGGAGGATTAGGGTGAGTAACTAGACCCAGGAATTAATTATTGAATGAGCAAGACCAATAAAATGGCTGGAAAGACAATTATTGGCCCGTTCGGTGAAGAATAGCCTTGAGCAATCGAAAATATACTAACGCACGCTATCTGAAATGATCCTTCATCAGGGGCACTTGAGGATAGTTAGGCATGTCAGACATTCATCCAGATTATGAAAAAAATCCTACTCGCTCTAGCCATCTTTATTGGGGTATTGTTGCTATCTGCCTTTCTCTATTTTCAGCTGAGTGCCTGTGGAATTGCCCCTTGGAGTTGTGGAGACTATTCGAGCGGGCAAACAGGAAATACACACAAGATTCAGGTAGGCAGTGGACCTGAAGATATGGCGATTGATACCTCTACAGGCAGTTCGAGAATCATTGTCTCATGTGTAGAAAGGAGAAAAAAGGCAGAGGAATCATGGGGATTTTACCAAATCTATCCAGCTAGCAATTCTTCCCGCCCCTTGAAGGTTCTGCCGGAGGGCCTACGCATTTTTCCCCATGGGATTGATGTGGAGACCATTGATGGGATTCCGTATTTGTATGCGATCTCTCATGATCGCCTGGACAATGCCATTGAGCATAGGATTTATCGCTTTCACATCATGGAAGACACCTTAGTATTAGATGACTCCTTTACGCTGGAACATCCAAGCTTAACAGGTCCAAATGATATTGATGTATTGGAAGATGGTAGTTTTTATGTCTCGAATCCTATGCCCAGTGATAATCCCAATGAAACTGCCAAAGCGATTGTAGGAGTGAAAAACGGAAGCGTCTTGCATTATGATGGACAAGGGAATTGGAAGACTGTACTGGACGATATGTGCTATCCGAATGGAGTTTGGGTGAATCGGGAGGCAAGTTGTTTGGTGGTAGCCAATGGAGGCTGTCAAACTGTAGAACGCTATCCAATCCAAGAGAATGGTGAGCTAATAGTGCATGAAGGATCGTCTACCCGAGAACATGGAATCGACATCCCGATTGGTGACAATTTGATGATGGATGAGTCTGGGATATTGTGGACTGCAGCACATCCTTGCCCATTAAAATTTTTGTCCCACGCAAAACATTCTCACAAAAGCTCTCCAGTACAGATTTTTGCCATCGATCCAGTCACAATGAAGACACATCTTGTTTTTCAGAATAATGGAGATCTGATCAATGCAGCTTCGACTGCCCTCCGAATCGATGATCGCCTGTATATTTCTCAGGTATTTGACCCCTTTGTTTTGGTCGTAGAAGGAATTGATTTGTAGACAAACATAGAAGTATTTCAGGTAGTGGTTCAAGTGTAATGCTAATCTTCCGATAGAATTTTTGTAGAGATGATCGGCAGACCATCTCTCGCTTTGCCTATCGTAGATAGAAAGGCATCCGCTTCGATAACATTCCACCTAGCAATGGTCTGCCGATCATTGCTACGTGCCGATGACAGCCTTACATGTATTGCACTACCGTATTTCAAAATGTTTTTCTCGCAAAAAAAGATGTTTCAAATCCGGAACCTGCCCTTTTTCTTTTAATTCCAGCTGTGTAAACAGCTTCTTAGGCCAAATCGATGTCCCATGTATATAGAGACACCTTCCTGGATCTCCACCCTCCATCCCAGTCGAGCTTATGAAGAAGAGAGGAAAGCTCAAAAGAAATAGGTGAAACACCCCTCAGCTCATAATTCCCCCTTGTCAGCACGAAGTTCTGGGCATACAACACATCTTTTTGAAGAAGTGAAAGCAATGAGATTCATTTGTGTCATCATGAAATGAGTAATCATTAACTTTCAAAATGTATGCGTTATACATCCATCCTCTGCCTATTTGTATTGTTGCTGCCGATCTTCCTGCCTGCCCAGGTTCTCCAGCAAGAAAATCCTAAATCCAGCCAGCTCAAAGATCCTGATAATTTTCCCTTTAGTTTCTTTCTTTCGCTTGGACTTCCTGGCGCTACAATGTCCTATGACCACGGCTACCAAAATTTGTATGAACTATTCGAGACTAAAGGTGTGAACCTGCCAAGGTACCGAAGCATGTTATTTTATGGGGCGGGGATACGATACAAAAGGGTGTATGCTGGTGCGAGTCTCAGTTCGCTTATTGCCCCCTTTATCCTCGAGCCATATGGAAATCCCAAGTATAATATGGTTGCCAGTCAATCAGTGAATATGTTCAATGTCGGCTTTTCCATCTTCCAGAACAGGAACTCTGCCTTAATACTCAAGGCCGGAATCGGTGATGCAAGCAGTTCTTTTTGGATCACTCCACTTGAAGGAGGGATTGAAGTAGATTTCGATCAAATCGAGCAGGTGGCAGAGCCAATTGCTTTTCCACATGTCTTTCACAAAAGCATGTTCCTTGATCTGGGAATCGAGCTATTGCAAGGTCGGGCCAAAAGTCGGACCAGTCTCAGTCAAAACATTCAATTTGGCTACCGGAGAGGGCTGAATGAGGAATCATGGCAGGCCGTCAATGCAAGTTCAGTGAATGCCCCAATAGATCGTTTTGGTCAGTTCTATGTTCAGGTTTTTTTCCTTTTTGGAGCCAATTTTCCTAAAAAAAATAAATCATGAAAGGAGCGCTAAATGTGAATTGCAGGCCTCTTTTCCCGCGGCCAATTGTATCGCCAGTATGGCTTGTATTCACGACTACTTGCTTGTGTTTATTACTAGCTATGGATGTTGGTCCTGTATTTAGTCAAGAGGCGACTGCTACCTTGAAAATTTACCAAAGAGGAGGTTATGGTTATCTACGGTCGGGATTTTCTCTAAAAATCAATGGTCAGCCAATCACAAAGCTGAGACCCCGAACCTGGTTTGAAGTCCAGGTGCCTGAAGGAAAATTGAGCCTGGAAACTGTTCCAGAATTTCGATACCCAAATTTTGAAGGTCAGTCATTTATTTTGGAGGTAGAGAAGGGAAAAGTATATTACCTGGAAGGGCTTATGGATTATGAATTTATGGTTAGTCGTATGTTCCTCGTCCAACGAGACTCTGCGAGGGCTGTCAAACACATGAAAAGATTTAGAGTTGATGAAAAAGCGAAATCAAAACTGGAATAAAATTGGTAAACCCCTTTTTCTCTTTCTATTTCTTGGCTTGACAGCTTATTGGGGATGGCAAGTCCGAGAGAGCCTGATTCTACAATATGCTGGCGAATGGGGGCAACTAGGAGGATTTTTGAGATGGCTGATGGGCTATGTCTTCATCCTGGCAGGCTTACTCCTTTTGGGCTGGCTGAATTTCCGTGGCCCTTATCAATGGTGGCAAGTAAAAAGAGGGGGTAAATGGCTGTATAGAAGCTGGATGCTGACCCTGCTGTTTATCCTATATCAACTGCTTCAGTGGAGTACCTCCTTTCAGGCGGATTTGGTAGAAGAGAATCTGCTTATTGCCTCACTATGTCTGTTGTTCATTGGGGGATTTGTGTCTATTGCAGCATTGATTCAAAATCGAAATCAGCAAACCCGTTTGCTTCAAGTCCAAACAGCCGCTGAACTCAAAGCTTTACGCGCACAACTCAATCCTCATTTTTTATTCAATGCTCTCAATACCATCTATAGTCAGGCCGTGCCACTTGCAGATCAAAGCCTTGCTGAACATATACAAGAACTGTCAGGCATCCTGAGATTTAGCCTTCAGCAAGCTCAAAAGGAATTTGTTCCCATTAGAGAAGAGCTGACCTTTTTGCAAAGATATATTGCCTTGCAAGAAGCCAGATTGGCCCGACCTGAGCAACTTCAGGTATGGATTGAATGGGATGAGACTTCCGGACAGATTCCGCCTTTATTACTGCTCCCCTTTATTGAAAATCTATTTAAGTATGGTTTCTCTTCCATAGAACATGAGCCAGCCAAACTTGAATTGCTCATCGAAGAGAATGAACTGTCCTTCTATGCTGAAAACAATGTGAGTACAACTGAACAACCAAGTACAGGAAAAGGAATTGAACAGGTTCGTCGAAGATTGGCCCTTTGTTATCCAGATGCACACTCCCTCGATATTGTGTCTGGAGAAGGTACATTCAAGCTTAGGCTACAGATCAGCTTGGGGAGAGGAAGAAAAGATGTGGAGGAGCAAGGAAATCAAAAAAGATACCAATGATTTTACAAGCCATAGCCATAGATGATGAACCTGCCGCCTTGAAGGTCATTGAATCTCATGCTGCCAAAATTCCCTTTTTGCATCTGGCCAGAACATTTGTGCATCCAACAGAAGGCCTTGCCTATCTACAAAGCAATCGCGTGGACGTGGTATTTCTCGATGTTCAGATGCCGGATTTGATGGGAACAGAATTGGCGGAGTTGCTTCAGAACATGGATGTGCACCTGGTGTTTGTTACGGCCTATTCGGATTATGCAGTTCAGGGCTTTCAGCTACGCGCCTTGGATTATTTGCTCAAGCCAGTTTCTCTGACCCGTTTTTTGGAGGCCTGTAATCGTGCCTTTCAGGCCCAGCAAAAACGCCTCAAACAATCTCCCAGTTTGTTTATTAAGGATGGCTATGATTGGGTCAAGGTAGATCTTGGGAAGGTGCTGTACATTCGCTCTGATACCAATCTCTTGTTCTTTCATGAAGAGGGCAGAAGGGTCAGCACACGCATGACCATCGGAAAAGCTCTGGAATTACTTCCCTCAGGGGAATTCATTCGGGTGCATAAATCCTATATCGTCGCCATCCATGCGATCAAAAAGATGGAACGGCATCAATTGACTGTAGGTAATGAACAGGTGCCATTGGCAAGTAGCTATAAGGAGAACCTCCAACGCTTATTGTTAGGCTAGTGTTCCATCTCGCAATTTTATTCGAGGGAGGGAAATAAGGGAAAAAAATGCCCTTTTTCCCTATTAACCCCTGAGGAATCCCTTATATGAAGAACAGGAAAAAAGAGGAGAATCAAACTAGATATCCTGAGAAGGAGAGTCATTTTGTCTTGCTGTCATTGGAGTGTTTGGACAATGTTAAGAGAGGCTTTATTCGAGAATCTTATTGATATATGGCAATATCTATCCGTCTAAATGAGAGAACACTGATGCTTTTCCCTGATTTTACATCAATGACAAACACTTCCAAACATCATGACAAACAAACTGATAACAATCGTGATCCTTAGTCTGGGCATGATAGCCACACAGAAAAGCGCAGCGCTATGGGATCAAGTCAAGGCGGCCTCAGTTCCGATGGAATATATGGAGTATTCTTCCCACCTTTTCAACATCACAACTTCTCGTCTAAAGGTCTACCCATCTCCAGAAACCGGCAACTCCTATTTGTCGTTGCCCAAAAAGGAGTACGGAATGGCGCTCACACACTGTACAGATCAGCATGGTGAGATCTGGGCCTATGTGATGATCAAAAAAACCAATGGCAAATTCTCCACTGGATGGGTTCAGGCTCAAAACCTTCAGTGGTTGATGCTAGAGGATGCCCCAGAGGAATGGCTTGGTATTCACAAGAAGTGGGGATGGGAAGAAGATCCTGCTAGGCCTATACTTTGACAATACACCTATGCTTTTTCCAGAGTAATGAGAGTGATTTCTGGCCAAATTCCGACACGGCCCGAAAACCCGATGAACCCAAATCCCCGGTTGACATACAAATATTGTTGGGCTTTCTCATAAAGTCCGGCCCAACGAGGATATCGATATTTGACAGGACTCCATTTGATCCCCGGAATTTCAATCCCAAATTGCATCCCATGTGTATGACCAGAAAGAGTGAGATGAATATGAGAGGCATGGGGAAGGATCTGAGCATCCCAATGAGAAGGATCATGTGACAGCAGGATCTTGAAATCAGTACTGTCTCGCAGAGCCCGATTCAGGTCTCCTTTTTGAGGGAAAGGAGGAAGTCCCCAATTTTCGACACCAAGTAGGCTAATTTGTTCTCCTTCTTTATCGAGATTGACATGTTCATTCATCAGCAGACGAAATCCCATTCGCTTATGGTTTTCCTGTAATTGTACAAAATTTTGTTCTCGTTCCTCATGAGAGGTCCAGGCTCCATATTCACCATAGTCGTGATTGCCCGTGACTGAGTAGACACCATAAGGCGCTTTCAGTTGGGCAAATGTATCAATCCAGGGTTCTATCTCACTTGCATAATTGTTCACCAAATCTCCTGTGAAGACGATCAGATCAGGCTTTTGCTCATTGACGAGATCCACGCCTCTTTGTACAGCTTCAGGATTGTCAAAACTTCCTGAGTGGATGTCGGATATTTGTGCCAGGGTAAATCCATGAAAGGCTTCTGGCAGGTCCGGGAATGTGAGCGTAAGGCGATGAACTTTGAAATCATATTTTCCCTTGAGAATGCCATATGCAATACCGACAAAAGGAATTCCGGCTGCCAGGAGTCCTATCTGACTGAAAAACTTTCTGCGTTTTGGCAAAAATCCTTCATCCACTGTATCCAAAGCTGGAATCAAGGAGAGAAGACCTTCGATTAATCTGAATACATCACCCACCACCATAAACAATGCAAACACCATAGCCGGAACCAGAAGCATGATGACCAGGCTGAACATCAAACTTGCCATCTGGTAGTTGGAAGGGTCTCTACCTACAAAGAGAGAAATTCCAAATAAAAAGAATCCCATCTTTGCCAAAGAGAGAATCCAGAAAATGGCTTTGAAAGTGCCACGAGCAGTCAGAGAATCCAGTCCTGCAAGAAGAGTTTTGATACCTGAAAAAACATACAAATCCAGTAAAAAAAGGAAAAGGAGCGCTACTAGGATGGCTGGAAGGACAGATAGATTCATGTAGGGTCAACTTATTTTATGCTCTTTTGTTTGGAGAATAGCTGAATCAATTTGTTCTATCACATAGTCCAGGTCTTCAGGACGATCTACATAGTTCAAATTGTCAACCTCCAGGATCAATAACTTGCCTAAATCATAGGAGGAGATCCATGACTCATAATGACGATTAAGGTCCTCTAAATATTGTATGGTGATGCTTCCTTCATAATTTCTTCCTCTTCTGGCAATTTGTCGGGTAAGAGTTGAGATATTGGCCCGTAGATAAATCATCAGATCCGGGGGTTTCAGCATATCAACCATCGACTCGAACAAACACAAATAGTTGTCAAAATCCCGTTTGCTAAGGATCTCTGATTCTCTGAGGTTCTGAGCAAAAATATAAGCATCTTCATAGATGGTTCTGTCCTGAATGATGGCCTTGCCGCTATTTCGAATTTCTCGCACCTGATTGAATCGGCTGTGGAGAAAATAGATTTGCAGGGGAAAAGCCCATTTTTTCATATCAGCATAAAAATCGGCCAGATAGGGATTATTGTCGACTGCTTCCAGATGAGCTTCCCACTGATAATGCTTTGCGAGTTTTTTGACGAGTGTGGTTTTTCCAGCACCGATGTTACCAGCTATAGCAACATGATTCAATGAATTCAAAATTATCGTGATTAAGGGTTAACGGATGGCCAGTCAAGTTAAACATATTCTGTAAATTCGAAGGCAAAATCCACCATATGTCATTACTCATTCACCATGCACGTCTTATCAATGAGGGGCAGATCAAAGAAACAGATGTTTTTGTCAAACATGGCCGTATTCACACCATTGGGAATAGACTGAAACTCTCAGCCGATACCACCCTTGATGCACAAGGCCAATATCTCATGCCAGGCATCATTGATGATCAGGTTCATTTTCGGGAACCTGGCCTGACACACAAAGCCGATTTGTCCACTGAATCAAGAGCTGCGGTAGCTGGAGGAATTACTTCTTTCATGGAGATGCCCAATACCAAGCCACAGGCGCTGACTCAGGCACTGCTTCAAGCCAAATATGACCGGGCAGCTGAGGTATCTATGGCCAATTACTCCTTTTTTATGGGAGCATCTAATGACAATCTGGAAGAAGTCATGAAAACAGACCCCAAAACGGTCTGTGGTGTCAAGGTGTTCATGGGATCTTCAACTGGGAACATGCTTGTAGATGATGCCAAGACCCTGGAGGGAATCTTCCGGGAGGTTCCCATGTTGATTGCCACACATTGCGAAAAGGAAGAAATCGTTCGGGCCAATTTGGCCGCTCAAATAGAGGCATTCGGAGATGACATTCCCGTTGAGCTGCATCCGATCATTCGGTCTGTAGAGGCCTGTTATGCCTCCTCTTCTCTCGCAGTCTCTCTGGCAAAACAGTACGATACACGCCTGCATATTCTTCACATTTCGACTGCAAAAGAGCTGTCTCTCTTCCGAAATGATATTCCCTTGGGTCAGAAACGAATTACGGCTGAGGTCTGCATCCATCATTTGTGGTTCACTTCAGAAGATTATGAGAAGAAAGGCACATTGATCAAATGGAATCCTGCTGTAAAGAGAAAGGAAGATAGAGCAGCTTTGCGTAAAGCCTTGCTTGACAATACACTGGACATTGTGGCCACAGATCATGCGCCACATACCCTGGACGAAAAAGACAATCCATATACAAAGGCTCCATCAGGGGCCCCTTTGGTTCAACATGCTCTTCCTGCCATGTTGGAACTTAGCCAACAGGGAGAGATTCCATTGGAGCGCGTGGTAGAAAAAATGTGCCATGCGCCTGCAGAATGCTTTCAAGTTGATAAGCGTGGCTATGTTCGAGAGGGCTATCATGCGGATTTGGTATTGGTAGATCCTAACAAACCATGGACAGTCTCTCGAAACAATGTCCTGTATAAATGTGGCTGGTCTCCTTTGGAGGGCACCCGCTTTCAGCATTCCGTCAGCAGTACGATCGTTGGCGGCCAACTGGTTTATCACAACGGAGCGTTTGATGAAGGAATTCGAGGAGCTCGCATGACATTTGACCGCTAACCTGCAATAACCCCTCTTTTACATGCATGTATTTGTAATTACTGGTACTTCCAGAGGGATCGGAGAGTCCCTGGCCAAAACCTTATTGTCTCCAGATCACCATTTGGTATGCCTCTCTCGTGGAGAAAATCCCTCCTTGTTGGAGCTGGCCAAAGAACAATCCTGCTCTATCGCCTATCATCTGATGGACTTAGCGAACACCGATACGCTCATTTCATGGACGATTCAGGAGATAGGCAAATTAAACTCCGGGTCGTTACAGTCGATAAATTTGATCCAGAATGCGGCTGCCCTCCGTCCGGTTCAACCCATAGGAAGAGAGATTCAGGAAGAAGCCCTCTCTCTTGGTGTGAAAGTGAATCTTTTGGCGCCCATGCTCATGACAGAGGCATTTGTCTCTGTAACACAGGGGTGGACCATTCCCAAAAAAATCCTGAATATATCCAGTGGGGCTGCCAGAAGAGCCGTCCCTTCCTGGAGTATGTACTGCTCCACCAAAGCGGCCTTGGATATGCACAGCAAATGTCTGGAAGTTGAACAACAAAATCAGCCATATCCTGTCAAGGTAGTGTCTCTTGCACCAGGGACTGTAGATACAGCCATGCAGGACCATTTACGGGAGCAATCCAAAGAAGTATTTCCAGGTGTCCAGCGGTTTTTGGACTTGAAACGGGAGGGAAAACTATGGTCCCCAAGCTTCGTCGCTACTCAGATTGCAAAATTCTTACAGGACCCTGCCTTTGGAGAAGAAACCTTAATGGATCTTAGAAATTGGGTAAGTCAGGGATAAAGCCTAATTTTGTGTGCCCAAATAACCTCCGAAGACAGCATTATATATGCCGACTATAAGCAGAAGAAAAATTTTTGTCCTTGATACCTCTGTCATTCTTTATGATTCGGATGCGATTAAGAATTTCGAAGAGAATGACATTGCCATTCCAATTACCGTACTGGAAGAGTTAGATCGTTTCAAGGAAGGGAATACGACCTTGAATTTTGAAGCGCGAAGGTTTATTCGGTTCATCGACCGAATGTCTGGCAAGTTCACCTTACAAGATTGGGTTCAGATCAATGGAGAAGGGAAGGGGCAATTCAAAGTGGTCATGCCACAGTTTGCCCCGAAGATCGATGCTGAGAAAGTATTTGATGAAAAGAAGGCCGATCACAAGATTCTCAATGCAGCCCTTTTGCTTCAGGAACAGGAAGCCGATGCACGGGTGGTATTGGTTACCAAGGATATTAACCTTCGTTTGAAAGCCAAAGCATTGAATCTTCGAGCAGAAGATTATGAAACAGGCAAAATCAAGGATGTGTCCAATTTATATACAGGTCGCTCATTGCTCGATGGAGTCAATCCTCAGGTGATAGATCGTATGTTTAAGGACAATAGCATTCCTGTGGAAGAGGTGATGGATCAACCCCCTCCGAACAATCACTATTTTATCCTCAAGAACGGTACCCAATCGGTTCTGACTTTCTACAATCCACTCACCAACTCCTTGAATCGGGTAGAAAAGCAGGGGGCCTATGGAATCAAACCCAAAAATGCAGAACAAGCGTTTGCCTTGCATGCCATCTTCAATCCCACGGTTAGGCTGGTAACCATACAAGGGGTCGCAGGAACCGGAAAAACGCTCTTGGCATTAGCGGGAGCTTTAGACCAGAAAAGAGATTTTAGACAAATCCTGATTGCTCGACCGGTTGTCCCGCTTGGGAATAAGGATATAGGCTATTTGCCAGGAGATATTAAGGACAAGCTCAATCCGTATATGGAACCCCTGTGGGACAACCTCCGATTTATCAAAAACCAGTTCAAATCTTCTGAAAAAAGATACAAGCAAATTGAACAAATGGTGGAGGACGAAAAAATCCTCATTACCCCTTTGGCCTATATTCGCGGTAGAAGTTTATCACGGGTGATTTTTATTATTGATGAAGCCCAAAATCTGACTCCACATGAAATCAAAACCATCATTACCCGTGCAGGAGAAGAAACCAAACTGATTTTCACCGGAGACATTCATCAAATCGATACCCCTTACCTCGATGCCCAAAGCAATGGATTGTCTTATGTGATTGACAAACTCAAGGGACAAAGCCTGTTTGCCCACATTACGTTGGAAAAAGGCGAACGATCTGAGCTGGCCAATCTTGCGAATGAGTGGTTGTAAGAGATAGTTATCCACATTTTGTGGATAACTCCTGTGGATTTACTGTTGGTAATTTCGTCCTCGATAATTTGCGAAATTCGAAATATTGATGGATCTTGTATTCATACCAAGTGAGAGAAAAACAGAATGATCTCTGAAACTCACACAAGGGATAAGATCCGAAAGGATCAAGTTACTTGAACGTGTATCTGAAAAATTGAAGCTGAAAAGCTACTATTGGAAAGACAATCATTGACAAACTTTACGGAGTTGGGTTATCAATAAGTATGTTCTTCGGAAGATGCAACTTGTGCGCCAGATCTGATGTATTCGGTCCTGGATTCGAATGGAGAAGATTAGTTGAAGATTGGTTTCTAAGGCTGGATGTTGTGTTGGGATTGTTCCGCAAGGAGCTTCGAAAGGAGTCTGCAATCTGAAACGACATTCGATTCAATCGATCGGTTCTCCCATGATCCTGAATGATTGAATCTAGCGCTGTAAAGCCTACGGGTTTGGCTGGAATGAACAGGAGAATGAATTGAGGTTTCGATCTTGACTCACTCCATTCAGGAAGGCAGATTGACTGGAAAATGGAAGTGAATGGAAACATTTACGGCTCATGGACAGACAATTAACAACGCAAGTCTGGAACTCAACAAAGAACGTCGAGGTCGATCGAAAGATAGGCACTGTCGACAACAAGTTGAGTCTGTGGAATCCGCCTCGTGTGGTGCCCATAGGAGTTCTGTCATAGCTGTAACTTGGCGCTGAATTGTAGGTACGCCTCTATTCAGTGAAGCGGGAATACTTTCTTAACGGAAGTGTTCCCGCTACTGTTTTTTATGACTATGTGATTGTTGGCTAAGAGACTGATTTGGAATCTGAGCTGAGAATGTTTATTGAGTATTTTTTCTCAGACAAGGGTCTATTATGTCCTCATAGCACCACTCTGAGAACATAAAAAGCGCAGGATGAGGAAAAAGAGGCATATAAAAAATATGCGACAGATCTTCAAACAGTCTCTATCAGTAGCTGTGTTATGAAAACATTAAGAAATGATCATCAAACAATTAAGTAAATTAGTTGTTGAGGTTATCATTTCATTATCAATGAGAGATACCTTTCAAACCAGTCTTTTCTGCCAGATCTTTGCTATTGGTTTCTGAGGAAACAGTAGTAAGATTTATGAAGTTAGGGCCCAAAATTTTGATTGTAGATGATGAAGAGGATATTTTGGAATTGTTGACATACAATTTCGAAAGTGAGGGATATCAAGTACTTCAAGCGTTGGATGGAGAGCAAGCAATAGAATTGGCACGTTCCGAGCCTCCTGATTTGATTTTATTGGATATCATGATGCCTACCATGGATGGACTGGAAGCATGCAAAATTCTGCGTTCTTTTCCTGAACTTGATCACACCATCATTGTATTCCTAACTGCACAATCTGAGGTGTATTCGGAGAAAGCGGGATTAGAAGCAGGGGCAAGTGCTTATATCTATAAACCAATCAAGCCTAGCCTGCTCAAACAAGAAATTCGAGAATTATTGGGCATAGACGAATAGTCAATCAAAGATTAAACATTAATTAAAAACGATTTGGCGAATATTCTGGAGTTCATGCGAAAACACTTGCTTGTTATAATTGATGATGAAGAAGACTTACTAGATCTGTTTGAGTACAATTTTAAAAAACAGGGATTTGAGGTCGCAATTTTTGATCGGGCAAAACCTGCACTGGACTTCGTTTCCAAAAACAGGCCTGATATGATCTTATGTGATTGGATGATGCCAGGAATGACAGGCCTTGAATTGTGCCAGAGTGTAAAAAATAACCTCCAATTGGCTGATGTACCATTTGTGATGGTCACCTGCCGAAATGAACCAGGGGCAAAGCAAGCAGCGATTTCTGCTGGCGCCACAGAATTCATTCCCAAACCTATTCCCATCCAGAAGTTATTGGAGAAAGTGAACAGGATTCTTGTCCGATAAAGAGAGATTAGAATACAGCCAGCAATTCTCTTGCTTCATCCCGGAAGGGATGGTGGAGCTGTTTGGTAATGGATAATAGGGTTGATTGTGATTTGTCCAAATCACCTGACCGGAGATATGCCAGAGACAGGTACCATTCTGCTGGAGGGGAATACACTTCTTCTCCCAAATCTACCAGAGTGCGGAGCTCCTCAATCGCTAAGTTAGATTGGTTTGCGCCCAGAAGAGATACCCCAAGATATAACTGAAGAGATGCAGGAGGGATACGATCAAGGTCAACAGAATCTAGCTTCCCGATTGCTTCAACTACCCAGTTGAACCTCTCTTGCTCATAAGCCGAGAATACATGTTCCAGCTTGGTCCTCGCCAATCCGGTATCCCGGGTCACCATAACCAGGTGATTGGGATAGGGCGAAAAATGTTCTGCAAATAATGCCTGATGATCTGTCGGGCCAGCTCCAAAAGGATTCCAAAGGAGAAACACAATCACAATCGCAGCAGCAATGCTTGTACCGATGAGGAAGCGAAAGGATCGAATCTTTCCAACTGTATCTGATTCTTGTGTAAAGTGTTGATGGTCTAGCTCAACCAATTCCTTCATCATTTGATCCCGGCGAATGGCTTTGGAGGCTGCCATTAGATCGCGTCTATACACTAGCTCTTCCTGGAAGGCTTTCTGTTGCATGGCCTCCTCCCATATCTTTTGATCATCAGGCTGCAAATTCCCCAAAAGGAATTTGTCGATCAACTGCAGTTTATGTGGATCTATCTCTTCCATAACTATTGTAGGTCTTGGGCGGATTTCTTTGAAACACGATTTCTCAACTTGCGCATACATCTGGCTTTTTGACTTTTGACGACATCAGATGATTTATATCCCAATCGGGAGCAGATAGCTTCCATGCTGAATCGATCATAGTAAAACCAGCTGAGGATTTCTCTACAAGGACTTCCAAGGCTGGCAAGCATCTGTCGCAACTGTTTTTGCTGTTCGCTCAATTCAAGTTGATGATGGATATCAGAATTTTTTCCCTCAAATTGCCATTCAGTTTCTGTTTGTCTTAATTCTTCCATAGAACTCCATCGCGAGCTTTTTCGAGAGCGTTCCATCAGTTTAAATTTTCCAATCCCAAACAAGTAATTTCGGATACTGCCAGTCAACTCCGTAAGCTTGCCCTCAACTATATTTTCATACATCACAATAATAGACTCTTGGTAAATGTCTGTGGCCGTTTCAGCTGTGCAATTGTAACGTTTCTGTGCCCATTCTGTAAATCCGACCCTATGCTTCAAATAAAGAGAATGCAACGCCTGTTTATCGCCTTGCCGAATCGACCCAATGATATGTTCCTGATCCTTTTCCTTCATATAATGGTGACACCAATTCCCAAAAGGTAAACAACTCCCTGCAAAATAAGGAAATCTTCACGCCTGCCGAAAAGTGTTTCAACTGTTCGTTTTCGGACACTGACTGTTCCATAATGGTCCATAGGCAAAAAGTAATCGTTTGTAAGTGGTTGATTATTAGTTACTTGATTGTGGTATATTAATTGGTATGGATATGGCAAGGGCCTTTTTTCTGCTTGACATACGTTTCATTCTGTGAATTTGTACCACTATGATTCAAAGCTACACTTCTCCACGAATTATCCATCATTCCACTCCACCACATCAGGCCTTAGCAAATCCGAAGCCTTTTTCTCTTCATTTTTATGACAGAGAGATTCAGGAAATATTCTCTGAACATTATCTAATCAGATATGTGGTGTCTGGAGCTGAATTACTACAGCAGGAACACAATCGATATCCTCTATCAGAAGGTTCTTTCTTTCTGTTCAATCCAGGTCAGCACCTAAAGGCCAAGTCTGCCAATGGGAAAAAGGTAATTGCTGTGAACTTCTGGATACCAGCTCATGTGCTCAAAGACGTATTCAAAAGCTTGGGGGAGAGTCAATCCTTGAAAGGAAATATACCTGAGGATGCCCAACGTCATCCCCTTTTCTTTGAGCAGCCCTATGAGTCCAGCGAGTATCCTGTCGAGCAATTGATCCACCCAATTGCCAAAAAATTATCTCAGGGAGAGATCATTCATCCTACCCAATGGGAATATATTCAGGCAGAGCTTTCTACTCAGATATTGCTCATCCAGGATGTGATCTATGCACAGATGGAGCGCATTACCAGTGCAAAACTGTCTACCAGAAAGGAATTGTATCGGCGATTGTGCATGGCCAAAAGCTATATTCATACAAATTTGCATACGCCACTTGATCTGGATACTCTGTCTCAGGTAGCTTGTCTGTCCAAATTCCACTTCATCCGATTATTCAAAGAAGCATTTGGATGCACCCCAAGGCAATATTTGATTGGGCGTCGTCTCGACACGGCAAGTCAATTGTTGATTCAGTCCAACAAAAGTTTTCATGACATTTGTCAGGAAGTCGGATTGAAAGACAGCAGTTCCTTTGGTCGCTTGTTCAAACGCAATTTTGGAACAACCCCCCATATGTATCGGCAGATGCATACTCCAGCGTAATTGTCAGCCAATTTATTATGTGAATCAAGAGTTCGAATGTTGGGAAATAGGTGCAATAGGCCGCAAAGAGAGGGATATGGTATAAGGAATAAGGGATATGGCTAGATGTTGAATCAGATCCTTGACCACATAGCCCCATACCCCATACCTTATACCCACAAACAAGCTGACATTCAGGCTATAAAAACTAAATTCAAACCTTGATTGGCATTTATTATTGAAATCATGTCGTATCGTCTTTGTTTGTCATGCCTGTTGGCAGGACAGATTCTGTTGTCTCTATCATTCGGTCAGGAATTGACAAGAAGAGCCTTTCTCGGAATCAGACTTAGTACCATCGAAGATTCTCTTCGCCTTGACAATCAGATTCCTTCAAAAGGAGGGATTTTGGTACAGCAAGTATTTGGGCAATCATCGGCTTCAGCTGCTGGCTTGGAAGCTGGAGATATGATTTGGAAATTAGGGGGAGAAGAGATAGAAGGCCCTGCACAATTCCTATCCATTCTACGAGGCTACAAGACTGGTGATCAGGTGAATATTCAATTTAGCCGACAAGGAAAGAAGAAGAATCAAAAATTAACGCTTTTGCCCTTCCCCCCCGAAACTTATGAGCAAGCCACAGTGAAATATGGGATGGTGGATGGGCCTCTTGGACCTCTGCGTACCATTTTGACCCTGCCAAAAAATGCTGGCACCCAACCACCTGCTGTGGTGTATCTAATCCAGGGCATCGATTGTAGTTCTATTGATATTCCCTTCAACCCGCAGAGCGGATTCGCACAGGTCATCAGAGCTTTGTCAGCGGCTGGATATGCCAGTTTTCGAGTAGAAAAAAGTGGAGTTGGGGATAGTCAGGGAAAAGCATGTAGGGAATGTGATTTTCATGAAGATCGTGAAGGATTTTTGAGAGGCTTATCCTATGTCAAGCGATTGGCAGACATTGATTCAGAGAAAGTCTACCTATTTGGATTGAGTATGGGTGGTGTATGGGGACCATTATTGGCTAAGGAGGAATCAATTGCGGGTTTGGCAGTCTTTGGCACCATAAGCCGTCCCTGGATGGAGTACATGTTGGAAAACTCAAGACGGCAGGCTTATCTGGGAGGAGAAGATCCGGGGATCGTGGAGCAACAACTCAAGCAAGACGCCAAAATCTATCATCATTGGTTGAGTGAAGGGAAAACCCCCGCTCAAATTATAGAGGAATTCCCTGAATTTGAAGCTCGTTTGAAAATGTGGTCTACCCGCCCAATGGAGGTCCCTTTGAAACATATGCACGCGGATCGAGTATATAGCTTCCAAAGTCAATTGCAAGAGATTAATTTGTCTCAAACCTGGCAAGGACTGGATACTGATGTGCTTGTGATGTGGGGCAAAGGAGATTATGTGTCTAACCGCGAAGATCATCAATTGATTGCAGAGATTGTCAATAACCAACATCCTGGTAAGGCCACCTATGTTGAGGTAGAGTCTGATCATTTCTTTAACACCGCTACGTCTGAAGAGGAAGCCTACCGGAACTTGCGGCAGGGAAATCCTGGCCCTAAGAATCCTGCCATATTTGAGCAGTTGATTCAATGGTTGGAAAAAGTGGAAGGATCGTAATTTTTTTCTGGCTTTGTGGCATATCTTTTGTGATTATGAGGGGGTAGTCTCACCATTGTAATCTATCCACATGCCAATTGATATTTACCATTCCCTTAGCAGGGATGTACTCTCTTATTCTACCATCCAGCAAGAGCTTCTTTCCCTTTCTCCACGCACAAAAATCTGTACCTCCCCTGCGGCTTCTTCCTTACGAAAAGTATTGAGAGAATATTTGCCTTCTGCCTTTGTTGTAGGAGATGGATATATTTGTGTTGCGAATCAAAAGCCTGTTTATCAGGATGTTATTATTATTGAAAAAAACCAGACACCCTTATACAGTGAGGGAGACTTCCTTTGTGTGAGACCTGAAGATGCAAAGGCGATAGTAGGTGTTTTGAGTAATCAGGAAAATCGATATGGGGATTGGATGAATACATGCTCGAGGATTGGGCATGAAATGAAAAAAGCTGGAAATGCGCAGGGCCTGGTCGCTTATTGGGTAGAGTCTGAGGATATTTCGAATCGCGGGATTGGATTTGAATATTGGAAAAATGCGATTGCAGAGAGAAATATTCCCTCTTTTGTTGCATGGGGAGATGAGCATTGCTTTTGCAAACACATTGGTCTTGAGCCGGCCTTATATCAGTGGAAATCCTATCAGCATGCAGGTTCAAAGGCCTCTCCTGCAATTGCTTCATTATTGTCTCTGATTTGTTACCATTTATTGGAAACAACCAAATCTGCGCCATTCCGGGAGTGGTTCGCTGAGAAAGAGTGGCGCAAAGAGAGTATTTCAGAATTGCTTTCGAAGCAGGGAGAACATGGTCGACATTCTACCTATGAGCATCATGCACGGAATGGACATACCCATCTGAGAGATCAGAAAAAATCTCCCACCCCTTCAAGAATTGGGGGAACACAAGCTGTAGCTGATCGACCACAGGTCATCGAAAGACCAAGAAAAAAACACAAAAAGTCTCTCCGTAAAAATCGGCGGAAAAAATCATCGGCACATCTGGAAGGGATTAACAGTCAGATGCGGAAACAAAAAATTCAGGACTCCTCCAATACGCCTGTCCATCAGGCTGTGTTGAGTTTGGATACATATGCCCTGGAACGATGTCATGAGTTGAGATTGGATATCAATGGGAAAAATAAAGAAGGGAATTCTCCGCTCCACCTCGCAGCCGAATTCAATCTGGTAGAGATGACAATCGCCATTATTGAGTATGAAGCAGATTTGAATGTGCGGAACTATCTATATGCCACCCCCCTACATACAGCCATCGAAACAGGATGCAATGAGGTCGTAGAAGTGTTATTGGAGGCAGGTGCAGAAGTTGAAGCAAGAAACAACAGGGCGAGAACTCCCCTGCATCAGGCAGCTATTTGTGGAAATCGTGAAGCAGTCAATTTGTTGTTGGATTCTTTTGCTGATATTCATGCAAGAATGGAAAAAGATATGCAGCCGCTTCATTTGGCCTGTTGGTATGGACAAACTGAGATTGTGGATTTGTTGATCGAAAAAGGCGCTGACAAAAATGCTGTGAATGCAGATGGCAATACCGCCTTACATTTTGCTGCCTTTAACGGACAGGTGAAAGTGATCAAACAATTGATTAACTATCAAGCAGATCCCACTATTTTGAATTATGCTGGTGAGACCTATACCAAGCGAATCAACGAAGGATATTCCGGTGAAGTAATTCGAGTGTTAGAATAATTTTTCGGGGATTATAGTTTATTTGCCTATATTGCTTCGGAAGGTTTTTCCCATCATTCAATACCTTCTACTGTTTTGAGTCCCATCTTCCTTCAACGTCATTAACTATTTTCGGTTAATGCCATAACCCAGGAAGTATGGTTTCATTCAAAGTATTGTATGCGGATGGCTCTCCCGCGATAGGAGTTACCGTAAAAATTGATGTGCCAGGGAAGGAATTCGTCAAAAAAACAGATCAATTCGGCAATGTAGCTTTCGACATTCCGATTCAAAGAGGCCGAATCAGCATTGATGGACTACCTTTGTTCTATGGATTGTTGGAAGTTGATGCTTTTCGAATTCCTCCCTCAAAAAAATAATCATTTTTTTCGGGCATTTCTTTTTCTCCTGGAGCCAGACTCTTCTTCCTCTTCTACAGGCTCCATCTCTACATTTACAGCAATACTATAAGCATTGCCTGAATCTCCATCTATTACCAAAAAACTAACAATGGCTGGATTGAGCCAATCGATAAAGGCACGCAATAAATATTGGTCCCTTCGCTTGCCATGATAGATCTGAATCCGATCCGTGACCTCCCTTGTATTCAAGTCAATTCGTCGAAAATAGATCCTCTCGGGACCGCGAAGTTTGTCTCCAGAAGGCTCCCGGGTGATCAGGCGAGCCGTTCGGGTTTGTTCATCAATTTCCAGGTGATAGAACTGACTCACCCGCTCAGCCATGGATTGTACATATTGAATCGTGGGGATAACAATGGCCTGCTTAGGTTTTCCTTCCAGCCCGAATTCATATAAGATGAGTTCCTCAGTCTTAAGATCTGCTGGCCCAATGTCAGGAGATGCATAATTGGCACCAGGGGCGGATTGCGAATGGTATTTTTGGGTAATTAACCAAAGAGAACTATCCGCCATTTCCACAATATCGCGAATCATGAACTCATCGAATCTTGGGACTGGTTTCAATCCGAATTCCTCTCTTTGTTTCTCCACAAGGACCTGCAATGTAGAATTGATAGACAAATGTCGGCGTGTGTCTACTTCATAGGTCATAAAATCAAAACAAACAATATCGAATCCTTTGGTTCCTTTGGCTTTTCCTCGCTTAACTCTTTCCGAAAAAGATAAGTATACCTTCTCTCCCAACCCGATGGTCGGAGGCAAATGGGTCGTATAGGAATCAAGCAATTCGTGAAAAGGAATTCCTACCTCATACGTCAACTCTCGTTGTTCTTTTGTCTGAGCGTTCCACTGCAAGACCTTGATTTTTTCAGGTTTTTCATAAGCAGTAAGGTACACATTGTTCTCGCGATCTGTCTGACAATCGAGCACGGTCATTTTGGGATTGCCCGGTTCCAGAAAGCCTTCACTGAGCTTACTGCCATCTTTGCCCAAAACCACAAAATGCGCTCTGTGAACCCCTGTGGCACGATATCCCGCCTGATCATCCCGACGAATGTAATCGTAGTATAGGGATACATTTCTGTGCTCCTTCTCATGGACGAAATGATACAAGAGCATGCGGGATTGATCCTTGGCCAGATGGAACTGCAGCCCATGGTCATCAGTAGAATTTATCATCCACCAGACATTTGTCGCGAACAACTTGCCGGATTCCAGACCGAATTTGTGAGCGACCACTGAGTAGCGATCTATAGATCGTTCAGATTTACTGGTCAGTAAGACGATGGTAGTATCAGTTTGATAGAAATGCAGAATCTCCTCATCCCGTTCCAACTCAATTTCGGTCTCCCACATCAGTTCCATGAGGATGTTGTATTTCCGCATAATGCGATCCCGATAGCTGCCCCGTTCAGGTTGCCATATTTGAACAACTTCTCCCTCAGAAGCTTTGAAACTGGGATCATGAAGGACATAAATAGATCTCCCGTATGGGTCTAAATAATCATAGGGATATAATTCAAATCCGTCTGTCGAATATTTTTTTAACTTCACTTCTCCCACGACAGCCTGTCCCCAAATTCCCTGGGAAAAAATGAGACTGAGAAAAAAGATAAACCAACATAAACGCATACTCACCTGATAATTGAGGTTTGGAGTGAAAAATTTACAAATAATTGTTGAGAATATTCTGTCAATTCCATGTACAGCCTTCTTCTTCCAAAATGAAAAAACCGATTTCAGGAATCATTGGAATGCAGAAAAAATCAATCATGCTCATAGGACAATGGAATCTATACTTAAGGGTGTCCTGACCTTGGATATTCCATAATTTCTTAGAACAATTTAACTATCCTGCCCTTGAGGGGATAGATCGAAACATGGATTCTGTCTGTTTTGCTGACTTCAAAAGAATTTGGTGCTCAATGAGGTGCAATTGCCGAAGCTTCCATATATTTCAGGTTCATCTTTCAGAATCCTAAGTTATGCACCCCTTCAAATCTTTCTTTGTGTTGTCAATATGCCTCGGAAGCAGCTTCCTGGCTGCTGGACAGGAAAAAAAATCCTTGAGTCATGAGGTATACGATTCCTGGAAATCTATCAATCATCCAATTATGTCCAGGGATGGCAATTGGGTGAGCTATGAAATCAATGCCGAAAAAAAAGACGGCTATTTATATCTGTACGATTGGGAGAATGATACAAGAGATTCTGTAGCGCGTGGAGCAAAGGCTGCTTTTTCTTTTGATGGACAATTTTTGGTCTATAGCATTCGCCCTCATAAAGATAGCACTCGTCAGGCAAAGCTCGCCAAGAAGAAGGACAGTGAACTGCCCAAAGATTCTCTGGGAGTGTGGGTGACTGCTAGCAGAAAAATCACGAAAATCCCTGAGTTAACATCTGTTAAAGTTCCGACAAAGGGAGGGCATTGGTTGGCTTATTTGACAGAAACGAAAGAACCTTCGGATTCCACCGAGCTAGATCGGAAGGACAAATCATCTTCGGAAAAGAAAAAAAAGGACGCATCCAAAACCAGAACTTTGGTGTTATGGAATCCCGTAGAAGAACTGAAACAGGAGATTGAGCAGGTTGAGTCTTATCAGATTTCTGAGAATGGAAAATGGATAGGATGGATGAGGACCAGTGGAGATTCGACTGATTCGGTTGCAGTCGAACTCTTTGACACCGAACAGCAATCCAGACAAGTCCTCTTTGAAGGAGCCGGACGAGCAAAGCGACTGGTATTTGATCAAGCTGAAACTCAGGCCTCCTTTATCCTGACTCAGGACACCTCAAAGACCAAGGTCTATTCTTTGTGGTATTGGCGCAGCGGAGCTACGGCTGCTGAGGAAGTTGTTCATATGGGCTCGACAGCTATGTTAGAGGATTGGGCAGTCAGTGAACATGGAAAGACCGGTTTTTCGGAGAATGGGGAGCGCTTATATTTTGGAACGGCCCCAATGCCACTTCCAGAATCGGAAGACAGTGTGCTTGAGAATGAACAGCCGAAACTGGATGTATGGAATTGGCAGGACCCACGCTTGCAACCCCAACAATCTGTAGAGCTAAAAAAAGACGAGAAAAAGACTTACAGAGCTGTTTGGCATGTTGCGACACAGAAGATGGTCCAATTGGCAAATGAACAAATCCCCCGTGTAGATTCTCTGATGAAGGGAAATGCCAACATTGCTATGGGAATAGATAATCAAGCTTACCTGAAACAAAGATCTTGGGAATGGCCTGCCTATCGGGATGTCTATGCTGTCAATGTGGAAAGTGGGGAAGCCCAAAAGGTATTAGAACAGGTACAATATGCCAATCGCCTCTCGCCTGGAGGTAACTATGTCTATTGGTATGATCCAATCGGACAAGATTGGTATACCAACACCAACGATGGAAACAACAAACGAAACTTGACAGCCAGTCTGGAGGTGGAACTCTTCAACATTTTTCATAATACCCCAATGGAGGCATATTCTTATCCCCTTGTAGGATGGACAGAAGGAGATGCTCATATGCTAATTAGCGACCATTATGATTTGTGGAAACTAGACCCCTCAGGTAAAGAAAAACCTCAAAACCTTACAAAAGGATTTGGTCGAAAAAATAAGATACGATTTCGATATCAACGCTTGAACACTGAATCTCCCTTTGTGGAGCCTGAGTCCATATTGTTGTTGGGGATGCAGGAAGTGACCAAAGAGATGGGCGTGTATACGGTCAATCTGACTGGCAAAAAGAAACCGGAATTATTGATGAATTCTGCACATGCATACCGAAGTTTCGTCAAAGCCAAAGAGGCGGACAAGATCATGTGGCGACGAGAAACCTTTTCAGACTATCCAGAATTGTATGTCAGTGACAGGTCTTTCAAAGAAATTCGGCAAATTTCTCATACCAATCCTCAACAGAAGGACTATTGGTGGGGAAATGTGAAAATGGTGAACTGGACATCTTATGATGGAAGTGAATTGGCAGGAAGGCTGTATACACCCGAAAATCTGGACCCAGGCAAAAAATATCCAATGATCGTGTACTTCTATGAACGGTCTTCGGATGGGATTCATCGATATTCCATGCCCAGCCCATCCAGATCCATCGTTTATCCTTCTATCTATGCGAGCAATGGTTATGTGATTTTTATCCCGGATATTGTCTACAAAACCGGTCAGCCCGGGCTGGATGCCTACAATGCCGTGATGAGCGGGACAGATCATGTTCTACAAGAATATACCTTCCTGGACTCCACTCGCATGGGCTTACAAGGACATAGTTGGGGAGGGTATCAAATTGCACATATCGTCACGCAGACCAATCGCTATGCGGCAGCCATGGCAGGTGCACCTGTCAGCAATATGACCAGTGCCTATGGAGGGATTCGATGGAGCACAGGCCTCAGTAGGATGTTTCAATATGAAGAAACCCAAAGCCGATTGGGAACTACCCTCTGGGAAGATCCAGAGCGATATCTGAAAAACTCACCCCTCTTCTATGTACCGCAAATTGAGACTCCCGTGCTGATGATGCACAATGACAAGGACGGAGCTGTCCCCTGGTATCAGGGAATTGAATTCTTTGTGGCATTGAGAAGATTGGCCAAGCCGGTCTGGATGCTTGTTTACAACGGCGAAGGACACAATCTGAGAGGCTGGGCCAATCGGAAAGACCTCAGTATCCGAATGATGCAGTATTTTGATCATTTCCTTAAAAAAAGACCAATGCCAGTGTGGATGAGTAAAGGTATTCCCACGATAGATAAAGGAAAAAAACTAGGCTACGAGTTAGAAGAGGCTGACAATTAAAAAGAACAGCTAGACTATGCCTGAATAGCCTCATGAAAAAATTCACTAATTGGCCGACAAGCTTCATATGTCTGAATCAATTGTTGTGCAAAATCTTCTTTGAGGATAGAATCAGCTGGAAATGTCTTGAAATAATAGAAAGATTTGTTGAACAGCAAAGGTTGCCGTTCACTTAACTCTTTAAAGGGTTCTTGAAGTCGTTTGTTTTTCTCTCCTTGTATTTGTCCAAAGGTCTCCTTGAAATGTGCATCGGAGATCAAAGAAGCAAAGGTATCCATCTGCTGAGAAATGGCTTCACGGATGTGTAACAACTGATGCTTATCCAGTTTGTATAAGCCGCTGTACAAGCGACTATCCTCTGCTGACAATTGAACATACATACCCGGAGAAGTCATATCCTTGCGGCCTCCAGAAGAAATCACTGCAGACATATGCGTTTTGTAGGGAGATTTGTCCTTGCTGAATCGTACATCGCGATAGATCCGAAAGATGCAGTCTTTGGGTCTGATGTTCTCCATCCCGGGAAATAATTCCTGGCTGAGATCAAGCATGGACTCAACAAAGGCCTCGAAGGGCTCTTTGACAAATTGAGTATAGCGTTTTTTGTTATCATTGAACCATTCCCGGTGATTGTTTTGACCGAGCTCTTGAAAAAAATGGAGAAATTCTTGATCAAAATATTTCATTGGCTACAGAATTTGGCTAATTGGCCTCGAATTTACATAATTTTTGCTCAATATGTTGGATGTGTCTAATGAAAATAGCAATTCTGGTACAGATGTTACAATTCCTCCTCAATGGCTACAGCAACTGATTGACTTCAGAAGAGAATTGCATACCTATCCGGAATTGTCCGGGAGGGAAGTGAAAACGGTAAACAGAATTCTGGAGTTATTATCGGAAACCAAGCCGGACTCAGTCTTGCATCCAATTGGAGGCAATAGCCTCGCCTTTGTATATCAAGGAGAGAACCCGGGACCTTGTACCTGGCTCAGATGTGAACTGGACGCACTGCCCATTCCAGAGGATTTGCAGATTTCCTATCAATCAGTACATGAAGGCGTATCGCATAAGTGTGGACATGATGGCCATATGAGTATGTTGGCTGGGGTTGCGTTTTGGCTCAATGTGCATCAGGTGACAAATGGGAAGATTGTTTTGTTGTTTCAATCTGCTGAAGAAACCGGAGAAGGCGCAAGGGCTGTGGTTCAAGATCCGCTATTCGCATTGCATCAACCAGATTATGCCTTTGCGCTTCATAATTTACCTGCTTATCCCTTGGGCCGACTCTTGATCAAATCAGGCACCTTCAATTGTGCTTCTAAAGGAATAATCATCAGATTAACTGGGCATACCAGTCATGCTGCACATCCAGAACAGGGGAATAGTCCTTTGGACGCGATGTGCCAAATCATGAAATATGTGCAAGAATTGCCTGATCTTGCGGTTCCTGATCAGGAAGTAGCCTTTGCAACCGTGGTTCATGCAAGATTAGGAGAAATTGCTTTTGGAACATCTCCCGCTGAGGCTGTGGTGATGGCGACCCTGAGAGCAGAGAAGAATGAAACTGTTGATATGATTTATAACAGTGTTAGGGGTTTTGTGAACACAATTTGTCTTACCTTAAATCTATCTGTCTCCTGGGAAGAACAAGACCATTTTGATGCAAGCTTGAATCATCCTGAAGCAATGAAAGTCTTGCTTGGTGCTGGAAATAAATATAACGGCCTAATGGAGGTGATTCACTCTCCGTTTCGTTGGTCAGAAGACTTTGGTGCTATTAGTCAGAGGTGCAGAGGAGCAATGTTTGGAATTGGAGCAGGGGAGGAGGTGCTGCCGCTTCATCACCCAGCATATGATTTTCCGGATGAGCTGATTGTCTTTGGAATGGAAGCCATGATTCGCATGTTATGCGAACTTCATCAATTCGAACAGTGACAAAAAAAAGAGGTACCCTTGGGCACCCCTTCCAAGTTCTTTACAGAACTATTCACCTTGGCTTAACAATGTTTCGTTTCAAAATTTCCATGACATGTGATTAGTAAAGAGGCGTATACTTTTCCCTTTTTTCTAATCAGAAGCTGTTAACTTTTCATGTGAAGGAAACTTTGTGAGAAAGAACGTGAGGTGTTTACCCTCTTCGCAGTATTGGACGAAGCAGGTGATAGGAATATCAATGGAAAAGTGAAAAAAAAATTATTTTTTTTTTGAAAGCATTATAATCTCGCCTTCACTTCGCTGACAGCCTTCTGAAAATCAGCACTTTCTGGATTGAATGACGCAGCTTTTTCGTAGTGATGAAGAGAGGTTTGGAAATCCCCATTTTTCTCAAAAATAGATCCTAACATAAAATGAGCCGTGGCATGATCAGGCTGAAGTTGGACCACTCTCTGAAAATCTTCGATTGCACGTGACTCCTGTCCATCTCCCAACCAATAACAATACCCTCTATTGTACCAGGCTTGCACGAATTGCGGATCTTTGTTGACACAGATGGTAAAGGCCACAACAGCATCATTGACCCGTTGCTTAAAGATGGGCAATTCTGCCTGATTCAGAATGGCAATAGCTTTTCTGAGATGATATAAGCCTTGGTTGAATTGTCCTAATGGATGAGTGGGAATCTGAGAGAGGAGAAGATCATTATATTTCATTGCTTCTTCCTCATTTTCATACGAATGATAGTATACATCATGCAGTCGGGCATAAGCTTTGTCGAAGGTGGAATCAATTCTGATTGACTCAAGATATAAGGGGACAGCCTTCGAATGGTGCCGCAATGATTCTTCCAGAAATCCTTGAGCAAACACATAAAGCGGTTCATTAGGATCTATTTTTGCTGCCTGTTGATAAAATGAAGCAGCTTGCTCGTACTTGTTCTGCAGAAAGAATATCTGTCCAATCTGATAGTATGTTTCAGGATTTTGTGTGCCTAGTCCAATTGCAGCCTGATATTCATCCATGGCTGTTGCTGTATCATCTTGGCTGAATGCCAAAAAACCTTTCCAGTAATGCAATTCTGGTCCATTTCGATATAAGCGAATGGCTTGATCTATGTCTTGAACAGCCTCCGAAATACTATCCAACTCATAATAGGCTTGAGAACGGGACTCATACAGAGCATAATCTTTAGGGTTCTGGTCGATTTGCAAACTCAATGCACGCACCAATGCCTCCGGGGAATCCGAAACCTGTTTTTGTGCTGAGGAAGTAGGATCCTCATTCGGCGAATTCTCGTCTGCTTGGCATGTCCAAAGAAGTGCAAGAGACAGCAGGATCGCTGTCAGAGGAAGTTGTTTTGGCAAAAGAGAAGGAAAAAAATGTTTCATTGTGATTGTTCATTGTTGTTGCCTGTTTGTATGGCTTTTTCCCGGATCATAAGAATATGCTTACTCCTGGATGACAGTCGAACCCGATCTGAAATTCTGAATCCTCCTAAGCATACAATTCCTGTATCATCGCAAAGGACCCAGGCATTTCTTTTAGCAACAGGCGAATATTTTTCATCTACAAATATATCACTTAGCTTTTTTTGTCTCTTCATCCCCAGGGGTATCATTCGATCACCTTCCTGCCAGTTCCGGAGAAGAAGCTGCCCTTGCAATAAGGCTTTGTCAAGAAAATAGATACCATGCTCGCCAAAATTATCCGGGAAGGATGAAGAAAAAGAAAAAGAAAGGACGTTGCCCTGCCAGTGAATGGTTTGTTGCTCACTTGGAATAAGTTCTGCAATCTGAATGGGGGAGGGGACAGCTCGGTCTTTAAGGAAGCTGATCCCATGACGATCTCTGATGAATTGTCCATTGTCTACAGATACTTGTTTGCCACTAGGACTGTTCAGCAAATCGACTACCCGCCATATGTCATACCCATGAATCCCCCATGTATCCAACACATGTGCAAGTAAGAGGACTGCAGCCTCTGCGCCTAATGCTTTCTGAATCTCTGATAGCTGGATATGTTTTGAAAACGCTTGTTCAGTAATAGCATTGATAGCAAAGGATTCCAGAAGACGCTTCAGCACAAGTTGCTGAGTCTGATACCAGGAGAACCGCTCTCTGATTTGTGAGACAGCAGACGGTTGAATATCCTCCAGGGCAGGAATGATTGAGTGCCGAATCTGATTCCGGAGGTACTTGCTTTCCAAATTACTTTGATCTATGCGATAGGAAAGATGATTGCTCGTGAGATAGGTGAGAATCTCCTCCTTTTGAAGACAAAGAAGTGGGCGAATATAGAATCCTCTTCTCACTGGAATACCTTTGAATACAGCAGGGCTATTCCCTTTCATAAAAGACATCAAGATAGTTTCTATTTGATCATCCAAATGATGGGCAGTGGCACAACAGGAGTAAGCATACTGTTGAAGGAGCTCTCCAAAAAAAGCATATCGGATGTCTCTACATGCAACTTGTAGCGATACTTGATGGTCAATCGCATAGGTCTTTGGATCCGCTTTAAGAAGGTGTAATGGAATATCACACTGTTTGGACAATCTTTGGACAAGTGCTTGATCCAGTTCAGAGGCTTCTCCCCTGAGTTGATAATTTACATGGGCCAGGGCAAGGGAGTAGCCCAGTTCTTTTAGGCAATAAACAAGGAAAACAGAATCCGGACCACCACTAATCGCTACAAGAATCTGGTCCCTTTTGGAGATCAAATTATGTTGCTGAATGAATTTTTGGACAATTGAACTGGTTGGAATCATAAGCTTCAACGAAACAACCTACCAAACAGGACGAAAATTTGACATCTTGCGCATGATTTATTACACATCAGGATGAATTTCTGATTTTGACCAAACTATCGGCCGATAATTTGCGTATTTATAATACAAGCAATTGATTATCAATTGTTTGATTTTTTGACCAACAAATGCCATACTCCAAAGGGCACATACAAAGTTAAGACGAAATTTAGCTGTTTCCAGGCCATATTGTTCCTTTTTTCTACAGAAGTCGATGATTTCCTACATGGAGCCATTTGATTCGGAAATTGGAACAGTAATTGGAGATAATGAATAGTGTCGCCTGAACAAGCTTGTAAGTCCATCTTTTATGAAAACAACCCAGAAATATTTTTTTCTTGCTATTGGCCTTCTCTTGAGTGCAGGAACCCACCTGCATGCGCTTACTCTGCAATCATTTGCCGGAACCTGGATCAATGAACGGGCTAATATCTCTAAAATTTCTATTGAGGTAGACGAAGGAAATGCGTCTGTGATGGTGTGGGGATTGAGAGAAGAAGGACCTTGTCGACTGAACTCTGATGAGTCTTTTGACCGAGTTGGAAATAATGGGACAGAATTGATGGCTTCAATAAGAAATGGAGATTGGGAAGCTTATATGATGATGCGACTTCGAGGAGAAAGATTGGAGGTTCGGGTAGTCTCAATGCTAAAAGAAGGAGGTCAAACTGTTACACAAAAATATATGTCTTCCTACATCCGGGAAAATATTGAGCAGTCAGCTTCAGTCGTTTCAATACCTGGTGGAGGAATCAAGGGCATTATTGGAGGTCCAGCGAGTGCTACTGCCTCTTTGTTTCAAGTATTGCTGGTAGACCAGAAGGACGAGAGATTCTTGGACAGACAGCCACTAAATTCTGAGGAAGGATTTTATTTTCCTGGACTGGAAGATGGACTTTACAAAATAAAGATTGAGTCTTTTGACGAAACCGGAGTGACCGTTTCTCCCTCTCAGTTTGATATTCACATCCAAAACGGCCAGACTATCTCCAGAAACATTCATCTGGAATAACGCGCCTAATAAAAACCACATATTCTTTTTGGCCGAATTTGCAGATATTCGGCCATTTTTTTTTGTTCCTTATCCAGGCTTACTTCATTTTTTACGTCTTTGTTTTTTTCTGATGATTTGTTCCTCGTACCAGGGATCAGTTATGCTGATGGCAGATTCTACCAGATGTACAAACTCTTCTGGCGGGCCTTCAGAATCCATCCCATAGGTGAAGGAGAAGCCAGTATCCAGTTCATCCCCTTCTAGGCCAACACTTAAGGTACTGATTGTCCCTTGAGGATCTGGGAGTTCATATCTGCCAGTCATATCCATCCAGGATGAATCCATCAATCCCAGAATTTGATCAAAGGCAAAAGAATCTTCCAGGCGTCCCATACACATTGATAAAGAAGATCCTTCCTGGGGAAGACCGTCCCCCATTCGATTGACACTTCCTGACCGCGACAGAAGAAGTCTCAGGACCTGCTCTCCGCCGATTTCCCACTGGATAAATATTCTGTCTATTTGTTTCATGAATCCACAACCGATGCTTGTCGTACTCAAGGAAATGCCCCGATAGAATCCTTGATTCAATCGGGGCGTAATTGGATGATATTGTCAGGTGTTACTGAGCCAAAATCCAGCTTTTGGAGAGAACTTTTTGACGCTCCTGGTTTTTTTGGAATACAGCAACTTGATTTTTGTTTGTCGAGCGGTATACAGATACGCGGAAGCGATCTCCTTCTCCAGGTTCAGGGAACATGATCAGAGGATCAAATCCTTTGGCCAACATTTTTTGAGAAAATTCATTTGCCTGACTAAAGTCCTGATAGCTTCCACCAATAAGGTGATAGGTGGTCGTCGCATTGATATTCGCACCAGGAGTGATTCGATTAGAGGCGATTGTTGCAGCACCTAGACTGGTCGTTACCCCTGGTTCTTCAGCATAGATCCAGCCTGGATTTTTTCCACGCTTTTTCAGCATATTTGAATAAGACTCAACTTCTTTTCTATTGTTGGAAGCATATACAGAAACACGGTAGGAACTATTGTTCGTTGAAGGAAAGATCACATATGGCTCAAATCCCTGTGTTCTGAGAGCTGTAACAGCCTGGTTGGCATTGTCAAACTGTTTGAAGGTGCCAGAGATCAAATGAAAGTTGGTGCCTGTTCCTGTACCTGAAGAACCAGCCAGTTTGCTATTACTCCTGGCGACACCTTGAGTGATAGAAGCCGTAGGATCAGTCTGAGTTAGAATCCAGAAAGATTTGCTGTTTATGCCTGCCTTTTTGAGTTGGCTTACATATCCTTGAACTTCCTGCTTGTCGAGAGAATGGTAAATGGAAATACGAAAATGGTTTGTTTCGCCAGTTGGAAACAGGATAAGCGGATTGTATTTCTTGGCTTTCAGGGACTGTGCAGATTCGCTGGCAGCTTTGAAATTCTTATAACTTCCGGCTATGAGATGATAATACCCTCCTTGTCCAAAAGTGAGTGAAGGAAGGAGCAGGCATGCTGAAATAGCAAGAGCAAAAGAGAAAGCGAAGGGAGAAAAAATAGTTGAGATCCCTTCCTTTGATACATTTGATTGGTTCATAATAGATTCCCAGGTTAGATGTTTTCTAACAAAAAAATATATCATTGATACTTTCGGAGGAGGGACTTTCGATTGGTTTACAAGAACTTATACGGGCAAGATGGCAAAAGTGTTATGAAAAACCTAATCAAATTGGATTATTTCCGTTCTTCATAGATCCATCCAGCCTCTTTTCCTTGATTTTTCCATTTGTTGGAGAAGGCTTCAACCTCACTTCTTTTACTGCTTCTAAAAACAGAAACACGGTAAGTCTGGGAAGAACCTGAAGAAGGCAGGATGATGATGGAGGAATATCCCTGCTTTTTCAGTTGAGCCACATAGCGGTTGGCTGACTTGAGGGCTGTAAAGCTACCGGTGACCAGATGATAATTATTCACTGGTGGAAGTTCTCTCGCCTTGGGATCGGTCTTTGAGGCAGTGGTGTCAAGTAAGGAGAGATTGACAGCCCCTTCAAAGGTTTCAGCATCCATGCTCTGCGGATCAAGCCCTCTGGTTCTTTCAACCGGTTGAGCAATTCTGGCAGTGGGAGAACCACCGCTTGATGAAGCAGGAGTAGGCGTGCTTTCTGTAACACTGGGAGAAGTCTTTTCTTCAGCGGGCAGATTAGTTGTGGATTTATTTTCCGTAGGAAGCGTCTCAGTTTTATCTGTAATTGGAGCAGCCTGCTCTTGCTGAGCCTCAACGGGTGGAACAGTAGCACTTGCCAAATTATCCGGGGTATTGATCCGAATTTTTAGTCCAGAAATGAGACTGGAACGATGCTGATAGAAAGGTCTGGGCTTCAGGATCATTAAACCCAGTGTGCCAAGTAACAAGACCAGGAGTGCTGATTTCCACCCGACTGACTTGAATGATCGAGCAGGTTCTACATGTGGTTCTTGATTCATATCTGCAGTTATTTCTGGAGCAAATATAGGGATCGTTTTGCTTTTTGTATAAGAAACAGGTCTCAGACCAAAATACTCTCCTGCCACTTCCTCATCTCCCAATCCATATGGAAGAAAATGAATGTCTCCCGACTCATTCATGGACAGTAAGCCAATATCAGGCACTTCAAAACGACCAGTGGACTTCAAGGCATGAAGGAGATGATTCTGGATTCCCTGAATAATTCCTTCTGTTTCGTGAAGATCAAACTGTAGATTCTCAATCAAGTATTTGTTGAACAGGAGAGAAGAATGAACCTCTTGTTCAAATTCGAACTCAGCCATAGGGGGCATGACCCTAAGACCAGCCTCATCTACCTGCGCAGCCCTGTGAACTTTTTTGAACGTTCCGATTCCTTGAATGGAAAAAGCATCCAATTCTTTAAAAGCAGTACGTAGGTAGATGTCTATGTTCAAGTTCATGAGATCCCAGCCCTGGAAGTTTGCAGACCTTATTCTAGAATAACGACCAAACGACTGGGATATTGTTTACAGATATGGAAAAAATATCAAATTAAAATTTTCTGCACATCAGAAGGATGCAGTAATTCCCCCCATGATATCAATTTTCCTTTCAGGATAGTTATACCATCGTTGGTAATTGCTATTCAGCAAATTATTCACAGACAAAAATACAGAAATTGCATCTGTAATTCTAACATCTGCGTGCAAATTTAAATCCAAATAGGCATTTCTTGACTCAATGGCACCACTTTCGAGATTCTTCATAGGCGTTGGCCCAAACACAAATAACTCAGCACGCGTCTTCACTCTTTCCTGAATCACATAAGCGCCATACAAATCCAGCCTGATGGGAGCTGCATGGAAATACTTGGGTGTGAGGCCATTCTGATTAGAAGTATTGTATACATTCAAATTCAGGGCACCCCCCAATTGCAGGCCATCCTCCAGATCATAGTTGATTTCGACATGGGCACCCGTGGTCGTCATCAAAGAATCATATAAGGCAGTGAATGTGATGCTGTCATTGTTCACATACATCAACTGGTTCTGGTTTCGTTTGTAAAAAACCTTGGCAGAATAATCCAGATACTGGCTGATATTCCCTTCTGCGGCAAAATAAGCATTGATCGTTTCCGTGGTCGGGCGAATGTCGACAGACCTATTGAGATATCGATTTTCATAAATCATATCGTAATAGGAATTGTTGGTCATGCCAGAACTCAGTCCGACAATCAACTTTAATTGATCCGGAACCGCTTCATATCCTACCTCCACCATGGGACCGAGATTCGAGTAATTGACTGTATCTATGCTATTCCCAAAATAGTTGAATCTGACGCCAGCCTTCAGAGAGAAAGTCTCATTATCGAAATTCAGGCTAGGGGTCAATTCAGCGAAGAATCGATTTTGAGCTATTCCTCCTATATTCCCTCGAATATAATTCAATTCTGTCCCCAAATGGAGGTTCGTATCATCACGAAGGCGATACCCACCACTTGGAGTGATAGCCAGATGAAGTTCAGAATTGGTAAATCTATCACGGTAAAATTTGATTCCTGCTCCAGCATCATAGAATACCTCTTCTTTTGGATTGTAATTCGAAAATAATTGGCCACTGACATCTACGCGTGTAAATCCCATTTTCAAACTGTCTTCTCTGGCAGCTGCAGGCCCAGGAATCAGGGTAGAATCATCCCCGGCATAATAGAAATAAGCAGTATTATACAGGTGAAAACGCCCTTGTGCTGTGATATCTTTGGAAATTTTGGCAAAGGTTGCTGTTCCAAAATCTTCCCGGAACCTCCTCAATGGGATGACATCTTTGTGTGCAGACAAATGCTGAAAAGACAATCCATAATCTACTTCTCGGTCTCTCCCGTTATTGATGTATAACTGGGCCAGAGGAGTGAGGAATCGACCCACACCCAGACGTAAGTGATTATTGGTCAAATTCTCTTTCTTTTCTTTGTCCAGGTTTCGAATTTTTGGTTCAACTGGCTGAAAGGCAGTTTCTACATAAAAATCTTTTGATTCATATTGAATTTCTTCTGTGCTCCCTGTTTTTATCTCTTGATAAGGAGGTTTGATAAAGGGTTTTTCACTATCAATGACATCTTCTATTCGTTCGTTTTCCAGCACGATGGTATCTCTTCCATCGAGAGGATCATTGGTTTGAGCGAAAGCTGTCAGGCTCAAGGAGACAAAGAAAATGAGAAGGATATTTCTGAAAAGTGACATACAGTCTGAATTTGTTTTGAGGGAATAATAGAATGAAACGAACTAGTTACCTGCGGCATCATCTTCAGCTGCTTCGGCTGCCTCTATTTCTGCGAGGCGTTTCTTGGCTGCTTCCTGTACGTCAGGGAATCTGGGTTCAGCGACCAGGCTTTCCAGTGTGCCTTTGGCCTGGAAGGAATTGCCCAGTTCGTAATAGGCATTTGCGGCAATAAAGAAGGTCTTGGCTTTCCAGTAATTGAAGGTAGGATAGTTGTTCTTCTGGTAGATCGTGGCTGCCTTTACTTCCTCAAACCTGGCATTTGCAGCATCAGGATCCCCTTGTGATTGCAATTCCTTGCCTTGATCGAAGAGGATTTGAGTAATCATATGCTGACTTTCTGCCCCAAAAGCATTCTTGTATTCTTGCTCAACATTGCTGAAGGAGAGATAAGCTGCATCCAATTCGCCATTGAGGTATTGACAATGACCGATTTCCACACTGGCTTTTGTTCGGGAATAGGCTTGCACCTCATTGTTATTAGAGATTTGGGAGAGTGCATCGATGGCTGGCCCATAATCTGCCATAGCCTTGTAATTTTTGGCAACGCCAAACCATGCCTGAACTTTGTTCGGGAGACTGTTCGAATTGGTTTCCAATTGCTGAAACAATTGGAGGCTATTGATATACTCCTTTTGTTCGTATTGGATTTCGCCTGCTTCCTGAAGCGCAACGCCTGTAAAGTTGTTGTTAACAGGTGCTGAATACACTTGTCTATAATCTGCCAATGCCTTGCTGCTTTGGGCGCTTTCTGTATAACTTCTTGCTCGAAAGATCAGGGCTTCAAAATAGTTTGGCCCATTTTTGTAATCTTTGATGTAAGTGGAGAACTGTTGGATGGCAGAACTATAATTGCTGGCAAAAAATCGGTCTTTTCCTGTATTGAACACCAGGGTGCCAAAATTGTCATCCGTATCAGGATTCTTCTTTTTGAAGTCAGCTAGTACTTTGTCAAACTGCTTTTCAGGCAAGAGATTGGATAGATTGTCAAGGGCGATTTGTGCATTTTTCTTGTCATTGCCATAATCAGACAGGACTTTCTTGAAATACTTAACAGCCTGATTGGAGTTCCCTTGATTATAAGATGCTTGGGCCAATCGGTTATAGGCACCAGCTGCCAGGGTACTGCGCGGATACTCTTCCACCAACATCTTCGAATACTTTGCTGCATTGTTATAATCCTTGATCCAGTTGGCATAAATGTCCGAAATCCGGTCCAGAGCATTGGGGCGATATTCTGAGCTTTTGAAGCTCCTGATCATCTTGCCGAATGTGGTAACGGATTCCTGATATCTACTCTGTCGGTAAAAACTTTCGGCCATCTGATAGGCTGCATAGTCTCTATATGTGTATTTTCTGCCAAGTACTTTTTGATAATAGGTATTGGCTTTAGAGAACTTTTTGGTGATGAATAAACAATCACCAGCTCTCAGATAGGCATCGACTACCAGGTTTTTATCAGCCTTTTGACCTCCATTCTTCAGAAAATCATCAAAGCCTTTCAGGGCTTCATTGTAGGATTTTTGTTTGAAATAAGTCCATCCAATGCCATAATAGGCCTTGGCAAAATTTGGATTTGAACTCGCATTCCGACTCCTGATAAAGGCAAGGTAGGATTTTCTCGCGCCAGGGAAATCGCCTTTGCGAAAAGTCGCTTCCCCTATCCAGTAGAGGGCGTTTTGTCCCATGGTAACATCGTAATTGTTATCCACCGCTTTTTGCAGGTACTTCACTGCCAAATCGTATTTGGGTACTTCAAATAATTCCAATCCATAAAAATAGCAGACCGTCTGGTAAGCTTTTCTGGATCTTGGGGTATTGAGAGGTGTACTCTCAAAAAACTGGATGGAGTTCTTATAATCACGTGTGAACAAATAGATCTCTCCCGTCATGGCACGAACCTCGTCCATGTAGGCAGCATTTGGGTATTTTTTTCGAAGCAATGCCAGTGCTTTCAGGGATTCATCATAGTCGGTGGTGGCAAAAGCGAGTTTGGCATATTGGTAGAGGGCATCTTCTTTCACTTTGGGATGAATACTTCCTTTTCCCAATGCCGATTTCTTGAAAGCCAGTTTGGCAGCGTCTTGATTCTTTTCCTCCAAAAAACAGAACCCCAAATAATAGGAAGACATTTGAGACAGAG
>JBCCGK010000001.1:0-253511 GCA_039029315.1 Bacteroidota bacterium | reverse complement strand
GGCTTAGGGATTTATTTGTTTCGAACAAATGAAGTTTCAACCCCAAGGTCATGCTTTTGTGTTTCAGTCGCAACCAATTGCGTTGATAGACAGCTCCTTCGACTAAGAACTCACGTTAGGATAGTGAGAAGGGTACCAAAGGCGTAGAGTTTTCTAGTGCCTTTGGGCCTTTTTCTATTATAGATGCCAATCAAGGTTTGAATGTAGTTTTTATAGCCTGAATGTCAGCTTGTTTGTGGGTATGGGGTATGGGGCTTGGTCAAGGATCTGATTCAACATCTAGCCATATTCCTTATTCCATATCCCTCTCTTTGCGGCCTATTGCACCTATTTCCCAACATTCGAACTCTTGATTCACATTATAGATGTCTTCAAAGGGCCCTCCTCTTGGGAATCAGACATACGATAGCTGTCTAAGGTATCAGACAGATCAGATATTTGAGAAAATCCCAGATCCCCCTACCTTTGTGAGATGTTTGAACAAATCATCGCATTCCTGCAAGAAAAAGGGATTGACTTTCGCACCCTGGAACATGCCCCGACCCTGACTTCTGAAGATTCTGCGCGAGAACGGGGAGAAGATATCTCCATCGGTGGGAAAGCACTTCTGCTCAAAGTGGACAAAACCTTTCATCTTTTTGTTCTGAGTGCTGCCTTCAAACTCGATTCCAATGCCATCAAAAAGTATTTTAAGGCAAAAAAACTGCGATTTGCCACAAGAGAGGAATTGATGGAAATGACAGGACTTGTGCCAGGTTCTGTTCCTCCTTTTGGACGTCCTTTTGTGGACTTCGATTTATATGTAGATACGTCCATTATTCAGAATGAACGGATTGCTTTCAACGCAGGTTCTTTGACTAATTCTGTCATTATGTCCGTGAAAGACTACCAACAACTTTCTCAGCCCATGGTCTTTACTTTTTCCAAATAGAAGAGACAGAACGGGCAAAAAAATTCGGCTGTCAAAAGACAAGTTTATCCATAAGCCAAACAACATTTGGACAGGATTGCTTTGCCACAAAGAATTTGATCAATCGCGTAAAAGGTCTCTGCAACACTTCTCCCTACTTATTGATGATTAGACACTTAACATCATAGGCGTAAGAAAATTAGAAAAAAATTAACTTTTCCATTGATCTTTTTTCAGACCCTTCGTCCAACAAAGTGAACACAAACAAAAACCAATTCATTTTTACCTAAGCCCTAGCCCTAACAAACCCAAATCCCTGAAAACGCCCTCAAGCCCCTAAGGCCCAAGTTCTTTTCGCCCTAAAAAACAAGTAGTAGTAGTCTAGAGAAGTTTTGCTTCGCTCATCAGAAACAAACTTTGCCAATCCCCTCTCTCCCAGGAGGGGATTTTATTATTAGGGGATTCTTGTATCTTGGGCGAAAATAGTTGATAATATATTTAATGATGAAACGACTTCTCTTCTTGATTCTGGTGGCAAGTTGTTGCGGAACATTGATGGGACAACGCTTACAAACGCCTACCCTCAGTCCGTTCACAGAAATTTCTCAACACCTTGGTCTTTCTTCCATAACCCTCACCTATTCGCGCCCGAGTGCCAAAGGGCGTAAAGTATTTGGAGGACTGGTTCCATATGGAGAAGTATGGCGAACTGCAGCCAATGCGTCTTCCAAAATCACCTTTACTGAAGCAGTACAGGTAGGGGGACAAGCTGTACCGGCAGGAACCTATGCGATCTATTCCATTCCTGGTCCATCGACCTGGACCATTATTCTTCACAAAAATCTCAAACTTAGAAGCCTGGCTGGGGGAGGATATCAAGCCTCCAATGACTTGTGTCGCTTTGAGGTGGCAGTCCGTCCGAATGCGCACAAGGTAGAAACCTTCACCATGCAATTTGCAGATCTGACCTACAACAGTTGCCAGCTTCTCATCAAGTGGGAATATGTGACTGTAGCCATTCCTATCCAAATGCCTGTAGAAGCTGGGGTAGAAGCCCAGATCGACAGTTTGTTTTCAGATCCGTCAAAGGCTTCTGCGAGAAATTATTTTGCTGCTGCACAGTTCTACCTGGAAATCGGAAGTCGTTTAGAGCAGGCAATCGACTATATAGATCTTGCGTTGGGAAAAGATTCCGACAACTTTCGGTATGCCCTCCTGAAATCCAAAATTCTTCACAAACAAGGAAACAAGGAAGAGGCCCTGAAGGTAGTTGAGGAAGCTCATGAGATGGCTAAGACTGCCAACAATGCCAATTATATCGAACAAACGCGTTTGTACAAAGAGGTGATCAAGGCATCGTAGATTCCTGCAGTTCTTCCAGACATGCCTTCAATTCGTCATAATGCACGCCATAGAGTTTGCGAACATACCACTTGGTAAACAGGATGGATAGCCCTGCATAGATACTCATGACCAATACAATTATCCCCCAGGCCGACATGGGGAGTTCGCTCAGGGTCTTTCCATTGTCTTGCGCAGCGACATGTACGCCATACAGAACCCCGGCGGCCCCCATAGCAGGGACAAGAATCATCCCGGCATAGGAATATAGCTTCATATACCCAGCCATAGTCATGGTGGTTCTGCTCAATGCTTCCTTCAGATTGGAGGTCTCAATCGATATCCGATTGAGGCGTCGATATTTCCAACTATAGAAGATCATGCTGGCACCAACAAAGCAGAGCATAATAATCGCCAGCAGGTCAAGGGAGGATTCTTGTCTGACAAGTTGCCAAACAGACAGGAGGGCAAAAGCAAGCAAAATCCCAATCTCTATCCCAATACTTCGGTTAATCTTGCTCAGTGCTGTACGGCTCCTTTGTCGAAGCATATGACCAATATCCGCCGCACTGCGGTGGCCAATCTCTACCAAAGTAGCTGTATGGCTTTGCCAAATCGTTTTCAACTCATCAAATTCCATAGCATCCGTCAATTAAAGGCATAGGACATAGATCGTTCATAAGATAGATGTTCACGCAGCATTCACACAAAATGCGGTTGTAGAATTTTTTTTAGTCGTTGTTTGATTCTATTGAGTTTTACGCCGACATAATTGGGGGTAATTCCAATGATTTCAGCGATTTCTTCATAGCTATGATCCTCCAAATGTAGCATCACAATGCCTTTTTCGACCTCAGACAATTGATCAATGGCTTTGTATAGGAATGTCCGTTTCTCCTCCATATCGGGATCAGGCAACACAATCGGAACCTCATAGGCCCGATCACTGAGTCTGGACTGTTCAGGTTTGCGTTTTTGTTTTCGAAATCCAGAAATCGCCGTATTCAGGGCGACACGATACATCCAAGTAGAAATTTTTGACTCTCCCTTGAAGGATTCATAGGCTCGCCACAGTTGCAGCACAATGTCCTGGAAAAGATCTCTCCTTTCTTCATCCTGATTACAATACATCCCACATACTTTGTGGATGATCCCTTGGTGGCGGGTAATCAGTTGGACAAAAGCTTGTTCCTGTTGCTTCAAAGGCTCAATAATTAGTCATTACACCATCTGTCGCATATTGGCTAGAAAAGTTACATCTTGAAAGGAAAAAATTCAATTTTTCTCTATCTTGCGGCCCAACTTACAATCTGTAAATCAACAATCTGTAAACCTCTCTCGTATGGCATCAGTTACACTTAAAGGTAATCGTTTCTCAATCAAAGATGATATTCCTGCTGTCGGTTTGGAAGCTGCCGACTTTACATTTGTCAAGCAAGACCTTAGCGAAGGGAATCTCTATGATGATTATGCAGGCAAAGTCAAGGTTTTGGTAGCTGTTCCTAGTCTTGATACAGGCGTTTGTCAGATGGAAACCAAACGATTCAACCAGGAACTTAATTCAAGAGATGGCGTAGTCGGCTTGATCATTTCTGAAGATCTTCCTTTTGCCATGAAAAGATTCTGTGAAGCAGAAGGATTGGAAAGGGTAACAATCGCTTCAGATTATCGCTATCGAGATTTCATCGATGAATATAATACACAAATTCTTGATGGCCCTCTCAAAGGGCTTTCAGCGCGGGCAGTCTTTGTCCTTGACAAGGATAACAAGATTCGATACTCAGAACTCGTGCCTGAAATTACCCAGGAGCCTGAGTACGGACAAGCGCTAGCAATCGTTGACGAGTTGATCGGTTGATCCTCGTTTTTTTCTACATTCATCAAGCGAATTCTTAGCCGGAATTCGCTTGATTTCGTTTGAAAATAATTCTATCTTGCACTTGCCTTGTATGTTACCTTATTGCTCTGCCCATGAAAGTATTTACACTTTTTAGCTTATTGTGTTTCGCAGCTTTGTTGGCTTTTTCCCAGAATACTCGGGGAATTATGGTACCTACGGAAATCCTGGAAACCTTTGATCGCGATTTCCCGGAAGCTGGACCTCAAAACTGGCAAATGCTATCAGATGATTTGTATGTTGCAAAATTCCTATTGAGAGGCTTTGTCCAAAAAGCTCACTACAATGCAATAGGTTCCTGGCAGTATACAGATATTGAAGTTGCAAAAAATGATCTTCCTGAAGGTGCACTTGATCATTATGATGCCACTTACAAACAATTTCCGGTAGCCAGTACGGGCTTTCACGATGCCTTGAGTGGAAGCTATTACTTCATTGAGATTTTCCGAGGTGGCGTAAAGCGGAAATTGAAGTATGACGAAGAAGGCAATTTCCTTGAATAGACCTGACCTTTCTTTATAATTCTACATGCAAATTCGCCGACAGGATTTCACAACAGGAATCCCCCAATTAATCGGGCACACTGTCTCCTTTTTCAAGGTGTCAGGTGACTCCAAAGCTGATCGCTTCGACCCGGCAGTGTTTTGGCTACAAACCCACGAGACAAACTATTGGTATCGATTCTCTCTACATGCGTTTGCTTTGCATTGGGATACGTATTCTGAATCAGAAGCACAACAATTGATGGACAAAGATCTGGAGCAAAGAGGGCAACAACAGGTTAAAAATCTAAAAAAAGACTTTCGTCTGGACAAAGAGAGAATTGTCTCGATCAAAATGGATCAACACTTGATCGATGAACAACGGTATGGGCAGTTGCGAATTCTTTTTGAAAGTGGGAAAAAAATCGTCGTCCAGGATTTTGATGAAGAGAACATCACGAAGCTGACTCTGGAAAACTCTTGAGTTTTGAGTCCCGTATATGTAACCAGACACAGCTTTACTCTTCTAAACCATGAATACTACCTGGACTCTATCTCTCCTCCGTGCATATCGGATATTCAGGCTATTGGTTCTTGTTACCGTGATTGTTGGTGGATTCCTCATCATCGATGAAATTCATTCACAATACATCCCCCTCTTTATACTGATGATCTTGCCGACCATCACCCCTTTCATGACGGACCTGATTCTGGAGAGACAAAAACCTGAATTTTTTTATTATTTCTCCGCGTCTATTTTCCTCTTTACAGGAATCTATACGATCCAAATGACGCAAATTGGCTCAATCGCTCTTGCCATCTGGCTTGTAGAAATGCTAATCAGTTTGGCATTCTCCCTTAGGCATAAGAAGGAAGAAGAAATTGTCATGAGTTTGGCCGCAAAGGTTGATCTCAATTGGCACCCGCCCACTCCACCAGCCCTATCGCCCAAAGAAGTAATCCGACAACGGATCAGAGAAGCAGATCGCGAAATCCAACATTATGCACGCAAACTTCAACCGCTTCAGACCTTGTATACCAAAAGTCAGACATATCTTCAGGATGTGGACAAGCGGTTGAATTATCCCCATCTGAGTCATTCCAATCGACAGACCTCCCTCAAGTTGCAAGAAGTGCTTAGTACCTCTTTGGAAAACTATCAGTTGATGATTCGCTTCTTCGAAGAAGCCCGTCTGCGCTACCAACGTGATAAGCGGAATCTTCAAGAAAGATTGGGCAATATGGAAATCATCGCTTTCCTCAATGATACAGATCGCATGGAGGAAATTGCTGCAATCGAAAAGGCAGCATTGGATATAGAGTTTCAGCAGCAACTTCGCTCTCTTGAAAACGAGTTGCCAGAAATTGATGTTGAGATGGAAACCAAAACAGATCTTCTGAGCCACTCTCTCAAGGAAGACCTTGTTGAAACCATTGAGCGCTTGAAAGGAGGATAAAAGGAGCTGGTTAGATTCCTTTTAACCAGCTGAGTGCCTTCATTAGTGCCTGATCTTCTTCTCCTTCCTGCCTTCGAGGAATCTCAACATCCGGCGCTATTCCTTTGCGATAAGTCTGTTGGTTTCTATCGGCATAAATAGATTGGGTCAAAAACATCATCGATCCATCTGACATGGTATGGTTCACATTGCCAGTGGAATACCCACCAGTGTGTTGTCCGAACAGTCGTGTCTGCGGCCGATTACAAAAGGCTACCGTCACCACCTCCCCTGAACTCACCGTCATGGGACCAATCAGGACAGCGACCGGGGAAGTAGATATATGTGGGACGTAAGCAGATCTGCTGATCCCAGAAATCGAATCGCCGGATTCATATGTCATGCCATCCCGATATGCCCATGCTCGCCACTCCTCCCCATCCTTGAAATATCCACATACCCCTTCGCCCAATATCGGGCCTATCCCAGCTAACATTGGCCAACAATTCCCTCCCTGATTGTCACGCAAATCCAGCACCCAGCCTTTCAAGGCAGGGTGATCCAGAGAGTCAATCAATCCCTGCATATGATCTGCAAAGACAATCTGACTAAGGGAATCGCCACTGTTGAAGTGCGGCATCCAGAGATAAGCATAATGATCATCAAGGCGATATCCTTTGGCCAATGGAAATTGAGCCGTCGCAGGATTCTGACTGGTATTCTGCCATTTGTTGACCATCTCGACAGGCCAAAAGAAACTGTGCGTATCTACCGTCTTCAACATCATGTTGAGGCCATCGTGAATATCTGATGCTGATTGCGGACAAGCAGAAAATCGCTGCCACCTCCTTAGCAGTTGATCTGGCTCAATCTCATCTTTGTGTAAGGACAATCGAGCAATCAATTCCACACATTCGTCCATAAAGGCCAATGTAGAATCAGCAAAGTCGCAGGTTCCTGTCTCGATTTCCTCCACTGAAAAATCATCCAGATAGAGGGTTCCCTTTCCCTCCAGAGCACCGCCAATTCGCAATCGATCCGCTTCAGGACCTACCCAAATGCTTAATTCTACCTGTTTCCAATCTTCTGTTCCCCGAATAGCTGTGGCATCCAGCGTCTGATATTGAAGAAACTGCTCTCCTTTCTTGGAATAGGAATAGATATAGCCTTTGCCATCCGTGATATTCTCTCCTTTGATGGAAGCAGAAATCTTGAGCTTGACATACTCCTGGACAGCTACGGGATATTGCTGATAGACATACCCTGTGTGATCTCCCGTGTAGTCTCCCGAAATTTTTACACAAGGATTTCTTTCCGCCCCTCTCCTTTCAGGAACAATCTGTACGGCTTCTATCGTTCGCCAATACGCCTTGCCGCTCAGACTATCAGGAGCATCCTGACTAAAGTCCAGATTTTGGTACTTTTCCCATTGTCCTAGCATCAAAACAGGGGAAAACAGCAATAATATCAGACCGATAATGGAATAATTCATGTTTGTTGAGTTGTTGTAAACTGATTGATTTGTTTCCTATAGTTAGGGTTTTTTGAGAGGGGGAAAAAATAAAATACACCAATGCGGGATTCGGCTGATGAATGCGGGAAGTTGCCAGCCAGGAGTGATGGGTTTTCTGTATTTTGGGACCACCAAAGATGAGAGACATTCAAGATGAAAGAAAGATCATTGGGAAACCTCAGTCTGTATTGGATCTGCCAACTCCTTGGGTGGGGCAGTGCAGCGGTGTATTGGTCTTATTATCATATTAGTGATGCGTATCCTGTCTGGATGGGCATTGCCAGCATTGTAGCCTCCTTTATCACAGGAATCGGCAGTACGCATCTATATAAAGGGTTGGCTCATCGGCATGGGTGGGTGGCCATGAATTTAGGACAGTTGGTGCCTCGTTTGTTCCTCGCCCTTCTTGTTCTGACGGCCATATATGTTTTCGTGGCAGCTGCATTTGTTATCTTTCTGCCGCCACAAGGGATGAGTTTTGGTAGCTTTCTAGGAATGTTTACCGGGGGCCTCAGATACCTATCTATTTGGCTATTGGCTTTCCACCTATATCATTATGCCAGAAATAGTCGACAGGCAGAGATTGATCAAAGCCGATATGAAAAACTGGCCATAGCAGCACAATTCAAACGACTGAATGCAGAACTCAATCCCCACTTTTTGTTCAATTCTCTGAACAGCGTCAAGGCCTTGATTCTGGAAAACCCTCATGCTGCACGTGAAGCCATTGATCTGCTGAGTGATCTACTCAGAAGTTCACTCCAATACTCCGATGGCCAGATGATTCCCCTGGAAGAAGAACTCCAGCGAATTTCCTCTTATCTCGCCCTGGAAAAAATCAGGTTTGAAGAACGGCTGCAATATGAGATGGACATAGCGGATGCCTCTCTTCACCTCCACATTCTCCCATTAAGCCTGTATAATCTGGTAGAAAATGCCATTAAACATGGTATCAACAAATCCAAATCAGGCGGAAAAATTCTCATTCGATCCCAGATTGCAGATGGAACCCTTCACTTATCGGTGATCAATGACGGTCAGCTTTCTTCCCCGATCTCTGACGGAATCGGATTGCAAAACATCTCCAAACGCCTGGCATTGGTCTATGGGTCCACAGCCAGCCTGGATTTACAAGCCATTTCTCCCCAGCAGGTTGCTTCACATTTGACATTGCCGATCATATGATCCAGCCCAAATCCGTCCTTATCATTGATGATGAGCGTCTGGCTCGTGTAGAGCTCAAAGCCTTGCTAAGCTCGATACCTAGCTTGAAAGTGGTTGCGGAAGCGTCCAATGCCGAGGAAGGCTTGCTATACATTCGCTCCCTTCAACCGGAATTGATTTTTCTGGATATTCAGATGCCCGAAAAATCAGGATTTGACCTTCTGGAAGAATTGGATGAGATCCCAGCAGTTATTTTCACTACTGCTTATGATGAATATGCGTTGAAGGCGTTTGATTTTCATGCCCTCGATTATCTCCTCAAACCAATCCAACAAGATCGGCTCCTACAGGCTGTAACAAAAGCCCTGAACAGGGACAGGAGCTCATCCGCCCCCCCTTCTCAACCAGCCTTTGAGCAACAGCTGTACCTCAAGGAGGGGGATCGGCATCATTTTGTCGAGCTCGCCGATATCTCCATGTTCTCCTCTTATGGAAATTATGTCAAGATCTTTGTCGATCAACGCATGATTCTCGTCCACAGAAGTCTCAATCAACTGGAACATCGTCTCCCTTCTCCTCCATTTTTTCGTGCCAACCGTTTCTCCTTGATCAATGTTGGCCATATTCATTCCCTCAAACAAGGGCCTCGGAGCAAATTAATTGCCAGCTTAAGCAGTGGGCATGAAGTGGAGCTTTCTGAGCGGAAATCTACCCAATTCCGAGAAATTTGGGGAATTTAGGAAATGGATTTGTGCTTTCTCTTCCACTTCTCACAACGGAACAGTTTCTTTCGACCACTGTCCCATTCATCCTTGTGACCAAATAGGCGAAAAAGCATCATGCAGTCTAGTTTCTCTTGCTTACATTTGCAGCATGAAATCTAGCATTGCCGTCCGATTTGCCCCAAGTCCTACTGGCCCCCTTCACATTGGGGGTGTACGAACTGCCCTGTACAACTATCTGTTTGCCAAGCAACATCAAGGGCGATTCATTCTCCGAATTGAAGATACAGACCGAACACGCTACGTTCCTGGTGCGGAAGAGTATATCATAGAGGCCTTGAGATGGGTGGGAATTGAATTCAATGAGGGGGTATCCATTGGAGGGGATTATGGGCCGTATCGTCAAAGCGACCGTGCCAAAGCAGGCATTTATCAGCAGTATGCAGATCAATTGCTCCAAAGCGGGCATGCGTATTATGCCTTTGATACTCCAGAGGAGCTGGATGCCATGCGGGTTCGCCTAAAAGCTGAGGGAAGTTCGGTTCAGCAATATAATTACCTCACAAGAGGGCAGATGAACAATAGCCTGAGCTTGACTCAAGAGGAGGTACAACAACGACTGGATGCAGGAGAGCCGTATGTGGTTCGAATGCGGATGCCTGAAGATGAAACCATTAGCTTTCAGGATATCGTACGGGAGGAGGTGAGTTTTCATACAGCCAATCTCGACGACAAAATCCTTGTGAAGGGAGATGGGATGCCTACCTACCACCTCGCCAATGTGGTAGACGATCATTTGATGGAAATCTCTCATGTCATACGAGCTGAAGAATGGATTTCTTCTACACCGCTACATGTAGCTTTGTATCGGGCGTTTGGGTGGGAGGACAGCATGCCTCATTTCGTTCATTTGCCAGTACTTCTCAAATCATTTGGCAAAGGCAAGTTGAGCAAACGCGACAGTGCGGATGGCTTGATAGATGATTTGGCAAAGAAAATTTTGAAAAAAATCAAAAAATCTCATCCGGATATTTCCCAAACAGATGAAGCGAGGAAACAACTCGGATTGAATATCAGTCATTTTGTGATGCGGTATCGAAGGGATATTCAGGCAGCTCGCAAGGAACTCTCCGATTGGCCAACTGACTCCCCGATTGGTTTGGCAACCCAGACCTTATTGTCTGAGACTTTTTTCAGTGATCGTGGGTTGAATGAGAAAGACAAGGGACGTTTGGCGACTTCTGTCTTTCCATTGAACTGGCTTGACCCACGCACGGACCGAAACTCCCCTGGCCTACGAGAAGATGGGTTCCAACCCGATGCAGTGTTGAATTTTCTTGTGCTTCTGGGATGGCATCCCGGTACGGAAGAAGAAATCATGGACATGTCAAAAATGATTGACTCCTTTGGGTTGGATCGCGTCCACAAAGCTGGTGCAAAATACGAACAAGACAAACTCCTCTGGTTCAACGAGACCTATTTGCGAGCCAGAGACGGGCAGGAAATTCTTTCTCTCCTTCAGCCGCATCTACAGGCAGCAGGCATTACAGATAAGTCAGATGCTTACTTATTAGTGATGATTGAATTGCTGCGCGAACGTGTCAGCATGGTGCAAGAATTCGTCTCATCTGGCAAATATTTTTTCGAAGCACCCAGCAGTTACGATCCGAAAGTGGTCAAAAAGCGGTGGAAGGCAGACTCCCCGCTTCTGTTGACGGCCCTGAGTGAAGCCTTTGCCGGAATAGATGTTTGGAAAAAAGATCCTCTTCACCAGGCCTTTCAGGAGTTATTAGCTGAAAAAGAGGTAGGGGCTGGAAAAATTATGGCCCCTCTCAGATTGGCCTTGACAGGAGTCGCGGGTGGTCCGGGTGTGTTTGAGATTGCTGAATTGATCGGAAAAGAGGAAACAATCAAGCGTCTAAATGCTGCAATTTCAGCTTTATCCATGTGATTTCTATCGGCAAAACAAAACACTTGTCATTTATTGAGAGGTTTTTGTAACTTCCCGAAGCCAGAATTAGTATTTTATAGTAAAGATTTTGCAACTTTACTCACTTGAATTTCCCCTTAGATAGGTACACCCTAATTTTAAGACAACATTGGCAAAGAAAAAGAAATCACGGGTACAGAAGTTTATAAACTACACGAAAGAGGCGTTCTTCTGGCCGGTACACTTGACGATTATGGCGGGGATCACGGCATTTGCTGCCTTGGGGATCTTCCTTGCGCCAAATATTAATATTGGTTTAGAACCAGGATTGGTTACCTCAGCCATCATTTTGATGGCAGGAGGCCTTGAATTGATGGTCCTGAGTTGGATTAGTCAAAATCCGCGATTTATCCGGGCAATCAATGCGAAATATCAAAAAGACATTGAGGCGTTCCAGAAAACCAAAACATTGGTTGATTACTATAATGAATTGTCTCTGGAATCCCAGCAGCGGTTTGATAAGTTACGGAAGCGTGTGAAAGAGGTCCGGGAAGGGTTCAAGAAGCTCAATACGTCTGTTCCCACATTGGTCAACAGCTTTCTGAACAAGATGAATGCAATCGAGGTATCCTATGCTCGACTGTTGTACTTCAAGGATAAATTTCCTTCCCTAACCAACGAAACAGCGATCCAAAAGACTGTGCAGGAAATTGACCGACTGAATCAGGAATTAAAAAATGCGAGTCCTCGATTGAAAAAAATCAAGGAAAAGCGCCTGAAATTGTTGGAAATGCGGATGGACAACTATTATAAGGTCCGAGAGAACCGGGATGTCATTGAAGAACAATTGCAGACCATCGAAGAGATGGTAGAGTACATCAAGGACCAACCCATGACGCTTCAGAATACAGAGCGTGAAGATCTGATGATTGACAACCTCTTGTTCGAAACAGAACAAACACAACAGACCATGGAAGAAATCGAAAATCTGATGCAATCAGAGTTTTATCCTGGCATTGTGGATGATTTTGAAGGAGATTCTTCTTTTGAAGGAGGTGAATTCAGCGGACCATTAAAAGAATAGTCCTCTCTGGCCATATAAGATATCCCTAGGTGGTAGGAGTGATCCTTCCACCTTTTTTATGGATGGGCCGGATCTGATACAGGCGATATAGGAGGAATTGCTGCCAATTCTTCTTTCGTGGGATCTCGCCAAAGAAATTTTTTGACATGGAGGTAAAACATCAGATCAAATAGTTGAATCAATTCTTTATAACCTGCACGTTTTGTTAAGCTAATCGTGCATATAAGTTCCATTTCTCCAATTTTTTTCTGATGAGATCGAATCAAATACGTAAGGCTCTGAAGATCCGTACGAATCAGGCACTCCTCTGTCAACCCTGACTCGATATCCTGGACACATGATCCCTTGGGAATAAGAGGAGACACTCTTGTATGGTAATAAAACACACCTTCTCGATCCCCTACGATATTGACTTCTCCATATCCTGTCCTAGGAAACACACAATAGGATTGATCATCATCCTGGCATCCGCAGTTCAAAGGAGCACGTACGACTTCGATCATCCTCCAGGCATAGATAGATTGTTCAGAGTACAGGAAATACATGATCGAACTTAACAGTAAGAGAATGTTTAAGCCATGTCCGAGCATTACCCGATCCATGGTGATCACCTTGCGTTTGATGGTCTGCTTGTTGGGGAAAAGATATAGGGGTGGAGTATTGTGTTTGAGAAGGAAGCTCATCATTGTTTCCTATGAAGATGGGCAAGCATCCCAGATTCCACAAGATGCCTGCCGGAGACCTAAGGGTAGATATTCAAGGATTCCCTTCTATTCTCCTTCCAGACTCTCCACAAAAGCATCAATCTCCCAGGCATCTTTAAGATGGTGATGTCCGATCCGAGTACGCTTGAGTTCCCGAATATAGGAGCCAACACCGAGAGCTTGCCCCAAATCATGAACCAGAGATCGGATGTAGGTGCCTTTGCTACACCTGACTGTTGCCTCAAAGATGCCCGCAGGATGTTCACTCTCCAAGAGAGAGAATTCATAAATGTGGACCCTGCGACTTTTTAGTTGAATGTCTTTGCCCTTCCGAGCCGCCTTGTAAGCGCGCTGACCATCTACCTTGACTGCTGAGAAAATGGGGGGAACCTGCTCAATCTCACCAGAGAAGGTCTGCATTGCCTGCCGGACATCTCCCGCCAAAATATGAGAAGAATCCTTGACATTCTCTTCCGGGAACTCCGCATCATAGGAAGGGGTCGTTGCACCTAGTTTGAAGATGACGTCATATTCTTTCTCCAATTCCTGGATCTGATTGATGGTCTTCGTGTGTCTTCCCGTGCAGAGAATCAGTAAACCTGTGGCCAGTGGGTCCAGGGTGCCAGCGTGTCCTACTTTCTTGATGCGAATATGATTGCGAACTTTTCGAACCACATCAAAAGAGGTCCAGCCTTTGGGTTTGTTGAATAAGAGTGTTTGTCCTGCGAGGAAATCCATGAGAATTGTACGGGTTTCAGAATTCGAAGGTACGAACTTCGCGTATTTTGTGGGCAAAACTTTCAACAATGAGTCGGGAGAAAGGAAAAGAATTAGTCGAATGATTTGGCTTGGACAGCGAGCAGTTCTTCCTCAGTCAGGTCTCGCCACAAATACCTCGCGACACGAAATTCCCTCATGAGATCCAGGAGGGAGACAATCTCCCTGAAAGTGGCACGCTTCATGAAGCCGAATGTGCAGATAAGGTTCCTTTCTCCAAGTTCCTTCAGACGATATTGAATCAAATAGGACAATCCCTTCAAGTCTGTACGAATCAAACACCTTTCTGTCAATCCCGTCCTCAGATCCTCGACACATCCTTCTTTGGCAACATCAGGAATGAGAGCAGCCTCTCTGGTATGGTAATAATAGACGCCATCCTTATCCCCAATTATGTTGATCTCGCCATAGCCTGTTTTGGAAACGGTATATGGCATATCGGAAGACAACCCACAATCCGCGGGAGGGAATACGATCTCGATCATCCGCCATGCGTACAAGGATTGTTCATAGCATAAGCAGAACATCAATGATCCCATGAGAAGGATCACATTCGAACTATGTCCCAATAGAACCCGATCAATCGAAATCCCCTTACGCTTTTTGACTGTTTTGCCCAGGAGAGAATATGTGTGAGCTGTCTTGCGTTTGAGGAGGAATTTCATGGTGGCTGCTTTTTTTTCAAAAGACAAACAACAGGCTGAAATTCCACATTTTGCCTATCTTGCAGTATGCTTAAGCTTCCTATAGGCATACAGGATTTTAAAAAACTCCGCGAAGAGGGATTTCTCTATGTGGACAAAACTCATTTGATCCACCAGTTGTTGGAATCGGGGCAGTACTATTTTCTTTCTCGTCCAAGAAGATTCGGAAAATCCCTCTTGATGAGCACATTGAGAGAGTTATTTCTGGGAAACCAATCCTTATTTGAAGGACTATGGATATCTGAGCAGTATGATTGGACTCAAACACATCCAGTCATTCATCTTTCCTTTAATGATCTCGATTATAAAACACGGGGATTGGCGGTTGTGCTAGAAGAACGCATCCACTCCATTGGCGAAGATTTTGGGATAGAAGTAGGCGGTCAGAGTGTAAAGGAACGGTTTCGAGATCTTCTTCACCAATTGGGAGAAAAAAAAGCAGTCTTGCTGATTGATGAATATGACAAACCAATCATAGACTTTATTGATCAACCGGACATTGCGCATCAAAACAAGGAAGTTCTTCGAAGCTTCTATTCGGTGATCAAGGATGCCGATCCTTATTTGCAGTTTGTGTTCATTACAGGGATCTCAAAATTTAGTAAAGTTTCGATTTTCTCTGATCTAAATAATTTACTGGACATCACCATTGATCCGAACTATGGGGCAATTGGTGGATATACCCAAGAGGAACTCGAAACCTATTTTGAAGATCGGATAGACAAGCTGGCTACTCAGTTATCTATCTCCCAAGCCGACCTCCTTACCCAAATCCGGGACTGGTACAATGGATATTCCTGGACTGGTCCTGACAGGATGTACAACCCTTTTTCCATTCTCAATTTTTTTAGCAAGGGCACATTCCAGAACTTCTGGTTTTCTACTGGCAAACCAACCTTTTTGATCAAGGTTCTTCAGAAAGGTTGGTACTTTCAATTGGACGAATTGGACGTTGGCAACACACAATTGGATTTTTTTGATATAGAAAATCCTGACTACAGAAGTCTTCTCTTCCAGACAGGATATCTCACAATCAAAAGTCAAGTTGCCTATAACATATATGAGCTTGGATACCCCAATAAGGAGGTCAAGGATTCCCTCCTCCAATATCTCATTGGGGCCTATACCCATCGTGGTCGTGGTGATGCTGCCCCGATGGTACTCAAGCTCACCAAAGCGATTAACAAACAAGATATTCCCCTGTTCATCTCGATTTTGAACAGTCTCTATGCTTCTATTCCCGAGAAAATTTTCAGACAAAAATCAGAAGCGGCTTATCATTCCGTCCTATACACCTCTCTCAGTTTGATGGGCTTCTATATTGACTCAGAAGTAGCTGTAGGGGAAGGATATGTAGATGCTGTTGTCAAAACGGAGACGGTCATCTATGTGATGGAATTCAAAGTAGGACATCCAGCAGAGGTCGCAATAGAACAAATTCGGGCCAAAGCCTATGCTGAACCCTATCGCCATGATGTCAGAGCGATTCGCCTGATCGGAATCAGTTTTGGCAAGGAAACCAAAGGAGTACAGGAGTGGAAAGATAAAGCCTTGTAAGTGGTCAAGCAAAATGGTGTAGATATGGAGTATTGAGGTCTAGGGGGAATAAGGCATTGGTCGTCAGCGAATTGATTCAGGACAATAGTACCGTATTCATTTTGCTCTAATACTTACTCCTACTTGGTCCCTTTAGGTCTTGAGTGGGTTGGGGTGCATCCCGACACATCGGGACGAGGAGGACGGCAGATGGTGGTGGCTTTGGTTGGTTGTGTTGAACGAAGTGAAATCCCGAGAATCGGGGATTGAGTTTTTGCTACTTTTTGGTCAAGCAAAAAGTAGAACAGCAGATAAATAAGAGTCAAAATTTAAGCTATCAAAGTAGTATTAATTCCCTTCCTCCTCATGTGGCAATGGCTGGCCGCAGTGCGGACAAATTCCCTCTTTCTCAGCTTCTCGCGTTCGACTGATCTCATCTGCACATCCTGCAGCCAGAATGCCCGTCGGCAATGCGAACAAGCCTATTCCCAAAATCGCAATGATTCCTCCCAAAAAGCGTCCCATGGGTGTCAGGGGATAGATGTCTCCATAGCCAACCGTTGTCAGTGTAGCAACTCCCCACCACATCGTAACAGGAATAGAGGTAAATGCGCTATTGGGTTCATCCTTCTCAATATAAAACATGATGCAAGACACAATCAACAGGATGAAGAGGATAAAGACCAGGCTGATGACCAGTTCTTCTTTTTTCGCCCGAAATACATTGCGAATGATGCGAAGTGCCGAGATATACCGGACAATCTTGAACATCCTGAACAAGCGAAACACCCTCAATACCCGAACGAAACGCAGATCAAATCCCAAGGCCGCAATATAAAACGGAATAATGGCCAACAAATCAATGATTGCCATTGGACTCAACATGAAGCGAATCCGTCCTGTGACGGGATGGCGGTAAGCGGCATCAGAAGTGATAGACCATACTCTCAATACATACTCCAGGGTGAAGAAGGCAACGGAGAAGTATTCAAACCAGATGAACCACCATTTGTATTCGGCATAGAGACTTGCGACAGATTCCAGTACAATGGCAACAACATTCAGGACAATGACGATTAACAAAAAGGCGTCAAACTTGCCGCTAAGATCCTTTACACCATTGTCGGAGACAGAAAGAATGTGAAAAAACCAGTCTTTGACACGTTTCATGGGAGAAGGGAAGACTTGTTAGAACATAGAAAGATCACACAATGGATCGCAGGGATAGCAAAAGTACAATGCAGGAAGCTGGATTGCCAACCTTGATGTCAATGAGTTGAACAAATCCCTTCCCAAAGCTCATCGTATTCATGGACCAGATGAGACCAATCATACTGCTTTATATGCTTTTTCAACATGGGACTGGGTAAAATCTTGTCTTGTCTGAGCACCTGTTTCAACTGGGCCATCAGCATGGCATCATCTGCATACAGGTGCTGGTCATGAAGCGGATTTGGGATATGGGAAGGATAGGCCAAGCGGTGTGGCAACAAGGGATAACACTCACAATAAATCGCCTGCACAACGCTCACACCAAAAAAATCATGTTTGGCAGTACCAGGTAAAATATCTGCTTCCCATAACAGTCGGGCATATGTCTCACCATCCTCCATATACCCCCAGTGGACTATGTGTTGATGCAGGTCTTTTTTTGCCTTGGAAAATATGGCCGGTCGCCTGCCAAATGACTCTCCTACCACAGCTAACCGAAAGGCGAATCCTTCTCGCGAGAGTTTTTGAAGAATGGCAAAAAATGTTTCGGGGTTTTTGTCGTACTCCCAGCGATGATTCCAAAGAATGAGCGGTGCTTGCTTCTTTGAGGCAGGTACGGTCGATCGAGCGGCATCCAATGCTTTCAAATTTAAGCCCAATGGAAGGACCTGACTTTTTTGCTCAATGCTATGGACCAGATCTATTTCCTGATGATCCGGGAATGCCTGTAGAAATCCAGGCAAGGCTTCCAAAAAAGCCTGTTGATGAAAGTGAGAATTAAAGCATACATGATCCGCTGCCAACGCACTGGTATAATTGATAAAGGCATAGTGCCGATCCCGATTCAGACCAGGGTCCTGATCGACAGGAGACCAGGGATATGTCAATTGATTTTCATGAAAGTATAGCACAATCGGAATATCGCTGATCCGATGTCTGAGCAACCCAAGGAATACCCCCAAGTCCAGCATATCAGTTGCCAGAATCAGGTCCGGCATGTCTGTCAAGGTCAGAAACTGTCGTGCCAGACTGATTGCTGCACCATGCATCCGCCACTTCCAATGTCTACCGGGAAGCGACAAGATCTGAATCTCGTGGCGACTGTGAGTAGCGTATTCCTTTGCCCAATTTGCATGGGACCCAGTAAAAAATGGCTCGACTAGTAGGAGTTTCACAGATATTGTTGATAAGGATGCAGAAAAATATGGCATTCCTGTTGCATTTTTCCAACCCAAAGCCGAATTTCTCGTCAATATTTGTACCAACAATTCATTTGCAATTCACATAAACTCAATCTCATGGACGAGAATAACTCATACAGCAACAAATTTGAAGAAATGTCTGATGCCATTTTTGATGATTCAGCAATGGCCGATGAGTTTCTGGAAGAAGAACTTCCTGAAGGGGACATTGAGACCCTGTCAGAATCTAGCTTGGACACTCAGCCAATCACGCCACCAACACAGGATGAAAAGTCCTGGTTCTTACTTGCACACCTGAGTGCACTGGCATCTTTTGTTATTCCATTTGGAAGTATCCTGGGGCCATTAATTGTCTGGCAAGCCAAAAAAGAGCAGATACCAGCCGTTGTCCCACATGCGAAAGCTGCCCTGAATTTCCAATTGTCTATGTTGATCTACATGCTGATCTCTATTCCGCTGATTTTTATCGTGGTGGGTGTGTTTACCATGATCGCTTTGGGAATTATTTCTGTAGTTTTCACAATTATGAATGCCATCAAAGCTCAAAATGGTCAGCCCTATAAATACCCATTTACCCTTAACTTGATCAAATAGGATTAAACGATTCCTAATATACATACTTCACCCGATCCAGCGTTTGCTGGATCGGTTTTTTTGTGGAGGGGTGAACAGGCATCTTGTGTTCATTCTTGCAAAAAACGGATTCTTACAGACAAGAATTCGGCTAGTTTCGAGAGAGCAGCAATAATTACAATTTACTCACTATCAATGAATTATAACTCTCTTATCCAAAAACAGCACAATGATCCTTGTAACCATTTTCCCAAATTGACTCTTGTCTAAGTGCTTGAGAAAAATAACTTATGTGCACATTGACAGTGCGCACTCATCTCAGAACTGTTTTTGGGGTTTGTCATGGTACCATGACAAACCTTTTTTGTTTTTCAACTTTTCGTACAAAACCTTTTCGAATCTTACATCGTATATAGGTGGGTTTTGTTTAAAATCTATGTCATTTCTATGAAAAACAAAGTATTTGGTCCAAAAGTATCTATTCAAGATCTTCAACAATCCAACACATGGAAATGGAATAAATCCGCAATAATCGTCCATTTAAGGGCAAAACACAGATAAGCATTGATAAAGGATATCGATATCCGTCTAAAAAGAAACACATTACACACAGAGATTTCGACCAAATGCGCAGCAATTTTTCTGATTTACTCACATAAACATCTCGAGATTGAAATTATTGATTTACTTTGCCTCCATAAAAGGTTTGATCAAGGCTAATTTTTTAAAACAACGATACATCCCCTTTTTTTCAGACGCTTATCTCGTCTCGTTCTTTTCGATCAATCCTTGAGATGTTAAGCAAAAACCTATGAAAAAAATCTTAACAGGTGCAGCAGTATTCGCCACAGCTTTTGTGGTATTGCTACTCACAAATGGAACCACCTTCGATGTGGTCCTCCCCATTCAACCTGATGACCAAATATCTTCTCTTGCTCAACCAACATCTTTAAAGATACATCAGGCCCACCTACGAACCATTGATCCTTTTGATATAGATATCATTCCTGCAAGTCGCCCCGTTCCTGAGGGCTTTCCATTGGGGAGTGTTTTTGGTATGCGCGTGCATCCGATTCTTCACGTGGAGAAGATGCATACAGGCATTGATTTCCCAGCTCCATCTGGCACCCCTGTCCTGGCCACTGCGACTGGCAAAGTGGGCAAGTGCATCAATGGTTCCGATCAAAGTGGATATGGAAAGTATATCGTGTTGGAGCACGATGAAATCTATTGTACGCTCTATGCACACTTATCCAAAATGCATGTGGCCCTCGGAGACATAGTCGAAGAAGGAGACACCATTGGATTTGTAGGTAGCACTGGACGGAGTACCAATCCTCACCTACACTATGAAGTGATCAGAGATGGTGTGCGAGTAAACCCCAAGCACTATTTCTAGGAAACCGATTTCAAGAGACGCTTAGTCCATATGTTGAATCACTGCATCGCCAAATTCAGAGCAGCGCAACACAGTCGCTTCCTGGATTTGGCGATATAGGTCATATGTGAGTTGGTGATTCATTAGCGTGGACTCAACCCCTTTTTGAATCAACTCTGCGGCTTCCTGCCAGCCGATATATTCCAACAATAGACTTCCTGCCAATATCATAGAACTCGGATTGAAGGCATCTTTGCCAGCCTGACTAAAGGCCGTACCATGAGCGACTTCAAAGACTGCATGACCAGTCAGATAATTGATATTGCCTACTGGTGCAAGGCTGCTACTCCCCAATTGTTCCAATAGTATCTCTGTCATATACTCCCCTGTCAGATTGAGGCTGACCATGATTTCACATTCCTGAGGATGGGACAAAAGATGCCTTAGGGCCATGTTGTACAGCATATCCCTGATCACGATTTTGTTTTGTTGTTGAGCTGCCTCCCATTCTTTCCTGGCGGCATCCTGACTCTCTATGGCTGTCCGTCGATCAAATTGCCCCCAGGTGTATACCAAGTCCCCGAACTCTCTCTCTGCAAGCTGATACCCCCAATCTCGCAAGACTCCCTCTGTTGCTGAAGAAATATTTCCTTTGTGAACCAGGATGATCGACTTTTTGCCTAACCGAATCGCGTATTGAATGACCGATCGAATCAGGCGTTCAACTCCCTGCCTGGAGGTTGGCTTGATGTTCAGACCGACTTCTACCTGTTGGGAGGCATCTGTTGACAACAATTCCTGATATGCTTCCACTTTTTCAGAACTGCCAAATCTAAGTTTGACAAACTCTTCGGGAAATTCATCTTCCAGAAAATCTAACAATAGCTCAGACTTCTCTGAACCAGCTCTCGCTTCAATCCCCACATGCACATCTTCTGTTTTTTCCTGGAAAAACATCAAATTCAATGGCTTATCAAGCTGTAGAAAAGAAGGAATGCCAGATATGTGCTGAATAGGACGTAGGCAGGCATACAGATCCAGTTTTTGGCGCAAAACAATATTCAATGAGCGAATTCCTCCGCCCATAGGGATCGCCAGAGGGCCTTGCAAAGCAATGAGGTATTGCTCAATTGTGTCGATGGTCTCCTGTGGGAGCCATTTCCCAGAACGATCAAATGCTTTTTGTCCTGCATACAACTCAAGCCAGTGGATCTGCCGCTTGCCACCATACGCCTTCCTGACTGCTGCTTCGATGACCCGGACTGAGGCCTTCCAAATATCCGGCCCTACACCATCCCCCTGAATAAAAGGAATGATGGGATCGGAAGGCACCTGTAATTGTCCTTGCTGAATGGTGATTGGATGACCTTCTGTTTTCATAAATACAAATATGATTTTTTTTATGGAAATCCCACATCTCCCATATCCTTCTATCGAATCCTCTCCTAGCCCCATAACCATTAACCAAATAACCAATAACCAAGCACCTCCATGAAATTGAATATCCCCAAGCCCTGCTCCGAAAACTGGCAAGACATGACACCGGAAGAAAAGGGTCGATTCTGCCAGCTCTGCCAAAAAGTCGTGATCGATTTTACGGAGAAGTCTGACAAAGACATTGTGGCTTTTTTTCAACAGAATCAGCAAAGTGTATGTGGGCGAGTCCTTCCCATGCAGCTAAAATCGTATCCAGAGCCACAAAAAGATAAGAAAGGCTTCCCCATTCTTCGGGCAGCAGCCACAGGCATGTTGTTCGCAGCCAGTTTGGGAATAGCCTCAGCTCAACCTACTGATAGCCAGCAAAACAGAGAGCGAATCCAAATCAGCCAATTCCATCTTTCACAACCGCAGAATCAGCAAACTGACCGCACCAGCAAACAGAAAGATGTGCTTATTCAAGGAAAAGTGTTCTCTAGTGAGACAAAAAAACCGCTGTTTGGTGTCCAGATACAGGTGAAAGGAACCTCTTTCCAGGCTCTCTCCAATGGATTGGGAGAATATCAACTCACCATTCCAGCCTCAGTTGGGACAGAGGTAACATTGGTTTTTTCCTATCTCGACACCCATCCAAGTGAAGTTGACATAAGCACAGAAGCAGGATTGTCCGTCACCGTCGTCCCGCAATATATTGATCCTGAAATTCCAATTCCTATTGTCGGAGAAATCATCATGGGAAGAATTCGCCTAGACCCTCCTCCCCAAAAGGATCATTCATCTGGTAGCAAGACATTGAAATAGAATTTTCCTGCCCCAACCACTCGTCTGATATTATTCTCGTTTATTCAAAAAGTTTGGGTCAAGAGGTCCTCATCACAAGGAGTTAACCATTCCCATTCGGCAGGCAGGACTCATCACGCTTGCTCATCAATATGTGGAGGCGCCCAAGCAGGAAAGCTCTCGGACTGAGTTAAAAAAAAATGGAAATAGAAAAAGTAGATTTTATAGTCGTGGGAGCTATTCGTACCGCCCCATCCTCTCCTTCTCTCTTTCCAAGCTTTTTCCCCAATTCCTGGATGAGACCTAGTCTGACCCCATGGCGATCCTTCATGAAGGGATTAGGGATTCACAAATTGCACCCAATCATCACGAAAGCGCCTGAATATATCCAAAAACCTATTGTCTTGATTGGGCTTCTATGGAAGAGGCGCTGGAAAGCAGGCAGCAAGGACAGCTTCTAAAAGGGAAGGAATGGGAAAAAATTGCAGGCGATTTTTTTCATTCGGGATGGTGCTCCTTTGAACCATATCAGGGAATCCAAGTAGAAGCGGCAGAAGTGTCAGCACACAGGCCAGAAGCCGGAAGAGGGATCTTACACCAGTCGCAAGCCTTTGAAATGTCCTTGCAGAATGGCTTCATCATCAGCACCTAGCCAATCTTTGAGCAGAGTGGCATAGATTCGTCGGAAATCTATTTCCCAGGACACATCTCCATCGTCGAGATTGCCAAGATCAGGAGCGGCATTGACAAAACCAGGGGTTCGCAATTGACCGCCGATCAAAAACAAACTATTTGCCTTGCCATGATCAGTACCCCCACTCGCATTTTGATCCACACGCCGCCCAAACTCTGAAAAAGTCATGATCACAGTATTGTCAAGTTGATGATTCTGTTTCAGGTCCTTGACAAAAGCAGCAACTGCATCCGCATATTGCCCTAATAGCCGATTCTGTTTGTTTCGCTGATTGACATGTGTATCGAAGCCGGGAAGTGAGGTATAATAGACACTCGTCTCAGCCCCGGAATTAATAAGTTCGGCGACTAGTTTTAGTTGTCTTGCCAGTGGATTTCCCTTGGGATAGTCTATGGTAGATCGATGGATCTTATGTTGCGCGTGAATGTACTCTGCTGATTCGATGGTCTCAGTCATGGTCTTGTACAGAAACCCCAGATCAGGATGCGCTGCCTGCTGGCCTTCATTGGAGAGGCTGACCAACCAGGGGTCCTGGGTATTGCGATGCAGACGCCGGGGATCTGTTACAGCAATCGCACTATGATGTTCTCCTTTGACTGCCAGACTTAAGCTTTCATCTATCTCCAGGACTGTATGTGGCTTTGCGCATCCACTACAGCTATGATCCAGATATCGGCCCAACCAGCCACTATCCCAATATTGATCTGATCCACTAGCTGTATGCCAAATATCCATTGAGCGAAAATGCGATCGATCCGGATTCGGATAACCGACACTGTTGATCAGACTCATATATCCCTGATCATAGAGTTCCCGCAAGGGAGCCAAAGCAGGATTGAAGCCTTGATAGTCATTTAGTTTGAGGACTTTATCAGGCGAGATTCCCAGTGTTGGTCTTGCCTGGTAGTATCGATCATCTTCAAAAGGCACTAGACAATTCAGTCCATCATTTCCTCCTGACCACTGAATCACAACCAGTTTTTTCCCTTCTTTGGCCAGAGGGTGGAAGCGCATGGCCCGGAGAAACCCAGGCATCAGTACAGAAGCAGAGGCCAAAGAAGAGAGTTTGAGAAAGTCGCGTCGATTGGACATTAAATGAAGATTTTTTGTAAGATTTTCTTGGGGAAAAGACAGTGAGGTGGCCGGGGAGACTCTCCTAACACATTTGATATTCAGGGGTACAGATCAAGCGCATACAAAGAAGCTTGAATTGCATGCCTTTGTCAGAGTTTCCCAAATAGGGGCTGATGCGCTCCCAGTTCAAATGTGGGGCTTCTACTTGTAGCAAAAATTCTCGCATCGCCTCAACTGTATCAGCCTCTCCTAATTTTCGAGTTTGTTTGTGCAAGAGATTCCAATTGATGTTGGTTTGCAGCAAGCGAGCCATACGGCCTTGAATCTGAATGCCCTCCTCATTGCCAGCAAAGGCTGCCCGAGGTTTGAATTTCACTTCTTTGCCCAGAATGAGCGCCTGAGGAATTTTCATCCGCATCATCAGTGAAGTTCCATTGATCCAGTTCGTACCATCCGGCCAGCCTGCGACATTGGGAGGTTGTAAGAGGACTTGATCCAACACTTTTTGGATCAGCAGTATCCCTTCCTTGTTGGGGATTTGCATGGCCATGCCCCGCATCATTCCAGCCAGATATTCAATGGGAGACTTGATTCTGGCACCCATATTCCTTGATTCATAAAAATGTGCAGAACTGAAGATTGTCTTCATCAGAAGTGCAATGTCGTAGTCTGAATTGTAGAACACATCAGCCCATTGTTGTACTACTTCATGCACAGGTTCTGGATGAACGAAGTATCGATATATTTTTTCGGTCAAATGGTAGGCAGTCCGGCCTTGCTCCAACAGGATATTCAGGATATCATCTCCATCAAAATTGCCCCGTTTTCCAAGGAATCTTTTGGGCTCATAATCATGTTGTCTGGACTTGAACACAAACTCCCCCTTCCGGTTGAATCCCCATCCAGTAAATGCTCGGGCAGCTTCCTTGATATCAGTCTCGGTATAGTGTCCGCGTCCAAGGGTAAACAGTTCCAGCAGTTCTCTCGCAAAATTCTCATTGGGATGCGACTTCCTGTTTTGTTGATTGTTCAGAAATTGCAACATGCCGGGATCATAAGAGATTGCCTTGAGCAGATCGCCGAATTTTCCCAAGGCATGAACCCTGAGCGTATTTTGCTGCAATTGTACAAGTCGAGGTAGGACAAGTCTACAGGCAAAATGGTCATGCCAGAAAAGGGTCATCTTCTCTCTCAATTGAGCAGGATGAGTTGCCATTCTCCGAACCCAGGCAACATTGATGGATCTGACAAACTTTCGATCGTTCATCTGGAGCATTTGCCGTTCTACTCCAGACATTTGATTCCGATTCTGGATTTCTTCCCCTGTATTTCCGGCAATCATGTCAGAAAAAAGGACTGACTCTCTCACATCAGAATCCTCCAGCAATTGATTCAAGACCTCTTCAGGAGTCCGGCGGTTCAATAGGTCAAGAGAAGAAGCCTGGGGACCAAAGCCAGCTCTCCAAAGGAGGTGTTTGACTTGTCGATAGTTGATAGATGACATCTATGGGGTTTGTTCAATATGATATGAGATAGACTCTCTAGAAAGATAATGGTTTAATCGGGATTCTTCCAACCTTTGAAGATGATCCCTGGTCTTTGGTATATCTTTTGACCAATGAGATTGGCAATTGTTCTCATTTTTTCTGACCTTACTTACTCAAAAACTCTTTTTCTGCAGGAAGCACTCATTCCGATATTATGAAAAAAAAGGACCCTAAAGAGAAGTTTGAAATCATTGAACATGACTTGCTTGATGAAGTCTTTGATGATCAGCACTACGATATGGAGGCTGAAATCAATATCCCAAGGCTAGAGCAAACAACGATTGAGGCAGAAGCGACACGAGCCAAGTGGGGGAAAAAAGCAACAGTAAAAAAGGAAAGAAAAAATAAATTTGGCTGGGCCTTTTTTCTGAGTGCAATGTTCATTGGAGTCGGACTGACAGCCACCTTCGAGACACCACTTGGCATTTTCCTCGGCATGGGAATCGGGTTTTTGTTTTTTGTAGACCCTATCTACAATAAGGTGATGGACAAAATCGACAAATTTTAGCGATTCGCAGGCTACTTCATGGCCGGTTTCTTCGTTTTCGGAGCAACAGCACATGATTTCTGCAATCCTATGAAGACCATTTTTCCTTCTCTCTTTTCCTTCATCGTTTGTTGTTCCTACTTATTTGGACAGCATTCCGACAGCGACAAGATACACCTCCGATATACCGTATCCCCCATCCAATTGGTTCATCCGAACACTCCCACCTTCAAATCTGGCCTTGAAGCAGAAATGGGACGGATTACTCTCTGGTATGAACATGGAATCCGTATCCCTGTCCTTGATTTGGTCTGGGACGGCTTTGCCAAAGAGAATATTTCAGATCTCTCTTACTGGAAAGGACAGGGTGGGGTGCGATTGTTCCTGAATGACTTCAGCGGACTGAAGATATTTGTCGGCATCCACGGCTTCCATTCACCCAAATCCTATTCACGTGTATCTGATTGGTATAAACCATCTTCAAGTGGGGATCATCTGTATTATGAGCAAGCTGATATCAGGATCACCCGATCTGGAGCCAGAGGGGAAGTCGGTTTTAGATATCAAAGAAATCGCCTGGGTGTGGATCTCAGTTGTTCATTAGGGATTTTGCAGAGAATTGTCCGCTATAACAATATTGTCAATGAAACCCTTGTTCCCGATGTTCATGATGATTTCCTGATTCTGCGACCAGACAGAAGACCAGGAACAGAAGTATTGCCCACAGCTATCGCAAGTTTGAGGTTCCACTATCTCATCTTTTGACACAGCGACATGTTCAATTTTCCAGTTCTGATTGTATATTGCGCCCTCCTTACAATTGTCGAACAAAACTTATGAAATTACTGGAAGGAAAAGTCGCACTCATCACTGGTGCTACCCGCGGAATTGGGAAGGCCATTGCCGAAGCATATGCCCAAAACGGAGCCTCTGTTGCATTCACTTATCGATCTTCAGTAGACAAGGCCAATGCGCTGGAAGCCTCCCTCACTGAAGAAGGGATCGTCGCCAAGGGCTATCAGGTAGATGCTGCTGATTTTGAGGGCATACAGGCAATGATCAAAGATGTCTATGAAACCTTCGGGAAGATTGATGTCGTGATCAACAATGCCGGGATTACCAAGGACAATCTGTTGCTTCGGATGAATGAAGAACAGTGGAATCAGGTCCTTCAAACAAACCTCAACAGCATTTTCTTTACCACAAAGGCAGTCCTCCGCAACATGCTCAAGCAAAGGAGTGGCAGCTTTATCAACATCAGTTCCGTTGTAGGAATTCAGGGGAATGCAGGGCAAGCCAATTATGCTGCATCCAAAGCAGGCATGATCGGCTTTACCAAATCCGTCGCTCGTGAAATCGGGTCCAGAGGGATTCGTGCCAATGTGGTAGCGCCAGGATTCATTGCAACAGAGATGACAGATGCGATTCCTGAAAAAGAACTCCAAACCTGGTTACAAAACATTCCGCTAAAGCGTGCCGGCCAACCTGAAGATGTAGCCAGCTTGTGTGTATTTCTTGGTTCTGATCAATCCAGCTATATCACCGGACAGGTATTCAATGTAGATGGTGGAATGGTCATGGCATAAAAATGTGCAATCTTTTCAGGGATGAAAGCAGTTTGGTTCAATGAATTTGGGAAAGCCCGAGAGGTCCTTGTCTATGGCGAGTTAGAGAATATCACGCCAGCTCCGGGAGAAGTACTCATTCGGCTTCATGCTTCAGGTGTCAATCCATCAGATGTCAAAAAACGGATGGGGTCAGCGCCCAGTCTCCTCGATCAGGGATTTGTCATTCCTAATAGTGATGGAGCAGGCATTATTGAAGCTGTTGGGGAAGGCATCGACCCTTCTCGACTTGGAGAGAGAGTCTGGACATACAATGGTCAATTTGGTCGACGGATGGGCACTTCTGCTGAATACATTTCTCTTCCGGCTGATCAGGCGGTCTTGCTTCCCAAAGAGGCCTCCTTTGCCGTAGGTGCCTGTATGGGAATCCCCGCGATGACCGCTCATCGTTGTGTCATGGCCGGCGAAGGTATCGAAGGTCAAATCGTGCTGGTTACTGGCGGGGCCGGACGCGTGGGATACTACGCCATTCAGTGGGCCAAACATGCTGGGGCAACAGTGATTGCAACAGCGGGTTCCGAAACCTCCCACCAACACTGTCTGGATGCTGGCGCTGATTATGTGGTGGGTCATCCTTCAGAAGAGTCGAATGCACGTATCCTTGCATACACACAAGGCCGAAAAATCGATCGGGTCATTGAGGGGGATTTTGGGGCGAATCTTCCTCATATCCTCGCTGTACTTGCTAGCAGTGGCACCATTGCGACCTACGCCTCCATGACAGATCCACACCCTCGTCTGGAATTCTACAAAATGATGTTCATGGACATCACCCTTCGACTGGTTTTGGTCTATGCCATGCCAAGACAGGCAAAAGAAGCCGCCGCCAATGACATTACAACTCTTCTTCAAATCCATGGCCTGAAACATCGCATCGCCAGGAAATTTCCATTAAAAGACTCGGCAGAAGCGCATGAGGCCATTGAGGCGGGCAATCAATTCGGCTGCGTGATACTAGAGATGTAAGGCGGATTGTGTTATCTTGGAGTGAATCCATAATTGCTTTTTCACCCCAAGCATCATCTCTCATGTGTGAAACCCTTGTTAGCAGGTACTATTCCTCACTCTTACCGCTATCTTCACATCTAACCGAAAGCAAGCAGGCCGTGGGAAGAATTGTGCCTCAGATTTCGAACGAAGTCTATTTCCAAGGAGGGAATAGCATAGAGGCGGTCAAGCTCATAGGTAGAGAAAAAGCAATAGCTGGAATTGCATTGGGGAAATACGCATGGGCAAACATCAGATTTCCATTCAACGCAGCATTTGCAACTTCAGTATCAGACTTCCTAACCCTACAGCAACATGAGCAAGTCCTTACTCTGGCTTCAGCAACATAAGGGAAGTAGCCTTGCCATCGGAACAGGAGCGCTCCTGCTCATCGGATGGTTTATCCTCACTTCTTCCTCTCCTGAATCTTCTCCTTCCTATATTCAGGATGTGCAACCCATTTTGGCGTCCAAATGCTATGCTTGTCACGGTCCGGATGAAGCCAAACGAGAAGCAGGATTACGGCTGGATATGGAGACGAACCTCTATGACACCCTGGAATCTGGACTTCCAGCCATTTCGCTTGATCACTATTCAGAGAGCGAGCTCATTCAGCGCATCACCTCTGTTGATCCATCGTATCAGATGCCCCCTCCCGATTTTCCCAAACCACTGGAAGCAGATGAGATCCACATCATCCGACAGTGGGTAGAGCGAGGAGCCAAATGGGAAAATCACTGGTCGTTGGAACCGATTCAAGCGCCTCATCCTCCAACAGTTCGAGGCAGAAGATGGGTCAAGAATCCCATTGATCAGTTTATTCTCGCCAAACAAAAGGACATGGATCTCAATCATTCTCCCTTGGCAGATAAACAAACCCTGATCCGCAGACTGAGTTTCGATCTGCATGGACTCCCCCCTAATCCTGGAGAAGTCGAAGCCTTTTTGAGTGATGAATCGGAGGATGCCTATGAGCAATTGGTCGATCGTCTTCTTTCCTCAGCTCGATATGGAGAACGCTGGGCACGACACTGGCTGGATATTGTGCATTATGGGGAAACCCATGGCTATGACAAGGACCAACGACGCTACCATGCCTGGCCATATCGGGACTATGTGATCAAGGCCCTGAATCAGGATATTCCCTATAGCCGGTTTGTGGAAGACCAGATCGCTGGAGATGTGCTGTATCCGGATCAGCCGCAATCGACAGTGGCGCTGGGCTTCCTGGCAGCGGGCCCCTGGGATTTGGTTGGCCATGTCGAAGTCAAGGATGGTACGGTTGACAAACGAATCGTTCGGAATCTGGATAGAGATGATATGGTGAGTTCGACTGTATCAACATTTACGGGTCTGACAGTTCAGTGTGCCAGATGTCATGACCATAAGTTTGACCCTATTCGCCAATCGGATTATTATCGCCTTCAAGCAGTTTTTGCAGGCATAGACCGTGCAGACCGCGTATATGACGAGGACCCGGAAGTACACAAAAAGCGCCAAAGCTGGCTTCGACAAAAAAAGCAATTGCAACAACAATTTGAGGCCCTGGATGCTCTAACAGACAACAATGCTCGCACTCGGATCACCCAAAGTCAAACCAAACAAAAACAGCTAGAAAAAAACCTCAATCAACTCAACGCCCTCTCAAGCAAAACCTTCGGCTATCATTCTTTGATAGAAACAACAGCCGATATCCCCAAATGGATAGAAATAGATTTGGGAGACAGCTATCCTTTATCAGAAGTCGTATTGGTTCCCGGACACAAAGGTATCCGATTGACCATGCCGGGCTATGGGTTTCCCCTGAAATTTGGGTTGGACATTGCAGAGAAAGCTGACTTTTCAGATGCCGAACGCCTTGTCGACTTCACCGAACACGAGCATCATGAAAGAACAGATCGTCCCTTCATCGCCAAGGCAAACAACAGCAAGGCCAGATATATTCGCCTAACAGTCAACCGACTGTGGAAAGGCAAAGAACAAGACCATTTTTTGGCAATGGCAGAGATACAGGCCTTTTCGAAGGGAAAAAATGTGGCCCGTGCTGCCACAGTCACAGCATCGGATCAGCTTCTCCAACCAAAATGGCATCCGGATTATTTGACAGATGGGTTCAACAGTTGGCGAATCATTGCGGGGGAGCCCTTGCCATTTCCACAGCGAAACCAGAAAAAACAAGCAGAGGCACAACTCCGGACACTGCGCAACGAGGAACATGCCTTCCGAAGAGAAGGGCTTGAACCAGACCAAAAACAGGAACTGGATGCGCTCAGAGAATCGATGAACAGGCTCTCTGATTCCCTCACAAGTCTGCCTGAGCCGGGCCTAGTCTATGCAGCAGCCACAGATTTTTCCCCACAATTCAGATTCACACCAGCAGACAGCATCCGGCCTATCCATCGGCTCAATCGAGGAGATACAGAACAGCCCCTGGAAGAAGTTGGTCCAGGAACAGTAGAGACATTTAAGCAACTTGAGAGTCAATTTGCGCTAGCAGAAGGCCATACAGAAGGAGATCGTCGAGCTGCTCTCGCCCGGTGGATGACCAGTGAATACAATGCGTTTACCTGGCGCTCTATTGTTAATCGGGTCTGGCAATATCATTTCGGCAAGGGAATCGTGCCTACCCCCAATGATTTTGGAAAAATGGGCATTCCTCCCAGTCATCCTGAATTACTGGATTATCTGGCCTCAGAATTTCTCAACAATGGTCAATCCCTCAAATGGTTGCACAAACTCATCGTGATGAGTGCCACTTATCAGCAACAAAGTAGTTCTGATGCGCACAACCAACTCATCGACAACGACAATCGATATCTCTGGAGAGCCAACAGACGCCAGTTGGAGGCCGAAGCAGTTCGGGATGCGGTCTTGGCTGCAAGCGGAAAACTGAATCTGCGTATGGGGGGGCCTGGCTTTGATCCATTCAAGTATGAAGATGATCATTCGCCGCGCTATCTGTATAAGGATTACAATCCTCATGATCCTTCCACTTTCCGTAGAGCAATTTACAGATCTATCACCCGAACGGTTCCCGATCCATTCATGACAACCCTGGATTGCGCAGACCCATCTCAAAGTGTTCCTGTTCGGAATGAGACTGTCACAGCCCTGCAAGCCCTCTCTGCCTTGAACAATCCATTTATGGTCCGGCAGGCGGATTTCTTTGCTGAGCGACTCAAAGAGGAAGCAGAAGGAACGGAGGCACAGATTGATCTGGCCTTCCGTCTGGCCTTACAGCGTCTCCCGACCGAGGAAGAGAGAGCTTCTCTTTTGCAGTACACAGACAAGCATAGCCTATCTGCGAGCTGTCGGTTGATTTTTGCAATGAATGAGTTTCTGTATGTGGACTAAGAGACAAGCTTATCTACTATCTTCAGGTCTGGAGGAACTTTTTGCAAAGGCTTTCACGGTGTTTACATATGCTTCAGCGACCTTTTCCAATCGACTAGACACCCAAATCCCCTGGATGAAGAGGTCCTTTTTGTTGAGGCTAATCGCTTCCTGAAGGTTGTCCTGACACAGACTTTCGCCATAAACAATTGGACCATGAACCAAACGGGTGAGACTAAGGTTGCGTGCATATACTCCCTGCACATGGGTGAGAATGCTACTTCTTCTCAGGTACAACAATTCCTCATCAGGGTCCACAATAGGCACAGCAGTAAGTTTATTTGATTGTTGGACAAATTCCCTGGAGATCTCAATCGAATTGGTAAGATCTTCTGTCAAGAACAAACGCAACAGTTCCAGCCGATCCTCGGGAGTGGCCAGTTCTCCTTGCATGAATCCTCCTGGCACAAAGGACATGAGGTAATTGGCCGTTTCTGGCAGAAAATATCCTTCTTTATCCCGATCTTCCCAGTTGGTGCCATGAATATTGAAATGGATGACAAGGGTGAGGTGCGGACGAAATGTGTTGATCATCCGAGCCCGTTCTCTCAAATCCTGCTGTGTGAAAAATCGCTGCATGATATCCTTATCCAGGGCCTCCTCTTTCCAGTAGGCAAGATCTGTTGAATCCAGGGTCCCTTCCTCGATTTCTTCCCTCATTCTGTCCTCCCAATCAGTTCGTTTCCATTCCTGATAAGAGTTACCAAGAACCCCTTTCCCTGCTTGTGTTCGGGTCATCAGGACGGTCGCCCCAAGTGCCTGCAGCTCCCGACGAATCAAATGTGCTGTTCCCAAGGTCAGATTTGCTTCCCAAAAACCTATCGGTTCATATTCTGTGGCCTTGGTCGGGCGCATTTTCACATAGCGCTTTTCTATTTCTGCATCTGGTAGTTTGCCAGCTGTATGTCCAGGATCTATGGCAATCCGCAAGCCTTTTAAGGGTTCAAGACTATCAACAGAAGGGCGATACCAATCAGGGGCCTTCCGAAGGGCTGCAAGTTGATCCATTGACCATCTATCCGTTCGCTTGGATTGGTACCAGCTCAATAAAGAATCTGTGGATTGTGTGGCAAAAGCACGTCTCAGGTAGGCATATTCTTCAGGATAAATGGTTGTTTCGACTTTGCCCAGCTTTTTATCTTCCGGCTTGGCGAATAAGCTGATTCCACTCTTATCTACTGTGAAAAAATCATACAAAACCGAGTCCTTGATCAGATACTCTGGTGAATTAGGAGAAACCAAGGGCAAGGGTTTCGGGCCTGTCTGACGGCAGGTAGGACCGAGGAGTAAAAAGGGTATTACCAGGAGGAAAAAGACTGTTATGTATCGCAAATCCTTCATGATATTGATCGCGGGGGTTCTTTTTCTTTTCTTGGAAACCTTGATTATGTCTGACCCCAAAAAAAAATTCCTACTATGTTCTTCATTCGATGTGTTCTGCTGGTTGGCTTGAGTAGCCTATGTACTCCTTTTTGTGCTCAATCTGTATTTAGCCCCCACGCCCTATTCAAACTCCAACAAGTGAGTGAGGCAATCTTGTCTCCAGATGGGGAGCATATCGCCTATTCCCTCACTCTCGAACGTCCCATATCAGAGGGCAAGGGCTCTGATTATCGGGAACTTCACCTCCTGCATGTGGCCTCAGGCAAAAGTAGGCCATTCATCACTGGGAAACACACATTCCGCAGCCTTCAATGGTCTCCTGATGGCAAGCAGATCAGTTTCATTGGAAAAATGGGCATGACCTCCCGCAATCAAGTATTTGGGATGCCTATCGATGGAGGCGCTCCTCAACCGCTTACAGACGAAGCTGCAGGAATTCTCTCCTACTCCTGGCATCCTACAGGCAAAAAGCTTGCCTATGTCGCCTTGAGAAGTCCAGGAGGTGGTACGCCTTCCGGGCTTGTCCGTCTGGGATTCGATGCTGAAATATACGAAGAAGGTCTTAACTACCGATTGTTGTTTGTTCATGATCTTACCTCTGGCCGCTCTCTCCAGATGACCAATAGCGGGGCAATCTATGATTTTGCGTGGAGTCCAACAGGAGATAGAATCCTTGCCCAAATTGCTCCCCAGAATCTGGTGGATGATTCCTATATGTTCAAAAAGCTGAATATCATTGATTTTTCTACTGGAAAAACCACTCAACTGATCGACAATCCCGGCAAGCTCACCAGCATGGCCTGGAGCCCGGATGGCAATCATATCGCCTTTGTGTCGGCGGTTGACATTTCGGATCCTGTATCCGGGAGTTTGTATATTATTTCCTCTGAACCTGGCCAATCCTTCAGCAAGGCAAGGAATTATACAGATGGATTTGAAGGATCGGTCAAAACTGCCAGCTGGTTGGATGAGGAGACAGTCCTCTATGCTTCTGATGAAAGTGTAGACATCACGCTTAGTTCGATCAGAATAGGCAAGAAAAAGCGAAAAATCCTTCTCGAAGGAGGGCAGGTAATTTTTTCGACTTTTCAGCGAAGCGAAGAGATGCTCACATTTGTTGGCAATACCCCATCTCATCCGGGAGAGGTCTACACCTTTGACATGGAATCTCAGGAATTGACGCAGCAGACAGATCATAATCCCTGGTTGCAAAACATCCAGATGGGCCGACAGGAGAAGATTTCTTACAAAGCACGTGATGGTCTGCGCATAGATGGAGTCCTGATTTATCCAGTGAATTATCAGGAGGGACAACGATATCCCCTGCTCAACTACATTCATGGCGGGCCAGAATCTTGTGTGAAAAACGGCTGGGCAACTCGCTATAGTATGTGGGGCCAAATTGCTGCTGGACAGGGATATTTTGTCTTTATGCCTAACTATCGTGCCAGCTCTGGCCGAGGCGTCGCATATGCCAAAGCCGATCATATGGACCTGGGAGATGAGGAATTTAATGATGTATTGGATGGCATGGATTATCTGGTTGAACAGGGGATGGTGGACAATGACCGCATCGGAATTGGTGGGGGTTCCTATGGAGGCTATTTTTCAGCCTGGGCAGCCACCAAACATACAGATCGATTCGCGGCATCTGTGGTATTTGTAGGGATCAGCAACCAAATCTCCAAACGCAATTGTACAGATATTCCATATGAAGATTATCACGTTCACTGGCGAATATGGACCTATGAGGATGTCGATCTGATCTATGATCGCAGCCCGGTCAAATACGCAAAGGGTAGCAAAACCCCCACCCTTGTTCTTCATGGGAAAGAGGATCCACGCGTCATCCCCACCCAATCTCTGGAGCTGTATCGACAGTTGAAAATGCACGGAGATGCTCCCGTCCGTCTCGTCTGGTATCCTGGAGAAGGGCATGGCAATCGCAACAATCCAGCACAGTTGGATTATGCGATTCGCACCATGGATTGGTTCAATTACTATCTAAAAGGCAACAATGATCGATCTGAAATGCCATCCAAAGATCTAGATTATGGTCTGGAACAACTGAAATAGCCATGGACAAACGTGGAGGAATTGTTGGCTGGTGTGTTGGAGAATTCTCTGAGATTTAAGTCGATGGTCAGGTCCATCACATGCCTCCTGTCTGCCTACAATCGCTGAAGATTGTCAGGCAACAGGCTGATTCTATGCTTCCGAAAAAGGAGAAGCAGACTTGCACCGAATGCTGGATTCACATATTTTTACTCTCTGACACGAATCATTCCCTGCCCTCCATTCAGTATATTCAGACTTCTCAACAGTCTGACCCTGTTATATATAGATAAGCAGGGTCTTTGAGGCGTTAACTGTTATTATTGAAGAACGATTTTGAACCCGGAGCAAATTTTCCCCTCTACTTATGCGAAAACTACTGTTATTTATTTGCGTTGGAATGCTTTGGCGTGTGTCAATATTTGGCCAGTGCCAAACCAATATCAATTTCAATACCTGGGGCCAGGAAGGCTATGCAGCGAATGGAAACTGGACTGTGCAGGGAGGAGGCACATCCGTTTTCCAAACCATCAATGGCGATCCTACCTTCTATGTCAGTCCAGACACTTTTATCAATGTGCAAATCTCCGGGAAGATTCGGATCGAAGATAATACTGCCTTTGATGATGACTTCGTGGGATTTGTATTTGGCTACCGGGAACCGGATGGTATTCCGAATGAATATGATTTGTGGTTATTTGACTGGAAAAGAGAAACGCAAAACAAGGATGGGGGGAACTATACGGCCCAGGAAGGATTTACGCTTTCCAGAATCGTAGGGACCATTCTGGCTGGCAACGCCAATTACTGGCCCAACTTCTGGGCGCACGACCAGACAGCAGCGACGACCCCCATTGCTACTGATTATGGCTCGACAAAAGGATGGGCAACCTTTACCGATTACAATTTTGTCCTTCTGTACACGCCTACCAGAGCCACGATTCTTGTTAACAATGATACGATCTTCGATGAACCAGGCTGTTATGAGCCTGGACGATTTGGGTTTTACAATTACTCCCAGCCCAATGTTCGATACAGTGATTTTTCCTATACCCTGATTTCCAATTTCGAAGTTGAGAACAATGATTATGACCAATGTGTCAGTTCCCCTGTAAAATTCTTGTTCACAGACTCCACCTGTATAGGCGGTACTTCTCTTGCAAGTAATATCGCCACTTGGGACTGGGATTTTGGGAATGGGATAAGCTCTACACAATCCAATCCTATCTATACTTACAATACGCCTGGAAATTATGACATCCAACTCATCGTAACAGATGTCAATGGTTGTCAGGATAGTGTTACCAAGACAGTTGTTGTGCATCCACCACCAACTCCGATCATTACCTCAGACAGTGTTTTTTGTCCCACAGATAGCATTGCATTGATGGTCTCCGGAGGGGTCGACTATGTGTGGCAACCAAGTACGGGCCTCAGTAATCCAACGATTGCCAATCCCCTTGCCTATCCTTCCAGCACAACGACCTATTCCGTCAACATTACCGATCAGTACGGATGTCAGAATGATACAAGTCTCCTTTTTCATGTTTTTGAAGCCACTGTCAATGGTCCGCTTGTGATATGTGAAGGGGATACAACAAGCCTTGGGGCGAGTGGTGGGGTGCAATATGCATGGTCTCCTGGTGGAGTCCTCAACGATCCCACACTTCCCAATCCCCTGGCGTATCCAACGACGACTACCACCTATCAGGCCATTGTTACAGATATCTATGGATGTGAAGATACGGTATTCCAGACCATTTCTGTCAATCCCAGACCGACCATCACTGTTGGACCGGATACAACAGTTTGTCCCAACGAACCAGTTACATTTATGGCTACTGGTGGGCTGAATTATATATGGGCAGATGATCAGGCAAATATTTTGGGAACGGGGGCTTCGATCACCTTGAGTTTTCCAGATAGTAGCTGGATATATGTTGTAGGAACAGATATCAATGGATGCTCAAATGTTGATTCGGTTCGGCTGAACATCACTCCTCCCTTGATTGTAGATGCAGGTCAAGATCTGTCCATCTGTAGCTATGAAACAATCGCCATTGGCTCGCAAAACAATCCTGTCGGCACATATTCCTGGAATCCAGGAACTAATCTGGATGATCCGACTTCTTTGATGCCTGTATTTGATCCATCGTCGGATGGGGTATTTGTATTCACCTTGACTGTTACGGATCAAAATGGCTGCATGGGAAGTGATCAGATGTCTGTAACCGTTCATCCGTTTCAACTCAGTGAGGTCAATACCCCCGTCCTGTGTTTTGGAGACAATACTGGCGGCTCGATTATGACCATCAATGGAACGGCTCCATATTCCTACACCTGGCTAGACTCTCTTGGCAATCCTGTTACCCAACTTAGCACGACCAACCCAAGCGCCTCTAGCGACAGCCTGTTTGCTGGCAATTATTTGGCGATAGCCGTAGATTCATTCGGCTGTACTGATACCATTCCTGTACAAATTACTGAACCATCTGCTCCCCTGGATGTCAGTCTCAGCAATCTGGTCAATGTCGATTGCTTTGGCAATGCCAATGGAGAATTTCATGTGGCGGCTTCCGGCGGGACTCCCGCCTACCAATATAGCATCGATGGAGGCTTTAACTTCAATGGGACAGGTTCTTTTACAGGATTGGGAGCAGCCATTTATACCGTTCTGGTCCGTGATGCCAATCTTTGTACTACGAGCCTGACAGACACCATTCGAACCCCTACCGGGCTATTTGCAGAGATTACAACTCTTCGGCATATTGATTGTTTTGGAGCGAACAATGGCGCTTTTGCCTTGGTCGGGCAAGGTGGCGCGCCTCCCTATCAGTACAGTCTGGACAATGTCACCTTCTCTCCCAACCTATCTGTAAGCAATCTTGCTCCCGGGAGAGATACCGTTTTCTTTTTTGACAACAATGGCTGTCAGGTTACCCTTCCCTTCGAGATCTTTGAGCCTACCCCCTTGCTATCTTCCATCACGGATATCAAAGGCATCGATTGCTTTGGCAATAATAATGGCCAGATCTGGATAACAAGTAATGGGGGAACACTGCCTCATCAATTCAGTCTTGATGGCATCAATTTTCAAGCTGATAGTACCTTCCCCAATCTGCCTGGCGGTACTGATACCCTGATCGTACAAGATGACAGTCTATGCCAAGTGAGTATTCCATTTACCATTACAGAACCTGCTCTATTGAGCACTAGCATTCTTTCTCAAAGGAATGTTGATTGTTTTGGGAATGCTAGTGGAGAATTGATTTTTTCTACCAATGGAGGAATCCCCGCTTACCAATTCTCTCTGGATAGCATGAATTTTCAGTCTGATAGTGCCTTTGCCAATTTGATTGCAGGCAGCTATACAGTTACTGTCGTGGATGATAGCAGCTGTATCAGTCAGGTGAGTGTTGATATCACAGAACCTCCAGCGCTGGAATTGTCCAATGCCTTGCAGTCCAATGTTGATTGTTTTGGCAACAACTCAGGCTTTGTATTGCTGGATGGAGAAGGGGGCACTTCTCCCTATCAATTCAGTCTGGATTTGCTCAATTTCCAATCAGACAGTTTGTTTGTCGGATTGACAGCAGGAGACTATTCTTTCTTTGTGGTGGATGACAGCAGTTGTGTTGACAGCATCAGTGTCAGCATTACAGAGCCAGACTTGCTCCAGCTTGTGATTGCTGAGCAAGTGGATGTAGACTGTTTTGGCAATGACAATGGCAGTCTTCTTCTTTCTGGCCTTGGAGGCGTCTCTCCTTATTTATTTGGTCTGGACAATGGGCCTCTTCAGGCAGACAGCAGCTTTGGGCCATTGACTCCTGGTACTCATCAGGTACGACTACAGGATGACAGTCTGTGTATGACTCTACTTGAGGTGAACATTCTGGAACCACCGCTGCTGGAAATCAGTGCCATGTCTACCGATGTTACTTGCTTTGGGTTTGACAATGGAACAGGGACTGTCGAGATTACAGGAGGGTCACCTGAATTTGTCATTGAATGGGATAGCCCAAGTCCTCAGAACACTCAGACAGCTACTGGTTTAGGTCCAGGTTCGTATCAAGTCATTGTGTCCGACCTCAATGGCTGCATGGAGACCGCCAGCATTGATGTGTTTGAGCCGGATACCCTTGAATTGACAATCGTCGATGGCTCCTTTGTTGAGGCATTTTGCAATTGGGAGAATGGAGAGGCAGCTGTAGAGGCGGTGGGGGGCATTGAACCATATGTATTCAGATGGGAAGGGCCGGGCTTCAGAGATGGTCCCGTCGCTACCCAATTGTTTGGAGATACGACCTATACAGCCATCGTAACAGATAGCAATGGGTGCGAGACAGCCATTCCTGTCTTCATCCCACAGACACCTCCTGCCACGCCAATGTTTCTGACTGATCCGACCTTTGAAGATTCTATTCTGTTTTCACAAGCCAATGTCCAATTTCTCAATCAATCCATTGGAGCAGTCGCCTATTCCTGGGATTTTGGAGATGGAGACTTGTCAGATGAAGAACATCCTATGCATCAATTCACCGATACAAGGGTCTATGCAGTTACCTTGACGACCTATAACAAATATTTCGTTTGTCCGACAGATACGACAATTCTTCTGCATATTATTCCCGATGGCTCTCTCTATGTACCCAATGCTTTTTCCCCCAATAATGACGGCTATAATGACTTCTTTTATCCGATGGGAGAAGGCTTGATTGATTATGAGATGATCATATTCGATCGCTGGGGACGAAAAATTGCAGTTCTTAGCCAATTGGAAGCCCATTGGGATGGTCGCAGTAGCAGTGGTCAAGCATTACCGGAGGGAGTATATGTCTACCGGGTTACAGCGCATATGAACAATGGTGCAACTGTTGATCGGGGAGGAACCGTTACCCTTCTTCGATAAGGAGGAAGAAGTCCAATTTGACTGTGACCATAAAGCAAGACTTCAAATTATTCAGGCTGATACATCATTTTCCCTACATGATGGTCCGCTCCAATGAATAAATGATATATAAACAGGCCAGGTGGATGATGGCCGGGTGTCCATTCTACTTTGTGAATCCCGGCTGATTTAGTCCCCAGATCCAGGCTTTCCACTCGTTTTCCACTGAGATCATATATATGAATCAGAACGGGTGCTTGCCGATTCAGGCGCACATAGATGCTGACCGATTCAGAAAATGGGTTGGGGAAACTCCCGGTTCCTGTTAGTCTATCCAAGGGGTCATCCGCCAAACCGATCTCTTTCAACTGACGGAACACGATCTCTGAGCGTTGGGGGAAATAAGAAGAAAACAAACGCTCCTGCTCCTGCTCCCAATGCACATCTGGTCTATACAACTCATAGTCTCCCTGTCGATATGGATGTACATCCCGGCGGTAATCTCCCCATCGAGCTGACTCCGCGATGAGTGCTAGACGAATTTCTTCCGACCGGATACGCCAACCTCTGGCCACACTGTCAGGGCTCAACAATCCTCCGGGCTTGAGTAAGGCACGGACCCGTTCAGCAAACTGTCTTCGGAAATAGAGATTGTTTCGAAACTGTGTATACAAATAGCTGGGACGCCCTTCATTGTGTTCCTCCACCACACGATCATTCAATCCAATGAAAGAGCGTTCTGAATCCCAGGGCAAAAACTGAAAGCCTGCCGTCGGATGAAGCCGATTCCGAACCGCAGCCCAATTGTGATGATCCCAATCCTGATTGCCGATATAGAAGTTCAGGATCATATAGTCCATGAGATTTTGCATATCAAGATATGCTTGCAAGTCTGGATCAACCTGCCCGGTTTCATCTTTGCCCTGAATCAAAAAGAACTGATCAGGCTCCTCTGCCAAACGAAGCATTTCACTCCAGGCTTCCCCCTCCCCATCCACAACTTCTGCATAGTCCTTGATCACATCAAAGTCTTCTTCTTCTCCAGACAGATAGCTCTCCATAAAGTCATCATCCATTCTCTCTGTCACATCATAGATGCCCCAATACAAGCCATTCACATATAGATGAACAAATTTGCTGTGCGCTGCCAGATGTCCCATTTTTCGCCATGTGTCCTTCACCCATGTGTCATTGATGTATTGAGCCATGCTTCGCTGGTTTCCCGACCAATGCACCCAACTTTGGTTAAATCCTGCCCGAAGCACCAAGCTGTTGAATTCCTGAGTAGCATCTCCTCCAAAGAGATCATACTTCAGTTTTTTGGGACCATATTCCTCCCGAAACAGCAATTTGAAGGAATGTTTAGGGCTTTTTTCTGGTAGTCTGCTATGGCCGCCATGAATCCTGATACCACAATTCAGCTGAATGGAAGTTGCTGTTTTTGGATCTATCAACTCCATCGATACTGGCCGCTCCCATCCCAGGCCAAAGCCTCCTGTGGGAGGGCCTGTATGAATATATATTCCACCAGAGTCTGGATCGGCACTCTGCGAAAAGAGGTGCTCCTTTTTGGTGACCAATGACATGCTTGGCAAGGATCGAAGGGCTGGAATGAGCTGATCCCGATACAGATCAGATTGGGTGATTTCCGGGTCCATCTCATAATCTGCTGGTGCCAGCCCTTCAATCGTGGAAAATTTTCCCCAATGATCGGGATAGCCTATTGGATCATTAGGTTGGGAACTAACAGAAGCTGGAAAAAGATACGAATGGGTAATCGTCTTGCTGGGCTGATGATTCTCCTTGACTGTCAAAGCTCGGACGATAGAGGTGGTTGAGATCGGAATGGGCGCCTGATAAAATTCGCCTTCTACTCCTCCGGGATCACTCCCATTGAGGGTATATCGAATCATCGTGCCCGGTCTGGGGCTGATGAGCATTAGTTCAAATGCACTGTCTTGCAGTCCTCTTTCCACAGAAAAAAGAGGTGGATTCAACTGGCTGCCATATACATTGGGGCTTCCTGGCGTGGGCACATCAGACAGTCCCCATTGACCCTGGATGAGGGCATATGAGACATCTGTCGATTGTGCAGGAAATGCAATGATCTCTGATTGCATGATCCTTCCTTCCTCGGTCTGGGTCAGGATCAGACTTTCTCCCGAGCGGGTCAATTTGAAATTGGTATGAAGTCCGATATCAGTCCGATCCTTCCCGGAAGCAAACACAAGCAAATAGGTCTCTGGTGCAAGAATGATCGGAGGAAGGGCCCACTTGGTCACAGTTGTTTCCTCATCCGAAAGATACCATCCTGCCAATTGGACAGATTCTGATCCCGAATTATACAGCTCAATCCAGTCGGGCGTATCTCCTTCCTGATCTTCCAAGGTCTGTTCATTTGCGGCCATCACCTCCGAGATGATCACTGTCGCAGAGGTTTGTGCGAAGGTTTCACAGAAGATTCCCAGTGAAAGAAACAGCATTATCCCTCTCATCAGGCTCCCATTCATCCTCCAGATCGAATGGCTATCAAGCATGGGACAGGAGGTTGGATGATCTCCTCTCTTTGGTAGGGTGTGAAGGAAAGTGCTCCTTTGAGGATCGGCTTTCTCATTTGTCTCCTTCTGACAATACTGCAACATAGTGTTCTGATTTGTGGCCAGGGTAGGCAAAATATACAGAAGAGGATGTTGCGCAACAAATGGGGACCATTATGAATTCACATGCCTGCTCGGGCGAAAGCTGATGAAATCTCTTCCTTCATCTTCTGACCAGTAGTGTCGGTATTGGGTGGTCAACTTCTTCTTACTACTCATGGCATAACTGCCTCCTCTTACAGCTCGATAGGCTCCAGCCTGATGGATATTCGCTTCCTCAGCACACCATTCTTTTGCATTCCCTCCCATCCCAAACAAAGCGTTTCCTCTAACCAGGACTGGTTTTTTTGACAGCACATGTGCCAGACCTGTCGATTTGATATGGGCATATTCGGACAAAGATTTATCTACATTGGTTCCAGGATAAGTCGTTGTTTTACGATTGGCTCCTCCCGCAGCATATTCCCATTCATACTTGCCTGGAAGCTGGTATCCAAAAGTCTGACAATAGGCTCTTGCACCATGCCAGCTTACATACACCACCGGATACTCTTTGTACATAGCAGAGACGACATATTTCCCGTTCTTTTTCTGAATCCGACACCTTGGCTTACTCAGATCAATCCATTGACTGATTTCTTCTTCTGTATAGGAAGCAAAATTGAGAAATGCACAAAATTGAGCATTCGTAACCTCGCTTGATGCCAGATAAAATGGTTGAATATGTTTGGCGTTGTATGATTTGTGGTATTGGTACTCCCCTCCTGGAATGGCAATCATCCTGGGAAGCGGAATTGTGTCGAGAGATGCTAGGTGTTCCTTGGCTATTTTCGCATCTATTTTCTGGATTTTCAGCAAATAGGTGCGCCTTTCCTTCAGGCTTCTGGCAGAAGTAGCGAGGCGCATGAGGTCAGACATTTCTTTTTGATCTTGTTCATGCTTCTTATTTTTGCACAACTGAATCTTTTCGGCTGTAAAGCTTGTTGACCTCATAGAATCAGCCACTTGGTACAAACTCAAGGCAAATGGCCATTCCGAATTTGCTTCAGCAGTTTGCGCTTTGAGACATGTTTCACAAAAGCGGATAAAAGTCTGGATTTCCTGTTTCTCCGCTTCTGTTTTTGCAGAAAGGAGGGCTTTCTCATAAGCGTGTATGGCCTGCTTCCAGGACTGATTTTTTTGATGCCACTCCGCTTCTTTCAGACCTTGCTGATAAGGTGTCCCTACATCCTCCGGCTTGGAAATAGATGAATTCTCAGGAGTAATTGCAGATTCGGGAGCCGCTGCAACTTCTGACTGTTTCGGAATAGCGGCTTGATGCGGATGGCTGTAATTAACACTCAGCTTTCCGCCTATAATCACCAACACTCCTATGACCAGACTCCAAAGCCGTTGTTTGATGACGAGTTTGTGTTTTCTGGCCCGCTTTAGAGTGGCAATCTCAGTCTCTATACGTACTTTTCTCCGACCACTTGTCAACAACAGCCCTTCTTCCAGGTATCTAATGGCCACCTCATGCTCTCCTCGTTTTTGGGCGATATGGGCTTCTATCTGCAAGGCATCCAACTCCCGCTTTGCCTCTTGCTGCAAGGAGGGAGCCTCCTCAATCCCACAGTCATGTGTAGCAGGCAGGGCTTCAGAGATTTCTTGTGCGTTCACTGAATTGGCCAATTGAAGGATAGCTGCAGCAATTATATTTTTTTCTCTCAACACCACTTCTTTCGCAATGGTATTTTGCTGAATCTCATGCAGGAGGCTGTTATAATTGCCTGAGATCACATGAAGTTTATTTTGAAGGGTAGGAGAATCGCTTAAAGATGTCCTCAACAGCTTGATTGCATGCTCCAGCCTTCCATCGGATACGGCTGTACCAATCTGATTTGTCCAATCATTTGCACTCATGGGATACTGTATTTGTAAGTTGTATGAATAAGTCTTCACAGATGGTGTTGCTGAACACCATAGCCTGTTATCACCCAATATCTGTAAAAAGGCAGGTTGAAAAGTTAGTGCTGGAGAGGACGGTAATTTGAATTATCTTCAGAACTTCTTAAGTTCTAGTTCCTGTACGTGTAATTCAACCATTTGATTCAAAATTCTATGATTCTGGCTACTCTACTCTCCGCATCCAATTTAAAGCACAGCCTATTGGCCATTTTCCTGTGCTGGTTTTTCTCTCCATTTACTGCCCAAGCCCAACTCCAGGCCGGCACTGCCAAAATAGATATCACCGGTCCTACTGGCAGCACAATGTATGGATATGGGTCACGTGGAAAGAATCTTTCTACTGGCACCCACGACCCACTGTATGCCAGAGCGCTGGTACTGCAAAACGGGGAAAGCAAACTGGCCATTGTTACGCTGGATTTAGGTGCATTTTATGAACGAAACAAAAAACGGGTACTGGCGGCCCTTCCCACTGACGTCAAGTTCGATCAGGTACTCCTCATCGCTTCCCACTCCCATTCTACACCAACCAATTACGATGACTTTCCCTCTGAGGCTGATCCGTGGATCAAACAAGTTGAGAAAAAAATTGCCCAGGCGATCGTTGAGGCCAGCCAGAGCATGCAAGCTGCTTCGATAGGTGCCGGCAAGGGGGAAGTCCGCGAGGGATTCAACCGACGCATCGTCAAGGCCAATGGAGATGTCTTCATGCTCTGGAGAAATATAGAGCGCTTGCCCACGGGACCGCTTGATTATGAGCTGGGCGTGATCAGCATCAAGGGGGAAGAAGGCCCCATTGCTACTTTGGTCAATTTTACTTGTCACCCGGTGGTCCTTGGTCCTGACAATCTCGAATATTCGGCGGATTATCCGGGTGCAATGGCAAGATATGTCTCTGGACAAATCGGGGGAGAGGTCATGTATCTTCCCGGCGCACAGGGAGATATCAATCCGTTTGAGGACAAACAGCCAGTCGCTGAAGGCGGATTCGAACAGGTAGAACGGCTCGGAACGGTCATCGGTCAGGAGGTTGTGCGTGTAAGCAAGCGTATCCTGGACTTTGAGCGCAATCCAGTCCTGAAAGTTCGGCAAGAAAAGATCCCCTTGTCAAAACGAGAAGATATCTGGCGGGAGGAAGTCGCATTTCAGGCAGAAATCAATTCTGTCATGCTAGGAGATCAGATTGCGTTTGCAACCTTTCCGGGTGAATTTTTTGTTGAGCATGGACAATCTCTCAAGTCTCGAAGCCCGATTCCCTATACCTTCTTTGTGGGGTATACGAACGATGCACTGTTCTACTTTCCCACCATCCAATCTACCACCGAAGGCGGATATGGAGCTGCAGCCCGAACGCAGGTAGAGGTAGGTGCAGGCGAAAGACTTGTGAATAGAGCCCTGATCAATTTGCTGTATATGGCAGGAAAAATTTCCCCTTAAGAGACTGTTTTGGAATCTGTGCTGAGAATTTTTATCGTGTATTTTTTTCTCAGACAAGGCTCTTTTTTGTTCCCATAGTGGTGCTATGGGAACAAAAAAAGCCGCCAGATGAGGAAAAAATACACATACAAAAAATAAGTGATAGATTTTCAAACAGTCTCTAAGAGACTGGATCATATTCATGTGTATTGGGAATAGGGAGAATTTTCATCAGTTCTCCTCCTATTTGCCAGCCTCAAAGATCATTGGGTGTCTTTGCTTGATAGCTAAACAAGAGCCTGTGAATGGGAATAAGGACAATGTCGTGGGACGGAATGGATAGGTGATTTATCCTATCGAAGAGGGATTGTTTGACCTTTGCTCAATCATATCTCATATGAAATGGAGACTTTTGTCTTTTCATCACGACCAATCTATGTAGATCAAGGAACAATCTCCCATTTGCCAGGGTCTTGGTCCGTGGCGAAGGAGTTGACATGCCCCTCATTCCCTACACATTTCTCTCTAGGTTTTTTTCAATAAAAAGCAAATCCCATGAGGTCTATTTTCATCATTCTTCTCACCCTCCTTCCCCTCACACTGCCTGCTCAAATTGAGTTCCAGCCAGGATATTTTATCACTGAATCAGGGAATCGTGTCGAATGCCTGATCAAGAATGTGGATTGGGAGAATAATCCACGTGAGATTCGGTATCGCCTACAAGCAAATTCTGACATCCAAACTGCCCGTGTGGAAACGATCACAGAATTTGGAATTCATGAATTCAACAAATATCAACGGGCCACGGTTCAGTTGGATACCTCAGAGGAAAAACTGGATCGGCTTAGTTTTCGATCTGAGCCAGAATTCATTACAGAACAATTGTTACTGAAGGTTCTCGTCGATGGAGCGGCAACTTTGTATTATTATGAGAATCAATACCTCCATCGCTTTTTTTTCAAGATAGGGAATAGTGATATCCAGCCATTGGTCTACAAGAAATATCGGTTTCAGACTGGCAACGAGGTAGGCGAAAATATCTCTTTTAAAAATCTGTTGTGGCTAAAATTGCAATGTGAGGATCTGACAAAAGAGATGTTTGAGAGAATGCGGTACAGCAAACAAAGCTTGGGCAAGATCTTTCAAAAATATAACGCTTGCAAAGGAGAAGAATCTGACAAATATGGCTATCGAAACATCAAAGATATGATGAATCTCACGATTAGACCGGGAATTCATTATTCAACCTTTGATGCTTCCAATGTCGAACAGCAAGTGGGGTCTGATACCACCTTCCGATTGGGCGTAGAGTTAGAGGTTGTATTGCCTGTGAAAAAAAATACCTGGAGCATTACCGTTGAGCCGACCTATCAGTCTTTCAAAACAAATTTTACTACTACCACTCAAGGAACCATCAAGGCAGTAGACTACAGCTCCATTGATATTCCTATTGGACTCAGACGGTACTTTTTCCTTGGCAATTCTTCCAAGATTTTTGTCAATGCACAACTATATCTGATGTCTCTCGCAATCAAAAAGGAATTGAATTATCCGGTCAGAACAGATGTAAAAACCAATGCCAGTTTTGGAATTGGAGCAGGATTCACCTATAAAGAACGAATATCTCTAGAAGCGCGGTATGGATTTTTGAGAGGTCTTGCCAGACACGTAGTAGGGATTCATACAGAATATCAGACCTTTGGTTTGATCCTGGGATACAATCTTATGTAGGAGTGATTGCCCAGGAATCTCTGGTCGATTGTAGCAGATTATGTCAAAGAAGACCTTATCTTGGCTAAAAATAATCTATACATATGAAAAGGCTACTATCTACTATCATTCTACTTCTTATCGTTTGTATTGCATTCCAACCCTCCTTTGCACAAGTAAAAATGAAGGCTGGAGTCGCCAAAGCCAAAATCACCAATACAGAGCCCCTGGTTATGGTGAATGGCCGCATGTCCAATGGAGTCAAGGAAGACATATACGCCAGAGCTTTGGTGTTGAATGACGGGCAGAAACGTCTGATCATCATTACTTATGATCTCAACTGCCTGGATGTGGGGACCCCTCTTCTGCGGGAGAGACTGCAAAAGGAGATGGGAATCGATCCTGAGTACGTCATTCTTCTGGCGACGCACAATCACAGTGCCCCAATCCAAATCAATCGAAACAATTTTGAGTACGGGCATTGGTTGGCTGATCGCATGTTTGATTTGGTACAGGAAGCCATTGAGAATGAGCAGGAAGATGTCAGTTTACGATTGGGGAGTGGTATGGGATACTTTGTATTCAGTGTCGGCAATGCACCTGTGGATTATGAAATCCAACTATTGGCTGTCATGAAAGGCGAACAACCCATTGCGATGTTGTTCAATCATGGTACGCATCCCGTGCAAGCAGGATATGACAAAGTGGAAGCGGGCCATCCCGGCTATGCCATGGATGAGATAGAAGCAACATTTCCAGGTGTTCAGGCCATGTATGCAGATGCTTCCGGCGGGAATCAATTTGTCGACCGAACCCCTGAATATCGGGCAGCCATGATCAAAGCCCTTGCGATCAGTGTGGATTCTGTGGAGAATCTGATGGAAAACAAAGCCAGAAAGGCCGGGCACCAACTGGCAGAAGCTGTCAAGAATATCTATCAGCGCAACTTGTCTGAGAATGTAACAGGTGCCATTTCAAGTTCGATGGACATTCTGTCACTCCCACTTGCTGATCCGATTTCGAAAGAAGAAGCGCTGGAACTGAGCAAAAAATATCCTGAAGACGTGGGCTTTGTAGAATATCCGCATCCTCACCGTAGTACCAATTGGGTCCGTATGCTGCTTCGATATTATGAGCATGATATCCCCTTTCCCAAACGAACCACTGATATGGTTTGCACCTATGATACCTATTTGATCCACAAAGAAGACAAAGATTTCCTGGATCACTATGAGTACAGTCTGAACAAGCCTTTTCCGTGCATATACAATGAGGTCATTGTGGCACAGATTGGTCCTATGCCACTGGTGGCCATGCAAGGAGAGATTTGTGCGCCTATCGGCATGCGGATCAAGGACCGATTCCGCAAAGAGATCCCTATCATGGTTTTTGGCTATATGGGTGAACACAATTTATACATCCCGACTCGCGAGTTGGTTCGGCTCAATGCCTATCAGGCCCAAACCCTTCAAATCCAATATGCGTCTCCGGTGCGTTGGGACCCCAATGTGGAGGATGAGATGGTGGAAGGCGTGATCAAGATGGTAGAAAAGAAAACAGGAGAGTGAATGTGATTTTCTGATCAGTCATATACGAATCACAGGAACTTCTGACTCAGACATTTTCAGATCATCATGCAACGAATTTTGCATAAATAACGCCTATATTATACCTAGTGCGAATCAAGTATTGAACACCTGCTGCGAGAGACAGTCTCGTTGGCAGTTGTTCCCCCATTGGCTGGATCGATAGAGGAAGTTGTGTTTCCATCCTTGATTTGCGTTCCTAAGTAGGGAGACAAATTTATATTTGACAATCATCTTCCATCCTCTCGCTCTCCCGCCAGCGGGAGACATCAGCCCACAAGGCCAGGAATCAACGATTTCCCCTTTTGGAGTGCGCCGGGGGAGGAATAGAATAAGCATATGTAAATATGTCCACTTAAGTGGTCGGACAAAATTAAATAAAAAAAATCTGATAACTCGCTGTCTGACAGCCCATTCAGTATTCATAATTCTTCATTCAAAATTGTCTCCCTACTTACTTACTTGGTTCATTTGCTTAGGTTTCATTTTTACACACAATCTCATGAAAATCAGATCTCATCTACTGATCTTGTCTCTTCTCCTTTCTTTCACCGGAGCAGTGGCCCAAGATACCCTCACTCTTGACCTTACTACATTGAAACTTGGAGAATTTGCCGGGATCCCAATCTCTGTTCAGACAGAAAGGCAATTTTATTCTTTTCCAAAGGAGGGAGAAGATCCAGTTCTTTCCATCCCCGTCTCACATCTTCCTACTCTGATTCAGTTTCGAAGCTACAATCAGAAGAAGAAAAGTATCCCCCTTCAACATGTCCTCTGGGTCGAACAAAGGGAAATCAAACTGATGGGCACATTTGGTACAGAAACATTTGGGTCGAGCCAGAGCAGCTCTCAGCAACAGTTTGCTGACCAACTTCTTAAAAAGACCAATCCCAATCCAAAGACAGAAGCTGATCTTGCCTTTTCACCTCCTTACCTTGTCTATTTCCATCATCATCAGGATTTTCTCAAAGCAAGCTATCTCCAACAACTCATTGAGCTGGCACCAAAAGATGTGCAGGATTTCTGGGCATACAGAGAATTACAAATATTCATGGAAGCGCATGATGCGGTCGGGTATGATCCTGCTCAGAAACGATTCAGCCACCTGACAGGAACCAATAAAGAGAAGGTCATCGAGGAGGTAACACCTCAAGCAGGAAAATACCTCTTGTTGGATTTTTCGTCCAGCACATGTGGCTATTGCCTGCGGGCAATCGATGATATTGCTGCAAGCTATTCGAACATGCAAGATCGGCTTGAATTGGTTACACTCTGGCAAGATCCCAGCCACGATGTTTTCCTGAATGCTGTCAAAACTCAAAAAGACAAAATCTACTGGACCAGCTTGTGGGATGCTTCAGGAGGCATATTCAAGGCGTTTGACATTCGCATATTACCCACATACCTACTCATAGATTCAGAGGGAAATATTGTCAAAAAATGGAAAGGGAAGTTCCCCAAAAACATCGAGAACTACCTTTGACCTCTCCGAAACTGGCATCCGATAAAACTTATCAATACTTTTATTGGGATGCAAAGTTCCACTGTTTCACATCTGTTGTTCTCCTGTTTGCTCACCCTTCCCTGGATTTGGGGATGTGGGGGAAAAGACAGCGTTTCAACAAGGATTGGAGATGTGCCAACAGGCATGGTCTTCATTCCCACAGGCAACTTCACCATGGGCGGCAGGTCCGATCAAGCCGGACAAGAGGAGTTTCCTCAACATGAGGTGGAGGTTTCCGGTTTTTTTATGGACGCCACGGAAGTCACCAATGCACAGTTTCAGGCATTTGTAGAAGCAAGCGGCTATGTCAGTCTGTCAGAAAAACCCATCGACTGGGAAGAACTGGCTACCCAGCTTCCTGCTGGCACTCCCAAGCCCCCTGACTCTGTGCTTCAGCCTGGAGCCATGACCTTTCGACCTACGGATGGACCGGTCAGCCTGGACAACTACCTCCAATGGTGGGAATGGAAAATTGGCGCCAATTGGAACCATCCTGAAGGACCGGAAAGTTCTATTGAGGGTCGAATGAATCATCCTGTGGTGCATGTGTCCTGGGAAGATGCACGCGCCTATGCAAGCTGGGCTGGCAAGCGACTCCCTACAGAAGCTGAATGGGAATGGGCAGCCCTTGGAGGAGACGACACCAACAAATATCCATGGGGCAATACGCCTATTGAAGAAGCACATGACAAAGCCAATTATTGGCAAGGATTTTTTCCCTGGAAAAATGAAGAAACAGATGGCTACTATGGAACAGCCCCCGCCAAAACCTATCCTGCCAATGCTTATGGTCTCTATGACATGGCCGGCAATGTATGGGAGTGGTGTGCAGATCGATATTCTGCCTCGGCCTATGCAACAGCTCATCAGAAAGGTACAGTCAACAATCCTCAGGGCCCTCAGCAATCCTATGATCCTCACAATCCATACCTAACAGAATCTTATGTCGTTCGGGGAGGTTCCTACCTCTGCAATGATGATTACTGTAGTGGGTATCGCGTCGCCCGGAGAATGGGAGCGGATGGAAAAGCGGGTTCTGCTCATACTGGATTTAGATGTGTCAAGGATCTTCCATAAGGTCAGTAAGTAAATCCTTCTAGCTTAAGAACATTCTCTCCAGATTGTCTCTATTTGCGTCCATCTTAAGCCTTATCTAATTGCTTTGCTCATGATGAAACCAGTCCATTTTCTCTATCTTCTCTCAATTGTTCTCCTGCTTTCCTGCAGAACTGATCAGCAGCCGTCTACCGACAAAGCCAAGCCAAATATCGTCCTCATTCTGGCAGATGATCAAGCCTGGAGTGACTATGGATTCATGGGGCATGAGATCGCTCAGACGCCCAATCTGGACCAACTGGCATCTGAGAGCATCGTCTTTGAGCGTGGCTATGTGCCCTCTGCCATTTGTCGGCCTTCTCTGATGACCCTGGTGACAGGCCTGTATCCCCACCAACACAACATTACCGGCAATGATCCCGCTGGCGGTTTCAAGGAAGCTGTATACCCCAGAGAAGAATTGCTGGCAAATATTGACCGCCTTCCGGCTCTACCACGTTTGCTGGGCGAGCATGGCTATCTGTCCCATCAGTCTGGCAAGTGGTGGGAAGGCCCATACTCTCGCGGCGGCTTTACACATGGCATGACACAGGGAAGACGCCATGGAGATGAAGGCCTGAAGATTGGCCGGGAAGGCATGGACCCCATCTTTGAATTTGTCGATCATGCCATGGCGGAGGAAAAACCCTTTTATCTCTGGTATGCACCTTTTTTGCCACATACGCCGCACACGCCTCCTCAACGATTGCTGGACAAGTATACCAGTAAGGATCTGACATTACATCAGGCAAAATACTACGCCATGGTGGAGTGGTTTGATGAGACCTGTGGCCAATTGCTCGACTTCCTGAATGACAAAGGCTTGCGGGATAATACCCTGATCTACTATATCTGCGACAATGGCTGGATTCAACGCCCCAACAAGAATGGATTTGACTATGGGTCCAAACAGAGTCCAATGGAGGGGGGAGTTCGAACGCCGATCATGTTCAACTGGCCAGGAAAACTGTCCCCTGTCAAACGATCAGAGTTTATCTCAAGTATTGACTTGTATCCAACCATTTTGCAGGTAGCAGGGATTCCTCAACCAGAGGGACTTCCTGGCACGGATCTCTGGGACGCCTTGCAGACAGGCTATCCCATCGAGCGCGTCCCCATTTTTGGAGAAGGGTATGGTCATGACATGATGGAGAAGGACAACCCGGAGGCTTCTCTCGCATATCGCTGGGTGATCGAAGATCAATGGAAATTGATTCTGTGCTATGATGGCATCATTGAAGGCTATCGCATTGACTCTCACGAAGCAATGAGAAAGGAGCCTGTCCGGCTATATGATGTGGCCAAAGATCCCTACGAAACCACCAATCTGGCTGATGTACATCCAGAAATCGTGGATCGGCTGTCTTCAAGACTTCAGGAGTGGTATCCTGTGAATGAGCGGAAAATCTGGGGATCTACGGATTAGAATGATCCCTATATTTGGCAAGCAGATATTTTTATTCTATTTTCTGAAATAGTTAGTCTTGCGGGGCTGGTATGCTTTCCCATTTTGAGAGATAAACTGTCTGAGAGATCACTCTCATGAATAGCTGTTATGGTTCCCTGGAAAGGAGAAGGACCTTTCCGTTGCTTATATGTTCGTTGCTACTGTTTTTGCTCCAGCCTTGTGCTGGCACGGCACAATCTGTCGAACCCTTACGATACCTCTTTGAGCCTATCGGTGTGAATGAGGGCTTGGGGACATCTGAGATCTATACCATCTATCAGGATCGACATGGCTTCATCTGGGTGGGCACCAACAATGGTGTAAGCCGATATGATGGCTATCGCTTTCAGAATTATTATCAATCAGATAGTGGGAGAATCGGATCGATCAATGATCTACTGGAGGACCAGCAGGGAAGGCTCTGGATTGGTGGACAAGAAGGCTTGTTTTATCAAGAAGGCGGCAGGTTCATCAAGGTTCCGGCCATTGATCATTTGATTTCCGCCATGAGCTATGATCAGGAGGGGCGGTTGTGGCTTGCCGGGACCAATTTTGTTCCTTTTTTCCTTTCTTCTGATCAATTGGAAGGCATCCGCCACTCCATTCCTGCAATTCCCACTCCAATCGCAGACAGCTCAGAATGGATCGACGTCATGGGAGAACTTCGGGTTTGGAAGATGACTTTGGATAGGGAAAACCGGATTTATTTCGGCAATGACAGACATCTAGGCTACTTTGATGGGGAGCATATGGTTCGTCTAATGAAATACACAGAAAAGGACAGGGCCTGGATCAATTCAATTAATGCCATCTCTCCAGATAGTGTGTTCATCACAGGAGAATATTTGTTATTCTCTCAAGTCACCAATCAGCAAGTCATTCCAGTTATGGAGCGACTGTCTAACTGTTCTTTTATGACAGAGGAGGCCATTTATTTTTTAGGAGGCCCATATATGTATCGATTTCAAGGAGGAAGATGGACCATTCTATTTTCTTTGACTGATTTTGGGGTGGATGATTTTTGGAATAGGGAAATCTTGCTGGATGCTGAAGGAAATTTCTGGATTGCCACCTATGATGGGGCCTTGTTGAAATTCTCCCCTTCTTATTTTCAGAACTATCAACATAAGGAGTATCCAGTGCTGAACACAAATTTCTCTGCGACGACTTCGGAAGATGGAACATTGATCATCGGGGGCCATCGTGGAAGAATTTTAACAAAAGAAAACCAGACCTTTGTCCCCTATTTTTCCGATCATCCCAGAATCACCCATTCTTCCCCAGTCAGAGATATCTGGATGGGATCGGATAGTCTGATATGGTTTGCAAGCGAGAGAGAAGGATTGATCCAATTCAGGAATGGAACGTTTACCAACTATAAGGAGGAAGAAGCAGAAAATAATCATTTCTTTCTCTTCCATAGCAGTGATGCCCTTCTCTGGTCTGGCAACAATGGCAGCATCAGCAAAATAGAGGCCATAAAGACAGACGCTCCAAAGATTAAGTCTATTCCCTGGACGAGCAGGCAAGGGAGAACCATTCCAAGTACGGGAATCAATGTGAGTGATTTTCCTACCTTTATCGCAATGGCTGAAGATCCGTGGCAGCAGTTATGGCTGGCCAGTAATAAAGGTCTGTTTTATGTCAAAGATGAGCAGATTGTGCCCTGGTCATTCCCCACCTATGGCAGCAATCAGCCAGCAATCCTCGATATTGAGATAGATCCGAAAGGCCGGATCTGGATCAGCACATTGGGAGGAGGGATTTGGGAGGGGCTGACTGGACCGGATTATCACATTCAATTGGTCAAACAGTGGACCCAAGGGGATGGATTATTATCCGATGTGTTTCTTGGCCTGCATATAGACACATTAAATCGGTTGTGGATGGCAGATATTACAGGAATATGCTGCCTGGACAGTGGAGACATCCAGTGTTTTACACAGGAAGATGGCTGGATGAATGTCACCTCTCAGTGGCTCAAAATGGAAGAACGGAATGGTCGCCTGTGGATGATTGGCTATAATGCGATTTCATCCCTTCTCCTCTATGATTTTCAGACCAATAGAAAAGTCCCACAAGCCAACATCCTATCTGTAAGTTTATTGTATGGAAAAGAAGATGTTTATCAGTATGCCCAGGGACGGGATGCTGCAACTGGACTTCCTGATCGACTTGTTCTTCCCTACGACAAAAACCTTCTTCAATTTCGATTTTCTTCTTCCAGCCAAAGTCACCCCAGCAAAAACCAGTATTTGTTCATGTTGGATGGCATGGATGAAGACTGGCAACAAAAGGGAAGCCTAGCTGAAGCGACATATTCTCATATTCCTCCTGGTTCCTATACGTTTCGAATCCATGCTAGCAACAATGACAATGAATGGAGTGAAAAACCGGCAGAATTCTCCTTTGAAGTCCTGCCTCCCTGGTGGGAAAGCAAGACAGCCTATAGCATCTATTTTCTCATAGCTATAGGACTTTCTTTCCTTCTCAGACGGCAGCTGGTCAGACGCCAACGGCTTCGCAACCAATTGCGCATTGAGCAATTGGAAAAAGAAAAAATGAGGGAGATTGAGCAATTTCGCGCTCGATTTTACACCAATATCACCCATGAGTTTCGCACACCCTTGACAGTCATTCAGGGAATGGGGGAGCAAATCATCGGACATGAGCAGATCAAGCTTCTGATTCAACGGAATAGCAATCGCCTTCTGGACATGGTCAATCAACTCCTGGATCTATCCAAGTTGGAGTCCAAGAGCATGGCTATTCAATGGGTACATGGAGAAGTAATTCCCTATCTGAGATACCTGACAGAATCCTGCCACTCTCTTGCACAGAACAAATCTATTGAACTGATCTTTTTTGCTGAAGAGGATCAGATATGGATGGATTATGATGAAAATAAACTTCAGCAAATCCTCTCCAACCTGATCAGCAATGCGATCAAATTTACCTCAGAATTTGGAACCGTTAAGGTGATGGTCTCAAGGATAGAGAAAGACAGCCTTCCCTTTCTTGTGTTTCGGATCAAGGACAGCGGGAAAGGCATTCCTACAGACAAATTGCCCTTTATCTTCAACCGTTTTTATCAAGTAGATGACTCTTCTACCCGTCACGGAGAAGGCTCAGGCATTGGATTGGCCCTTGTCAAGGAATTGGTAGACCTCTTCCAGGGAAATATTCAGGTGACAAGCGAATTCGGAAAAGGATCGACATTCACGGTCCATTTGCCAATCCTACAGCAAGTCCATACTGAACTCAAACAAGATGATTGGCACACCTCAGTGAGCCGGAATGAGGCGAAGAAGGAGTCCTTGCCCTTAGCCAACACAGGCAAGGAAGGCTCTGATCGGCCGGTGATTCTTGTTGTAGAAGATAATACGGATGTCATCACTTATATCTATTCCTGTCTCCAGAACAGCTACGAACTTCATTCCGCGAAAAATGGAAAAGAAGGTGTATCGATGGCTCTGCAAGTGGTGCCGGATCTCATCCTGAGTGATGTCATGATGCCAGAAATGGATGGCTTTGAGTTCTGTCGGATTGTCAAAACCAATAAGGCATGCAGTCATGTTCCAGTCATCATGCTGACAGCAAAAGCAACACAGGAAGATAAGCTGACAGGCTTATCTCTGGGCGCAGATGCCTATTTGACCAAACCCTTTCACAAGGAAGAATTGCTCCTCCGAATCAACAATCTGATTGAAGGCAATCGACGTTTGCGGGAGCATCTGGCGCAAGAGACAAGCTTACCCTTTACTGACATCAGAGAAAAGCAGGAATCTCAGTTCCTGCTAGACTTGCGAGAAATTCTGGACACACACATGGGAGAGGAGACCTTCAACACTGACAAACTTTGTAAGGAAATCGGCATGAGTCGCACACAGCTCCATCGCAAGCTCAAGGCCTTAACAGACCAATCCACCGCTGGCTTCATCCGTTCTGCCAGACTCACTAAAGCCAAATCTCTGCTTCAACAGACGATCCTGCCCATTGGAGAAATCTCTATGCAAGTTGGCTACAAAGATTTTTCTCATTTCAGCCGCTCTTTCTCAAAAGAATTTGGGCAAAAACCTTCAGAGATTCGTAAATAATTGACTGATAGCGATTTGCGCGTGTTGTTTTGCAAGTTTGGGAACAAATATTCCAAACCAGAATTCTAATATTGGAACAAATGTGCCAATTTTTGGTATGAATCGGCTAACGAAAAAGCCGCCTGGGCCAGTATGTTTGTCTCATCCTTGCACATCATCTTATCCCTACCGTAACCGTAATTTCACTTTACTCTAAAAATTGGGAAAAGCGTCTCATCAGCGCGGCTGTCAGTCCGACAGCCAGGGCTGGTGGGGATTCCACTGCCTTGTATTATGCCGAATTATAAACACATACGAAAGCGTGCCAACAAGATGCTGCAACTCGCCCGCCATCTGAAGCAGGATTCCGATGCCGTCAGTGAGGATCTTGAACATCTCATCGATCAATGCAAAGATTTGTTAGATACCCTGGAGGAGGGACCTTCGGGATCCATGCAGGAGGAGAATAAGCATGATGATTCGACTCCTGCTGGTTTTCTTTCTCAGATCACAGACATCATTGAGCAGAATATGGGCAATGAGGATTTTGGGATTCAGGAGTTGTGTGAAGCGGCAGGGCTGAGTCGAACACATCTTCATCGCAAAATCAAATCGAGCACAGGACTGTCTGTATCCCTGTATATCCGACAACTTCGCTTGGAGCGGGCCAAATACCTACTCGAAACCACAGATCTGTCTGTTTCCCAGATTACTTATACCGTTGGCTTTAACAATCCTGAATATTTCAGCCGAAAGTTTTCACAGGCTTTTGGGCTTCCGCCCTCTGCCTTTGCTGCTCAGGCAAAAGAATAACTCCTACATCACTCTTCCATTTCAATTCATCAAATTAACCCAGTTCACATGACAACAAACACAGCAATCCTCCGACTTTGGCTAGCCATTGTTGCCTGCTTGTTCTCCTTCTTCAGCACCAATGCCCAGGAAGGTAAAGAAATCCCCTGGAACGACTATCAGGTCATCCGAGACAATATTGATGTTCATGCGCAAAAGGCTTTGCTCCGCATGGTTCATAGTGGGGATTCTGAAAAGATGGTCATGGCAGCGGACCTGCTCAACTGGGCAGAGGGAAAAAACGGAACCATAGAGGGCATCTTCATCGTCGACCAAAAAGTCCCGGCCTTACGGGCCAGAGACAATGGCAGTGCCTGGTGGCTTCTTGTGCCCAAAGATTCGATCATCCTCATGGACAAACCTGCGAGCCGCGATCCTTTATTGGCCATGCCAAAAAAACTTGTTCCGAATCCCAGCAAGGTAGATCAGGCTATGATTCATGGATGGGCTAAGCTCATGGCAAAAGGCGGTTTCACATCTATCGGAGGTAAATCTCCCAAAAACCCATTTTCAGATATGGCTAGACGCATGAGAGAATTTTTTAAGAAGATGGGAATTCCTGTAGAAACGCAGGAATTAGCCTTGAAAAATCTATCCTCTCAATGAAGATCCCCCAAAGGGAACAATAGGTCATGATTTTGGAACAATAGGTCAGGCAAGCGAGCTGATAAAGCTATACATTGTGAGTACCTCATCGAAGCGCTTTTCTGTCTGTCTACCTATTCAATAGGCCCATTGTTCCTTTTGATAGATAAAGGAATCTCTGGTGCCATTTGTTTATCCAATCTGGTTTCATGAATCCAAGAATACTTATTCCACTTTTCTCTCCTGCTTGTCAGGTGAAGACTTTTGTCGTCCAAAAGATCTTCAAACGATGATATACCCAATATTTCTTAGGGAAAATCGGCTCATCAGCATGGCTGTCTGATATGAGGCAGCCGACGCTGGTGGGGATAGTCTAGCAAATACTCATATGGCAAAGGAGTCCATTCAATCTCTCCCCTCAAAGGTGTCTTCAGCTCAGGAATCTCAGGGTTCTGAGCAAGGGACTCCTTTGCGGACATTGGCACCGCCTCCTTTGCAGTTGAAGGCTTCCAGGGTAGATATTGAGAATACAGAGGAAGAAAAGCCTTCATCCAAGAAAACAGGACCTCAATTTAGTCCTCCCCTTAATGGAGAGCTACCCAATGATTCCTTTCCTGACTCTCCGGCAGTGGTTCAACATCAAAGAGCAAGCTCTACTGTGATACAGAGAGATAAGGGCAAAAGTCAACCGTCTTTGCCTGAAGGGAAGGATTATATGTTTAAGAAGTATAAGTTGATATGCAGAGTAGGGTGGTTGAAAAAACAGATTGAAGAGGATTTTGGAGACATTTTCTGGTCTCGAAAATTGGTTACTCTTTGGTTTAAGCGGGTCAGAAAGCGAAGAAATGAATCATGGGTCACAGATAACATGATAGAAGTAGAATCCGGGATGGCGATGTATAGTTTTAATGATTGGAGTGATTGGGTCGGGAAAGAAGATTCAGAAATCACCAGCTATCATTGGCCAGGTATTGTGACGGATTTTTATCGGGCATTTGGGGTAGGACCTGTAGACAAGGATCTTTCTGCCGAAAGAGCAATTAGGGTCTTGGTTTATTACCCTAAAGGGGATTCAAAAAGAATTCCACGGAGAATAAAAGTATTTGTTCATGGACATACCCTCAGAAAAGCAAATGATAAACAGATAAAAATCATCACAGATGAAATTATTCAAGAGAGTGAGAGGACTACTGGCCGAAAAATCAGGAAAAAGGGAAATGCTCAAAAATTTCTAATAGACCACTTAGAAGCTTCCAGGGATGGTGTTTTTTTTCAACTCACCCTAAACATTGGAAAAAGCCGTTGTAGAAAATGGTTTACAGGGGGAAGAAAGACTACAGGCAGAAATCACTCTTCTTCCCACAAGCCTCGCTCAGCACCCAAACGGCCTAAGTGGGCAACGCCTTTAGAAAAAAAAATTCAGAAGCTCCAAAAACGTGATAAAGAAAAGAATCCCAGAGGTAAAAATATTCCTGATATATGTCACTTGACTTATGTAGGTGGCTGGAACATGCAAGCCGTTGTGTTTGACGCGGATGGAAAAACGAAACTTTGGGCGACGGCCAAGGTTTCCAAAAGGTCCAAAGCCAAAAATATTTATCGAAAATTAAAAACCAGACTCCATAAACAAGAAATTAGTTCCGCTCTGAAAGCCATAGAGAAAGAGAGCAGGCGGGGGCAATCCCATGGAGGACTACCCCTTGATCCTAAGTATAATTGGGCGAATAAATTGAAGGATGCTATATGGACTGAGGTAAAGAAAAAAATGGCGGGGGAGAATTGGAATTACCGACCCGCAGGATTATCGATCCAGCCTATAAATAAAAGTCAAGCCCATTCGGATAGTTCTGAAGGTGAGGCTAGAATCTATTTGGTGGTTTATGCGAAGGTAAAGGTGAAAGCAGCCAATAAAAATACCCATTGGGAGATCAGGAATGCCGTTTTGCCTCAACCTTTACGCAAAGGAATGAGTCCAGATTCTGTGGTTCCCGTCATAAAAAGAACAGCCGAGGCACTTCATGATAAAAAAGTTCGTATGCCCACGAGTCGGACCACCGGACAGGCATTAGAACCTGCATATCCTTCACAGATCTATGCGGGAAATTTTCGACAGGATTACAAAACCGTAACAGGCGGTACGCAAAAGTTTCTCATGAATCTTGATACAGATGCGAGATCCCAAAATCATGCAGAGGCCATGGTCAAGGCATACAGAATCCGATATAGCTATACAAGCTGGAAGTTGTACAGGATCCCTGATGGACATTCTCTTCTAGATAAGCAAAAAGCTACCGCAAATAAAGATTCTAGGAATTGGATGAAAAGACAAAGGCCTGACCTCCAATCACATTTCACCCAAAATAAAGATGAGGTTGCGGAACTTTCGTATTGTAGTGCCAAGCACAAACAATCAGCCAATATAACATTTGACATTCCTGATGAAGAAGGGATCTATGTTCTGTATGCTGAGACTCATATCGATCCAACTCCCTCAGAATTTCGCCTTCCCAGCAAATCAGTATTTGTATTTAAGGCCCAGGAGGGGGAGAGTCTGGCTTCCGAGATTACAGGTTCACGGACTCGCGAGATGAATCGACTTAAAAAGCTTATTGCAAGTGAAGATACGCCCACAGAGCTAAGACTTGAATACTTGCAACAGACAAAGGAGTTAGAGGCCATGGAACACACCTCCATGTTTACTGCCACCGACAATTCTATCAAAAGTTTGGTATCCCACAAGCACCTTCTCGCTCTATTGTTATATTATATAAGAAGGCGAAAACGGTCTAAAAAAAGCCTTTCGGAATTATGGGCAGATGATTTGAAAAAGGAAGAGCTCAGTAAATTGTGGAAAGCGATTCAAATTCAATTGAAGGATTCCTTAAATAAGGACCCCGAACAAAAAATAATTGATTTAAGGCAAAACGTCATTAAATCAAGAAAAAAATTATCAAAACTTTCAGAGGGAATTAGAAAGTTTAAGAAGGATTTCCATCAACCGGAAGACACACTTGTCCCAGTAGCTACTTTTGTCTCTAAGGTCTCGGGGCAGGCTTACCCTATGAACCTCATCCTTGGAGAAGACAAACAGTCCACCCTGGAATGGCGACATTTTACCTTGATTGATGCCAGCAATCCCCAAAACATTCAAAAATATGAGGGAATTGGAAAAACGAAAAAGGAAGCAATAAAGGCTGCTTTCAAGGATTTTGCTACCGGCAATGAATACGGGGAAGGCGTCATGGTTTATAGAGTTCCAGGAGTGATGGGCCTTACCCCGATCAAAAATGCTCCCAGAGATTCCAAGGTAGCGATGAAGTGGTTAAAAGGAATCGCTATGGTTGCAGGTATAGCAGCTTTAGCCCTCTCTGCAGTAGTAACTGCAGGGACTTCACTTGCCGTCTTTGCTGCTGTTGTAGGGACTGTTGCTGCCGTGACAGGAGCAATCGTTTCTGCACACAATATCTACCAAAGAAGCCATAATAATAGTTTTGAATGGGATGCAGAAACTGCGCTAGATATTCTTGGTATAGTAGGGGGCATTGTCAGTGTTGTCAGTGCCGCTAGGGGGTTATCCAGCTTTTCAAACGGTGTAAAAGCTGCAAATGCAGTCGATGACGCAGCTCAACTTGCTAAAGCCGAGCGTCTTTTTCGGCTTGATAAGGTCTTACTGATCCATGCTGGAGCTGATCTGGTAGGGAATGCCATCTTTACTCCTCTGAAAGTTCTGGACGATCTTAAAAAGGTGGAGGAGTCAGGTCTACCGACAAAGGTAAAAGAAGCGATGAAACGGGAAATCATAAACAACGCTATCATTAGCGGATTTATGATCTTAAAAAGTGGGTTTGATTTCAGAAGTCAAGTCAGAGAGGCCAGACAGACAAAGGCAAGACTAAAAGAACAAGAAGCTGCACTAGTAGCTAAAGAAAATGAATATAAAGACCGATTAAAAGATAATCATCTGGCAGATTCTGATGGGAATCTGAAACTAAAGCCAGCTAAGAAGGACGCTTCAACGGAAGGAGATCCAGATTCTGGCACTTCTTCTTCCAGAACTTCGACCACACGACCGGATGTTGAAGCTCCTCATTCCAATTCAACTCCCAGATCATCAAATGGAGATCATGGAAACAATGCCTCTTCCAGGAGTCCTGAATCCCCATCTGCAAAGACTGGCGGCAATGAAAAAAGTAAAACGCCCAAATCAAAGGAGCCAGCCTGGAATGATGAAAATCTCAGCGAGGCAGAAGCGTTTCAGTTTTGGCTGTATCATGTAACAGATGAAACCTTCTATGATAGATTTTTTGGTGAAGGAGGGGAAGATGGGTTAAAAAAATGGTTGCTGGATAAATATAACAGCGGACAAAGATATAATCCCGAAGTGAAGGGCTGGCGCTCCCCGTTCAAAGGAAAAGGACACCTGGATGGTCAAACCAGGGGTTTGAGTGCAGAAGTCAGGCTTCAAAGGGCAGAAGCATATATCCAACAACATGAATCAAACCTCCTGGCCAGGGATGGCCGATCTCTTCAAGGCTTACTGGATGCTCATGGAGATTGGAGAAGCCTCCACCAGTCCCTGGATAGCGGAGGAGGAAATCAACAGAAAATTGCCCAACATTTGGAAGAATACCAACTCAAGATTCTGGAGAATCTGAAAGACTCTCCGCAAAATGGAGAGGTGAATGTGTATATACCTGAAGGCACGAGGATAAGCAAGGAGATTGAAGTGGAAGTCAAATTTTCTGGGCCAGATGCCGGGAAAGTCATGTTGAAGAGAGAGGCTTATATGACGAAAATCATAGGACCAGAGTGGTCCAAAAAACTGAATATGAGATTCAGTACCGGGACAGAGCGACTTGAGCGGGTCAAATGGGTAAGTAACAGGATGACATCTAGCCAACGTGCTGATTTGGATATAGATATGAGCAAGAAAACTGAATTGCTCACTTTTGCAAAAATGAAATTAAAAGCTGGAAAAGATAAGCAGGCTCTGGCACATGTTAGAGAAAGGATGGAAGGGGCCAATATTGATATCGTAGAAGTTAATGATTTTGTGAAAGCGAATCAACATCCAGCTGTTCGGGAGAAAAAACGGAAAGACCTGCTCTTGGAAATCGATGATCTCGAAAAAAGATTCAAGCATTCTGATGGGGAAGAACGAGTAAGACTTGGCCAGGAAATCACCTTCAAATCCATGGACCTTCAATTCTATTCTCAGGTTGGGCAGATCAGTCCAGGTGGGTCGAGTGATTCGATCAATCTCCACGGCAGGTATCAGCAGATGCTCAATAATCTTCAGAAAATAGAGCAATGGGAATCACACTTAGCGGGAGATGCACTCAAAGCGATGCCTAAGCATGAAATCTTTGCCAGTATGCGTCAATTTGGCAAGGCCAGCAAAAACAAAGAACTCATCACCCTCATTGACCAAATGGCTGGGCGAATTCAGAAATCTGATAGTTTGGGATTGAAAGACATTTCTGACAAGCAGATGCGGCAACTCTTCCGTGATTTTAGGGTGCATTCCTACCGGGCAATCAAACGGATGAAACTCATGTTGGTCGCACAATCTGGAGGCGAATTTCCTCATTTTTCAGCAAAATGGACAGATCGAAACCTGAAATTTGAAGACATGGTACGCTTATATGAAGCTGAAGAAATCACTTCTAGCGAAAAACTGACACGTAAAAAATTAAGGGAGAAATATGAACAAGGTGAGAGGTTTGATACAGTAGGCAGAAGATGGAAGCAAATCTTCAAAGGCAACGGAAGCAAAGAATATTCTTTTGATGTCATCGCTCACAGAACACCAGTAATGGTAGATCAGAATCGACCCGCTACCAGGTTAGGGATGGACGAAGCATTGACGAGCAAATTCAAAAACTTATGGCATGATGCTGTTGATCGAATATTAGCGAAATTAAGCCTGGAACAGATCAAAGGTCAGCTGTTTGAAGAGCTAACAAATCTTATCGGACTCAGACAATCAATCGATATCGAGTCAGTACAAAATGGGGAAGTAGGTTTCTATCGAGGAGATCAGGTCTCTGGTCCTGCTCCTGATGAAGAGGGGAGATTAAATGAAAATGCGCAATTAACTGATGGAGTCATTGCTGAGGTAACATGGGTGAATCAGGAACCTGATTCTGTCTTTATCCATCAAGCCTATGAAGCAAAATCAGGATCAGCTAGTAAGGTTCATACACAGGTAGAATGGAGTATTGAGCGAATATTCGAATTTGGGATTTCTCTCTCAATTCGACATCCTGATGGGTCAGAAAGAATACATTCCTTCTCTCCCCAAAAAATCAAGATGCGTCCACGATCAAAACAAAAATCCAGTTATTCTGTTTTTACAGCTTCCAATGTCAAACCAAAATCTAAGCTTGCTCCTACAGAGCAATTTACCCACCGAAGACTAAGTAATTTTACAACTGAAGAATTACATCACGCAGCTCTGATGATCCTTCGTCGCAAGTCACAAGGAGCAAGTAGTGGATCAGGATCTTCTGCTGGAAGTAGTATCCAACTGTCACCGAATCCCCAATCCTCAACTCCTATTCAGCAGAAAAAGAACCCTTCCCAGCCATTTCAATTGCGATCAGTTCAGAAAAAAGAGTCTGCCTGGAATCCCGGCCCTTATCGATTGCCTAATGAAAAAACTTACTCATGACTCACAGCACCCACCATCCCTACTCTTCAAAGCGTCAGGCTGCCGCCACACAGTCTCGACAAGCTTTCCCTCGCACCCAATCAGCTCATGCCTCCCTCCAGCCGCCAGCCTTCCAGCTCAAGGCCTCCACTCCGCAAATCCCTCTCCAACGCCAGCGAAAACCCCGGAAACGCATGTACTGGGTCCCCTTCAACAAAGACGGAACCTGGGATGGAAAAAACATCCTCCGCAACATGAGTAGCCCTCCAGTCATTCTGAGGACGGCCATCCTGTATGGTCCCCGGATTGTGATGAATGTTTGCAGAAACCTTCTCAAAAAAATTAAAGAAAATCACGATGGAAAAAAAGGTTCAGCTTCTGGTTCCCGCAGCTTTATCCAAATCCGTGATATTTTCCGAAATATCCATTATGGCATCCAGGGAGGAGCGAGAGCAGGGGGATCATCGACACTGAAGACTACAGATCTGGAGGAATTGGGCCAGTGGATACGACAAATGGATGATGGCCACAAAATCAATTTCAACAAAGATGGCTCCTGGGATGCTTTGAGTATTCTTCAGGGATTGAGCCAGAAGGAAAAGGAGATCACCCGAATTCCACCAGGCTTGCCAGCAGCAGGAGAAGAGTCAGATTACTATCGTTGTGGAGCACAATCGGTGATGGCTTCCGCCATTCTCAAGGGCCCTGAAGCTGTCTTAAGCCTGGGTAAACATTTGCTGTTAAAAATTAAAGCCAAATTGACATCCGAGCTATTTCCTCCTTTTATTCATACCATTGCAACGGATCAGGTGAAATATGTGATGCGCGAGATCGCCAGAGGGATGAAAAGCAAAGGGAGAGGCAATTTTTCTCATCTCACCAAAGAAGATTTTGCCTATCTGGCCCACTGGTTGTATATCTATACCTATAATCCCCAGGACTATAGTCGTGCAAACCCGGTTAGTCCCAGAGAGGTAGGCCAGGAAGACGAGAATGCGGGATATCGAACAGATACCGAGATTGTGGATGCCGCCACCATTTCTGGCTATGAAAATCTGAATTCCTGGAAGAAAATCCGGTCCCAACAAGAACTCACAAGCAAAGCCCAGGCACTTGATCCTGGTGATAGTTTCATTGTATTTATCAGTAATAAACCTGAATCCCGCGATCCCAATACCTACTATCACACCATTTTGTACTTTAAAGATCCCAACAGCGAAAAGGTAGGAGTGTATAATCCTAATGGTGGAGACGTGGAGATACTTGGAAACGGTTGGTTTGAGGTTTTGATTGATGAACATTTTGAAGATCCTTCCTACCTCAAGCCACTCATGTTGGAAAGAAGCGTTTCCCTGCCCAAAGCCTCTGAGCTGCCAGACAGCAAATTCCCATGGCCTACGGGAAGCAGGGTTGAGTTTTATGATGAATTCCTGAGTAAATCCAAAAAATAATACAAACTTGCCTCTCTTTCTCACTGCCTAATGAAGATAGGCTCTTCCATAGATCGGAACTTCACTCCTATTTTGATATCTCTTCGAATCAGACTCAAGAACTAGACATTCCCCCCAAAACTTCCTACTTTTCTTTTATGAAAAGTCTGGTGTTCCTCTGTCTATTGCTGCTGCCATTGTTCCTCCAAGGCCAGAACCTCATTCCAAACGGCAGCTTTGAAACCATCACGGGCTGCCCGAGCAGCCCGGATAAAGGCGTCCTTCATACCCGTCCCTGGTATATCACCAATGAGACGCCAGATGTTTTTTACAAAACCTGTCCCAATCATTTCTCGGATCATCCCTTCTGGCATCAAAAGTATCAGCCCTTTGAGGGCAACGCATTCCTGGGTCTGGGTGGGATTTTGGCTTTCAATGGCATGATCGCGTCTGAAGGGGTGGGGGTAAAATTATTAGAACCACTGGAAGCCGGAAGAGCCTATTTTTTTCAGATGCAGATTCGGAACAAGGGATTGGATCACTTCGACCTGACACAATTGAGGAATTGTGACACCTCTCCCCGAAAACAGATCGGGATCTATTTTTCTGAGGACAGTGCACAGGTCATCGTAAGGCGAGAGTTGGTCAATGGCGCCTATCTCACTGTTGAAGCCTATTCCCCCAATCGGCTTGTGATGGCAGATTCATCCAGAGACATCTTTCTTGGACAGGTCCGGGATTGGCATACTTATTCCAATTGCTTCATTGCCGAGGGAGGCGAACAACATATGGGATTGGTCGGCACCCTGGGGCAGCACAATGCCTTGCTTCCTTGTGTGAATCTGGATTCTGTGGGGGCCTTCCACTGGTTTTATCATGATATTGATGCTGTTCAGTTGTTAGAGATTCCCGAAGAACTGACCATCGATACGCTGACCTGCCTCAACAGAGGCTGGCAGGCTTCGGTCAAGGATCTTGTGCCTTTTCCCATATTCGAGGAAGCCAACATTCGATGGGAGGACGGGAAAACAGACGAAAGGCGCATCTTTTGGGAAGCAGGAACCTATACGGTCTATCTCGAATTACCCTGTGTAACGGTACCCTTTCACATTCGCATCCGCAAACAAGAAGATTGCAATTCCTATCTCCATATGGCCACAGCCTTTTCGCCGAACGAAGACGGCATCAATGATCGTATCGGCCCTGTTCTAAGCTCCTCCTGGGAAATCGGGGATTTTGAGATACAAATCATAGATCGCTGGGGACGGACAGTCTTTACCTCCTCAGACCCATCAGAGAGCTGGAATGGAAGATATCTGGGCCGCATGAGCCCCGAGGGAACCTACCATTGGCAGATTTTTTACTCTGTCCGCAATGAGCCCCTGAACCAACGATTCTTCGAACGCGGCTGGCTGACACTTTTCCGCTAAATGCAGAATGCAGTAACCAAAACAAGTGCGGCTGGGTGCATCTCGATACATCGGGACGGGGAGGATGGCTTGTGGGATGGCCTTGGTTGGTTGTGTTGAGCGAAGCGAAATCCCGAGAATCGGGGCTTGATTTTTTGGTCCTTTTTCATCAAGGAGCACGAAGTACATGAATACCTTCAAGAAGCTACAGAAGATGAATAAAAAGGACATTAGACAACAAAAAACAAAACATACAATTCCCCCTTTCCTTTCCAATTCATGAAATAATTTGAAAAGAGCCGCCGACTTCTTTACTTACATGGCTCAAACAGGATCTTTCATGGAACAGTCACCCTCTTCAAAAGTCAATATCCAATCCGAACTTAGTCGGGATTTGGGATTGACGACTGCCCTTGCTATTGGCGTTGGTACCATGATCGCAGCCGGGATTTTCACCCTCTCAGGCCTTGCGATCCGAAACGTTGGCTCTGCTGCAATTCTAGCCTTTGTGCTGGCTGCTGTCGTCGCGACCTTCACCGCCCTTACCTATTGCGAATTCGTCTCCATCTATCCACATTCGGGAGAAGGATATCTCTATGCCAGGAAGACCTTTTCGGCTCCACTTGCCTATTTTGTTGGATGGGCGCTGGTCCTTGGCTATACCTCTTCCTGTGCATTCTATATCGCCAGTCTTTCCAGTTATTTTTATGAATTTGTCTGGGAAACGCCAGTCGAAGCCCTCTCGGGCATTGTGATGTTAGTGGGGCTGACCTTATTGAATATCAAGGGAACGAAAGAAAGCGGCAGTTTTCAGGTCATTGTGACCCTTGGAAAGGTGGCACTTCTGATTTGGTTTATTTTTGGCGGGATGAGCAGCATTGAGATGGAGGAGATGATTGCCAAATTCAGCAATGATATTCTTGCCATTGGAAGTACCGCTGCCATGGTTTTCATCACCTTTTTTGGGTTTTCAGCTATTGCAGCCTCTGCCGGCGAAGTAAAAAATCCTGTCAAGACCATCCCCAGAGCGATTTTCATCTCTATGGGAATTGTAACGGTTCTGTACATTCTGGTAGTGTTGGTCGTGGTAGCAGCAGGCTTAACAGAATACACAGAAGCGGCCATGGGAACCGCCGCCACCCAGTTTCTTGGTCCCATTGGCGGCATGGTTATCATTGCTGGGGCGATTTTCTCTATGGTTTCCGCCTCCAATGCCTCTATCATGGCTGGTTCACGAGTAGTCTTGGCCATGAGTCAATTGGGACATTTCCCAGAAGCATTTGGAGCGATCAGTAGCCGAACGAAAACGCCCATTGTCGCCACGATGCTGGTGGGAGGAACCATCACGATCTTTGCCTTGGCGCTTCCGTTGGAGGATTTGGCACATTTCGCGGATACAGTATTGCTGTTGGTTTTGATATTGGTGAATGCTGCCTTGATCATTCACAGAAGAAAGTTTCCCAACATCAAGCGCCCCTTCAAGGTGCCATTGGTACCGCTATTGCCTGCATTGGGAATTTTGGCGAATATTTATCTCCTGAGCCAAATCCTGCATCATACGGGGCCTGTCATTCTGGCCATTGCTTCGCTGATCCTGGGGGTATTGGCCTTTTTTGCCTGGAAAGGCACGCAGGCAGAAGAAGAAGCCATTGCTGGCGCACCTTCCAAGGTCGCCCTGGGTCGTTATGCCGTAGACGAAACCCGATTCAAAATTCTTGTGCCCATTGCCAATCCACGGACTGCGGAACCACTTATCCGTATGGCCAGTGCGATTGCTGCAGATCGCCAAGGAGAGGTAATTGCCTTGCGGGTGGCATTGGTCCCGGAACAGTCCAGGCCCACTGAGCACGATGAATACATCGAAAAGGAGCAGCACGTTCTAGAATTGGCACATGATACAGCACAGGCCTATGATGTGCCCGTAACTACCTTGCTCCGCATTGGTCACAATGCTGCCAGAGCCATACTGGAGACTTCGCGCGAAAGAGATGCTGATCTCATCCTGCTTGGTTGGAAAGGCTATAGTACCAATGCTGACAGGATTTTGGGTCGGGTAGTAGATGCAGTGGTAACCCTCGCTCGCACGGATATCATGCTGGTCAAAAATGCGGGCAAGGCGATGACTGAGAAGTATTTGCTTCCATCAGCTGGTGGGGTACATGCCGAAAAAGCTTCTGAATATATTGCCTCCATCGTCCGTCAACACGGTGGGGAATTGACCATTTCCAGTGTAGTCAAACCTGATGCTGGACAGGATTCTCTGGATGAAGCTTCTGAGCGAATCAAGCAGAGCATGGACCGCCTGAATGAGGAAAAGGAGACAAATGTGAGCACGAAACTCATCCACTCAGCCTCCGTTCCTGATGGCATTTTGGAAGAAGCCACTCAGCATGATGCCATCGTAATTGGTGCTGCTGGCTATGGTGTCTACAAACGTATTCTATTTGGTACCATCCCTGAAATGATTGCCAAAGGGACTGACAAGCCAGTGATCCTGGTCAAGCATTACCACCCTGTCAAATCCTTGATTGGACGCATTATGGGAGAGTAGCAGGTTCTCCTACACCTTTTTCGGATCAGGATGCGTCCAGGGAGATCGGTACGGCCGCGCCAGCAATTTGTTAGCTTCCTTATCGCCGACCACTTTGCCTTTCTCCGGATCGTAGACAAGGGCTCTGCCTAGCTGCATGGAGAGATTGGCCATGATACAACTGGCAGTAGAGATATGGCTGGAATGAATGTTGGCCACGGGCGGTCTTTTCTCCTCAATTGCTGCCAGAAAATTCAGCAATTGTCCTCTTGTTGCTGGTGCAGCGTGTATTTCGATGTCCTTTTCGCTGACATCTTCGGGATATTTCTCCCGCTCATATAAGGCATCCTGATGGATCTTTTGCAGGGATTTGTCCTGGGGGATATAGTCAAATTTCAAGGTATCAAGTTTCAGAGTGCCCTTATCGCCATAGATGATCAAAGCCCAGGGATAGTCAGGATCAGGAGATGAACCCCATGAGCGGTGTTGCCAAACACAGTTGAGTTCTTCATATTCGAAGATAGCTGATTGCGTATCCGGGCTGGTCGCTTTGCTGTCCTTTTGCACATATATTCCGCCTTGCGAGCTGATCCGCTTCGGCCAACCCAAATCCAGCATCCAGCGTGCCGCATCAAACATATGCACGCACATGTCGCCCATGATGCCATTGCTGTATTCCATCATGGCCCGCCACCAGCCACGATGCGGCAAGCCATCGAAAGGACGCTTTGGGGCCGGCCCAGCCCACATCTCATAATCAAAAAAGTCAGGCACCGGCATGACTTCCGGTGCTTTGTTGGCCCGCATGTGATAGTAGCAGCACATCTCTACATGAGACACTTTGCCCAACAGGCCTGCATCGATGATGTTCTTTTTGGCATCCAGAAAATGAGGTGTACTTCTCCTTTGCAAGCCCACCTGTACGGTCCCGCCATACTTCTCTGCCGCTGCTACTATGGCTTGCCCTTCGACTACATCTACACTGATCGGCTTTTGCAAATAGACATGAGTTCCCGCCTTCAGAGCCTCGATGGCTTGTAAGGCATGCCAGTGATCCGGTGTGCCAATCATGACGATGTCCATTTCCTGCTCGGCCAACATCTTCCTGTAATCACCAAATCCAGGAGGCGTTTTCCCTGATTTCTGTCGTTGACTGACCAGTTCTGCAGCTCCTTTGAGTTGGTTCTGATCTACATCACATAGGCCGACCACTTCCACATCTGCCACTTGTATCAAACGCATGAGGTCACTTTTGCCATACCAGCCTGTACCGATCAGCCCCACTTTCAGAGGCTTGTCGCGGAAGATGATGTCCAGTCCTTGTGGGCCCAAAGCCGACAATGCAAAGGTGGCAGAGGCTGATTTGAGAAATTCGCGGCGATTGATGTTGAAGGCGTGCATAAGATTTAGCTTTGGATGGATATTATGGAAAAAGTACAGATTTCTGAGGAAAAATCGATTGCTCTTCGTGAATATGCTCTTTGCTTTGCCAACAATCATCACACCTCCGATGTCAACCTGAAGGGAAAATGGGCGAAGGAATCCCTGTCCCAATAGCAGTCAGAAAGAATTATTCGAAGCGCTCCCCTTCCTGCACAAGCGATTGCCGCCGAATCTCCAACTCATTCTTTGGATTTCCCCTTCAGATTGCCCAATATAGACTACTCAACAAACACCAATCTACTATGGCAATCACTCATTGGAAAGCTGTCAGGTATTTAGTTCGTTTGATCGCCACGTTCTTACTGGGATGGATGACTGCTTGTGGCCCTAAGCTACCTGACGAAGTTGAGCTGGCCATGCAACACCTTCCAGATCAGCTCGACTTCAACACACATGTCAAACCGATCCTGAGTGATCGCTGCTTTTCTTGCCATGGACCAGACAACAACAAAAGAGAAGCTGGACTGAGGCTGGATGTGCACACATCGGCGCTGGCAGAATTGCCTGAATACCCCGGACACTATGCCATCAAGGCAGGGGATATATCCGCGAGCCAACTGGCACATCGAATTCTGTCTGATAAGCAGGATCATGTGATGCCTCCTCCTGAATCAGAACTCCACTTGACCGATCGCGAAAAAGCAATCTTGCTCCGCTGGATCGAACAAGGCGCTGAATACAAACCGCATTGGGCATTTATTCCTCCTAGCCAGACTCAGATCCCTCCTTCGGCTGCCCATCCAATTGATCATTTCATTCAGCAATCTATCAAACGAAAAGGATGGAAAACCGCTCCTGAAGCAGAGAAAGAAACGCTCCTTCGACGCCTGAGTTTCGACCTGACTGGGCTTCCCCCCAGCCTGGAAGAGGTAGACGCTTTCCTCTCAGATTCTTCTGCCGACGCATATGAAAAAGTCGTAAACAGGCTCCTCTCTTCTCCACATTTTGGTGAGCGAATGGCAACAGACTGGATGGATGTTGCCCGATTTGCTGATACACATGGCTATACCGTCGATCGCTTTCGGGATATGTCTCCCTGGCGGGATTGGATCATAGACGCCTTCAATGACAATATGCCTTATGATCAGTTCATTCACTGGCAAATGGCGGGCGACCTGATTCCACAATCCGCCAAATCCCAAATTCTGGCAACTGGCTTCAATCGCAACCATCAGCAGAATATGGAAGGAGGTATCGTACCCGAGGAATTTCGAATTGAATATGTCGCAGACCGCACCAATACCCTGGGAACCGCTTTTCTGGGTTTGACCATGGAATGCGCCCGTTGCCATGACCATAAGTTTGACCCGATCAGCCAAAAGAACTACTACGAACTCTTCAGTTTCTTCAATCAAGTCAACGAAGCTGGTCAAATCAGCTGGGACAACGCCATGCCGGTCCCGACCATGCTGCTGACAGATGATGAACTGGACAAAACCATTCACTTCCTGGAACAAAAAATCGGGACAGCACAACAGGAATTAGAACAGATCGATCATGCGGCTGAAACGGCCTTTCAAGAATGGCTGATCAAGGAAGATTCCAGGGCCAATTCTCTCACATCAGCTCCTCAGGGCCTGATTGGAAGGTTCTCTTTTGAAGGATCTTCTCTCACTAATTCTCTGCCTCCACATGAACAAGGTGGCATGAAACAACAAGGAGTTCAGACAAAACTCTCTCCTACCTTTACTGAAGGCAAGCTTGGGCAAGGGCTATTGTTGGACGGCGATGCCTGGCTGGATGCCGGGGGGATTGGAGCATTCGACAGATCTGACCCCTTCTCTGTAGGGATGTGGACAAAGATTCCTGCTGAGTTGACCAATGGTGTACTGTTTCACAAAGGAGAAGGAGCCTTGTTGTACAATTTCCGCGGCTTGCATCTCGCTCTCAAGGACAATCGCCTTGAATTACTGATGGCACGAACGACCCCGGACAACGCCATCATAGAATACGCAGAAGATATTCCAAGAGACCAGTGGGTGCATGTCATGATGACCTATGATGGCTCAAGTTCCGCTGCTGGATTAAAGGCCTATGTCAATGGACAAGAAGTAGCCACAGAAGTTGAAAATGACCATTTGTACAAAAGTATTCTGTTCAACAAAGAGCAGGAACCCGGCATTCAGATCGGAGCAAGATGGCGGGGAACAGGCATCAAGGGAGCTGTGGTGGATGAGGTTGTGATATTCGAGCGAGAATTGAGTCAATTGGAGGTCTTACAATTGGCCGATGAACAAGCCTTTGAGGAGCAATTAGGGCACCCCACTGATCAATTGAATCTGGCTGACAAGCAAGCCTTGAAACAGTATTTTCTGGCCACCAGACTGCCTAAGCGAGCCCAGCAACTCAAAAAATTACAGGCATTCCGTCAATCGCATGGACATACTGTGGATACAGTACAGGAAGTCATGGTGGTTCGGGACAGAGACTTAGCTCGCAAATCCTTCATTCTTCAGCGTGGTCAGTACAATGTCCCTGGTGAAGAGGTGTTTCCCAATACTCCGGAAAGTCTTCTGCCTTTTTCTCCAACCTATCCCAGGAATCGATGGGGGTTGGCACGATGGCTCACTGATCCGACACATCCCCTCACTGCCCGGGTAGCCATCAATCGCCTGTGGCAACAGTTTTTTGGACGAGGATTGGTGAGAACCTCTGAAGATTTTGGCAATCAGGGAGAACTTCCCTCTCATCCTGAATTGCTGGATTGGTTGGCGATAGAATTCATCGACAGTGGTTGGGATATCAAACGTATGGCCAAGCTCATCGTTATGTCAGCGACCTATCGACAATCCTCCATTCCACCCGAGAACATTCAGGAGGAAGATCCCGAAAACATCTTTTTGGCCCGGGGGCCTTCGGCTCGCCTCACAGCCGAAATGATTCGAGACAATGCCCTAGCCGCCAGCGGCCTACTAAATCAAGGCATTGGGGGACCGAGTAGCAAACCCTATCAGCCGAAGGGATTGTGGACAATCAATGGAGGGACTTATGTACAAGATTCCGGCAATAAATTGTACCGCCGAAGCTTGTATACCTTCTGGCGACGAACGATTCCCAATCCAACCCAGGCAACCTTTGATGCACCTTCGAGAGCCAACTGCAGTGTGCGGCGCCAGAAAACCAGTACGCCGCTTCAGGCATTGGTTCTGCTCAATGATCCCGTATATGTTGAGGCTGCCAAGGTGTTGGGAGAATCCATTTCTTCCGCCAGTCAGTTGTCTGATGGCATCCGGGATGCTTTCCGATTGCTGACAGGACGAATGCCTCAAGTGGCAGAGCTCCAACTCCTCCAGGAATTGCAAGCCACCGAACGGGCAAAATTTGTCCAACATCCAGACAAACAGCTCGGTTGGCTCAGAACAGGAGAATATGAGGTAACATCCAAGATAGATCCTGCTATACTGGCAGCCAATACTGTGGTTGCTAGTACAATTTTGAATGCAGATGCGACCATTATGAAACGGTAAAGAATAGAGGGACGTGGATGGACGGACATGTTTCTGCCAATCATCCTTCAAACCTCAAGCATTTACCCTAAGTTGCACCCCTAAGCCGTACCTGTCATGAACATCGACAATAAAATCAATCGAAGACATTTCCTCACCAAGACCTCATTGGGCCTCGGTGCCATGGCGCTGGGTGCCTTGAGCAATGATCCTTTATTCGACACTCATCCACATGGTATCCCAAAGGCCAAACGAATTGTCTACCTCTTCATGAGTGGTGGTCCTTCACAACTTGATTTGTTTGACTACAAGCCCAAACTGGAAGAGATGCATGGGCAGGAGTTGCCAGAATCAATTCGGCAGGGACAGCGGCTCACTGGCATGAGTGCAGGACAGTCTTCCTTTCCCTTGACGGCTTCTCCGTTCACATTCCAGCAATATGGACAGTCCAGAGCCTGGGTCAGTGAATTGATGCCTTACACTGCTGAGTTAGTGGATGAATTGTGTTTTATCAAAACCCTGCACACAGAGGCCATCAATCATGATCCTGCCATTACTTTCTTCCAAACTGGTAATCAAATCGCAGGACGTCCCTCCATGGGTGCCTGGATGAATTACGGACTAGGATCCTTGAATCAGAACCTGCCCGCCTTCATTGTTCTGGTATCTAAAAACGCGGGGGGCCAACCCTTATATGCCCGCCTCTGGGGAAATGGATTCTTGCCAACACGCTATCAGGGAGTACAATTTCGCTCTGGCAAAGATCCTGTTCTATACCTCAACAATCCTGAAGGCTATGATGGGGCAGATAGGCGAAACATGTTGGACTATCTGAAAAAACTCAACGAATTTCAGAAAGATGCCTATCATGACCCGGAAATTGACAACAGGATCGCTCAATACGAAATGGCCTATCGCATGCAAACCTCTGTGCCGGAAGTAGCTGATTTATCTGATGAACCGGATTGGGTATTTGACATGTATGGAGCGGATAGCAGAGATCAAGGTACCTATGCGGCCAATTGTCTGCTTGCGCGACGGTTGTTGGAGAAAGATGTGCGTTTCGTTCAGCTCTATCATCAAGGCTGGGACCAACATGGCCACTTACAGGGTGGACTTCGGAATCAGTGTAAAAATACCGATCAGGCTACTGCTGCCTTGCTCAAGGATTTGAAACAACGCGGGTTGCTGGACGATACGCTGGTGATTTGGGGAGGGGAATTTGGTCGTGCGGTCTATTCTCAGGGGAAATTGACAGGGGTAAGCTACGGCAGGGATCATCATCCTCGTTGTTTTACGATATGGATGGCAGGCGCAGGCATAAAACCAGGATTCACCTATGGCCAGACGGATGATTTTGGCTACAATGTCACTCAAAATCCGGTTCACGTCCATGACTTTCATGCCACCATCATGCATATCATGGGCATCAATCATGAACGCCTGACTTTCAAGTATCAGGGTCGTCGCTTCCGCTTGACTGATGTACATGGCAAAGTGGTCAAAGAGGTATTGAGCTAGAGATCCCTACTGCGCCATGTGAGCGGCACAGAAGGTTCAGGATCTGATTTCTGAAGGAGTCGGCTTTCCCGCCAATATTTATTTCCCGAATCCTTGAACATCTCAGTGAAATATTGTGTAGCTTTGACCTACCACCAAATTTCATATTTGAGTCATTCCAGAGAGATAGAATGTTGTGCAGCTATGAGCTGACTTCCCTCCTTTCACAGGATTGGGGATTTTGTTGCTTATATGTTGCAGCTGCGGACTCTTTTCCTTTGTTATTCTGTATGTTGACTATAAGATTTGCTTTTCATGATGTATGTATTCCGATCCTCCCCCCTTTGGATTTTTTTCTTTCTTATGATCTGTCAGCCCATTGTTGGACAAGATCATTCTCTGCTAATAAGTCAGGCTGATGCGACCTATGAAAAGGCCAGACAGATGTTGTTGCTAAGCCAAAAAGATTCTGCTCAGGCATATGCCTTACAAGCGCAGACAATGTATCGACAAGTCGAACAATGGGACTCTTACCTGGCATGTGCTGCACTCATTTCCAGAATTGATCTTCAACAATCCTATATCAGCACATCCCTTTCTTACTTTCTGGAAGCGATCCAAATAGCCCGACAAGAAGGTCTCGATCAGGGTGGTATGATGGGGATTCTGTTTGAAGGTCTGGCAAACATTTATCGCCAACAAGAACAGTATGATTCCGCCACGGTTTATCTGCAAAAAGCCCAAAAACTCAAAAGCAGTCATTTCCCTCCCCATAGCATCGAAATGGCTGAATTTTATACGCATTGGTCACATCTTTGTATGGAAAAGACCTATACTGCAGAAGGGATCGTCTTTTCTGATTCTGCCATCAGTCTTCTGCAAACACGCCTCCAGGATAGTAGTCACATGTCCATCGCCGAGAAGAATTATCACCTTAGATTGCTGGGAACTGTTTACTATATCAAGGCATTTTTGGAAGGATTGCTCGGAAGGAATCAGGAAAGTGATTTGATGAATAGCATATCAATGAGGATCAGACGCCAACTCCCTGAACTCGATTCCATAGAGTATGCGGACAATTTGCACCTGCTTGCCATTATCTATCACAAAAAAGGAGATCATGCGACTGGGATTGAGCTGCTAGAGCAAGTCCTCAATATATACCACAGATTGGATGCAGGTGCGTTCAAATGCGGGGTTGCTTATGGGCATTTGGGCACGATTTATTTTCAATACCTGAGTTATCCCAGACAGCTTCATTTTCAAAAATCGATCGATTATTTTAAGCGCGCAAGAAACATTTTTGCGGAATTGCACCTGCGCAGAGGATGGGTATACACTCATATTCAGCTTGCCAATGCCTTTAGAGAGATGGGGAGACGAGACTCAGCAGCTCATTATATTTCGCTTGTAGAGCCGCATGTACAGGAAGGATCGGTTCTGATTCCACAAATGCTTGCAGATTACTATGCGTATTGGGGAATGACCTTTGTGAGACAGGGTAATCCAGAATTAGCTATCCCTCAATTCAAAAAACAACTGGAGCAGGAAGCTCAGTATGGAGATATTCACTCTACGAACAAAGCCATTATTTTGAGGAGTATGGGATTTACTCATCTTCAGTTGGGAAAGTATGAAGAAGCTCTGGAATATTTTTTTCAAGGATGTGAGATTCTTGGTACGGATTCCAGCATCCGGCAACTCGGTCAACTTCCCTCTATGGCCAATGTTCATGGAATCAATGAATTGGCCATGACCGTCGAAAACATTGCCAATGTCTACAAACACTGGACAGATGCTAAACCAGATAGTCTCCCATTGTTGAAGAGGTCTCTGACAGCGCATTTGCTGTCCATCGCCATGATCGACAGCTTGAGGTCCAGGGTGGTCGAAGAGGAAGTCCGGGAGCAGTTGCCAGAAATTTATTTTCATGTATACGGATATGGGCTAATCGCCGCTTATAAGCTATATCAGATTACATCGGAGGAAAAATATCTCGAAGCAGCCTGGCAAATCATCGAGAAAAGCAAGGCTACGCTTCTTACAGCCGGCATACGAAATTCTGTTGCAAGCTTCTCAGATGACCTGATCCATCAGGAATTGATGCTGAGACAGGCCATCACGGATCTTAAGCGCAAAATATCTGGATACGCACAAACCAAAGACGAGCGGACAGTCACTCAACTGAATCAAGAATTATTGGCTTTAAAGCAAAAACAAAAAAACTTTTTGAACAAGGTATCAAAAGACCATCCGGGCTATTTCTCCAAGTTTTTTGACCCCTCCACTGTTTCACTATCAGATTTTCGACAACAGTATTTGCAGGAGGAGGAAATCTTTCTTGACTATATCATTGTTGCCAGTACGATTTATATCCTCGCAGTCAGCAAAGATCAAGTGTCTATCTATCAGCGAGACATGACGGGAAACAATGTTGCGAATTTTTTCAACCTCATTCGCTATTTCCATACCCATCCAAGCGAAGTCGATCCTGCCGAAAGTCGTCGCACTTATCTTACCGCTGCCACAGAAATCAGTCAGATCCTCCTTCCTCCGAAAGAAATATTGGCGGGCCACGAAACACTTGTGATCTCTCCCTTCAGTGGCCTTGGAAGACTTCCTTTCGAAGCCTTATTGATTCCGGAAGCAGGGCAGGATATCACACATTTGTCCTATCCGGATCTTCCCTACCTATTCAATCAATATCAAATTCGCTATGCCTACTCTGGCTCTACCCTTGCCTATTCCATGGAGAACCAAACATATGTTTCCTCAAACAGAGTCCTGGGCATGGCACCATACTTTTTTGCCAATCATGACACATTGGAATATTCTGAGGGAGAGGTCAAACAAATCGGTGCCATGTATCCTGCAGATCTGTTTTGCAAGGAAACGGCAACAGAAGCGCAATTCAAGTATCTTTTTTCTGAGTATCCGATCATTCACCTCAGCACAGTTGGTGTCACAGATACCACCAATGCCTTGCATGCCAAGTTATATTTCTATCCCGACCTGGAATCTGATGAAGACGGGATTCTGTACCTGAGTGAGATTTATGGGTTGCCCTTGCGCGCAGAATTGGTGGTATTGAGTGCCTGCTATACCGCAGAAGGCCAAAGGCATTCAGGAGAAGGGGTGATCAGTCTGGGCAGAGGGTTCCGCTATGCCGGAGCCAAAAGTGTCTTGATAAGCCTATGGAAAGCCAATGACAAACTCGCTCCTGAGATTTTGAAAAAATTCTATGAACATTTGTCAACGGGGGTACCCAAAGCAGAGGCCTTGTATTTGGCAAAGCGGGAATTTCTAAATAATTCCACCCCAATCGAAGCCCAGCCATATTATTGGGCCAATTTTGTGATGTATGGAGATTCAAGTTCCGTTTTACCTCCCTGGTGGTGGCAATGGAGATGGTCCCTCGGAATTGGGAGTGCTCTTCTCTTGACGAGCATATTCATTCTCCTATCTGTGAGGTTTCAAAGATGGACTATCTAAGGTCGGCCAACATTGCGCGGATATCTGATCGTTGCTTGGGGGACAGCGACTCATCCTTCTCCATCTGTTCCAGGATCTCGATGGCCTGATCGGTATCATCAAATACCACATATGCCATCGCCAATTGCTGGTTAGCCATATCGGCATATAGATTGTCAACACTGTTATCCTCTACAATATCTGTGAGGCTGGAAATTGTACGAGCAGAATCCCTCATTTCCAGATAGAACCCACTTTCCAGAAATCTTAGATATTTGGGATTACTGGCTCCTGTCTGTTGAAGTTCCCGAATCATGGAGAGTCCTTCTTCATACGCGCCTTCCTCATATGCTGCCTGAATCTTCGGATAGAGGGGGTTCCCTCCTCTTTCGATTTCAAACAAATCAATCCCATATCGGGCCTGAAACGCTTCCTTGTCAAATTGACCAGGAAAAAACACCAATAATAACAGGGCCAGACCAGCAGCAATCCCTGCTCCCCACATTCTTCTCCTATTCAGAATTCTGGTTTTTTTTTTCGCCATCTCCGCTCGCTCTTGCTCTACTTGTCTTAATATCTGATAAATAGAAGTAGGTTGATTGGCAATCCCGTTCCTCAACGTTTTTTGCAGATGAACTTCTTTCGCCAACGAAGGGCTTTCCGCTATCTGCTTTTCAAAAGCAGATTGTTCCTGCGCCACCATCTCTCCATCAAGATAGCGTTCGATCAGGTCCGTATAGTCTTTTTCCAGATTCATGGTTGCTTGCCTTTTGGTGGAAAATTCGGGTCATTATGACATAGATTTTTTAGTGTTTTCAAACAGCGAGACAACTTCGTTTTGGAAGAAGATCTCTCAATATGTATAATTTTACCAATTTCTTCATGTGATTTTTTGTCTACATATCTCAGATTGAGGATCCTTTGACATTCTTCTTTTAATTGATAAAACTTCTTTCCGACCTCCCACATCAACAATTCCTCCCAGACCAAATCTCCCCAGGTCTCCTCTGGTGGTTCTTCTTTCGGATATTCCTCTACACCAGCCAGAACCGTCATTTGTTTTTTTGATCTCAATATCTTTTTCCACTGATTGATAAAAACCGTCCGGATATAGCCGTGAATGTTCTGATTCTTATAAGCGCCCGAACGAATGTTCGCAATCACCATGATCAGGGTTTCCTGCCATAAATCTTTGGCTTCTTCTTCAGACCCCTGATTCTTCACCACATAAGCGATAAGGTATCCCAAATGTCGCTCATATAAGTTGTGAATAACTTTTCCGTCCCCCTTTGCCAGTCTTGTTACAAAATCCAATTCCTCTTCAATAGCTGTCATATGCGATTTGTACTTGTCAGGGTGTATGTCCCCCTTCTATATACCCAATGTTGCAAAATGTTATCAATTGCCAAAATATTCTTGAAATGTTGTTAACCAATTTCCTCTAGCGGTATCTGATACCGAACACTGCAAAGCCCGGGTACGCAGGTGTTCAATCACATTTTAACACAAATTGATATGAACACTTTTTTTGTCCTCAGGGCAAAGATGGTCAGCGGTGACTTTCTTTTCTCTTCCCACGCTTTGGCCTTTTTCCTGCTCTTGTTTTGTGCCTGCCCGCAGGCTTCCAGTGCAATTGCCACCGAAGATCCTCCATTCTCTTGTGAATATGTTCCTGCTGAATTTGAAGCTGGAGATATCATTGGGATCGACTGGTATTACGGAGAAAGTTCCCAACAAGTTGCTCCAACACTCACAATCCATCTGGTTCACACATATGAAGGATTTACGATAGATCCTGCCAGTGAGCCAACAGTAAGCCTGACTGAGTCATGGTTTTGTCTGGATGGGAATTGCGAAAGTCAGATCTGGATTGATCACCATCAGCGAGAGATTCATCTGGAAATCAGCAGAACAGATGGACAAGCTATCGGTGGACATGGACTCCTCGCCGCTTCAGGTGGGATCGGAGTAGACATCATTGACATCACCAGAACCAGCGATGTTGCCTCCTTGCCTGTTCATTTCCGCCTCTTCCCTTCGCCTGCCCGAACATATGTACAGGTACGCTTGCCCGATGGAGCGATCCCTCAAAAAATCTCCATTCTGGATATTCAGGGAAAGCTTTGTGCGACATTTTTGCCCACAACTGCTGATGACAAATTTCCCATTCAGCAACTAGGAGCAGGTATGTATGTTGTCAGAATAATCTCAGAAGAGAGAGAGTTGGTTGGACGCTTATTTGTCAGGAAATAGATTTCGGAGTATCCGGTTTGAGTATGTTATGTATACAGGAGGTCTGATGTCAGCCTCCTGTATGTCTGTTTCTTGAAGCTGTGCCTAGCCATATTCGCTCTTGCACTTTTTCCTGAATCCAGCTCAGTTTTTCATCATCCAGCAGATGCGCATATTTCTGCGGCAATGCTTTCAACTCATCTTCCTGCTTGGCTGTTATCAGTTCCTTGAATACGCCCAGAATCTCCATATAGGTCTGTTTTTGCATCTCTGGCAAGTGAGGCATCTCCTGAATTGATTTTCGGGTAGCAGATAGTCTTTGCATCAACCAGTTTCGTTCAGCCTTCCAGTTTTTTTCTTTGTTGGCTTGCTCATACCACGACTGCCACAAATAGATGTTCCCGACTGCGGCTCGTACTGGCCCTGGAAATTGACACTGCATCAGATAGCGGATTGCTGAGGCGAATTCCCGTCGATAAAAATGGTACATCCCAAGAGCATATTGGACGACATCTTCTTGTAATCCAATGTCTAGCCACTTTCTGTATTTGTCAATGATTCGCTTTGCCCTGACAAAATTTCGAAGTTTGAGGTTCGTGATCACAAGATTCAAATAATGTGAAACTGGCAAGAATCCATTGGATAGCAACAATTCCTTTTCTACGCCCCACTCATAAATATCCAGGCAACGCTGTATGGCTTCATCCTGCTTATTGTAATACATGTTGAGGATGGCATGATTTAATAAAATGCCAAATAAATCTGCCAATTCTCCTTTATTTACACGGGAATGGCAACGAATCACTTCCTGTTGCAATTGCTCAAGCTTCTCATTGGAGAGGGTGTCTTTGGACAATAGAAGCAACTCACGATAGAGATGCAATACAGACAATTGATCGATCTGGGGAAAAACGGACAGCTGCTCCAGAATGTCTGTTTCCAACCATCCTGACTGAGTTGATCCATGTTTTTGTCCAGAGGATCTGCTGACACAGGCCAATGCAAGCTTATCATGTATCCACCACCGATCAAAAGACAAGCTCAACTCTGCTAAATGCTCCGGAATGTGCTTGCCAAGGGTATTGCCTAACATGAATTGATTGTAGGCTACCTGATATTCGTATGTGTAACGGTAATACCTGCCATTGCGTTGGGGTAGCAGATCCAGTTCCTTTTGGGCTTTCCGAAAACACTTTTCCTGGGTATTGGGATCCACACGATCTACCAGGGCTTGTAACAAATAGACATTTCTGGCGGGCCGATCTGCGCGAAATGCCTCTATGGCCAAAAATTCTGACAGCAACTCAGCAAGTGAATATTCGCATTTGCGCAAATGGGCTTCATCAAGACCTAGTTGCGCTTGCACGGCATCTCTCTGAGGCGTTTTCTTTCCGTGGAATTCTTTCAGGGTCACAAAAAGTTGTCGAACTTCGGGAAGACGTGTATGAAGTTCTGCCCCAATCCATCGCTCACATTTGCGAAGTTCCTTTTTACTCAAAGCATTCAGGAGTATCCAGCACTTCCTGTTTTTCATATCAGATGGATAATCAATAGAACAAATCAATTTTTTTTTCAGAACAAAATTCTAAAAAATCATTGAATTTTAACAGAAAAAATTCATTTTGATTTAAATCATCAGAACAAATTCTTTTCTCCTTTTGGCCAAATGATTGGGATTGTTTCCCACACCCCCTACCTTCAACAAGCACTTTGTAGTAAAGCTGAATGCAGTGCAGCGAACACATTCAGCCCTTCACACAAATTATTCGACTGAGCAATCAAGACATTGTTCTTCTGAAAGACCTAATCTTTGGCGTCATGCATGAATCATTCATTTCACATGTATTTGGCAATTATCGAAAGTACTGTACCGACAAACGGATACAACCCAATACAGCCAACTTTCTGGATTTCCTCATCGCGAGGAATCTGATTTATGAAGAAGCAGTCAGGCATTATGTCATTCTGGAAGAATTCAAAATGCTCATGCTGATGAAAAAGTGCAAAAACAAGACCCAAACAGTGAAATCCATCGCTCGGGCTTACAACCTACACGAAAATACCATCTGGCATATTCTAAAAGTCCACCAGGAAAAATTTTGACCGGACCCTTGTTTCAATGTATCTCTTTTAACCACAGAATTTAATGAATCATTCCTTTAGTCTGCTAGTAGCATGTCTGCTGCTAACTCTTTCTTCTTGCTCTCGTTTTGTTACCCAGGACCGTGTAAGAACACGGGTGGAGGCAACCCCAAATCCTCACCAACTTGATATCTATTATGGAGAAGAGGAAGTGCCTTATGCTTATCGGATAAGTGGATATTTTGAATGGAGGCGGGTTGAACCCTTTACCCATCGAAAAAATATTGGCCGCAAACTCCTCAAAAAAACCAACCGATATATCAATCGTGGGAACCTTCCCAAGCCCGACGGCGTCATCATCAATGATTTTCTACACGCCACCTATATTGTCTATACCGGAGACAAGAAAATCGGATCTGCGCCTGCCAGACCTGATGCTCCTACGAACAAGGGTCCTATTGTCAAAGAAAAGGATTTTACCCTTTCCTACCTATCTCCCAATGATCCCTCTGCCCCCAAGTTGAGAGTGGGTGCAGGCCTCAGCAGTCTTATCAACAGTTGGACATACTTCAATGGCGTGAATGTTAGAGGAAATTATTGGCTGGGCAACAATTCAGCCGTGTCGGTAGAGCTTACCCCATACTTGCCTTCTCGTCGGATCTTTCGGCTTCATGCGAGTGCCAATTATCAATACTACCTCAATCTGAAAGAGCAGGAATGGGCCCCCATTGAATTGTCCATTTATCCCTATGCCGGGGCAACGATTGGTCTGAATCGACTCATGTATGCCATTCCCCAACAAGACGGACGAACCGGAGAGACCTTCCTCCTTGCTAATGCCAATCTCGGAATCGGTTCTGAGTATAGACTCACAGATGTCATCAGTGCACACCTCGAGCTTGGAGGGCTCTTTTTTCTTCCCTCTCAAGCAAGAAATACACAAGCAGCCTTCGCTTTGGGAGCCGGCCTGTCCTGCTGGTTGGCTTCTTCCAACTAAGAGACTGTTTGAAAATCTGTCCCTTATTTTTTGTATGCGTCTTTTTTCAACTTTCAATCAATAGATCAATGGAAAATCCACAAAACAAGCAAAGCAGTCCACAAACCATCATCGTCAAAAAGGAGAAAAGCATTGGCATTTCCCTTCTCCTCACCTTTTTGTTTGGTCCCTTGGGCATGCTGTACTCCACAGTTATTGGAGCCGTGGTCATGTTCGTGATCACAATCCCGGTCGCCATTTTCACAGCCGGTTTGGGTCTGATCCTCACCTGGCCTACCTGTATGATATGGGGAGCAATCGCTGTGAACAATCAGAACAAACAACTGACCCACTAGAGCCATTTTTCTTTTACTGAAGACAGATAACATTATCCTAAATATGAAAATGATCCTTTGTAAAAAATATATCCTTATGCTCTTCCTGGGAGGCTTGTTCCTCCTGGGCGGGCAGCAGTCCCTGATCGCCCAAACTGCCAACTCACTTGCCAAACAGGCAACGAAAGACCATGCCTCTGCTCGCTATGCCGATGCTGTATGGAAGCTGGTCAACGCTCTCAACAAAAAGCCGACGCATGATAAAGCGATCGATCAAATGAGTCGCTCCTTCCCTGCGGCAATTAAGCAGGCAGAATCCAATATTGATCGGCTGAAAACAAGTTCTGCCACCTTTAGTGGCCCACAGACAGTCAACCAACGAGAGCAGGTCTATACCTCCTACGAAGCCTTGATTCACCTGATAGATGCTGTTCGCAATCTTCCTGAAGTCAAAGGGAAGAAAAGCAAAAAGACCCTGGACTTTCAGTATCCCAGCTATCAGGAAGAGGTTCGCGAAGCCCAGCAGCAGATCGCTTCTGCCAAATCCGATGCAGCTAAAATGATGTATGAGAGAGGGAAACGACTCATGGATCAAGGCGGCGTAGACAACAACAAATCTGCAGCGAAATCCTTCAAACAGGCCATGGAATATGTTCCGGGCTATCAAGATGCTTCTATGTTGTATGCGGAAGCGCGAAAAGCCGGAACCACCAGAATCGCCATCATTCCTTTTGAGAACATCAGCGGAAAAGATCATTTTGGAGCCATCGGTCAATTGATTACCGATGAGGTGATTGGGTCTATGCTCAACAACAGTGCCTCGATGGAGTTTGTGGAAATTATCAACAGAGATCAATTGGAAATCCTTCTGGCCGAGCAAAATCTTGGTTCATCAGGCAGGATACAGGAGGGCTCTGCAGCTGAAGTAGGAAAGGTACTCGGTGTCCACAAAATCATTACTGGTAAAATCACACAAATCATGACCAAGACAGGCCCAGTGACCAACAGGAGGTATCAGGTATCGAAAAATGTAGTTATCAGAAAAGAAAAATACCTCAATGATAAGGGCAAAGAGAGATATCGGAATATCTATGGAGATGTACTCGCCAATATCACAGCATTTCAACAATCTTCTTCCGCGACCATTGTAGGCTCCTACAAGCTCCTGGATTCACAGACAGGAAGATTACTGGACAGCAAGGCTTTCAATGAGACCTATACCTTCGATCAAAGTTGGGGTGAAGGGACAGGAGATGAGCGAGCCCTTGGGAGTACTGAGACCTCCCTGCTTGGGAGAAAACAACAAGCTCCACCTTCGGATGAAGAGATGGTCAATTCCGCCAGACAACGAGTCGTCAATTCTGTAAGTCAGGGCGTGATGTCCTATGTAAGATAAGGAGATAAGGACCCTTCCTTGTGTCAGAGGAGTCTGGATTCGTCCAGGCTCTTTTTTGTATGTTGAGATGGATATAGTTGATACAACTCATCTGTTCCTTGCAGGAGAGAAAATTTGATTTTGTAATTTCTATCTCCCATTATTTCTACTTCCCAAGATCCTCCTGCTCTCCCAGGGTATCCGCCTTCAATAACTCCTGCAAGGAATCTGTCTCGGCAGACAAAGAATCCAACCAGAGCTGTATTTGGAGCGAGTCCTGCATCCGAATAGAATCACCAATAATTTGGGCTTGACGTGCATCCTTTTTTCCTTCTACACATCCTATACACAAGAGGAACAAGCAGGCAATCCAAAAAAAAGAAGATGATCCAGACATAGACACAATTTTTTTTCCGAAATATATGATTATTTTTGGTGGATATATTTGCCCCTGATGGGACTGATTACAATATCATTACCATTTACCCAAGATCAAGATCTTTATGGCTTCTCGTTTACTTCTACCATATGGACCGCAATTCAAACACATGAAACAGTGGTCTTTCCTGCTACTCATCAGTCTGCTGGTCATTTCATCCTGCAAGACGGATGATCCCATCTTTGAGCTTGTCCCAGCTGATGAAGATCCTGTCATTGCAGTGATCGCTCCTACCAATACCCGTCTGCTCAATCGATCAGGCGATCAGATCACAGTCAGTTTTCAGTTGGCTGATCAGGAAGGACTGAGGCTTTTTCGCGCCATTCCCAAGCGATACAATGCCAATGATTCCCTTTTGGAAGATCTCGATCCTATAGACTTCGAAATATCGGGCCAGAATCAAAATTTTAATTTTGATTTGACCGTTTTGCCCGCAGATCCTTTTGATAAATATCAGTACATCTGCTATGTCATTGATACCAAAGGCGCAAGTGCAGAGGCTAATTTCTGGATTAGTATTCTTCCAGACCCAACAGATCCAGAGCCTTATGATCTCCTGACTTATACTGCCGACACCCTCAAAAATCCCGGCACCAAGCCAGAAGACATGTTCAAATTCGGATTTAATCTCTCGGCTCGTCAGGCCGTCCCTTCTGTCGGGAATCAAAACCTGGACACTTTGACCTTGCAAATGGACATTGCCGTAGATGTTGCGAATCCCCTGACCATTTGGGAACCCTTCCTTTGGTCTCCCAATAATGAACAAGCAGGCCAGGATTCTGTATTTGTGATGACGGATGCCACTCGATTCAATTATGAAGAGGCAACCTATACGACCATCTATCAAGCATATTTTTCCGATCCCAATCCTGCTCCACAAACACCCTTTTTGGCGGCAGGACAATACATCATTGTCCGCTTAATCAAAACTCCCAGACCGCAGTTTGCAGTCTTGCGAATTACGGAGGTCATTGATGATGGAAGAGGGGGATTGTTTGGGGTCAGCGATCAAGTCGTCTTTGATTACAAGATCTCGACTCCTTGATTTGGCATAGAATCCGATCATACCTTCACCATCTATGGGTGGCCAAAGGTGCTTTCTGGCTTCATTCACCATTTATTTTTCACTTATATACCGATGTCATTCGGCACAGAAGATCTGAGGCCGGACAAGCCATCGAGGATTTTCGCAGCACCTTATCACAATCCGCGCAGGTGATTGAGCTACTCGATTTGGGAGCTGGGAAAAAGAATCAGGGTGGGGGCAACTACGTGATGTCTTTGGGCGATCTGGCTTCCAAGGTCTCCCGCAGACCCAAAGTAGGAGAATTACTTAACAGATTATGTGCCCACTTCCAACCCAAACACTGTCTGGAATTCGGCACACACCTGGGAATCTCAGCCCTTTATCAGCTCACGGGTCTCAGTCAGGAGGCACGCTTCATCAGCATGGAAGGGTCTCCACAATTGGCAGCCTTGGCAAGTAAGCACCTTGCTACTTTTGGGTTCGAGGCAGAAGTACTAATTGGAGATTTTGATCAATTACTTCAGCATACAATCAACTGGGAAACATTCCAGCCTGATTATGTATTCATGGATGGCAATCACCAATATGCCCCTACGATCCGATACTTTGACTATCTTCTACCACGAGTTGCTGATGGCAGTCTCATCATTCTGGATGACATTTACTGGTCTACAGAGATGACAAGCGCCTGGGAAACCATTATTCAGTCCCCGGAAGTCAGTGTCAGCATTGATTTGTTTCACATCGGGATTTGTTTTATCAGACGTCCACAAGCCAAGGAACATTTTCGATTGCGGTTTTGACAGCATCGGATACCAGATGTATGGCAATCGTGCCTTCCTGAATTGAACAGAGAGATTGTTGTACCTTTGTGGTCTCATGGAACAACAGTTTTTTCGACATATTGCCCAGACCTCCGATGAATCGATTGGCATTCCAGTAGAGCGGGCCGAAGGAATTTACCTCTATGGTCCAGACGGTCGTAGGTGGATCGATTTGATCAGTGGGATTTGTGTCAGCAATCTGGGCCATGGCGATCCAGACATTCTTCAGGCGATCCATGCGCAAGCTGATCGCTATCTTCACCCAATGGTCTATGGAGAGGCGATGATGTCTCCTCAAATCCAGTATGCCACCCAACTCGCATCAGTATTGGGGGATAAGCTGGATACGGTCTATTTTGTCAATAGCGGAGCTGAAACTGTTGAGGGAGCAATGAAGGTTGCGAAAAAATATACAGGTAGATCCCGATTTGTGTCGTGCAAAAAAGCCTATCATGGCAGTACGCATGGCGCGATGAGTCTGTCAGACAAATCTTCGACAGATCATGGATACGGTCCTCTCCTTCCGGGAATTGACTTCATTCGCTTCAATGCTATAGAAGATCTTTCATTGATCACAGAAGACACAGCTGCCGTATTCATTGAGATTGTGCAGGGCGCGGGGGGCATGGTTCTTCCTCAGCCCTCATTCCTACAAGCGATACAGGAAAGATGCCATCAGACTGGAGCCTTGCTCGTGGTCGATGAAATTCAAACTGGATTTGGGAGAACAGGAGCCTTGTTTGCCCATCAGTTGTTTGATGTCAGCCCAGATATCTTGTTACTTGCCAAAAGTCTTGGTGGGGGATTGCCATTGGGTGCATTTATCAGTCGTGCCGAGATTCTGGATGTGATCAGGCGATCTCCTCCTTTGGGATTCATTACGACCTTTGGCGGGCATCCACTAAGTTGTGCCGCGGGTCTGGCATTGTTGAACAAATTGGAATCTGGTTCCTTCCTCTCCTCGATTCCTGCCAAAGAGAAAATAATCGTCCAACACCTTCAACATCCAGCTATTCAGGAAGTCCGCGGAGTGGGCTTGATGTATGCAGTCTTGTTTGAGAGTCGGGATGTGGCTGAGGCCGTACGAAAGCAAGCGTATGAAATGGGAATCCTGACCATAGGCTTTCTTCAGATCGAAAACGGCTTGCGAATTTGTCCTCCACTCAGCATTACCGAAGAGGAATTACTTCTTGTCTGCCGATTACTGGTTCAGTGCATTGAACAGGTGGCAGGTGAATAAACGAATCATTCTTTGTGAGCAAATGTATTGGCCATTGTTCCCAATATTTACTCGCTTAGCAACTTCAACAATACGCCATTGGTCCACCCAAAACCGTCCTGAAGTACATATTCTCCTCCACCAGCATCGAGCGAAAGGTCCATCACATTGTATTTTTCGACGAGCTTGCCGGTGTTGCGATAAACTTTGATATTCAGTTTGGTCCAGCGCTCTTTGATCTGATTGGCGATCTCATCATCTCCATAGTTTCGAAGCCCCTGAATTGTCATCCATTGAAGGGGAGCCCATCCATTGGGAGCGTCCCACTGTTCGCCTGTCTGTGATAAGGTGGTCACTACGCCACCTGGCTGTAAAAAATCCGTTGCGATAATGCTTGCTGTCGCCCTGGCCTGGGCCTCATCCGCCATACGGAAAAAAAGCGGATACATCATGGCCAGAGTAGGAATTTTGGTTCGATCTGCATTGACAAAATCATAATCGGAAAACATCTGTTGTTGTGCATCCCAACAATAGGCGTTGAGGGCAGTTTTCCGAGCTTGCGCAGCATCTTGATAGCCTGCATGAGCTGCGACATCACCTGACACCTCCGCAGCCTCCGCCAGGGTCAATTCCAGATGATACAGCAGGGAATTCAGGTCTACCGGGATCAGTTCTGCCGTTCGGATTGTGCCTCTGTTCATGCCATCCCTAAACCAGCGACTACTAAAGTCCCAGCCCGATTCGCAGCCTGCACGTAGATTGGGAAATAAATCCTCAGAAGTCCGTCGCGTATCCTGCTGCAATTCGACATCTTCTCGATAAGATTCTGATCGCGGTCTGGGAAAATCATCCCAATGACGATTGAGCAGTTCTCCTCCTGAAAGAAGCACCACACGCCGGAAGGCGGGTCTCCCTTCAGATAGACTATCAGCACCTGCCATCCAAAAGGCATATTCATTTTGCATGGACGCATAATATTCTCCCAGAACTTGTTTGCCTTCCACTTCTGATAGCAATCGGACCATCAAGGAAAAAAATGGAGGCTGCGATCGTCCCAGATAATAGGTACGATTGCCATTGGGGATAAAGCCTACTGTATCGATCAGAAAAGCAAAATTGTCGATCATGGGCCGAATCATCGACTGTGCAGTAGGAGATACCTGAAGGCCCAGCATAGTAAAATAACTGTCCCAATAATAGACTTCCCCAAATCGACCGCCGGGAACCACATAGGGATTGGGCAAGGGGATCAAGGTTCCAGATGTCTGTGTATCAGGCTTCCGGGTCAAAATCGGCCACAAAGACTCAATATGTTCTGATACGCTCCTGCTCTTATCTGCCTCAAAGCCGCTGGCGTATGCGTGTGGTGGCTTAAAGTGTGCATTGACAAACGACTGAAGGTCAAATTCTTGCTGATCTTTCTGGGCAGCAAATTGTGCCAGAATTTCTTCCTCGCTCAGGAGGGGCGTACAATCTGCAAATGTCTTGGAATCCGGGAACAAACCAGCGAGTTGAACAGCTTCAAATAATTCCCGATATTGATCGGCTGGATCAGACAGGGACTGAGGCTCAATGGGTGGCGTAGCCGGAGGGGCTGTCTGACAAGCGAAAAAACCGCCGAACAACAGACTAAGAAGGAAGGTGCGAATGATGAGAGAAGGCATAGAGGATCAATTGTCTTTTCTGAGGACAAGATACAGATTTGTTCGAAGTTTGGGGATTGAGCTAAGTAAGGGGCCAAATTTATTTGTGAGGGATAGTGGGAATAGGGGTAATAAGGGAGAAATCTTACCAATCAAGCCATGATATCCCCTATTTCCTTTATACCCAAAATCAACCCTAACATTGTCCACCTACTAATTGAAAAGTTAGTTGAGAGGAAAGGAGATCCTTTTCCCTTCGGAGAAAAATATCTATTAAGATCATCTGCTAAAGGATGACTTGCCTGAATCATGAGGGGAATAGACAGGAAGAATTACTCAAGCAGACAATCCCTCAAGGACAAAATCAAATTATTTTACTATTCTAATAAACATCCCATGAAACACCTTGTCAAGATCGAACTCGGACTGATTGGATTCTTCTTACTGGCCATTCTCATCTATGTGTTATGGGGAGGGACAAGCAGCAAAGAACTCGTACTAATTTGCTGGATGGCCATCGTAGCCTTGTATCTTTTTGGCAGTTATTTTTTGTTCAAAGAAAAAAATTCCAGTAAGCGAATTCTGATTCCCTCTATCCTGTTTGGATTGATGATAGCGATAAGCATTTTTTCAGTCATATTTGGCATTTTTGAGTGGGAAGGCGCTCGGGAAATGATGCTTATCGGCCTGTTCAATGGACAAATCACCCTGATTGTATTTGGAATCAGTCTATTGATTGCTGGCCTATCTAACAACAAACAATTTTATCGCAATGCCGGCATCCGACTGCTTGCCTGGTATGTATTTTTGTTGGGGGTTTGGCTCATTAGCTAGGTCTATCGCCGCAACGGCTGTCGTTTCCCATAAGTCAGCGTTCGCCACAACCACTCCACCGGGCCAAAAAGAAAACGATCCAACCATGGGCGAGACCAGGCGATCTGAACGCCCCAGACTGCCAATACGACCAACACTTGAGCTGTTCGCTCCAGTTCTCCATACAGACCAAATCCTACCCCCCAAAATAGGAAGACACAGATCAGAGATTGAGCAAGATAATTTGTCAGCGCCATCTGGCCGATAGCCGCGAGCCTGTCCCGCAGCCAGGGAAAAGCCTGGGACTGTGCCAATAACATGATGCCACAGATATAGCCAAATGCAATGCCCAGGCTTGCCCAATAATTGTACTGAGAGCCGAGGTACATGGAGAATTCGAAGGACCAGTCAGCAGCAAAATTGCGGTAGACGCCATAAGCAGCAAGAGGAAAGCCTATCAGCCATCCAATGAGTAATCCCTTTTTGTAGAAGCCTGCACTTCTTTTGGCTGTGAAGACGCCCCACTTGTATAAGGCCATGCCCACCAACATCAATCCCCCTGCTCGCCAAAGGAAAATCATAAAAAATACCAGGGTCTCCATGAACAGGGCTGTGGTCGAATTATGGCCAATCTGCTCTCCAAGTGTACCGGTGATCAGGCTAATTTCTTCCTGTATCTGAGCCGGAGACTTTTCCCAACTGACTTTGGCTTGTTCCACTGCCTCTGCTGGCCAATAAGCCATCGAGCTTCCCATCAATGAATAAAAGATTGAATGCACAGAAATCATAAGCAGGCCCAAAATCAGAAGTGTCTTGGGATTCTTTTTGCGGAAGAGATAGACAAAAAACCCGCACATGGCATAGGAGAATAGAATATCACCATTCCAGATAATATGCGCATGGATCAGGCCGATCATCAGTAACCAGAAGGTTCGTTTGTAGTGCAATCCAGCAGATTTGCCTGTTCGGGCCTCTGCTCGTTCCGTCATCAGGATGATTCCGGCCCCAAACAGGAGTGAGAAAATCGTCATGAATTTTTGGTCAGCAAAAAGGTGACTCAAGATCCAGACAAGTTTGTTGGCCCCAGTCAAATCTCCATAATTGCTGGGATTGAGGTAGGCTGAGGGCATTGCAAAACTCTGAATATTCATAATGAGAATTCCCAAAAGGGCAAATCCTCGAAGAAAGTCCAGCGCCTGAATACGTTCTGTTGAGGTAGTTGGATGCGAGGGGGTAGAAGTCATTTCTTAAATGTGAGAAACTGATGAAACATGTTTTTCTTTCAAATTCCAATGTGTATCGCGTTCCGGAAGAATCAAGCAGTGATTTACCGATTTTTATACAAAAAAATCTGGACTGTTTGCAATCATAGGAGTTGATCTTAACTTAGAAGAAAGCATTCAGTCTGAGAGTTTTTGTTCCCATAGCACAACTATGAGAACAAAAAAGAGCCTTGGCTGAGAAAAAAATACATCATAAAAATTCTCAGCACAGATTCCCAAACAGTCTCTGAATGAAAAGAATAGTATTTCTCATCATAAGAAGAGCCTATGCTTGAGGAAAAATTGCCATTGTCCAGCATGATACTTGTCTTCATTGACAGTGTCGGGATTGTCATGGCAATCGTTGTGGGAATCATGCTTCTCAACAAAAAAACCGGAAAACAAACGGCCAACAAGCTCCTCGGAACCCTGCTTCTATTGAGCGGAATGACGCTTCTAAACGAAATGTTGGTAAGCTCAGGCATCAGCAACAGATTTCAATGGCTCTATTTTATTCCCATTTATTTTCCATTATCCCTCGCCCCATTATTCTATTTGTTCATCAGATCCAAACTGATGGCAGATTTTTCCCTTCGATCCTTTCAATCCCTTCATTTGATCCTTCCCCTTGCACAAGCTTTGGTTTACCTAGGGATCGGGTTTAGGGACATAGGGTTTAAATCTCACTTGTGGGAAAACAGTCATTTCCCCTTGTATATGTCTATTGAATCTGCCTTGTTCCCCCTATCTCTTCTGCTCTATGGGGCTGCGGCAAGGCGATTGCTTCAGGAAGACACAGAAACTTCTTTTGATTGGCAAAAAGATATGTTGAACTGGTTGAAGCAGTTCTCTAGCGGCATCTTGATAATGGGAGTCATAGAAAGCCTATATCTGATCGCAGAATTGTGTAATCTCCCTTTTCAAGAAACAGGAACGCTTGTCTTGTTTTTGCATAGTTTGATTCTTTCAGCCTTCATCTTTTGGGTAGCAATCAATGGGGTCAAACAACAATTTCCTGTGTACATATACACCCCTTCTGTTGCCAAATCAGGATCGCAGCTGCCAGAGGATGAGTTGGATCATTGGACACAGAAAATTCTGGAGTTGATGACAAACGAAAAACTCTTCCTCAATCCTGATCTCACACTCAAGATGATGGCCAATTATCTGGGAAGTTCGGAGAAAACGCTGTCCCATGTCATCAACAAAGGGATGAATTGCAATTTCAGTACCTTCGTCAACCGCTATCGGGTAGAGGAGACACAGCAGCGACTTCGCGAGAAGGCATACCAACAATTCACGCTGACAAGTATTGCTTTTGCCTGTGGTTTTGATTCCAAATCAACCTTCAATCGTGTGTTTAAACAGGAAACGGGTCTGACGCCAAGCGGATTCATCCAATCCTTGGAAGTCCCAAAATCCGACAGCTAGAATGTGAGACGAATCCGTATTGTCCCAAATCTGGATTTGGGACGAGTTCTTCGGCACATTGATTCACTTTTGTTGCACATATTAATTGCTACAACAATGAATCAGCAACTTAGATCATTCCTTTGGGGAAGCAATGCCTCCTCTCTCTCCTTTCACATTGGCAGCCTGCTGCTAAGATTTTTTGTCGGTTTGGCATTTTGTACAGTGTTTGAAAAATTTCTTCCTGGGCCAGAAGGTTGGGGCCCTGAGACATGGTTTATTGAGGATGTCCGTGAGATGGGCTTCCCCTTTCCGGTTGTCTTTGCATGGGCAGCCGTTCTGTCAGAATTTTTTGGCGGACTTCTGATGATGTGTGGATGTCTCACGCGCCCCGCTGCCCTTCTGAATGCGATCGTTACATTTTCAGCTACCTTTCTCTATCATCATGGAGACATTGGAGGAGAAGGCTTGCTCTCCTTCTTTTTCTTCATCATGTGCCTGGTGATTGTGTTGTTTGGGGCTGGAAAATTCAGTGTAGATCACTGGGTCTGGAGAAGATCAAATCAACAAGCAACATCAGGGAGCAGTTCGCAAACTTGAGTCGACTTGGACTGAGAGAGGTACCTCATCCAAGGCGATCAGAGCTTGGACAATAGCCGACATCAGATAATAAGCGATTGTCAATATTCCTTAGTAACTTGCAGAAAGACCTGCTTATTGAACCAAAACAAGCTCATTGTTTCATTTCCATATACTCCCGTTTATGGCATATTTCACGCAGGATTTCATTGTTTTCTTCCAGGAATTGAAGGAAAACAACCACAAAGAATGGTTCCACAGCCAAAAAAAGCGCTACGAAAGTCAGATCAAGAATCCATTCGAGGCATTCATTGGAGCCTTGATCGAGCGAATTCAGGAATTTGACCCGGAATTGTCTATTTCGGCCAAGGATTGCATTCTGCGGATCAATCGCGATATCCGATTCTCCAAAGACAAAACCCCATACAATCTGCACCGCACCGCTTTTGTGTCGCGAGGAGGGAGAAAAGACAAGAGTATTCCAGGTCTGTTCCTTCGCCTGAGTCCTGAACATATTGGAATCATGGGTGGATGTTTTGGCCCCTCCAAAGAGCAACTTCAACACATTCGACACGCTCTCACCCAAGATGCTTCTTCCTTCCGGGCATTGATTGCAGCACCAGACTTTGTTGAGAAATTCGGGGAGCTGAAGGGAGACAAGATGAAGCGTGTCCCTAAAGACATGCGAGAGGCGGCCGAACAAGAACCACTCTTGCTGAACAAACAATTCTATTTCTCTGCCATGCGGGAAGCAGCGCTGATTCCTTCGGACAATTTGATGGACGAGATCATGACCTACTGGCATGCCGCCAAAGCTGTCAACACCTATCTACAAACAATCATTCAATCCGCATAATCATTCGTCCCCATGCAGTACGCCAAGTCGATAGAAGAATTCTTTGCCAATAGTGGCAAGTGGCATGAAGCGCTCCGTTTACTTCAGCAAACATTACACGCCACCAACCTCCAGGAGACCCTCAAATGGGGCATTCCTGTCTACACTCTCAACAAAAAGAATGTAGTTGGGATAGCAGGTTTCAAATCATTCGTGGCGCTTTGGTTTTATCAGGGCGCCTTGTTGGACGATCCTGCTCAACAATTGATCAATGCCCAGAAAGGCAAGACCCAGGCACTCCGACAATGGCGATTTGAGTCCCTAGAAGAGATCCAATTGCACTTGCCGATGATTGAAAAATATGTGAAGGAAGCCATCCAGAATCAAGAACAGGGTCGCGAGATCAAACCACAAAAAAACAAGCCATTGGACATCCCTCCCGAACTTTTGGAACGATTGTCTGCGGATACTCAACTCAAATCGCAATTTGAGACCTTGTCCCTTGGAAGAAGACGAGACTATGCCGAATACATCTCCGAGGCCAAGCGTGAACAAACCAAGCAAAAGCGACTGGAAAAAATTATTCCCATGATTCTTGAGGGGGTGGGTCTGAACGATCGATATATGAAGTGATTGTGGCACCAACAGGGGAGTCAAAAACTCATTAGGCATATGAGCTGACAAAGAGGGAACCGGACAGAATTGGCCGAAACTTTGTTCGAGTTTCCCTCAGCTATTATCTTCACGACAAATCTGATGACTTCAAGCAGTTCTGCACAAGCCTGATCTATCATGTGAGGTGAATATGATTCGATTGATTGGTCTTCTTATTGGCATTCTATCTGTCGGTTGTGGTCAACAACCCGATATCGCTTTATCCTCCCCCTCTTCCACAGCGATCCCGACAGGAAGGGCAGATTCCTTGCATGGGGAAATCAGGGGCGGCTTACTCCTGACAAGATTTTCTTCCTTCGAGGAATTTCGGCAAGTCGTTCAGGTTGAGTACTTTCCTGAAAGTCCATATTCACCGCATGTAGCACCTGACCGGCCGATGGTCCGGCTGACTCATAAGAGCAATGGACAGCAAGTTCAGAGCGTTTTGACAAAAGGAGTCAGCGAACGCGATTTTGCACGGGCCCGGGATAAAGGATTCTGGGAACGGCTGCAATTGGCAACCAATTCTCCCTATGCTGCCTGGTATCGATATGATTTGATGCGAGTAGCATTGCTTGCCAGATGGCGATTTACCTTTTTTGGAGAAGGGGATGTGGCTTTTTATGATCTCGCAGAAACCATGGTCCACAATATTCATCCAGAGGATACAGTATCTATGGACCCAAGAGATTTGTCTGAAAAAGGATACCTCAATACATTCAATCACGTGACAGCCCAGGCCATGATGACCACTCTTTTTTCTGAGCATTTTGCAGACTTTATTGCAGACTCTCATGAGCGCCATCATATGCCAGAGTTGATTACAGGAGTATTTACTGAAGAAGAACTGGCAGATATTGACAATGGACCGGTTGATAATTATGTCGATATTATCAACAATGAGTGGGGACAGGAATTAGGAAAAAAACTAAAACGGAAGTACAAGATTCACGCCTCTACACATTGGACTCCCGAATTGCTGACGGACTATCTCAATGATATGCAAAGCTATTATAGCTGGTCGATGCAAATCGGATTTATCCCCTTTACGCCTTCGGATGAACTCATGATCCGATTCTCTCACAAACTCAATCAGGTCATGTCAAATGATATGGATCAATTTCAGTAATTCTCACAGAAGCATATGATCCAACCGAAGAAAGGGAACAGCAGAATTTTCCCTATTAGCCGCCAGTGGTCTGAGTGGATATAACCTTCTCATTCTGTATCAGTCGATATCTAGCATCATGGTACTGTCGAGGGCGTAAGCTGTCCTTTACCAGGATGTATCGCTGCTGAATTTCCGCTGCCCCCCTCACCTGCCACTCAGTCAATCTATCGAGCCACTGAGCATGTTGTACAGCCGCATTTGTCAAATTTGCGCCTCTTAAGTCTGCATCAGCCAGGACAACTCTGGTCAGATTCGAATTGGAGAAATTGACCTGCCTGAGATCGGCTTGGCTCATGTCTGTCCCTAACAAATCTGAATCTGATATATTGGTCCCTGAAAAAACCGTCCCCTTGAGATCCGCCCATTGTATGAGGGTCCCACTCAAATCAGCTTCCCGCACATGTGCGTTTGTGAGTGTTATTCCATTCAAGTCAGATCCATTCATCTTTGCCCCTGACAGATCTGCCCAACTCAGCTCGGCGCGCTTCATATCTGTCATCATGAAGGAAGCATCTGTGAGCGTGCTTCCCCAAAGGTTGCTTTTCCTTAAATCGGCCTGATTCAGTTGTGCCCCTACCAATATGATTTCCTTCATATCGGCTGCACGCAAATCTACCAAATTCAAATTGGCAGCCGTCATATCTGCCCCACGGAGCACTGCTCCCGAGAAGGTTGTTCGAGCCTTGATTGTATCGAAGGAAGTAGAATCGATGTTCATCAAAGTCAGAGCCAGCAACAACTGTCCCCTTTCCGGGCTGATCTTATGGGCGGATAGACTGTCTCCATTCCAATATAGATATGGTTCAAAGGAATTGCCGAGGGCAACGGTCCTCGCAATGGCCTCCTTGCTCGGGATTCTTGCAGATTGATCGGCCAGTTCATCATCCAGCTTGTTCAGCAAATTGTTCACCAAGACTCCCTGATTGCTTTTCCTTGCTGCCTCCAATAAGGTGGCTTGCTGTTGCATGTGTGCCTTCTGAAGCTTCTTCTGTTGGGTGAACAATGCTTCCTGGCGAATCAGAAAGATCCCTCCGACCAGACTCCCCATCAGAATCAGGACAACTAACATGCGTGGAAGCCTGAGAAAATGGCTTCTTGTAGAATTATGCTGGGCCGCATCTGGAGGTGAGAAGAAAAGATCTTGTCTCCAAACATATAGGAGTCCCAATCCCAGCGAGAATATCCCCAAAGCGATGAACCCCAGACCAAAAGATCCTTCCATCCCACGCATCGGAAAGCCGAAAGCCCCTACTATCCACCCTAGGATCACACCAAGGAGAATGCCAATAAGAAGATTTCGTTTGTTTTTCATGAAGCAAAGGTAGCGTTTTCAGGAATTGACAAAAAGCGGATTACGCCTCTATCGCATGCACGTGATGTGTGTACAGGCTTCCTCATTCCCACTTCATCAGTCCAGCTTGATTGACTTTTTCTTTCAAAGCCGCCAAATCCTTGTCAAAAACTTCTATCTCTATGCCTACTGTTTGTATTTTTTCCTGAACCTGCCTGAATAGAATCTCTGAATTGTCGTCCACCTCTACCATGGGATTGAAGTAATACATCGCGACAGCAAGAAGACGAGATCGGAGATCCGGTGTATCACCCAACAGGCCTTTTTGAGTTTTGGGAACAAGCTTGTATTTCAATTCCTCCACACGCGTCATCATTCCTTCATATTCGGGTTTCAGACTGGAATCTTTCGCCACAAATGTCTGGACGGCCTTCATCGATTGAATTGACCCTTCTACCTTTTTGTACATGCCCAACAACTGATCTGCACTGGTATTAAAGGCAACTTTTCGCTTGAGATTTTGCTGAAGTGTCTCATCCGAGACAGGAGTCTTGGGATCTTTGAGGATTGTGATAGTCTGGCTGACTTGATGGTTGTCAATCATAAGCTTGAGCGTGTATTCGCCCGGCATCACATTGGCTCCACCCATCAGGAACATAGAATATAAGTCAGGTTTGCCAGGAACCATGCTGCCTCTGGTCTTGAGATCCCAGAGGGTTCGGTTGATGCCAGGTTTGGCGGTGGTTGTGAGTTCTCGGACGACTTCCCCTTCGGCATTGCTGATTTCGATGCTTACCCCATTTTTTTTAGATGCTTCTTTCGCATAGTAGTTCAGCATCGCCCCCAGTTCTCGGTTTGTTCCAGCAAACCCTTCATCCGCTTCCCCAAAGAATGAGGGAAATCCAACGACACCGAAATAGGTATCTGCAGGTTTGATCAAAGCCACATCTTGTTTTAGAAGGTCAGGATCGGCAGCCATGGCCCGCAACGGTCGGATATCATCCAGAATCCAGATGCTTCGGCCAAAGGTTCCTACGACCAAATCATGTTCTCGGGGATGAATCACCATGTCCTTGACAGATACAGTAGGAAAATCCTTACCCCATTGCTGCCAGCTAGATCCTCCATTGATGGAGAAATACAGACCGAATTCTGTGCCCACGAACATGAGATTGGGTTCCACGGGGTCCTGAACAAAGCTTAAGGCAAAGCCCCACACATCCGTTTCATCGACGATGCGTTCCCACGACTTTCCATAATTTTGGGTGCGGAAGACATAGGGCGTCCAGTTGTCTCGTCTGTGATCTTCGATGACAGCAAAGGCTTCTCCTGCACGGTATGTGGAATGCTTGATTTGGGTGACCCAGGAATTGGCAGGAACGTCTTTGATGTTGCTGCTGACGTTTTTCCAGTTTTTGCCGCCATCCCGACTGATCTGCACTTGTCCATCATCCGTTCCTATCCAAAGCAGGCCTTGCTCCAATGAACTGGGTTCAATGACCAGAATCGTTGTATAATTTTCTGCTGTTGAGTTGTCAATGGTCAAACCGCCTGATTCGTGCTGTTTCTGCTTCTCAGGGTCATTGGTCGTGAGGTCAGGGGAAATGATGGTCCATGAATTTCCTTTGTCAGTACTTTTGTGAACAAATTGACTGCCCCCATACAAGATGTTGGAATCAAAAGGATCGACGTTCAGTGCTGCATCCCAGTTGAAGCGAAGATGTTGCCCTTCCGGATGTTGTGGTTTGATGTTCTGCACGATTCCCGTTTTCCGATCATAGCGCTGAAAGTCTCCCCCCTGAGACATGGAGTATCCAAATCGGCTGTCAGCGGGATCTGGAATCACATCGAACCCATCTCCAAAACCGACACTCTTGAAGTCTGCATTCACAATTTTGCCAAAGATCGCAAACTTATAAGCAGGCCCGACCCAACTGCCATTGTCTTGCATGCCGCCATAGACATTGTAGGGCATCTCATTGTCTACATTGATGTGGTAAAACTGTCCAGCGGGCAGGTTGTGGTGAAATCGCCAAGTTTTTCCTTTATCATGGCTGGCATAAATCCCTCCATCATTGCCATCAAGGATATGGCTGGGGTTGTCTGGATTGATCCAAAAAGCATGGTGATCGCTATGCACTCCCCCAAACATGGACATCGTACTTTTGAAGTTTTTTCCCCCATCTTCACTCATCGAAATGGTGGTAGCGATATGATATACTCTGTTTTCATTCCAGGGATCGACTTCCACATCAGCATAGTAGAAGGGTCTGTCTCCCACTCCTTCTGCTGTAGTTTTGCGGAATGTTTGCCCCCCATCATCTGATCGCCACATGGCATTCTCTGGTTTGGTCTCGATATTGGCATAGATAACATTGGAATTGCTCGGAGCGATGGCGAGGCCAATTCTTCCGAGAGGTTCATTGGGCAAACCATTCGAAGAGCCAAGTTGTTGCCAGCTATCACCTCCATCAGTGGTCATATGAATGGCTGAACCATCACCCCCTGAGTTCATGAACCAGGGCCAACGCTGATATTCCCACATAGCCACCAGGATTTTATTGGGATTGCCAGGGTCCATCACCATATCTGCCACCCCTGTAGAGGGATTGGTGTACAGAATTTTTGTCCAGTTTTTGCCACCATCAATGGTTTTGTACACCCCCCGATCCTCACTCGTGCCCCAGGCTGTTCCAATCGCCCCTACCCAAACGATGTCCGGATTGTTTGGGTGGACCAGGACCCGATGGATGCTTTTTGTGTTTTCAAGGCCGAGGTGCTGCCAACTTTTGCCAGCATCCATAGACTTGTACATGCCATAGCCATAATTTTGGCTGTTCCGAGGATTCCCTTCTCCTGTGCCGAGATACAAAATATTGGGGTTGTCCTGATATACTGCAATATCACCGATAGATGCTGTCTTTTGATTTTCGAAAATCGGCTGAAAGCTTGTTCCAGCATTGACCGACTTCCACAGACTTCCCGCTGAAGTGCCGACATAATAAATCGCTTTGTTGGATTCTACGACATCTATAGCCGTAACACGACCACTCATCCCTGCGGGGCCGATATTTCTGAATGTCAAGCCATGAAGCAGTGCAGGATTTATGGGTTGCGAAAAGCCATAGACCAACAGAAAATGGATCACGAGAGTGGAGAAGACCTTCATGAGGGTTGGGGGTAAAAAGTTTAGGATAAAGCCGAAAAATAGAAGTAGCAAAATTTGTGTGGTTATCCCAAACTTTTGCCCACTGATGATCGTTCGAGTGCTCCTGAAACTGTTTTCTCAGAAGATTGGTTTCGTTATATGTAAGCAATTCTTCAGATTTCTTCCAATCGCTGCCTGATCTCTGAGAGTCGTAACCAACTCTGATAGAAGAAAGGGAGTGCGATGACACTTCCGATGTATTGGAAGACATACATAATCAAAGAAAACAGTGCCCCATATTCGACTGTTCCTGTTCCCGCAGACAGCATAATGGATATGACCAAAAAGCAGATCAGCACAATCCATGAAACGGAGAAATTGACAACTTCGAGATCTGATAATTTGATGTTCCACTTCATCAAATTTTGTAAATGAGAGCTTAAGCGTCCAGAATCATTGGAATGGATAATCTTGACTTGCTTTTCTATCTCATCATTGTAGGCTGCATTCAAGCGAAGAGTCTTTTTTCTGGTTAAGAAATAAATCAGAAAAACAAGGACAGTAGCGAGAAGACTCCAGAGAAAAACCTGGATATTCAAGCCAATGATGATGATGACCACCCCAACCATTCCTATAACATTTGCCAGTAATTCAGGAAGAGAGTTTTCCAGAAATTCGACAACCTCTGAAATCATGCTTAGGCGTGCTGATTTGACTGAGGCGTCCTCTTCTTTCAGTCTTGACATGATCTGCCTGCCAAGTTTTTGATAGACTTGTGCATAAAATCTTGAGTCAAAAAATCTTCGCCCACCTCCAATGAAAATAATTGCTACTCCCAGCCCCCCCAACTGCAGAGCTCCCAGATATTCTCCTTTGATCGCATCATCTATGGCAAATCCAATAAACAATGGGAACAATAACTCAATGATGGCTTCAGACAGGATGAGGAAAAAATTCAAGATGAATTTCCACCGAAATTCAGAAAATATCAGGCTAAGTTTCATATGACAAGGGAACAAGAGTTGTTTGAGGATATAGCCGACAGAAAAGGAGGATTTGTGTTGACATATGTGATTGTGTCTCTGCCTCCCCACTCGGAAGATTTTCGAGACATACAATAGGTAAATGCTTCCCAAACTGGCGGATAGGGGAAATAACATTGGCAACACAATCTTCCAGCCATACAGTCATATCATCAGAATTTCTTGTAAATATCCTGATTTTCAGATTTTGGCATTGGTCCATTTTGGACAACTTGCCTTGAATCACCAATTATATTTCTTCAGAGGTGTTGTGCCCGGTCTTATTCACTGTCCGATTCAGGCACCAGCATGGTCTTGATGACAATGGGTTCTCCAACTGCCAGCTTGGTCAATTTCCCGTTTCTAATGATTCCGCTGATGGTTTTGAGTTCAGTAGGTGTCACTTCTACTTCGACGATATATCCCTTTCCTCCCCCTTCTTTTGGCATGGAAATCTGACTGACAATTCTGTTGATGGTAGCATTCAATTCTCCCAAATCTCGTTCCGTACCCTCCACTCCGGGTTTAAGCATAGCCCCCGAACCACCTTCCTGCAGCAAACCAGCCAACTTACGCTCATATTGGGTACTGCTTACATTCTGGAATTGATCCTTATCAATATCATAGGCCGAATCCATGCTTTCTGTATAATTTTGCCCTGCCGCATAGGGGTACTGTTCTCCTGCGTTTTGGGGGAGAGACGTCACATCAAAATTCATGCTGCCTGAGATCCGATAGTATTTGACCTCATCTCCCACCTCGATAGGGGTAACCGTCATAGAAAAGGAGTTGATGGTAATCCCCATCCCAAAGGATTCGGTTTGTCCCATAGCCCGAATTTCCTTGACCCGCTTTTGGTTGAGTGAGACTACTTTGGAGGCTTCATCATAATTCAGGCAGGACTTCATGACCTCTGCATTGAATACTTCGGAGCGTGCATTGACTACTTCTTCTGGCTCAACGTCTTCGGTTCCTTCCGTTTTTGTCTCGCTGCCTTCCTTGTCTGGACCGCCTGATCCTCCCTTGCCTTCGGATTGATCAGTTGTCGTATCATCGGGCAGGGTGTCCGTTTTGTCGGCGCTATCTGTGCTGGTGTCTGTTTGTGACTCATCGGATTCCAGATTGTCGCCTCCTTCTCCTGCGCCTGAGCCATCTCCCCCTTTGCCTTGTCGCTCATCAGAAGCTTCCTGGGCGAGGGCTGCTTTGGCTTTGTCATAAGCAGGCGAATCGGTCTTGCCTAGTGCATTCAAGAGAGCGATGACTGTCCGCGGCCCTGCGATGCCTCCACCATTGATGCCATTGTTGGCCTGGAACTCCGCGATATAGTCGATGAATTCCTTGCTGTCAGCGGTTCCGTTTTGCCCACTGAGTTCTTCTACAGTCCAGCCAATATTCGCTTGCCAGTTTTTGTTGGCGATGCCAGCTTTTTCATAGTCCACTTCCTTCACCTCTTCTATGACATCACTTTGAGGAGCCCCTGTCTGGATGTCATCGATTGTAGCCATGACTCGCCCGATCAAGGCATCGGGATCAGACTTGGCGGGATTGCCCCCCTGTCCTTTGAGTCGATTGATCAGCTCCTGCACTTCTTCATCCGTCAGGGTTTCTGGAATGACTTCATTCAGCTCTCTCAAGGCAGAATTGCTCATCCGGGTAGCTTTTTCCTTACTGTCCTTCGATCCTTTGAGGGCTTCGATTACTTTTTTTGCCTGGGGAGACAATTTGGGAGGCCTGGCATCTTGCTTGAAGGGGTCTTCTACAGCTTCATACAGCGAGGCATCATTGGGATCGATTTTGTTGAAATCCGGGATACCTGCTTCTGTGCTGGTATCCGTTTTGCCTTCGCCCCCTTGTTTTCCAGTTCCATCTCCTCCGCTCCCCTGATCTGATTTGGTGCCCTCACCGCCTGTTTTTGATTCTCCTCCGGTCCCTTCAGTATCTCCTTCTGTCCCACTAGATTGATCCCCACCCGAACCTTCACTCCCCTCCTCACCCTTCTTTCCTCCTCCTTCTTCACCGCCACCCAAGCCGATTTCGGCTTCATTATTTGCAAGCTTGTAGATGATCACCCCAATCTCTATCAGATCCACGGCTGTAGAAATGATATTCAGACCCGGAATCAGTTTGGCGATGATTTTTCCGGCAATCTTTCCACCTACTTTCTGGATTACTTTTCCTACCAGACGACCACTCTTACTTTTCAGCCCCTTGCTGGCCTTGGCGATGACATCATCAGCTTTGCTAATGAGTTTTTTGTGGTCTCTGATCCCTTTGTTGAGAGACTTGATTTTTTTGCCATTGACTCTCTTTTCAGCTTTGAGTTCCTTGAGTTCTTTCTTGATCTGCTTGTTGAGTCGGTTGCGCTCCTTTCTCCCAACCTTGTTCCCTCTTCCGTGATTCAGTTGTTCTTTTTGTGCTTTCAGTTCCCGCACCCGTTTGTTGATCTCCTGATTCCGGGTCTCCAGCATGTCCTTTGCTTTCACCTTCTTGGCCATCTCCTGTGTCTGCTTGGTGATCTCCCGCGTTGCTTTATGCATTTCCCGCAGTCTTGCCAGGTCTTCGAAGGGAACCTTGTATTCAATTTTGCCAGAAATGGTGATTGAATGTTTCTCGGCGATTTCTTTTGGGATACCGATGGACTCTAACCAGCTGGCAGGGACTTTGGCTTTGATATTTCCGCTGATCTTGGCCAGGGCAACTTCGAATTTCTTGTCTGCTTCTGCATTGGCCTTCATCTTCGCCTCAAATGCCTTCATGTCGAAAGATACCTTCAACCAATTGAAAGGGGATACTTCCAGAATATCCACCTTCGCCAGAGCAGTTGCCATCTCCAGTCCCATCTTTTTGCCATGTGCTTTTTTCAGAGAGGTTTTGTTTTCCAAAATCCCTAGCTTGGATTTGGCATTGGGTTCAACATCTGTGGCATCCTCATGTTCTTTTTTGTAGCCCCCTTCCAGTTCCAGTACTTTTGCATCTTTATGACTTCCGGTAATCCGTAAGGAGCCACTAAGATTGTTTTTATTTGCAAATTCATAATTGAACTCAAAGGCATTCCGCGGGAGGTTCAGATCTGCATCGGCGTACCATTCACCAGATTTTTCTTTTTCACCTCCTTCTCCATCCCGTTGCAAGACTGGCTTCCGCTGAACGGGACTCTGAACTCCCTCATTGGGCGATACAATTGCATTCTTCTCCGTCGACTCTGCCTTTTGTTTTTTCTGGACAGGCGGGGGAGGCGAAGAAGCAAGCAATTGAAGGGCAGGGGGGGCCAAGGCTTTGCCTTTGTCTTCTTGCGAAGATTCAACTGTAGGTTGAGAATGAGCAGATCCCTTGTTTTGGTTTGAAGACTTAGTGTGCGTTTTCATTTATGCAAATACAGAACTGTTTGTGAAAAGCAATCAGCAGGCAAAATCAGTCTATCAGTAAAGCAAAAATGATTGGATGGGAATGTGAATTTCTTGATAAAAATGAAGAAAATCAACTATTGGGATATCCAATCGAACGAGAAAAATGAAAAAAAGTTTGCGTAATCAATTAGTTACATATATATTTGTAACCAAACGGTTACTTATTTTTATTTCACGAATCCATCAAGATGAAACTCAAATAAATTTTTCTCGGCAGCCTCATCTCCACAGTCTTATTTGCTGTGTTGAGTGGGCTAAGTTCACAACTTCCCTGGGGCATAGGGGATGTCACACCCACAGAACTTCCTCATCATCAATTGGATGAGTTGGTTCAGCAGAAAGATCTCTCCATGAACCTGATCCTGACAGCTCACAGTATGTCCTTTGTCTCTACCCGAACAATCGAATACTATTCTCTTGTCAGATTTTTCTCAATGAATGCTCTTCTGGGATTGGTTTCAGGATTGTTCCTCTGCTTGCTACTGCATGTGATTCGAGAGCGTTCCCGTCTAGAGAAGCTCAAAATTGTCATGTTATTTGGCCTGTTCTGTGTCTTTAGCATTCATTTGAGTTACTGGAATTGGTGGGGATTTTCGACTAGCTATTCGATCGGCGTTTCTCTGGCAACTCTTTTCAATCTTTTTGTTGTTACTTTCTTCTTGTCTACTTTTATTTTCAAACCTTCTCTAACAGCTGCTTACACATGACGATCCCTATGAGAACTCATACAACGGCAAGCAAGCCACAGATATTGATCAAACGAATCTATCAACACGATATCCAAAAGATCTGGACAGCACTGACCACCAAAGAAGCCTTATCTAGCTGGCTCATGGAGACTGTTGATTTTGAATTGAAAGAAGGGCATACATTTCAATTCAAAACGACTCCCCGACGCAATTTCGATGGAATAGTCAATTGTGAGGTTCTGTCATTTGATGCGCCTCATCTTCTTTCTATTTCCTGGCGGGCGAACAAAATGCCCCATCCGACTTTCGTCCTTTGGGAGCTCAAGCGCATTGGGGAAGGCCAAACGATGTTTACCCTTTCGCATACAGGCTTTGAAGGTTTTAATGGGTGGATTACACGTCGAATCCTTTCATTTGGGTGGAAAAAACTCCTGAAACGAAACCTCTCAACATATTTGGACACATGAGAAGAGATCCCTGGCAAGCATTGGCCGATCCGACAAGAAGACAAATCATAGAAGTGCTGTCTGAAAAAGCGCAAACGGTCAATGCCATTGCCCATAATTTTGAGATCAGCAGACCTGCCATCTCCAAACAATTAAAGATTTTGGAAGAATCCTCCCTGATCAGCATTGAGCAGCAAGGGAGAGAACGGCTCTGTACGCTTTCCCTGGAACCCCTGTCTGAAGTGTTTAACTGGGTTCAACAATATCAACACTTCTGGCTCAAAAAGTTGGATAATCTGGATGATTATCTCAATCAGATGGAATAGCTGTTGTCGATTCAGGGCAAAATGATTCGAACACCCGGAGGTATTGGCGGTCAATAAGCTGACAATGCCTTCGGAATTTGTCTTTTTTCCTCATGGATCTTTCTTTCACAAGCCAGAGACATATCCAACCATCTATCGTCTGATTTCTCCTCCACATTCAGAACTCCCACCCAATCAACCAATGAAGCATCATGCCATTTTTTTGAGATTTTGCGCAACATAATGTCTCGCATACTCGTTTTACCTAAAGATCCTTTTATCACAACCTGAATCTTTCTTTTATCCTTTCTTACCCTTTAGTTGGGAACAGATAGGGATAGCCTTTCCATTCATCAATAAGAATCTTTCTGAATCCATTTGACAAAATTCCAGATGCTTAAAAAAGTTTCTCATCTGATCTCGCACCATTGAGGAGAAGAATCATTGAATCTACCCCATTCAGCCTGGATGTTTTTTCTATAGCCGCAAATTCCTTATGGCAGATCTATTCATTGCTTGCCATGAAGATAGAATTCAAGACTGCCCTTCTTTCACAATCATATTCATACAACCCTTCTTATTATGACAACGAAATCATTGTTCATTGTTTCCATTTTTCTCAGTCTATTCATAACATTGGCTGCACAGACTGAAAAACTAGCCACAACAGATGGTGGCAAAAGAGTCATTCTCTATTCAAATGGAACCTGGGAATATCTGAAAAGGCGCCCAGCCTCTCGGCCCAAAGTTCGTGGATGCACCATCAAAACAGGACTCAAAACCCAATTGAAGGACAAAGCTGAGATGTTTGGCAATACCATTACAGATTTACCCCGATTTAAGGAGTATGACGTTCTGGAGAAGAAGATCGTACATCATGTGAAAGACTTCTACTTTTTCAGAATAAGAGATGCCCAACTGAATCTGGAAGGTTGGGTCATGGCTGATGGTGTGAGTCTGGAGTATGTTGATCCAGATTGTTATGATTGATCAGCCCTATTCAGAAGATGTCCGTCACTGTAGATGCCACGGATTGCATGTTCCATTCCCTGGCATCTCACCTTTTCATTCCACAACACCTACATGAACCTATTGCTCTTATGAAAACTTCCCAAGCTCTTATCAGTGCAGGAAAAATCGATGAAGCATTGACAAATATGCTTCATATGCCGGATCTCCCTTCGGACCTCCACGACCAATTGATCGTCTTGTCTGGAGAATATGCGGAACTAAGCAATCACTATCGCATCGGTGATATCGATCTCCCAACCCATGCCCTCAGAATGAATTCCATCGCTCATCGGCTTTTGTCCCTCTTACGGGCTGCAAAAGACAAATTGCCACAGCCAGCCAGCCTGCAACTCAAAGAGTTGGAAGAGGCCCTGATGGTGTCCCAAAAGTCCCATTCGATCACGCAATCGGGCAATCAAATTGGCGGAAACCATGTCGCAGTTGTTGGTAGTCGTGGGCCTGTCAATATTTCTATCTCCAGACGTGCCTGGAACTGGATTGTGGTGCTTTTGATGATTTTTTTATTGATCTACGGCTTGCACTTATTGGGTAATCTAGGAATTATAGGAAGAGGGGAAATTCCAGCATCATCGCCTAGTCCTTCCACGGAGATCGAAAGCAGTACACCCGAACATGAGTTACCTCCTATGCCCGTTTCTGGCTGTTTTGTCAGAAACAATCCATATGCCCAGTTGGTGGCCCAACCAGAGTTATTCGCACCCAAAGTCCTGACAACTCTTTCCAAAATGAAGATTTATGAAGTGACGGACACAAGGGCGGTCAGACATCTCAAGGATTTTTATTTCTTCCAGATTCGGGATGAGGAACTTGGTCTGACAGGATGGATACTGGCAGATGGGGGCCAATTGGAATCAGTTAACCGCGATTGTTATCCCTAGATTCTGATAGGCAGGAAAGCGCCCAGGAGAACATCAGCAGTTTACTCTTATTCAGAAGAGCTAAGAATGCAAGGAATAGAGGTCTGCTCCCGCCTCAGAAGAGCTGATTTGCTTCTCGATCAAGTCAATCGTGTACCTTTTTATTCCTTGCCTTCTTTCTTGAATCTCATATATTCAAGAAAGAATATTTCTCTACATAGCGAACTGTTTGCCTCCATGAAAACGTTCATTGACCTTCTCCTTTCTTTTCTGTTCATGCTATTGTCTTGTCATTCTTCAGATAAGGTCCTGACTCTCGAAAAAACCTCCCCCTTTACCTCGCTCAAGTTTGACAAAGAAACTGTGTATGTCCAGATCGAGGGAGACACTGCCTGGTTCCTCCTTCCAGATTAGAAGTGTGTCTGTCCACCATTATCTCTTTTCAGCCCATTGAACATCTCTTCGATCGAGTTGTACAGAAGTCCCTGTGCAACGCATAGAAGATGTTTTGGGAATCACCGACAGCCCGTTGGACCATGCCTTGTCCTGCTTGAGGATCAGGAGCGTGTCAAGCTGAGACTTCCGGGCTTCAGTGAGAGTAGCAATATTCTCGATTTTGGAAATTCCTTCGAAAATGGAATTCTTCCGCTTGGCATATTTGGGAAATTGCCCGAATTTGGCGAATTTCAGCTGTATTTGAACCTATTTCGAGAAATATTCTGACCTGAGCAAAACATGAAGTACCTGATTTGCCTTCTGATGCCAGTGGGGCTCCTTTTGAGTTCTTTTGATCATTCTTCCCCTGAATTTCCCCATCCCGAGTCTGAAGGTCTTGCCTGGGCTGATAGTGTTTTGAGTAGCCTCAGTCTGGAGGAAAAAATCGGACAGCTATTCATGGTGGCGACCTTTTCCAACAAGGATGAAAAAGAATATCAATTCGTCGAGAAACTGGTTCGGGATGACTATCTCGGCGGGATTATCTTTATGCAAGGGAATCCCGCATCTCAACTTCAACTCGTCAATCGATATCAACGCCTCGCCAATGTCCCTTTGCTGATCGCTCAGGATGCCGAATGGGGGCTTAGTATGCGGCTCAAGGGGGTCCAGCCTTTCCCCAAGAACATGACGCTTGGTGCCATCACTGATGACAGTCTTCTCTATGATATGGGCAGTCAAATGGCCAAAGAGTTGCGGCGTGTAGGAGTAGGCATGAATTTCGCTCCCGTTGTGGATGTCAACAATAATTCACGCAATCCGGTGATCAATTATCGATCTTATGGGGAGAATAAATTCAATGTTGCGAGGAAAGGTATCATGTTCACCAGAGGTCTCCAAGGCCAGGGCGTCATTGCTTGTGCCAAGCACTTTCCAGGACATGGAGACACAGATACAGATTCTCACCATGCTTTGCCATTGATCAAGCACGATCTTCATCGACTAGACACCCTGGAGTTGTATCCCTTTGTGAAATTGATTCAGGCTGGTGTTCAGTCTTTGATGGTGGCTCATTTGCAGATTCCTTCGCTCGATCCTCGGCCAGATCAGGCAACTACTCTTTCTCGCAGGGTCGTAACAGGCTTATTGAGAGACAGCCTCGACTATCGGGGATTGGTGATCACCGATGCACTGAATATGCAGGGAGTTGCCAAAGATCTCTCACCAGATGAAGTCTCACTTCAGGCTTTTCTGGCAGGAAATGATATCTTGCTCTTTCCCTCCAACATTCCGCGCTCTGCCCGAAGAATCAAGGAAGCAATCCTCAATGAGGAAGTAACAGAAGCTGAACTTGACCAGCGGGTTCGCAGGATATTACTTGCCAAGTTTCGAATAGGTCTGGCAAATCCAAGCCCTCTCTCTCCGGATCAGTTGGAAGAAGATCTCAACAGTTCAGAAGGCAACATCCTTAGAAGGAAGCTGTACCACTCCTCTCTCACCCTGGCCAAGAATCAAGGAGGTATGATTCCTCTTCAGCGATTGGCACAACGAGACATCGCCTACGTTCAGATTGGGGGAAGTAGCAATTCTACCTTTGACCTGACCCTTCGAAAATATGGAGACATTCAGCGCTTTTACCTCCGAAAAAATTTCACCACACAAGAGAGAAATCAACTGCTGAAAAGACTGGAACTGTTCAATACTGTGATCATCGGTATGTTTGGGATGAATCAACGTGCATCTATGAATTTTGGCATCAGGCAGTCAGCCAGCCAGTTTTGTCAAGAACTGTCCAGACAAGGGTCAGAAACCGCCCTGGTTTTGTTTGGCAATCCCTATGCCCTTCGATTCTTTGGAGAGGAGGATGCTGTATTGGTGGCATATGAGACGGCCAAAGATGCGCAAGAAGGAGCAGCCATGGCTTTGTTTGGCGGGTTGCCTATTACTGGCAGACTTCCTGTGAGTGCCTCTGATGACTTCCAGGAGGGAATGGGAGTCATTGTGCCGGAGGCAGTGCGGTTCGGCTTTGCGATTCCAGAAGCAAAAGGATTGGATAGTCGGGTGCTCCATCGGATTGATTCCATCGCCCTTCACTACATCGACAGACAAGCCATGCCTGGCTGTCAGGTTCTTGTGGTCAAGGATAGAAGTATTGTATATGACAAGTCTTTTGGGAGAACAGAGTATGGTCGAAGAGGCACGCTGATAGATTCTTATCAGCATACTTATGATTTGGCTTCTGTAACCAAGGTCGCTGCCACCACCCTGTGCACCATGGATCTGGTGGAGCAAGGCAGACTAGACCTGGATGCGCCGATTAGCACCTATCTTCCAGAGTTGCGCAAAAGCAACAAAGCCGAATTAACCCCTCGAAGATTGCTTCAACACAATGCAGGACTTCCAGGTTGGTATCCGTTTTACAAGCATAGCTATGCCTCCGAGGAGACCCGCCAACTTGACAAACAATACTTCAGCTATTTCCCGACGCGATCCCATACTGACCAAATCGCTCCTGCTCTGTATACGACCGAGACCCTGAATGATAGCGTGTGGAAATGGATTCGGGATCTTCCTGTCCGCAACACCACCAGAGTCAGATACAGTGATATCGGCATGATCCTCATGGGAGAAGTTATCCATGCCATCACAGGCAAGCCCCTGAATGAGTATGCAAGAGAGAATTTTTATCAGCATCTCGGCATGAATCAAACCTATTTCAAACCACACATTTATGGTGATCCAACGTTTTGCCCTCCAACAGAAGCTGATACCTTTTGGCGACACACAGTAATTCAAGGGTTTGTCCATGACCCCTCCGCAGCCATTCTCGGCGGTGTAGCTGGACATGCGGGCCTGTTCTCCAATGTATACGATTTGGCAAAGGTCATGATGATGATTAAGAATGGAGGGAGTTTTGGAGGGGAATATTATCTGAGAAAAGGAACGATTGGTTATTTTACAAAAAAACATCTGGTCAATAGTCGCAAAGGACTTGGGTGGGACAAACCAGAACTAAATCCAAGAAAACGAAATCCTTCTCCAACCTCTTCCTATGCATCTCCCGCCACTTACGGCCATACAGGATTTACGGGGACCTGTGTATGGATTGATCCTGTCCAGGATCTTATTTTTATCTTCTTATCGAACAGAACCTTCCCTTATGCGAGCAACCGCTTGCTATTGAGAGAGAATGTTAGAATTCTACTGATGGATCAGGTATATGAAGCACTCTATTCTTTTCAACAAAACTTGTTGGCAGAATGAAGTAGGGATGTCATGTATGATTCGAAATGAGAAAAAACAGGAAAGAATTCTGACTCTTGCTTATCCAAAAATATTTCTCAAAAATTAACCAAATATCCATTATTGTTTAACATAAAAATAATTTTATTCGATTTTTATTAAACAAATAGTCCATATTGAGAAGAATTTCAATAATTGAAAAATATCCTGCCATTTGTGAGAATTTTTATATCTTGCTAAGACTATTTGTTAGAATAATAAAATCTATATGGCCCGAAATATTCTCGCCTCACTTAACTCGCCAAAGGCGGGGAATTTATACGGATATGTCTTGCCAAAAGCGCTTGTCTCTATTTCTCTTTATCAGGCAGGCTCCTCCTATTATCTGGCAGACGCTGAGACTGAATTGATCCCAGATCCAGACCATCAATATTTCTTTCGATACAATCCCAGCATATTTTCCAGTGATGAAATCCACATCACATTCAATGATTCGGGCTTTCTGAGTAGTATCAGAACGTCCATCGATGATCAAACCGGAGAATTTGTCAACAAACTTGTGGATCTTGGAAGTGCCATCACAGAGATCGTATCTGTTCCGCCTTCTGGTACCAGAGATGTTCCGATCCTACAACTTCAGGTGGACCCATTTGATGCAAGGCAATTGGCAGGGGTCAATCACCAACTGCAAAGAAATAACGAGACCCTCTCTCTTGAATTCAAGGTATTGGGGAAGTCGGATCCAGGCGAACCAACTTCTTCTGACAATAGGTCCGGCATCTATTGCAAACCTATGACTACTGTGGAGCTTCGCTTAATCCAGGATGGGACGCTTATTCAGTCCCAGCTTCTTCGGGTTCCCGATCCACATAACATTCATTTTATTGAGATCCCTCAAGCGGCATGGGTGCGAACGGATTTTGAGGTTCAGTTCACAGACTACGGCTACCCCACATCCATCAATCTCACAAAGCCCAGTTCAGCCATGGCATTTATTGGTGCGCCACTCAAGCTAGTTGGTGCGATCATCGAACTTCCCAGCAGATTATTCAAGTTCCAGATCAACTATGGGAGGGCAAAGGAAGATGCCTTGGCCAATCAGGTAGCGATGCGTGAAAGTATGCATGCCCTTCAGCAACGATTGACAGAAATGGAGACTGACAAGCAACAGGGACGGGGCATCTTCTCCAATTTATTTGGTTCCAAGGATAAGGATAATGGAAGCAGGAATGAGAGCAGTTCATCCAGTGGGACTGTGAATAGTGGAAGCAGTAGTTCTAGCTCGACCAAGAGCAATAGTGGCTCATCACAGACTTTGGATGCAGATGTCGAGAATACCATTAAGAAGCTTCAACAAGATCTTAAGGTTATGCGTCAGAGAATGAATATGTATGAAAAAACCCTCTCCGAAAAAGAAGAGGGTTAGTAAATGGATTGGTATCAAACTGCTGTAGGGGAAGGATTCGAACCTTCACGAGGTAGTTAGTTCCGTCGCCGGAATTTGTCCCTAACCCCCACCCCCGAGACCAGAGGGCATGGCTGCCAGTTTCATCACCCTACAGTTGATTTAAAAGATTTGTGATGTTTTGCATGTTGAAAGAGCGTGATCGTTTGATCTGATACAAAGATAGGAATGAATACATCAAAATTCAAAATATTTCAACAAAAATTTACAATATTTGCAAATAATTCAATGTTGTTGCGAAATTATTTAAAATACAATAAAATCAAGATCTGAATATGGCCGCAAATTTTGAAATTGATAAACTTGATCTGCAGATTTTGTCCATGTTGATGGAAGATGCGCAAATTCCGTACACAGAAATTGCCAAAAGATTACAGGTATCTGGTGGGACTGTGCACGTGCGAATGAAAAAGCTCATCGGCATGAATGTCGTCAAAGGCTCGCATCTGGAAATTGACGCAAGCAGTCTGGGATATGATATTTGTGCATTTGTGGGAATGTTTTTGGAAAAAGGCTCTCTCTACAATCGCATCGTCAAACAATTGGACCAAATTCCAGAAATCACCGAAATCCACTATACCACTGGAAGATACGGGATTTTTCTCAAAATAATCAGCAGAAATACGCGGGAATTGAGAAGCATTCTGAATGATAAGGTGCAACCCATTGAGGGAATTCAGCGCACGGAAACCTTCATTTCTTTGGAAGAAAGCATGAAGCGCCCCATTCAGATTCTGAGAGAAGATGAGTTGAATACGCCTGCCAAAGGCAAAAGATAAAAATGCCTATTTCAAAAAATAAAAAATCCCCAACATTTCATTGGGGATTCATAATAAAGGACTACTACTACTCGCGAGTGACAGGAAAAGGAATCGAACCTTTTTCATCCTTACCCCCACTATACTCCTCTCTTCACCCTATCAAAATCTAGTTGTTCTTAGAATGAACGCAAGATATCAGCATTTTTCCAAATTCTCAACTCTGGGTAGAATTTTTATCAAAAATTAATGATTTATTAAAAATAGAAGGTAAATTTTAACAAATTAACAAAATCATCACACCGCCTTCCCTGATAAACTGGCCCCATTTTCTCCTACATTTATCGCATTTCTTCTTCATGAGAATTGATATCGTATCCTGTGTCCCACAACTACTTGGCAGCCCGCTGAGTCATAGTATCCTCAAGCGTGCCCAGGATAAGGGGCTGATTGAGGTAGTTATTCATGATTTGAGAGACTTTGCTGTGAACAAGCAACGTCAGATTGATGATTATCCTTATGGAGGTGGAGCCGGAATGGTCATGATGGTAGAGCCTGTTGCTCGATGTATTCGGCACCTCAGCAAGGAGAGACAATATGATGAGATCATTTTTTTGACGCCGGATGGTCTTACGCTCGACCAAAAAATGGTAAATACCTTTTCTCTTCATGAGAACCTGCTCTTGTTTGCAGGGCATTATAAGGGCTTGGACCAACGGGCCAGAGACCTCTTTTTTACCAAAGAGATCTCCATTGGAGATTATGTATTATCAGGGGGAGAGCTGCCAGCACTTGTTCTCACAGATGCAATAGCAAGATTGATTCCTGGAGTATTGGGAGATGAAAGTTCTGCCTTGTTCGATTCTTTTCAGGATCAGCTGTTGGATGCACCCGTGTATACCCGCCCAGCAGAATTCGAAGGCCATACCGTTCCACCGGTGCTTCTATCAGGACATGCCGCCAAGATTGATGCATGGCGAGAAGAACAAGCTATTGAGAAGACACGGGTGAGACGACCTGATTTGCTAGATTCAGAAGACCAGTGATCACTGACGAGGATCATCTTCATCCTCAAGCTCCAGAACTTCCTTTTCATCTTCCAAAAACCGCTCTTGGGGTGCTAACAGATCACGGCTATCATCCGTCTCAGAATTTTCGGTCAGCAGGATCTCTAGCAATTCTTCTTCAGAAGAGGCATCTTCCAATGGCTCCGTTTTTACCAGTTTCTGGATGATGCTATCCTGGGCCAGTTCTACAGTTCCGAAATGCTGTTTTTTCAAGCCTTGCAAATAGGAAAAAGCCGTGGGTGTCATGACCAGATCATTCTCAATCCGTTTGGAAGAAGGCGTATGGGGAGTCTTGTTTTTGAATTTCATCACCTTGCTGCAGTACAGACTTATAATGTAGGTGTATTCCCGATAGATCAATTTCAGATCCGGCACAAAACAGTCAGGGCCTTCCATTGGCTCTTCCTCAAATTCAAAATCCCCCAGATTATTGATTGTATCCTCAAATGCAAATGGGATCTGCACCTCTTGCTTATGAAACTCACTCGTATAGCATTTCGCAACATCTTCAGGCTTGCTGACTTCCAGCAGAACCAATTGAAGATGGTCTTTTTCGAGAAATTGTGCTGATAGAGAGGAGAAAGTAAAGCAAAGAGAGGACAACAAAAGAACCGCTATTTTCTGATGCATAAAGGGGTGTGTTTTGTGAAATAACGTTCGGCTTCTCTTCCAAAGTACGCATAGAAGGAAAAAATAGTTCAGGCTTTCGTGAATGGTATCTTACATTTTGATGGTGAAAACTCCTATCTTTGCATCCACAGATGAAAACTGTCGCATTTCATACACTGGGCTGCAAGCTCAATTTCTCAGAAACATCGGCCATCGGTCGACAGTTTCTGGAAGCAGGATTCTCTAAAACCGAATTTTCTGAACCCGCGGATGTCTATGTCGTCAATACCTGCTCGGTTACAGAAAATGCCAATAAGAAATGTCGGCGTGTCATTCGTCAGGCATTGAAGCAAAATCCAGACGGCTATGTCATTGTGGTTGGCTGCTATGCCCAACTCAAACCGACTGAGATTGCAGAAATTCCTGGCGTAGACATGGTTTTGGGAGCAGGGGACAAGTTCCGCATCATGGAATTGGTCCGGGAATTCACCAAAGAAAAAAATCCCTGTGTCCATAACAGTGAGATTGCAACAGTGAGCGACTTTGTGGATGCTTACTCTCTGGGAGACAGAACACGCACCTTTCTGAAGATTCAGGACGGTTGCGACTATACTTGTTCTTTCTGTACGATTCCACTCGCCAGAGGCAAAAGTAGAAGTGATACTCTGGAGAATATTCTCAGAAATGCGCAGGACATTGCAGCCAATGGTGTGCGAGAAATTGTGTTGACGGGTGTGAATACGGGCGATTATGGAAAAGGCCTCACAGAAAAGCGAAACTTCTTCGATCTAGTAAAGGCCATCGATGAGGTAGAAGGGGTCGATCGCATTCGCATCTCCTCCATCGAACCCAATCTTCTCACCAATGAGATCATAGAATTTGTGGCCCAATCCAAACGATTCATGCCGCATTTTCATATTCCCCTCCAAAGCGGAAACAATGAACTGCTTGGCAAGATGCGTCGCCGATACAAACGAGAGCTGTATCAGGAACGGGTGGCCCACATCCGCACACATATCCCACATGCTTGCATAGGCGTGGATGTCATTGTTGGATTTCCAGGAGAATCAGAACAGCATGTTGAAGATACCTATCTTTTCCTCAATGAACTGGATGTGGCCTACCTCCATGTATTCACCTATTCTGAACGGGAAAATACGCATGCCATCACACTGCCTGATCCAGTCCCGATGAAGATTCGTCATCAGCGTAGCAAACGCCTGCGAATGTTGTCAGAGAAAAAGCGCCGCTACTTTTATGAGCAATTCCTCGGGCAGAACCGAAAGGTCTTATTTGAGGGAAGAGAGGAAAATGGCCAGATGTACGGCTTCACGGATAATTATATCAAAGTGGTCAGCCCACATCAAGCGGATTGGGTGAATAGTATTCAGTCGGTACAATTATCAGAAGTCAATGCGCAGGGACTGATGAAGATCGATGCTGACGCTGTTTCCACCACCAGATCCCTCCCACAATCAGTGGCAAAATGATTGGTAAGGCCAACAAATAGAGCACACCAACATTGATTCCCCCAAAGATGGTTACCTCTCCTGCTTCACCAGAAGCGGCAGCGGCTTTGCATTGCGAGCATTGAGCGATAGCAGTTGTGCCCATACCCCAAAGCAGGAACAGAAATATGGCAATTGTTGAAAATGATCTCAGTAGCTTCATGCGCTGCAAATATAAGCATTTTGAGGGGGATTTTGTTCGACACTGTGGGAATATGTTTAAGCGATTGAAGAGTTCTAATAAATCCTTTAGTTTAAAAGACTGATCCTTTTTCCCCGATTGTATGGGAACATCATTGTCTGAGCAAATGCAGATATGCAAGACGGAATCTATCCCTGGAATCTGAAACGGAAAGCCTTTACCCCCCTATTTTCACGCACTAGAAGCTCTTTTCAAAGAACAGTTACTATTCAAGGATATCCATATCTAGTGAATTTTTATCTCAGTTGAACAAAGCAAATGGTTTTGCTATACATTGGCCCTGATAGATTCTTCTCTTTAGAAGGCGTTTTCCTGCCCTTTAGACGTAACGCGTTTTTCTGCCCTTAGACGTAACGCGTTTTTCTGCCCTGATTCCATCCCGCAAACGCGTCACGTCCAGGCTTATAAGCCGGAAAAATTGGGAGCAGAGCTCAGGGAATCAAACAGAACAATTCATGCGGTCCAAAGTATAAGTTTACAGTAGATCAAGACCTGCCATTGTGTTTCTAGCGACATGGGAGCAGATTCACAACCCTGAGTTTAATCTGGTGCAAATGCACCAGATTACCGAAGACATGGGCCTGAATCCATTTCCTATGTTGCCTCAAAAGTGGTGTTAACAGACTGTAGCGATCGAAATCGTCTCAAAGTCGAAGAATATGATCGACAAAAACTTGAATGGTCTTATCAGTGCTTTCTCTCCAAAGTCAAAACAAGCTCCAAACAGATAGCATTCTTGACAATTTGATTTCTAGACTACAGGAAAGTAAAAGCGGAGAATGGCGAGAAGCCAATCCAGACCTAGCTTCCAAGGGCAATGAGTATTTTGTGTTTCTTCATCTTGTAATTTCTTCTGCTAATCCTCCTCAGAAGGATAAATTTTTCTCATAATATTGGGATATTCTTCAAAAAATTCCTTTATGACAATGGGATCTGATTTCTCAATTAGTTCATGAAGTGGGGTGAGATCATTAAATAAATTGAGCCCTGGTGTTCCATTAAATTCCTTCAAATGCTGAGGATCTAGTCTGTTAAGCAACTTTCGAATAGGAGAGGTTTCTACTTCGACTGGTGTGGATGTATTTTTCCGTTTGGTAGCCTTTTCTGCGCCCTCTAAGATCAGTCGGTCTCTATATAGATGGAAATCACTTGTTTGTAATCCAAACAGCCTTATCTCTTTCTCCTCAATTTCCGAATAGAGGAGTCCGGTAACGGGAACTCTTTGCCCTTGGCTTGTTGTTCGGAACCAATATTGTTGTATCGCTAGTTGTGAGTTTTCGGAAATCGCATCATGTTCGAAAAGAGCATCTTCAAAACTAACCTCCAGGTACTGGTAAGTGAGATAGAAGAATTTGTTGAGGACCGTTTTGTCAGCAATGTTTGCCACCTTTTCCAGGACAATCAGCCAATCTGTATAGGTTGCAGTAGTCCAAAACTTAAAAGTGAGGAATAGTACCCATTTTATTCTAAAACTATTTCCCAATGAAAAAACACCAACTAAAAAGTCCCTGACATCCAGATTTTCAGGATAGTCAACAATTAGCGTGTCATAAGTCTTTTCCCCTCCTTTTATTTCTCTTACAAGCTCTTCCAATTCTTGAATGAAGTTGTGTATCATCTTCATGTTTTGCAGAGGTCAATCTCATAAAAATTGTATTTAAGTACACTTGGTAGAGAGGGAATTGGAGTAGCAAGTTTCGATTAGAGTATCAAATCAATATCCCTCACACATCAGGTTCGTCTGGAAGAATTCTAAATGCCTTGCCCCAAACTGTGAATCCATCCATAAAATCCAATAAGTTGTCATAAGCAACTTCGTCTCCTTTCGTCCTTGGATCAATCTGAATTTCTATTAGAAAATCACCAAATAAGTTGTAAATCTCTTCCTTCGGATGCCCGAGCTTGTGGAGATGATCAACCAGCTCCAAAAACTTGCTATCGTGATTTTCTCCCAAAATAATTTGCCAAAGTTCCCCTTCATATTCTTTGAAATCTATTTTCATGTTCATTGGATCATGCACTTCTTACGCCCCATAACAAGGAGCAATCATCCAATAGACCACCACACCAGTTACGGCCACATATAACCAAATCGGCAAGGTAATCTTGGCGATTTTGCGGTGCTTGTCATAGCGTTCGCTCAATGCACGAAACACTGAGAAGGAAGCCAGTGGAACAATCCCGGCCGAGAGTACAATGTGCGAGAAAAGAAGGGTCAAATACAAAGTGCGAATCCCACCCTCTCCGCAATAGGAAGTATGACCCGCCGACAGGTGGTACAAGATATAGAGGATCAAAAATATCGCCGACAGCCCAAAAGCACCGAGCATGCAGAGCCTGTGGTAGTCAATCTGCCGTCTTCGAATGAAAACAAAACCCAGAACTAAGAGGATCGCTACGACAGAATTGATATAGGCATTGATCTTGGGAAGAATATAGGGATTGAAGCCCAGGGAAAGGCCAATCTCCATGCGGGGATTGATCAGAACAGCCACAACCAGCGGAACAATGATTGAGAATGCCCAAATCAGACGTGTATACGTTTTTTCGTTTGCTTTGACGTGCTCCATCAGCTCTTCTCTTGTGGTCTGAGTCTCATTCGTTCTATTTCTTCAGGATAGACCAAGCGGAGGATCGCAATCAAGTCTTCCTGCATTTTTCTCTCCTGTCCAAGATCTGTTGCGACAAAGTAGCGCCGCACATATCCATCTTTATCTACAAAAGCAATGGTCTGAGCCGTAAAGGGAGGATCACCAGGACGTTTTCGTGCAAATTCATCCATCACAAATCCCTGGGTAGCCAGACGATAGATGTCTTCTTGACTTCCTCTCACGATTGTCCAATGTTTACGATCAATCTCTAAATCTTTTTCATAGGCAAGAATATCAGGCAAGGAATCTCCCATATTCACAGCAATGAAACGGAAAGGGGGATTTTTCTCCCATTCGATATTGTCATAGACACGTCGAAGATTCCCGTTGAGGACAGTGGTCCGCTTCATGGAATCGTCGTGAACTGAAAAAAAGCTCACGATACAAATCTTCTCTTTGAGATCCTCCGGCTGCAAGATATTGCCATCCAAATCTTGAAAAGAAAAAGAGGGATAGGTGTGAAACACCGTATCCCCTTTTTGTATGAGATGATATTCGTATGGGAAATCTTCAAAAACTTGTTCTGTCCCGAGATACAAAAACGCAAAGATCAGCGAAGGGACAATAAAGGTAATAAAGATGATAGCCTTTGTGAGCGTCTTGGATTTAGCCATAAATAGGGATTTCTTCTGATTCTGGCTGCACATGCACGTATTCAACAGCTGCTGGTTCAGAAGAATAACTCAATTCCTCCATATTTTGTTGGCCCCAATATCCCCCTTCCATGATCATTCCAATAATCAACCAAACGATGAACAGGAAAGGAACCAAAATGGTTAAAGCCAGGATCTTCACTTCATGGCCAAGGTGCATGAACTCTGCAACGATATAAAAGGCCTTGAAGAGAGTCAGAATGATGAATGTTACCACCACCAGAGTTTGTGCAGTATCCGCGGACATGCCAAACCAGGCTGGATAAAACTTCTTTGTAAAGGCAATGAGGAATTCAAATGCGGTCAAGGCACTCAATATCAAAGCTGTGCGAACAATGGATTTTCGTTGTGCCGCTCCTCCGTCTGCTGCTGCTGTTGCCATGATTTTTATGTTTTTAGAAGAAAGATATCAAATGTCAAGAAAGTCTATACGAGATAGAAAAAGGTAAAGACGAATACCCAGACGAGATCTACAAAGTGCCAGTACAAGCCGATCTTCTCAGTCATTTCATAGTGGCCTCTTTTCTCGTAGGTACCTTTGTTGATGTTGACCAACAACATGATCAGGAGTAACACTCCACTGAGTACGTGGGTACCGTGAAATCCTGTTACGAAGAAGAAGAGAGCTGCAAAGTCTGGAGGTCCATATTCATTGGATTTGAGATTGGCCCCGCCGTCAACGAATTTCACTGACATCTTGGCCGGTAGCTCTTCTTTGAGGTTCGCGAGCACAGTTTCCGGATCTCCACTCAGGCTGGCGGAAACCCTGATGTTGTGATTTTTGGAAGCACCAAATCGATTGATATCATCGACCAGGGATTTGATTCTTTTGACGCGCTCAGCTGGTTCCAATTGCTCAGTTAGCTGAAGCTTGTCTGAAAAATACAATCGCTTGAAGATTTCTCTTTCATAGGACAGCAATTGCGCCAGGGAATCATTGGCGATCATATAGCCATTGCCTTGTTTGCGGACTTCCTTGACCTGAAATCGGTCCTCACTTTTCAGAATAGGGTAGACGATCAAAGGATCTCCTTCTTCCAGACCTGGAATCTCACGAGAATCCAGATACGCCATCGCTTTGGGACCTAATTCCATGCCTCCTTCATGTGTTCCAATGATGAAGTGATACCACTCATACGCCTGACAACTCAAGAAGGCTGCTCCGCCAATGATGGTCAGGAAGACCCATTTGGATACTTCTTTTTTGGACTTGCGATGCCCAGCCTCAACCGCCAGTACCATAGTTACGGAACTGAGGATAAGGATGAAGGTCATGATCCCCACAAATACAAGCGGAGAGTCAATGTGCCAGATTTCGTAAAGAAGTGGCGTATGCGTGAATACATCTTCTGGGAAAGCCCAAGCCTCACCATGAGCGACGGAGCGAACACGGAGTGCACCGTATGCGATGAGGAGTGCAGAGAAGGTAAATGCATCTGATACAAGAAAAAACCACATCATCAGCTTGCCATAACTGGCATTATACATCGGCCGTTCCCCTTCGATGAGTGCTTTTTTATCGACTGTTACGTTAGCCATTGTGGATCAGTTAGTCGGAATGAATTGATGGTGCAAATTTACAGGAAAATCGCTAGAAATAAAGTTAGTTTCAGATCGATTTTACTCCTGTGTATACTTCATAAAAATGAATAAATAAACCCAAAGTAATCCCAGGAAATGCCAGAATATCGCTGTCATTTCATAGGAAATGAGTTGTCGCCCAGACCTAAACGAAGAGAATGCTGTTTTCAATAAACAGACAAGTAAGACAATCAATCCTGCAACGATGTGAAGACCATGAAGGCCGGTAATCACATAGAAGTAAGAGACAGAATCGTCTTGTCGAGTCTGATCAACAAAAAACAGATTGCTCTCTGTCAGATCTACAAATGCCTGAAGTTGTCCCAATAGGAACCAGATTCCTAAAGCAACTGTTACAAGCAACCCAATCATGGCTCGTTGATTGTTCTCCCTGCCGACTTCCCTTAAAGAGAACTGCATCGATAGGCTACTGAGAATAATCACGATCAAATTGGTCCAGAGAATAGGAGGAAGATCAAAGAACAGTTTTTCTCCTTCACTAAGACTTCCGCGATGCACAACATAGGCACTCGTCAGCCCCCCAAAGATCATGATCACCGTTACGATGAACAGCCAAAGGGCAAACTTTTGCGGATGAATAATGTAGGATTTCTGATCCATTTCTCTCTCCATACCAATACCAAAAGAACTCATATATGTTAACTAGCTATAAAAATCAACTCCATAAGCGGCAGATACAAAAAGGAGGCAAACATCAACTTGCGTGCATATTTTGTATCCAGGCTTCGATGTAATTTCCAGGCAGGAAAGGCAAAAAACACAGCCAATCCTACCAATGTCAGTGCAGACCAAAGCTGTATCATTCCCAACTGCAAAGGAAACAGCACCATGGGCACCAGACAAAGGGTGTACAACAAAATCAGGGAAGCACTCTTTTTGGATTTTCCACTGGCTGTTGGCAACATTTTGAACCCAGCCTTCTGATAGTCTTCATCCATGATCCAGGCAATGGCCCAAAAATGAGGGAACTGCCAAAAGAACTGAAAGGCGAACAACAACCACCCTCCTGCATCCAAACTCCCTGTATAGGCAACCCACCCAATCAAAGGTGGCAAGGATCCAGGAATGGCTCCAACAAAGACGGCAAAGGGAGTGATGCGTTTGAGTGGCGTATACACAAAGGCATAAGACAATAAGCCTATAATTCCCAATAAAGCTGCTGGAAGGTTGAAAAAGTATCCCAAAATTGAGATTCCTACTACAGATAGTAGCAAGGCATAGACCAGCACTTCCCCACTTCCCACTCTTCCTTCCGGCAATGGGCGGCCGCTGGTTCGGCTCATCTTGGCATCCAGCTCTTTTTCAAACAGTTGATTCAGAGAATTCGAAGCGCCTGTGATCAACAAGCCTCCCAATCCAATCCATAGCAGGGATTCCCAACTGGCTGATCCCTGAGAGGCCATCGCGAATCCGAATACCGCAGATACAGAGACCAATAAGGACAAACGAAACTTGAGTAATTGTCCATAGGCTTGTACCCTTGCCCGCAGGAAATCAGAAAGTGAAATGCTATGTATATTCTGCTTGATCATGAATGTTCCATTTTCACGAATGAAGGAGCCAACGGCTTCTCCAGGTCTTCAACTTGAATCAAGGAGGCAGATGTTTCATTTCCTCCCCATACCCACCAACTACCAATGAGCGCAAACTCTAGAGAGAATATCATGGTCGCTAGCATTAAATGAAGCGGTTGTAATACCGGGGGAATACTAAAATGATGCATCCCGATTCCAATCAGAATTTCTGTTAATACAAGCCCCAATAAAGAAATGATCAATACTTTTGCACCAGGTAGTCGATCCAAATATGGTCGCAAACGCAGGGAGAACACCAACAGGCCCCCGACAACTGCATAGTAGAAGTATCTATGAATCTGATACGTACTACCGATTTCGGCCAACCACTGTCCACGTGCACCTTCTCCCAATTCAATTGCAACAGTGTCTACAGCTTCTCTGACCTGAGTACCAAAAATGATTTGCACGAGGGTCAGAACGAGTAAACCAATGCCAAGTCCCTTCAATTGCTTTGGCAAGGAGGGAATTGTTTGATCAGGATAAGAACTGAGAAAGCCTGCGATCAAAACTGCGACGATCAGAATCGCGATCAGCATATGAAGCGTAACAACTCCTGTATGCAGATCCGTTCGAACCACATATGCTCCAATTCCTCCCTGAATGATCACAAGTGCCAATCCCAATCCACTAAAAATGCGAAGTCTGGAAAATGTCTTTCCCTTCAATCGAAACCCTGCGATGGCAGTAGCGATTGCAAACAATCCAATCAACACTCCCAATAGGCGGTTTAGGTATTCTACCCATGTTTTGAAAGGATCGAAATCTGCGATTTCTTTTCCTTGAACCTGAAATTGTGTTTTGTAGTCAGCTGGCAATTCTGAGATATCTGTAGGTGGAATCCACTGCCCAAAGCATGTTGGCCAATCAGGACATCCCATTCCTGAACCTGTCATTCTGACAACTCCTCCAACGAAGATCAACAAAACCACAGCCCCAATTGTGAGTCCAGCAATTATTCGATACTGGCTCACTGCTCGTGGAGTTATTGAATTGTTGGTATTCAATGGGCTACTATTCTATTGGCTAATCGTCGCTGGAAGTAGGTTCTTCTGGCTCCTCAACGCCTTCCACTTTCAATGGTGGGGCATCTTTTGCCGGGATACTTGCAGGTCGGGGAAATCCTTCTTCATATTCTACTTCTTCATCAGGAATGTGCATGGGCAAATAGTCTTCCTTGATACCCGGCTTGCTGTAATCATATGGCCAACGATAGACATGTGGAATTTCTCCCACCCAGTTGCCATGACCAGGATTGATTGGCGTTGTCCACTCCAAAGTGTTGGAGTTCCAGGGATTCGCAGGTGCTTTTTTGCCCCAGAAAATACTGGAGAAAAAGTTGAACAGGAAGATCAATTGAACGGTGAAGCCAAATATCGCCGATAGTGTGATGAACACACTGATGTCGCCAAATCCAGTCATAAACTCAAAAGAAGTATAGGAATAGTAATGACGAGCAACCCCACCTAAGCCCATGAAGTGCATAGGGAAAAAAACCATGTACAAGGAGGAGAATGTCCCCCAGAAATGGATATATCCAAGGCGGTTGTTCATCATTCGCCCGAACATCTTGGGGAACCACTGATATACACCAGCGAAGAACCCAAAGGCTGCCGAGCTTCCCATAACGAGGTGGAAGTGAGCCGTTACAAAATAGGTATCATGTAAGGGGATATCGATTGCGGCATTTCCAAGAAATACCCCTGTAATCCCTCCGGTAATGAAGAAGGATACCAAACCAATTGCAAACAACATGGGAGGGGTAAACTGAATGTTCCCTTTCCACAAGGTTGCAATATAATTAAAGGCCTTAATCGCGGAGGGCACCGCAATCACCAGCGTAAATATCATAAATATGGTCCCAAGGAATGGGTTCATCCCTGTTACAAACATATGGTGCGCCCACACAATGAATGACAGGAAGCCGATTGCGAGAATGGACCAGATCATAAATTTGTAGCCAAAAATCGGCTTTCGAGCATGGACTGACACCACTTCGGAAGCAATTCCCAGACCAGGCAGGATCACAATATATACTTCAGGGTGTCCCAGGAACCAAAATAAGTGTTGGAACAAAATTGGACTCCCCCCCTGATAATGCAGCAATTCTCCTGCAATAAACATATCAGACAAGAAGAAACTCGTTCCAGCAATTCTGTCGAACATCAGCAAGAGTGCTGCTGAGAACAAAACAGGGAAGGACAAAACTCCCAGAATTGCTGTGATCAAAAAGGCCCAGATGGTCAATGGCAGCCGATAAAAGCTCATTCCCTGCGTCCGAAGGTTCATCACTGTTGTGATGTAGTTGATCCCTCCCATCAAGGAGGAAGCAATAAACAATGCCATTGCAACCAACCACAAGGTCATTCCCATCCCTGATCCAGGTATCGCTGCCGGCACCGCACTCAATGGTGGATAAATGGTCCAACCTGCTGCGGCAGGGCCATCTGGCACAAAGAGTGAAATCAGCATGATCACTGATGAGGCAAAGAAGAACCAGTAGGATAACATATTGATAAAGCCTGAGGCCATATCTCTGGCTCCAATCTGGAGTGGGATCAAAAAGTTACTGAATGTTCCACTCAATCCCGCTGTAAGGACAAAGAACACCATAAAGGTTCCATGCATTGTCACAAGAGCGAGATAAAATTCTGGCTTAATTTTTCCACCTTCAGCCCATTTCCCCAACAAGGTTTCCAGGAATGGAAAGGAAGTGTCAGGGAAGGCAAGTTGAAGTCGGAACAACACCGAAAGACTAATCCCAATGATTGCCATGATAATCCCGGTGATCAGGAATTGTTTGGCAATGGTTTTATGGTCCTGACTGAAGACATAAGTCGTCCAGAAATTCCCATGATGATGGTGATGATCGTCGTGATGATGCCCGTTATTGTGAGATGCTTCAGACATATCTTTATGAGTTCTTAGTTTTTAGTTCAGAGGTATGATTTCTAGTCTCGGTACGCTCTCGGTAGTAGTTCTTACTTACTGGTAATTCCATTGGCTTCCTCCCATGACTTTCTGGCTGTCTTTTGAGAGCTAAGCCACTTCACATATTCAGCATAGGATTCTACTACCACAATTTTCTTCATACTGTAGTGTGCCCGACCGCAGATCTGCTGACAGGACATTTCATAATCAAACTTGTCATTTCCTGTTCGCTTCCGCATTTCTTCTGTGGTTACAGTAGGGCGAAAGCTAAAGGTTGTTGTCATGCCTGGCACAGCATCCATCTTCACGCGAAAGTGAGCGAGGGTTGCACTGTGGAGCACATCCTTGGAGCGGATCAGGAGATTCACATCACGATCGACTGGTAGATGCAATTCCTGGGTTACCAGATCATCATACCCATTTTCATCATCCCAATTGAATCCAAGTGAGTTGGAAGTTCCCACATCTATATAGCTCACATGCGTTTCCCCAAAGTAGGTATCGGCACCGGGATAGCGGATGTTCCAGGCAAATTGCTCTCCCGTCAATTCTATTTGAATCGCATCTTCTGGAGGATCTCCCATAATATCATTCCATACGATGATCCCGTCTACGATCAAAGCCGTGAGGACAACAGCCGGAATCGCAGTCCAGATGATTTCAATCAAATTGTTGTGAGAATAGTAATAGGCTTTTTTGCCTTCTTTTCCTCGATATTTCCAGGAAAAATAGAACAGGAGAACATTGGTTACGATCGTCACAAACAATGAGACATACATCGTACGCCAGAACATTCTGTCAATCTCTGCCCCGTGAGCAGAAGCCGGATTCTCTGTCAAAATCATCTGATCGCTGTATGCAGCAGAAGAAACCGCTGCGGCCACAAATCCGACGACCAAAAAAACCATGAACAATGCACCATTGATCGCATTGCGGTCCCATTTGGCAAAAGGATCGATATCCTTCAGGCGGAAAATGAGGTACAGGTTGATGGAAACCAGTACAAAGATGATACCCAGCAAGACCTGAGCAGCGCCTAAGACAGATTGGATTGATTGTGGATCCATATACCTTTTTTCTATTTCATGACCTGTATTCTATAAAACCAACAGGTCGGGAGATTGTTAATATTCGAACTAAAAATTATCGGATTGAATCGACCTAAACGGGTCCCGTTGTATGGTGTATACTTTCTTCCAAATAAGGGTGGTTGACCGGGGCCAGATTTGCTTTTGTGAGTGCATTGAGCACAGCATAAATAAAGATCCCCAGGAAGGTCAAGAAAAATCCAACCTCAACCAGTCCGATCCCGGGATTGTAACCCATCGCTCCAGGCATCACCATCAGATACAAGTCATGCCAGTGTCCATACAGCATCAAAATTCCAATGGGAATAAATCCCCCTAAAGGAATCCTGAATCCTTCGCCAGATCCCAAATTGATTCTGAAAGACGACCAGGCCACCCAGGTTCGTTTCGCATTTCTCGTCATCAAGGCCACGAATGGCAACAAGAAGTTGATGATCACATTGGTGTAAAAGAACATCGCATATCCAAGATATTCGTGATCACCGACCCGATATCGTTTCACATAGTAGATCCCTTCTTCAGGAATATTGGAATACCAGATCAACAGGTATTGTGCCACCCAGATATATCCCCAGAAGACGGTAAATCCGAAAGCATATTTTCCGATATCATGGAAATGGGCATCATTGACCCACTGCATATATCCCTGTTTTTTCAGGAAGGCTGTGATGAAGTACATCGTTACCAGGGATGATACCATCGTACCTGCAAATACATAAATGCCGAAAATGGTACTGAACCAATGGGGTTCAAGAGACTTGATCCAATCTACTGCGAACAAACAATATGAGATTCCATAGAAAATCAGATAGATCGCCGAGATGGTTCCGATTCTTCTGAACAAGGGCACCCCATCACTTTCACCATCCTGCTGAATGGACAACTTTCTCAGATACCATGCGCCACCAGCCCATACGCCAAAGAAGATCAGATTTCGAATGATGAAAAAAGTTTCATTCAAATAGGCACTCTTGGCTGCAATCAAGGGATCATCCAATGCGCCATGGTGGGCCCATTCAAAGATATGATTCAGGAAGAAAAATATGGCGGAAAGGCTAATCACACCGATCGGCAGATAAGAACTGATTGCCTCTGGCACGCGTCGAATCGCAGTCTGCCATCCAGCATTCCCTACTCTGTGAATCACCAGGAAGAAAACGGCTCCCATGGTGATGGTGAAGAAATACAGGCTGCTCAACAGCAAATTGGACAGAATTCGATTTCCGATGCCTTTGGCATGCTCTTCGCCATGTGTGTCTGCTACGGTATGAATAGAAGATTCTGCTGCTACAGCATGACCTCCGGTACTACTCGGTTCTGATTGGGACGCAAAAAATATCCCAGCCAGCAAGAGTACCAAGCCGATCCCTATGAGACCAAAGGCAATATTCCGGTAGCGATTCTCAAATACGAAGCGCTGTGTGAGTTGTTCCGGTGTAAAATGTGCCACTGCTTATATTCTTTATTATATCAATTACTATTTCAAGCTCACTATCAATCTCAGGAGTTAGTCTCCTGCTGTTTCTTCGGCAACTCTTCCTTCTTTCTGGAATTCCTGAATGTAGCAGATGACTTGCCATCTCTCATTCGGCGTGAGTTGTGAAGCATATGATCCCATCAGGTTTTTTCCATGTGTGATGGTGTGAAACATCTTGCCTTCTGGAAGATTCACGATCGTCGGCCCAGAGTAGGAAGGTACAGGAGGATATGGACCATTGGGCTGAACAATTTTTCCATTCCCTTTACCATTTGCTCCATGGCAGACAATGCAAAAGCGGGTGAACAGTTCCTTTCCTTTCTGATAGGTCTCTTCTGTACAGTTGTACCCTTTTTCGTTCGTGTCAGGATTATTGAGTGGGCTACTCACCTCAACCCCTGCCAATTCATATCCTTCCAAATCATTGGGATAGGGATAAGGGCTATAGGCTTCTTCGGTATACCAGGATTCGGAACGGGGAACGGTTCCTTCAGGAGGAGCCTGTGCACTCAGACCATCAGCAAAATAGACAACTTTGTCGGTATCAGATACAGCCGCATAATTTCCGCCCATATCATGCATATAGACAGTCTGAGAATAAGGTTCGAGCGGAAGAGAATTATACATATTGGGTGCATATTCCACATTCCGCTGAGACTTATCTGTGTAACAACTGCTGGTAATCACAGCGAGTGCAGCAATGATTCCAAGCCATTTCCACTTATGTATTCCAAAACTCATGATGAGGTGATTTCTTTTTCAGTTACTTCGTGTGCACCAAATTGGTGGAGCCATTCACGGACGATAGATTCATTTTCAATTTTGGCCTTATCAATCGCAATGACGAAGATATCATCTGTCTGGCGATCATCCATCAGGACGGCTTTCTTTCCAGGCCAATATCTACCGACAATCAAGAAGGTGATCACCATCCCGTGTGCAGCAAAAAGAACTGTCAATTCAAAGGTGATCGGAACAAAGGAAGGCCAGGGCAAAGAAGGTTTTCCCCCAATGTCCATCGGCCAGATCACGCCAAAGACCAATCCCATCAATAACAGGGCAGTGGTCGTTCCCATTGCTCCGTAGATGAAGGCAGCTACCGTGAGGCGGGTCCTTTTGATGTTCAGATACGGCTCGATTCCATGAATAGGGAAAGGAGAATATACATCATAGACCAATACATTTTCCTCTTTGAATTTCTTCAAAGTCTCCAGCACCGTGTCGGGGTTCCAGAATTTGCCTAACAAAAATTGCTGATTCATTGCGTGTATATCGAAGGTCTGTTTTGTCTTTAAATTAATTATCCTGCTACTGCCTCTTTTTCCTTCAAATGATCCGGTTTCTCAATGTCATGCACCAGCGTTTTCACCTCAAACATGTTGACAACTGGTAAAAACTTGGAGAAGAGGAAGAAGCAGAACATGAACAATCCAAATGTTCCTGCCAAAATTCCAGCCTCAACCCAGGTGGGATAATAGCCTGCCCAACTGGATGGCAAAAAGTCCCTGTGCAGCGAAGTAACAATGATCACAAATCTCTCAAACCACATCCCTACGTTGATAAAGAGGGAGATAATGAAGGTGAACACCATATTTCGGCGGAGTGATTTGAACCAGAATAGCTGTGGGGTGATCACATTACAGGAGAACATAATCCAGTATGCGAAGGCAAATGGACCGAACATCCTGTTTGCAAAAGCATATCGTTCCCACAAACTGCCAGAGTACCAGGCAGTAAAGAATTCAGTCATATAGGCCAGCCCTACAAGAGATCCTGTTGCAATGACAATTTTTGCAATGGACTCCATATGATCCAGCGTAATGTAGTCTTCGAGTTTGTACACTTTCCGCGTTACAATCATCAGGGTCTGGACCATTCCAAATCCTGAGAAGATTGCCCCTGCAACAAAGTAGGGAGGGAAGATGGTGGTATGCCATCCTGGTATCACAGAAGTCGCAAAGTCCATACTTACAATGGAGTGGACCGAGAGGACCAGAGGCGTAGCCAAGCCTGAAAGAATCAGGGATACGATTTCAAATCGAGACCAGTTTCTGCTAGAGCCTTCCCATCCAAAAGACAGGACGCCATATACTGCAGAAGCAATTTTGCGTCCAGCACGCGCAAATCGGTCGCGCAAAGAAGCAAAATCAGGGACCATTCCCAGATACCAGAAGACCAGGGATACGGTCAGGTAGGTAGAAATCGCAAAAACGTCCCACATCAAGGGAGAGTTGAAATTCACCCACAATGATCCACGCGTATTGGGAAGAGGACCAAACCATCCCGCCATCCAGGGGCGCCCCATGTGAATCAATGGGAAAATTGCAGCACAGAGGACGGCGAAGATCGTCATGGCCTCTGAGGCTCTGTTGATCGAGTTCCGCCATTCTTGCCTGAATAGCAGGAGTACCGCAGAAATCAAGGTTCCTGCGTGTCCAATTCCTACCCAGAAGACGAAGTTGGTGATATCGAAGGCCCATCCAACGGTTGGATTGAGTCCCCATGCGCCAATCCCTTTGTAGAAGGTCCAACCAATCAACCCAAATCCCATGAGCATGACTCCCCCGGAAATGGCTGTAAAAAACAACCAGAGCATATTGGGTTTTGCCTCAATGGGAGCAGAGATCCCATCAGTGATCTGCCCGTATTTGGTCGTGTTGGTAACCCACTTTTGTCGGATGGATGATCTGACGTGGCTCATATTCTATTAGCTAAATATTTTTTGATTTTCTGGTTTCTGCATCTCCTCCCAAGCCTTGGTTTCCTCTTCTGTTCTATTTCTAACAAGTGCCTGGTACTGTACAGAAGGCAATGTCTTGATATCTTCCAGAACGGCATAGCTGCGTTCTTCTCGATAGGCTTTACTCACCGCACTCTCAGGATCATTGAAGTCACCAAAGATAATCGCTCCTGTTCCGCAGGACTGTTGACATGCTGTCTTAATATCCCCGTCTTTGATCTTGGCAAAGGAGCTATTTGCATTGAGCTTCTTCCTGAGTTTCGCATCTTGTAGCCTCTGTACACAGAAAGAACACTTTTCCATCACACCTCTAAAACGAACTGTCACATCAGGATTGAGAACCAGCCGTCCCAAATCATTATGGGTATAGAAATCTCCAAATTGCTCCTCATCATCATAGTAGTTGAACCAGTTGAAGCGTCGGACTTTGTACGGACAGTTGTTCGCGCAATAGCGGGTTCCAACACATCTGTTGTACGCCATCTGGTTCAAGCCTTCATCACTATGAATGGTTGCCAATACTGGACATACTGTCTCACAAGGAGCATTATCACAGTGTTGACACATCATAGGTTGGAACACCACATCAGGCATCTCAGCATTTCCACTATAATAGCGGTCAATGCGCATCCAGTACATCCCCCTTCTTTTTCGAACTTCCTCTTTCCCAACAACCGGAACATTGTTTTCGGCCTGACAAGCCACAATACATGAACCACAACCTGTACACTTGTTCAGGTCAATAGCCATCTTCCAATGGATACTTCTGCTCTCCTCAGGATCTTCGTAGTGAGAATCCCACAAGGTTACCAGATGCTTCTTCCTCTCCTCTCGTGCATGAACACGATCTTTGTATTTGCCATTGTTGTAGTTGGCATATGTTGTCTCCTCTATGATTCGCTCTGTTCGGTCATAATTATCACCCGACAACCCTTTTACAGGATCATAAAGGGTGTTGAAGGTCTGGGTCAAGGCGAGGGGATAGGTTTGACCAGCTACTCTTGAAACAGTTGCCTTTCTTACTTGTAGCCTAATTCCTCCTCCACTTAATGAGCCAAAGGGATACACATTTGTTCCTGCGATCTGCATATCTCCTCTTTTTTCTCCATTGGCTTTGACTGCCACTCTCCCTGCACCCACTCGGCCATAGCCAACAGGGATTCCCAGTGTATTTTTTGCCTGTCCGGCCTGTACAATCACAGGCATGTACAGGGAATTCCCTTGAAACTCGATTTTGACAAGATCCTCGTTTTTGAGATTATTCTCCCTGGCATAGGAATAAGGGACACTCACGTACTGATCCCAGGTTACTTTTGCGATCGGGTCAGGAAGTTCCTGTAACCAGGGATTATTGGCTTGTTTTCCATCCCTGATACTCATGCTCTCAAAGAACACCAGATCAAATTCTCCTTCAGCAGGACCAGAACTAGATTTGGCTTTGAGTAGATCGGCATAGGTCATCAAATCATCAGCAGTCACACTCAGGCTCACACCGCTTGGTTCTGTTTCAGGAAGAGACATAACTCCTTTCCTCAAGGTCTCAACCCAGAAGGTATAAAAGTCCGCATCTGCCAATTCCGCCCCTCGAAGTGGATAAAGGTTGGTCTCCCACCAATTTTTTAGATATTCTGTATAGGCTTGATTGTCTCCAGTCCAGTTGAGAAAACATTCTTCTACAGGCCGAGAGTTAAATAATGGCCGAATGGTAGGCTGCCGCAGACTATATTGAGTGGCACTTTGTTGGGCGTCTCCCCAAGCCTCCAAATAATGGGGAATAACCGCAGTGAACTGACACAGATTGGAAGTTTCATTGGCTTTATTGGTCATCGCCAATGATAGTCCGAGATTGCCTAAAGCATTTTTGAAAATGTCTCCATAGGGAGTATCATAGACGGGATCTGCATCAACAACAATCAGAACGTCTATGTTTCCTGATTCAAGATCTTTTGCCAACTGATCCAAATCCTCATCATTCCCTTTGCGATAATATGAGGGATTGTCAATATCAAGTGTCTTTCCATAATTGCCCAGCACATCGTTGATCGCCGCTACAATGATTTGGCTAGCCACATCATTTGTCCCACAAACAACCAGAGAAGCTCCCTTGGCCGCAACGAGATCCTGAGCAGCTTTGTCCAATCCATTCATCGCAACATTGAAACTCGGTGCGGGGAGAGTAGGTTTTCCCAATAGAGCCAGCACTTTGTTGTAGAGATTCAACAAGGCAACCCCTTCGTCCGAGGGGTTTAATGGAAAACGCAAATCCGCATTGGCCCCTGTCAATGACATGAGTGATTCAAACTGCAAGTGTCGCGACATGGGTTTATCTGGGTCCCGATTGACGGTATAATCTATGTTGTATTCATCAGATCCAGGCCAAGTTCCCAGAAAATCGCAGGCGAAGGATATGATCGTCTGCGCACGATCAAAGTGATATGTTGGGATAACACGAGATCCGAATCCTATCTCATGGGCTTTGGCAAGAGCAGAGGTAGAAATTGGATCATAAGTAACATGCGTGCCTCCATTGGCTGTCAGAAAATCTGTAATGATCTGATTTTTCGTGGGGCTCAGGATCGTATTACTCAATACCCGAATTCCTCCTCCATTGGCTACGGCGGCTTGAATTCGGGTTCGAACAGCTCCATTCAGAGTATCCCAAGTCGTATTCTCTGCTCCTTTTCGTGGTCCTCTCAATCGATCTATATCATACAAATCCAGAACACTAGCATGATCTCCGGCAGACAAACAGGAGGCAGAATCAGGATTACCTTCAATCATGATAGGTCGGCCTTCACGAGTCTTAACCAATACAGGTACCCCTGTAGCAGTGGTTGAAGCGTAATAATTCGCCACCCCTGGAATCAGGCTATCGGGCTTATTCACATAGGGAATGGCCTTTTTGAGTGGAGCGTCACAAGCGGCCAAGGTTGCAGCGGTAAGACCGAAACCAAAAACCTTGAGAAAGTCTCTCCTGTTAGATCGAAAACTGGTAGACTCCTCTGTCGCTGAATTCAGCGCGTCTTCAATAGATATACCCGTAGGGAATTCTTTTTTCGCTTCCGCCAGGAATTCAGGCGTTTGCTCTCTTTCATCCAATCCCCGCCAGTATTTGGGAGTATTCATATCGTTATGATGATTCGATTTCTTCTTGATTAATAATGACATCTCGCACAATCCAGCCCGCCCATGTCTTCGACTGTCAGATCCGTCTCTTCACCCAGGACTTTCACTTTCTCCGTTCGGTGACAATCAATACACCAGCCCATGCCGAGTGTATTGTACTGGTAGACCACTTCCATTTCTTCTACAGGACCGTGGCAGGTCTGGCACTCAAGATTGCCAACTCCCACATGTTGTGCGTGGTTGAAATAGGCATGGTCAGGCAAGTTGTGAATTCTCACCCATTCGATGGCTTCGCCACTTTCATAGGCTTCTACAATTTTGGAAATTTCTTGCGTTCCGTACTTAGGTCCTTCCTTGATTCCTTTGTGGCAGTTCATACAGACATTGACAGAAGGAATCCAGGCATTCTTACTCTTGGATGCACCTGTATGGCAATACTGACAGTCGATCTCATACTGTCCTGCATGAAGCTTATGACTAAACTTGATGGGTTGCTCAGGCATATATCCCTGATGCAAGCCAATCTCTCTGGCAGTATTGATGGTCTGAATACTTCCTCCCAAAAGGGCAAAAGTCGCAATCCCGGCGATCACATATTTGTTTCCGAGGAAAACTTTGGCTTGTGCCCAGGCATCGGCGAAGGTGAATTCCTCTTCCTGCTCTTTAGATTTGACAGCGACAATCAGTGTCGCTGTGATCACCACCAGCAAGACGGCGATCAATGCCAGCAATGCCACGACTCCCATCAGGGTGTAGTAGATGCCTGGATCGATAACAGGATCACCTGAACCATTTTCTCCTGGAGGAGCAGGTGGGGGGGGATCATCATTTGCGTCTACATATGCGAGAATGTCAGCGATCTGGGCATCTTCCAGGAATGGCATGGGATTCATCATCCCGTTGGCTTTGTACTGCTCATACAAGGCAACGGCTTTTTCATCTCCGGCGACGATCATGCCCGGAGCATTTTTGATCCACTTGTACAACCATTCTTCGTCGCCTGCGTATTTCTCATTGACCTTGGCGAGAGCCGGGCCAATCAATACGTCATTGACATAATGACATGTAGCACAATTGAGTTTGAAAAGCTTCTCTCCTTCTTCAACACTTACTTTGGCAGATAAGATATTTCCACCTGTCGTTCCGATGCCCCACAGTAGAATAGAAAGAAGTGTAATAAGGTAAGCGTGGAACCTCATAATTTGTATAAATTATTGCTTTGAACGCTCATGAATCTTTGTTGTCCAACAGAGATTTATTTTGTCAAGTTCTGTTTTCGGGCCGCAAGTTAATACGCCTGTTTATTGCATCAAAGCAGATGCAAGCAAGAATGTGTCGCTTACCTTACATTTAGAATCGTTCTAAATAAAGAGATTTGGTATTGCAAAGGATTGCCCCAAACATCTCGTTTCCAGCCTTTAACAGAGCTTTTCTTTTGTCTAAGCTGATTGACATAAAAAGAAAGTATTCTGTAATTTTGCTCCCATTAACAGGACGATTCTCCCAAATCCAAACATGTGTAGGCTTTTCGCATAAAGTATGAAAACAGGAAAATATGATGTCCTCATCGTCGGCGCTGGTCCCATTGGTCTGGCCTGTGGCATAGAAGCCAAAAGACGGAATTTATCTTACCTGATCATCGAAAAAGGCTGTCTGGTGAATTCTATCTTTCATTACCCTACCAATATGACCTTCTTTTCGACTTCTCGAAAAATCGAAATTGGCGGAATTCCCTTTGTCTCACACGGTCCCAAACCGACCCGAAGTGAGGCGCTGGAATACTATCGCAGGGTCAAGCAAAGCTGGGATCTTCAGGTGCAGACTTATGAACAGGTGAACCATTTTGTGCAGACTGAAGAGGGACTTGAGATTGAGACCAGCAAGGGCCGTTATCAGGCAGGCTTCCTGGTGATTGCAACTGGATTCTATGATCATCCTAACATGATGGGGGTTGAGGGAGAAGATCTTCCCAAGGTCAAACACTATTATGATGATGCGCATCCATATATCGATCAGGAGCTCATCGTGGTAGGGGCAGCGAACTCTGCCATAGATGTGGCCCTGGAAACCTGGCGTAAAGGGGCGCACACAACCATGGTCATCCGTGAAGCTGAAATCAGCCATCGAGTCAAGTACTGGGTCAGGCCAGACATAGACAATCGAATCAAGGAAGGGTCCATCCCTGCCTATTTTAATAGTGAGATTCTAGAAATTCGGCCACATGAAGTCGACATTCAGACACCTGACGGCCCTAAGACTTTGCCCAATGATTTTGTTCTGGCAATGACAGGTTACCAACCTGATTTTGCATGGCTTGAAAAGGTTGGGATCAAATTGTCTGATGATGACCTTCGCTTACCTCATCGGGATGAACACACATTTGAGACCAATCTTCCCAATGTTTTTCTTGCGGGGACGGTCTGCGGAGGCATGAATACGAATAAGTGGTTCATCGAAAACTCCATTGATCATGCCTCGGTCGTGATGGGGGAAATTGCTCAGAGGAAGCAGAATTGAAGATTGAAAGGGATTGGCACTTGCTAATTTTTGGCCAGAAGGAGCATAGCCAAAATCTAGCTTGAATCATTCGTTTACTTTTTTTCTTCCCAAGCTTTATGTTCCTCAACATCTTCCCGACTATTAGAGTGAGTCGAGTATTCAACCATGATCGATCTTGACTTCGGACAGCTCAACTGTCCTTCACACATTGACTCTAACCTTCGGAACTATGGAACACATTGTAATTCAATGGATCACTGGTATGATCCCTCGTTATCAGCTTGTCAGCCCAGTCTTCTTTTCCAAGATTTTTTTGGGGAAGAACTCTTATCAGGCCTTCCCTTTCTTCCATCCACAGAAAATGCTTGAGACGGAAGTGCCTGAGTGGGAGGTCCACCGACAGAAGGATCTCCACGGGTTTTTTGTGAAGAGTTGGCAGAATTATCATATGGACAGAAAAAATCACAACTCCTTGACTGTCAATAAATATGATTCTGTCATGAGACAACTTCAATAAAATCTGGAAATGGGTTTGTGTTCGTGCAGAATGTCTTCAATCTTTGTTGGCGAAAACAGCCGTCTCTGTTTGATGAACTGACTCTTTTACACAGAATTTTCTCTATGCGACCAAAGCTTAAAGTTAGTCGATTGACCAATCTTCAGGATGCTCGTTCGAGTGCAGCCGTAGGATTTGACATGATCAGTTTTAGCCTGGAACGGGGAAGTAGCAAAAAATTGCCATCCTCTTCTATCTGGAGCATTGTCAATTGGTTGTCCGGCCCTGACATCCTTATTGAGCTAAATGTCGCAAGTCTAGATGAGTTACAAGATGTGCAGAAAACCATGGAGCTGACATGGGTGTCACTCCCTGTCGCTGACTGGGACCTTGGTTTGCGCACACAGCTCCCCTCTCAGCTAATATTGAGAGCCGACCAGAGCAGTTCTGCAGACACCTTGTTGACACATATTCAGGAAGCCCACGCATTGGGAATCCAGGTGTTGATCGAGTTAGATCTTTCATCTCCAACTCAGGTTGAGGCCTATACTTCTCTCCTGCCGCACACATTCCTTCACTTCCCGGCATTAGACATGACCCAGACTTTTGCAGCAACTTCTCCCCTGATTCCATACGGATTCTCTTTGGGTGAGGAGGCAGAAGAAGAACCCAATCAGCTTGACTATGAGCGCATTGACGACTTCATGGAGGTATTCGAAGCCAGATTTGGGTAATACAAGCCAGCACAATTATTTGTTTACCTTTTTTATGTAAAACACATGACTGACAAGGAAGTCGGGACTTCCCGCACACATAAACCTGTGGGAAGGATCAATCTAAATGAAGTAATTAATTTGATCGAGGCAGGGAATAGAGAGCAGGCATTTCAGCTTTTTTTTCAAATCGTTAGTCCTTCATTGAGAGGGCTTTTGAGCAAAAGATATCGTTGGACGAAGGAGGAAGCAGACACATTGATCCATGACACCTATCTCCTGATTGAGGAAAAGGTGCTTGAGGGACATCTGGTTTCTGTCAATTATTCCTATGTAAAAAGAACTTGCCTCAATCTTGGGGCAAATCAGTATCGTCATGCGATGGTACAGGAGGGGCGATATCAAAAATATGTGGAACAGGCCAGAGAAGACTATCTTCAAGCCCTCCAAGATTCTTCTGGAATAGATCTCAAGCTATTTGGAGAATTTTCGGATCATCCTTTGAGGTACAAAAAGGCACTGATTGCCTTTGAACAATTGGAAGAGAGATGCAAGAAAATCATCTACTTTCGTCATGTAAAAGGCCTCACTCACAAAGAAATAGCAGCTCAACTTCCCAACATAAAAAATGCAGACAGTTCAAAGACCTTGCTCAATCGATGCATGAAAAAATGGACAAAACTGCTAGATAGCTTATAAATTGAAGGATTGAATACTGATCGTTATGTCTCTTACACACCTACACAAAGAATGGATACAAAAATTTCTGGATCATCAACTTGATGGCGAAGAGTTGGATTCCTTCAAACACCTACTCGAACAAGATCCGGAGTTCGCTCAAGAGGTGAAAAAACGGATCGATATGGTCGTCGCCTTGCAAGCGGCTGCCAAGATGGAGAAAGTCCTCCCACTTAATCAGGAAAGCAAACTGATTAGAAATGGGTGGTCTTCCTTTTTTGGCAAACACACACTCGGCCTGGCACTTATTGCTGCCTCCTTGATTTTGATCCCCGTACTCTCAATTCTCTGGTTTGACTTTGAGGAGGTATCCTATTCCCAATTGGCCGACGAACATTTTGAAAGAAGAAGGTTGAACAGTCTTTTTACTTCTGCCAGGAACCATCGAAACCTTCCTGATTTTTCTCTTGAAATAGACTCACTCATCCAACATTTCCAATCACTTTCTCAGCAAGATAGCAGCAATGCTTCTCTGTTATTCACATTAGGAGATCTTTATTTTGAGCGGAAAGCGTATCTTCGTGCACAACAAGCATATGAGGCGGGTCTGCAGATCAATGCGCAAGATGAGTTTTCTCAATGGAATCTGGCGATGACATATCTACAGATCAATGATACCGAGCGGGCGATTTCCCTACTTCACTCCCTTCAACAAGGAGGAAGCAAAGGGTTTCCCATGCGGGCCAAAATCATGCTAAAAGCCCTGCACCCACGTTGATTCTTCATTGAGGCTTCTTTCATCATGATGCGTTTCTATTCGATTTCTTGTCTGTTGCCCATCCTGATTGTCAGTTGTTGCTGTCAGTCACAAGCCCAGGAAACAGAGACAGATTCTGTTTCCGCTCACACCTATTTTCAGATCGGGGATTCATTGAATAGACTGGGCCTTTTCCAACAGGCCAGAGCACAATTTCAGCAATCGGCAACATTGTTTTCAACTTCAGGAGATTGGATTAATTATGTAAAAGCCCAGAACAGCTTGTTCACAACATGGGCAGGTGAAGAAAAATACAGAGAAGGAGAGCCTTACCTCCGAGAAGCATTGGCAAATGGAATTCCTCAATTAGGGAAACGGCATCTGGCATTGGCGGATACCTATGCCAATCTTGGCACCTATTTCGAAGGGATCAATGAACTTGATTCTCAACTCATCTATTTACAACTGGCCTTGTCCATCCAACTGGACTCTCTGCCTCCCAACCATCCAGCCTTGTCAGCCACACATTCGAATCTTGGGCTGGCTTATCAAAGTGTCGGGGATTATGATGCCTATCTGACTCATAGTCGCAAATCCTTTGAAATTGTTTCCAATCTTGAAACACCTGATTTGTTTATTTTGGCGATTGTCGCTCACAATTATGGAGGGGCACATCGTGAAATGGGGCACTTTTTGGAAGCTATCAAGTATTCTCAATTTGCGATTGGTATCTTTCAGGATAGTCTGAAGAGCAAACATCCTGCTCTTGCTTCCATCTACAATGCAATGGGAGATTATCACAATTTTATTGGTAAAGGCGAACAAGCCATTTCCTATCTGTTTGAGGCCTTGCGAATTCGACAGGAGATTTATGGCCCGAATACACGGCTGGTAGCTCGAAGCCACTCCAGCATTGCCAGAACATATATGAATCAAAGGATGGGGGAAAAGGCCATGGAGCACTACCTATATGCCCTTAATCTCTATCAACAAATAGAACCCTCTCCCAGTTATGCTCAAGGGTCGGTCAGCTTGAGTATTGGCTCACTCTATCTGGGACAAGGGCAATTGGAGAAAAGCAGACAATATTTTCAATTGGCCAAAAACATTTGGACAAACATTCTGCCAGCTGATCATCCATACCAGATCCAACTTCTGGCAGTGCAAGGTGATCTTGCTTTTCAGCAACACAAGCTCCAGGAGGCACTCTCCCTCTATCAACAAGCGCTTGAGCTTTCTGCAACAAAATCCAATTTGGGCATGGCAGTTCCCATAAAAATACACAGTGGATTTGCCAAGCTATACAGTAGCCAGAAAAATTGGAAGAAAGCCATTCATCATCATCACCTGGCCTTACAGGCATTTATTCCTGTTGGTGTGAAGGATGTTCCCTCTCCACTTTCAGCAGAATTTCCACTCGAACAAATCGACCAACTCCCCCAATTTCTGGCGAATCTGAAATCTACTTGTCTGACCTTACTCATCGCGTTTCAGGAAAGCCATCGGCCAGATTATCTGGACATGTTGCTCACACATACGGACCAGGTTTTGGGTCTGGAAAAACAACTCAATAGCGAATTCAGGACGGAAGACAAACTGCAAATTATCCAGAAATCAAGACCCATCCTGGAATTTGCCATTCAAGGACTTTCTATGGAGCGGGATTCTCTCAGGCGATTGGAACACCTGCCCAAGGCCTTCTCATACTTTGAAAGCAGTCGCGCTTTGCAGCTTCAAGAGTCCCTTCACAAAAACAGGGCAGAACAATTCGCAGGGCTTCCAGCGAATCTTCTTCAACTTGAGCGAGATATTCGTCAAGATTTGATCTTCTACCGAAAAAAACAACATTCCTTGCTGGCCAGGAATGCTACAGATCAAATCAAACTGGACCTCTGGATTCAAAAAGCTGTTCGTCTGGAGCAACGGCAGGATTCTCTTAAAGAGGTATTTCGGACCCAGTATCCAGAATACTATCATTTGAGATTTGGCTATATGTTACCTTCCCTGGCAGATATCCAAAAGAAGCTTCCAGCTGAAACCGCCATTATTTCGTATTTCAGAGGCGATAGTTCTCTCTTCAGCATGGTGGTTCGGAATCACTCCGTTCATCTCTCTCGTCTCTGCTCAGCAAGAGAATTCCAACATCGACTTAGCTCCTACCTCGATCATCTTCATCTATCGGATCCGACAGCCTTCCTGACTCAGTACTCTTCCGATGAGGCAGATCGAATCTATCATCCCCTACAAGTCGAAAGTCATGCCTTGTACCAAACCTTGATTGCTCCAATGACTTCCTATCTTGAGGGAAGTACCCATTTGATGATCATACCTGACAGAGAGGTAGGGCTTCTTCCTTTTGCTGCTCTTTCTACCGAACCCCCGCCTGGTGGACAATATTTGATTCATCGATACAGGACCTCCTATGCTTATGGGGCTTCTTTTCTGGCAGAAGCATGGCAATCTTCTTCAAGGAATTCCCAGAAGACATACGGAGGATTTGCCCCGATCTACTCCCCCAATCAGATGGAAAACAACTCACTGATAGATCTTCCATTTGCCAGGAAAGAGGTACAAAAAGCTGCCGAACTCTTCTCAGGAGACGCCTTTCTGGGAGAAGAGGCCAGCAAATCACGCTTCACCTCAGTCGCTGGCAACTATAAGATTCTCCATCTGGCGATGCATACCCAAATAGATAGTGGCAATATGCCCACCTTTGTGTTTTTTCATCAAGCGGATGAGTCAGCATCTTATTTGCTCCAGACGACAGAACTCTATGGATATTCGCTTCCCAGTCAATTGGCAGTCTTAAGTGCCTGCAATACTGGCAAAGGAGAGTGGAAGTCAGGAGAGGGCATTCTGAGTTTGGCGCATGCCTTCGCCTATGCTGGCTGCAGAAGTCAGGTCATGAGTCTATGGCAGGTCGATGATCAAACAGGCTCAGAGATCGTTCTTGATTTTTATGAAGCCCTTGAGCAGGGGCAGACTGTCGATCAGGCCCTGCGAACTGCAAAGTTGGCATTTCTCAACACAACAGGGAACTCCCGGCTCAGTCATCCCTATTTTTGGGCGACATTTCTGGCCGTGGGAGACATGAAAGCCGTTCAGGTTCATGCATTCGGGTTCACCTATCTGGTGATTGGTCTGTTGTTCCTTCTTATCCTAATAATGGGGATCGGCTATCTAAGACGAACATCTAGCCGACGCCTCAAGGAATGATCTATGAAGATCTAAGTTTGAACCAACCATAAGATCCTGCAAGAAGTCCCAGATAAATCAAGGCCAACCAGGGATTGTAGACCGTGATTGCAACGAATGCCACGCAGGCGATGATCAATGCCAGTAAAGGAGACACTGGATATAGCGGCACTTTGAATGGGCGCTCAAGCTCTGGTTCCTTCTGCCTTAATTTGAACAAGGAGATCATCGAAATTATGTACAAGCTTAGGGCACCAAAACAGGCGATGGTGATAATCTCGCCTGTTTTTCCAGTCAATAATGCGATGATTCCTATCAGCATATTGACCAAGAGCGCATTCACTGGAGTCTTGAATTTCGTATGAACTTTGCCCAAGAAAGAAGGCGCATATCCCACCCGACCAAACTCAAAACTAGCTCTGCCCGCTGCCAGTATGATTCCGTGAAAGGAGGCCACCAGCCCAAAGAGGCCAATCACTACCACAGTCTTGAATAATATATGGTTCTCTCCCAGAACTTGTGCCATTGCCAGAGGAAGCGGCCGGTCTGAAGCTTCTGTAGATCCGACAGGATAGACGACCGTTTCCCAGCCATTGACCCCTACTGACGAAATAAAGGTGATCAGGCATAGCACTACCAGTGTCATGATGGCAGATCCAAATCCTATCAGGACATTTCTTTGTGGATTGATGGTTTCTTCCGCTACATTCGCCACTCCTTCTATCGCCAGAAAAAACCAGATGGCAAAAGGAATCGCGGCAAACGCCCCTGCCCAGCCATTCGGAAGTGCATTTTGTTGCAAATTGTCGAAACTGACTTCCGGGATGGTCGCCCCGGCAAAGATCAAAAGCCCGATCACTGCAATCACGGTAATGAACAATTCGAATGAGGCAGCAGCCTCTACCCCATACATGTTCAGAGCAGTAAACAGAATGAATGCAATGATTGCGATGGTCTCTACATGGACACCTGGAAGAAAAATGTTGAGATAGTCTCCAATGGCGAAGGCGATGGCTGGAGGAGCAAAAATAAATTCAATGTTTTGGGCCATTCCTCCAACAAATCCCCATTCTTTCCCCAATGCCCTCAAAGAATAGTCAAACGCGCCTCCAGCTTTGGGGATGGCACAGGCGAGTTCTGTGTAGCTGAAGGTAAAGGTGAGATACATGACAATGATAAAGGCAGTTGCGACTGCCAAGCCCAAAGTCCCTCCTTCTGCCAATCCCAGATTCCATCCAAAATACATGCCTGAGATGACATAGCCTACACCAAGCCCCCACAACATAAGGGGACCAAGGCTACGTTTGAGAGTGTCTGTCATAGGGGTAGAGTGATGAGTAATCGTATGGGGACAATATAGCGAAAGTGCAGAAAATGCCAATTATCAGAGGTTTATTCCGGGGAAATGTTTAGTTTATCGCATATTCTCGTTAACCCTCTAACTTCACAAAACATGATTATCTGGTTTTTAATTGGCTTAGCAGCTGGCTCTATTGCCAAACATCTGACGCCTCAGGATGAGAAAGGCGGGTGGGTTTCCTCCGCAGTTATTGGCATTGTTGGTTCTATTGTCGGTGGGATCATCGCTGGCTTTGTCGGCTTGAATGACATGGCGATTCTGGACAACAAGGTAGGTGATTTGATCTTTGCCACAGGAGGCGCAGTTCTGGTTTTGTTTATCTACCATAAATATCTAGCAGACAAACTGAATTTGCCGATCTAGGAATTGTCAAACAATTGCTAGCAAAAGACGGAGGCACACAAGCACAGAATCATCTGTGAATGTGTGCCTCCATATTGTTATGGGCTTACCTAGCGGATGTTCATTCGCTCTGGAGCCAATTGTGTCAGGTCCTGAATCTTGGCAGTGACAGCCTGAGATTTTTCGGTATTTCCTCTTTGTGCGTAATGTGAGTTTAGCATCTGAAGAGGATATACATATTCTCTCACTTTTCGGAACTCACCATTGATGGTGAAATAGTATTTCAGCGTTTCGTATGCTCTGGTTTCCGCAAAGTCAAAATACTGCTGTGCTTTTTCTGCTTCGCCCAATCGATCAAACATCAATCCTGTCCGTACGACCAGATAGGGATCAGGAGTCGCATTGGTATAGGGGAATTTTTCTTCTGCAAATTCCATCACTTCCAGCGCTCTGGTTTTGAGTCGCTTGATTTCGGCTTCATTCGCAGCAATCTGCGTCTGATCCACAGAATCCGGGGTAGCTTCTGCTATCTTCTTGAGGTTTCTGTTGGTCGCATTCAGGCGATCGGACTTGCTTAGATAGGCATTGGACAGCCGGTAGAAGGTATTGTGATAGTTACTCAGCATGCGCAAGATGTTCTCATCGAAGTACTGGCCTTCTTTGTTGAGATTGCGATAGCGGAATCTTTGGGTCAAAGCAGAATCCATTCTGACCAGATCCAGGGTCCCGTCAAAAATGTCATAAGGATCTCTTGAATTGGGATTTCTGAGTGGCAGGATTCTATATGCCAGCCCTTCTTGCCGGAGATATTTGTCCAGTCCGATGAAGCTGCTGGGAGTAACAGTGTTTGCAAAATAGATAGGTCTTGTCCAATCATTTTTGGCCACATTTTCCAGCAGGTTGAGGATCAGGATATCTTTCAACTCCAGATAACGTCCCCCTTTGCTCCCTCTTGTGCTGACCTTCCAGGCAAGTGGAGAGACAACATTGGGGAGATCTTCTTCATAAATGATGCCCTGATCCAGGAGTGCCTGTGCATTGGCAGGTAGCTTGACATCAAGCTTGTCCCGGTTTCCAAAATTCCTGGATTGATTGGCCTGACCTACATAATCTTTTCCCTTGAGTGTAATCGGCAAGGGTTCTGATTGATTGACTTTCTGCTTCATCTGATCGATATACCAATCAGTATTGACATAGCTCAGACACAGAACTCTGACATCAGGCCGCACATTCTCTACTTCCTGCGCATACCACAAGGGGAAGGTGTCATTATCTCCATTGGTAAACAGAACTGCATTGGGTGCCAGAGAATTGAGAAGGTTATAGGCTGAATCAGGCGCAACATATCGCCCAGCTCGCGAATGATCATCCCAGTTTTCGATGCCCATGATGATTACCGGAATCAATCCAATTGCTATGGCCGCATAGGCCGAGTTTTCTTTGAGGAATCTCTGTAGCAACTGATATAAGGCAATCACCCCCAAGCCAACCCATATGGCATAGGTTTGGAAGGAGCCTGCAAATGAATAATCTCGCTCTCTCGGTTGAGACGGATACTGATTCAGATATATCACAATGGCCAGACCTGTAAAGAAGAACAATAAGCCTACGATGGTGGCATCATTGCCGCGTTTATAACTTTGCCAACCGAGTCCAAGAAGACCAAGCAGGAAGGGCAGCATATAATAATGATTCTTGGAGGGTTGATCTTTCCAAAAATCCGGCATCTTGGAGGTCTTGCCAAAGTTCAAGCCGCTTTCCCATCCAAGGTCCTGCACATCACCTTCCCGACCAGAGAAGTTCCACATGAAGTAGCGCCAATACATATGGATTACCTGATAGCCCCAAAAATATTCGAGATCATCGCGATTGGTAGGCCTGTCATCATTGGGATTATTGGGGGTTCCTCCTAGATTGTCCACATAGCGGGTATATGCATGCGGGCCCATATTGTATCGACTCTTCTCATACATTCGGGGGAAATACTTCATGTCTTTCTCCCGATACTTATAAGTTCTTTTTACACCGATTTCTTTGTAGTGATCAGATCCTTCCTCCAGGATGTACTCTTTGCCTTCTTCTTTGAGGTCAATGGGATTGGCACTGTATAATGGTCCACGGAACAGGGGTCGATTGCCGTACTGCTCACGTTTCATATAACTGAGAAAAGTCTGTGTATTGTCAGGATTATTTTCATCAATGGCGGGATTCGCATTGGATCGAATGGGGATCATCAGATAGGACGAAAACCCAATATAAATCACAATGACACTCAAAATTGCAGTGTTCAACAAGAGCATCTTCTTTCGGATACTGTAGATCAAACCAGCAATGATGCCACCGAATAGTATGATGAACCAAAAGATCACACCTGTTCCGATGGGCAATCCCCATCCGACCTGCATGCCACTCGCACGCTCTACCCCAGTCATGACTCGCTCAAAGGACCAGGCAATGTCAAATGTATACAGGATGATCCCTGTTTGTATGATTCCAAGAATTCCCACTGATATCCCGCCAGTCAAGAGGAAGCCTGACCAGGAGAATTCATATTTTCGGAAATAGTAGATGAATGCCAATGCTGGAATCGTCAAGAGGTTCAATAAGTGAACCCCCATGGATAGACCCATCAGATAGGCAATCAAGATGATCCAACGCTCATTACCGGGTTCATCGGCACGTTCTTCCCATTTGAACATTAGCCAAACCACAACCGCAGTAAAGAATGAACTCATGGCATATACCTCTGCCTCTACTGCATTGAACCAAAAGGAGTCTGCGAATGTATTGGCGAGTCCTGCTACTATCCCTGCTCCCATGATGGCAAGGGTTTGGGAGAAGGTTGCTTCTTCCTTTGCCTTGACCACCAACTTCCGACCAAGGTGAGTGGTAATCCAAAAGGTAAACAGTACGGTGAATGCGCTCGACAATACACTCATCATATTGAGCATAAATGCGACCAACAATTCATTGCCAAATGCAAGCATGGCAAAAATTCTTCCTACAAGAAGGAAAAAGGGTGCTCCTGGGGGATGCGGGACTTCCAGTTCATTAGAACAGGCAATGAATTCTCCACAATCCCAGTAGCTTGCTGTGGGGGCCATGGTCAGGAGATACACGATAAGTGCAATGAGAAATGTCCCCCAACCAGTTAGGTTATTGATTCTTTTATAATCCATGGTTCTTGGTTTCCGTCGCCGAAGTTACGAAAGACTTTGACATCTTGAAAAAAAGTACACTCCTTGCGCGAATTGGTTCAATGGAATTTCTATTTGTACCTATCAAATCATTGAGAGAAAGCTGAAATTTTGGTAGTTTTGGATTTGTCTCACATCCTGAAAAAATCTCCCACTAACTTATGTTGTACATTTCGGATCTGGACGGCACGCTTCTCCAAAGCAATGCTGAACTTTCCCCTTTTTCTACTCATATGCTCAATCAATTGATTGGACAGGGAGTTGATTTTTCTATCGCAACAGCCAGAAGCATTGTTTCTGTCCAGCCAATCATGGACGCAGTTTCGGTCTCCCTCCCAATCATCTGCGCCAATGGTGCCTATCTGGCGGATATCACTACAGGACAGCGATCGGATCTCCAATTACTCAGAAATGACCTCAGTCAGGCATTGCTCTCTCTCGTCAGAAAGCATTCCATGGATGTATTCGCTGTTTGTTATGAGGAAGGCAGCAATCAGGAGAAAGTATATGTAGAACAAGGGCGCGATAATCCTCTACTGAGAAGACATTTCACCCCTGATCGCTGGGCAAATGACGAACGCCTCCAGAAAATCGGCCAGGTTGAGTCTGTCATTTCCACACCGCTTCTCAACATCAATGTCATGTCCCCGCTGGATCAAATGCTGGAATTTCGCAAACATATGGAGCAGTCCTTGGGGGAGTGGGTAACAGGCTATCTCTATGAAGCAGAAGGGGAGGAAGGATGGTTCTGGATGTCCGTGTTTCACAAAGGTGCCACCAAAGGCAAGGCCATTCAGCGCCTTGCGAACAAACTGAACATCTCCTCCTCAGATATCGTGGTCTTTGGTGATCAGATCAATGACTTCAGCATGTTTGAGACGGCTGAGAAAGCTATCGCAATGGGTAACGCACATCCCAAACTCAAGCAACTTGCTACAGAAGTAATTGGAACCAATGAGGAAGACAGCGTGGTCAAATATATTGCTTCCCATGAGGCCATGTCATAAGTTCTCTCCTGGAACAGCAAGAGGTGGAGAATTCGTTGCTCTCCTTTCACTGGACATCAGGTTTCAGCTACTTTCTTAACAGACAGTCATATGATCCTGTCTCATTCTTGATTCCTATAGCTGCTGGCTGTTACTTTGTTGGCATGTCTGTTCCTCCCAAGCGTCTTGTGATGACGGTCATCAATGATCTGGCTGGAGACCAGCGTATGCATCGGATTGCCAGTTCCTTACAAGAAGCTGGATATCAGGTGTGTGTAGTTGGGAGGCAATACAGAGATTCTCCTCGCCTGCCCCAGCGTCCCTATCAGATATATAGAATGCGTTTGTGGTTGAGGAGAGGAAAGTGGTTTTATCTGGAGTATAGCATTCGGCTTTTCTTCTTTTTGTTGAGAAAAAAAATTGATCTTATCAATGCCAATGATTTGGATACGCTCCTCGCTGGCTTTCTGGTCAGTAGATGGAAAAAGATTCCGCTTATTTATGACAGTCATGAATACTTCACAGAAGTGCCGGAATTGGTCCACCGACCACGGACACAAAACATTTGGCTCAGGCTTGAACGCTGGATTTTCCCACAGCTGACTTCCGTCTATACTGTCAATCAGACATTGGCCAGTATATATACATCCTTGTATTCGGTACCCGTCCAAGTGGTCCGCAATGTTCCTTTTCGGCGTGAGGTGGCCCGACAGTTGGCAAATTATCCAATTTTGATCTATCAGGGAGCATTGAACGTAGGTCGGGGCATCGAACTTATGATCCAGGCGATGCGCCATTTACCGGGATACAAACTCTGGATCATCGGGAGAGGAGACATCGAATCACAATTGCGATCTCAGGCGCAGGACTTGGGTTTGGAAGATCAGGTTATTTTTCGTGGCTTTGTCCCACTCGAACAATTGGCGACCCTGACAGCGCAGGCCCGTCTGGGCTTCAGCCTGGAAGAAGATTTGGGCGCCAATTACCGATATTCATCCCCGAATAAAATTTATGATTATATCCAGGCGGGTGTCCCTATCCTGGTATCAGACCTTCCCGAGATGCGAAATATCGTAGATACTTATCAGGTTGGTCAATGCTTGTCAAATGATCAGCGACAAGCAGAGTTGTTGGCAGCCCAGGTCCATCGCATGTTGAGCGATCAGGCCCAATATGAAGGATATGTCGCCAAGTGTAGCCTTGCTGCACAGGAACTGAACTGGGAACAGGAACAAGAAACAGTCTTGAACATCTATCAGAAGGTATTGAACACATGATCATCATCACCGGAGCCGCCGGATTTATCGGTAGTTGTATGACTGCCTACCTCAATGAACTGGGAAGAACAGATCTCATCCTGGTGGATGATTTTTCCCGACCCCAAAAAACAGCCAACTACCAGCACAAATCCTACCATGCGCTGGTGGACAGACAAGCACTCTGGTCATGGCTAGACCAATCAACAGTAGAGGTGGAGGCATTTATCCATTTGGGAGCCAGAACAGATACCACAGAGAAGGATTGGCAGATATTCGAACGACTGAATCTCACCTACTCTCGTCGAGTATGGCAATGGTGTGTCCAGCAAGCATGTCCGCTGATCTATGCCTCTAGTGCTGCGACCTATGGCGATGGTCAACTGGGATTTAGGGACGACCATGACCGGCTCTCTCAGCTTGCTCCCCTCAATCCTTATGGCCAAAGCAAGCAAGCCTTTGACCTTTGGGCACTGGATCAGCCCCATTCCCCTCCCTGGTGGGCGGGATTGAAGTTTTTTAATGTATATGGCCCGAATGAATATCACAAGGGTCGTATGGCCAGTGTCATCTTCCATGCGTTTCACCAAATCAGACAAACTGCTGGCTTGCGATTGTTTCGATCTCATCGAGCAGATATTCCGCATGGGCATCAGGCCAGAGACTTCATCTATGTCAAAGACCTTGTACACATCATTGATTTTCTCCTCAAGCAGCAAGTTCAATCTGGCATTTACAATGTAGGCACAGGACAGGCAAGAAGCTTTCTCGATCTGGCCAGGGCACTGTTTGTTGCGATGGATGTCCCGGAGTCCATCACTTTTATTGATACCCCTGTGGATATCCGCCAAACCTATCAATACTTCACACAGGCAGACATGGACAAACTTCGCAGAGCCGGGTATTCATCTGCTTTCACCTCCCTGGAACTGGGGGTCAAAAATTATCTGGACGAATACCTATTCGCTGAGAAATGTTGGTAAAATTTCGTAGATTTCTGACTATCAGGAGTCTCATTTTCATCCCCCAAATTGATTTTGAAAAAAAATCAAAATTGTGTATATATTGATCGTTGGTATACAAACTTTTTTACCTTCTGTTTCGTTGAGTATTTGAACATCCATCATCAATAGGGATAGGTTGCAATATGCTATTTGTAAAACTCGTCTTCAATTTCAGCCTTCTTTTGTCATTACTTATCGCACCATGTCTGGTGTTGTTGGCCTATTGGTACCGTAGACGATTGGCCCAAACCCTGATGATCTGGAAGAATCCTGAAATGGTGATAGTAACCATTACGTTTTCTGTGGCAGCGCTCATCCTGTTCATCGTTGGGACATCCAGTTTTTTTACGTATTACGATGTTCTCAATTCCTCCCAAATACAATTTGTCGATAAAGAAAAGTTTTTCACCATAGGCGTCATTTGTTTGATGCTGTTGGGGGCTTTGATGATGATTTATATCGCGATCCGTCTGTTGTTGGTTCGGGTGGTAACTGAAAAGGGCGTGGTTCTTAATGATCGCTTTTTTCGGGCACCAAACTTTCGACACGTGATTGAGTGGAACCAGATTTCGGACTATTATCTGGTCTCTGATTATCCAACAGTCATTTTTACCTTGATTACCCAGAAACAACCCCTCCAATTTGATCGCACCTCCATTCGAGTCCCTGTGTACATCCGAGATGATTTTGAGGATCTTCTGGAAGCAAAAATGTACAGTGTTCAGGAAATCCACGATCCTGAGGGACTTAGCCCACAAAAGTTTTCTGAGAACTAAGAGACTGTTTGAAAATCTGTCGCTAACTTTTTGTATGCGTCTTTTATTCGCATAACACTCCATTTTTATGGATGGTTTGGCAATTCGAGATAGCCGAAGACGTTATTTCTCTTTTGGGAATCAGCTTTGGTGCGAAAATTGCAGGATCAGTGTACACGATTTTCTTGCTAGATTACCCCTAACAATTATATCCTACGTTCTTTCACGACTGGATTTTATCGTTTTCTACATCAATCCGGTAGATTGATGCAAAATCGTTTCATTTTTTTTTTGAATAGGTAGTATATTGGGGAAGATGTCTGGATCACCCTTCAAAAAAGGAATTCCCTGGCTTACTGCCAGCTTGCTCTTATTCTTGGCTAGTGTCAGTTTTTATCTGTATGACTTCATGGATACAGATCAGGAGATTATTGACCAAATTGAAGCCAGACTACAAACTGATTTTGAAAACTGTCTCCGATACTATTCTCAAGATTCCCTCCCACAACATTCCTCCAAGAACCGTCCCAAGTGCGCTGTTTGCCAACTGGAATATGGTCCCAACCGCAAACTCAAAAGCTGGAGCAATGATGAATTTCTTCCGAATCAAAAAGTCCTGGATCGATTAGGTAATGTCCCTGAAGATCATTTGTTGACCTTCAACAATCGACATTTTTATCAAATCCGAAAATATCAAGAAACTGGAACTACCATCTATCTCATTCCGATTTATATCTCTTATGAAGTAGACAATGAGTTCCTGATTCCATATGTCTTTTTGTCCAATTGGCGAAAATATCTGAGTTCCAGGCATATGAAGCGGCTTTGGGTTCTGGTTGGCAGTCCTCCAGAAGATGTGCAGGCAGATGTCTATCTCTATGATCTGGAAGACAATCCAGTCTTGTCGATTAGCCGCCTGTCTCCTGCACCATTCCGGGCAGAATGGCGGATGGCTGTACTGATCATGGCTATGCTGGGAACCATCGGTTTATTTGTTTTTCTCAGGGTCTATGCCTTGAATAGATGGAAACATCGCTATCTGATCAACAGTGGTCTATTTTTGGGAATTCTCTTGCTCAGACTGCTTTTGTTCTGGGTAGAATTTCCAGGTAAATATATTGAAGCGGATTTCTTTGGGCCTGATATTCTGGCCTTCCACTTTCTCGCACCCTCTATTGGTGATTTGACCCTCAATATCCTTACCCTGACAGCCTTGGTCTGGATTGCCTATACGCATTTGTTCAGACTGAGTAATCTCTTTTATCGGAAGGTGTTGAGAAATGACTATGTATCTCTCCCGATCATGGTAGGATTTCTCCTGATCAGCAGCTTACTGATCAAATGGTTTGTTGATGTCTTCCGAATGATCATGGACAACTCTCAGGTGGACATCGAGTTTTCCAATGTCTTCAAAACAGATATTTATTCCTTTTTGATTTTGCTGGATGTGGGCATGTTATTACTGGCCATATCTCTGGGTATTCTCATCATGGTCAAGTTGAATGTGCTGTATGGCAGAAGACACAACTGGCCGATTCCGTTCATCTTGATACAGGGAGGAATTTTGTTGATTTTCAATCTATTCCTTCACGACTCCGCCTCCTTTTTGGGCCTGCTGGTGGCTATATCCATCGTCATGATGGGCTTTGTGGTCTATCGGATTCCCTTTCGATCGATTCTGCATCACGATCTGGCCAACTACTTGATCATAGTCCTTACTTTCTCTGTATTGATTACCTATAACATCATTATCGGGATCAATTTCAAGAATCAGCAGAAGGCACAGCGGATTGCGGACAGGATTCTGGGAAGCAGGGCTGCCAATACGGTTTCATCCTACATGAAATCAATTCGTGGCATTGAAAGAGATATTCGTGAGGTTCGGGATGAGTTCGAAGCCGTGAATCAAGACCCGGAAAAGGAAAATAAGGATTTCAGATATTGGTTGGTGGATAACTATCTCTCGCCCAACTTTAACGAATTCGAAGTCCGTTTGTTCATGTATGATTCCTCCGAATTCCGGCTGGATCCGGAGCGAGGCATGGACCCGATCTTTGGACCTGAGACGGGCATCCCTCTGGAGGATCGAGGCGAACGTGTATCGCCGGATGTCTCCCTGTATCAGTTTCCCAACGCAGATAATCAGTACAATGATCCCTATATGGGGAAGTTTGATCTATTCCTCCAGGATGATTCTCTGGAACTGATCACCTTTCAAATAGAGTTGCAGCCCAACAATCAGGAATTTGAAGGCTTGTATCCTTCCTTGTCTTTGGACCAGCGCGTGTTCAACAACCTTCAGCTCATCAATTCATTTGATCACGCTATTTATCGAGATGGGTTGCTGTATAATGAACGAGGCAAAAGCTCCTTCCCTATTTATATGGAGGATTATGAGGATATTCAGGGAAAAACCAATCGAGTTCGCGGTGAGCATCACGAATATCTGGAACCCATCGGCACAAGCAAGATCGTGGTGGTCAGGTATTCAAAGCAGCAATTCTTTGACATCATCACTACCTTTTCCTTTATATTTTATTTTTTCAGTCTGGCAAGTATTCTCATGATCGGATTGCCAGTATTGGGATTCAGGACACTGCGGGCCAGAGGCTTTGCGTATGAGATGCCGCTCAAATCCAAGATCCGGGTTGGGCTGCTGGCGATCAGTGTATTGCCCATGTTGGTCATTCTCCTCCTTCTCTATCCGTTTGTGGCAAGCAGATACGACCAGGATGCCAAGCATGAACTTCGGGAAGAGACCTCACGCCTCTCCAATCTGATCAGTCCAGATTATCGGACATTGAGGAATGATCCCTTTAGCAGAATTACCCTGCAAAGAGACTTTTCAGAACAAGTTCTTGAAATTGGAAACTTTATCAAGAATGATGTGAACATCTATGATGAATTTGGAAAATTCGTCGCCTCTACTCAACCACTGATCTTCAATCTGGGGATACAGTCTGACCTAATGGATGCCAAGGCCTTTGAACGAATGACCAAGGAGCGGTCTTCTGGTCTTGTGTTCACTGAACGAATTGGAAATCTGTCTTACCTCTCAGGCTATCAACCCATTTTGGGAAACAATGATCAGCCTATTGGATTTATCAACGTTCCATATATCGCACGTCAGGACCAGTTGGAAGAACAGGTGATCAACTTCCTCGCATATCTTGCCAACATCTACCTGCTGGCCTTCCTCTTGTTGAATGTCATCGCCGTTATTGTCAGTAGTACCATCACACAACCATTGACACTGATCCATCAACGCCTCGCAGATACAACACTTGGGGATGTCAATGAGCCTATCGAATATAACTCCAAGGATGAGATCGGAGAGATTGTCAATGCCTACAATCAAATGGTAGCGAAATTGGCAGAAAGTGAAAAGAAAATTACACAGACAGAACGGGAATTGGCTTGGCGACAAATGGCCAGGCAGGTGGCGCATGAGATCAAAAATCCCTTGACGCCGATGAAACTCAGCATCCAACACCTGAGTCGAGCCTGGAATGAAAAAACCCCACGTCTGGAAAAAATGTTCCCCAAGGTCATGCGCACCTTGATGGTCCAGATCGACTCTATGGTTCGAATTGCGAATTCATTCTCGGAATTTGCCAAAATGCCTGAGCCTGACAAGACCAAGATTAAGGTCAATGATGTGTTGCTGGAGGTGATCGATTTGTATACGCAATCGGAAGAAGCGATCTGGTTGATCGACATTCCTCAAGAAGAGTTTTGGGCGTTTGGTGACCGAGACCAGCTCTCCAGATGTTTTAATAATATCATCAAAAATGCCCTTCAGGCAATCGAGGATAATGGAATCATCCATGTCTCTATGCGAATCCTGGAGGAGCGAACCAGAATTGAAATCAAGGACAACGGCAAAGGTATGCCCGTGGAAATTCAGAAAAAGGTATTTGAACCCAGTTTCTCAACCAAAACTTCTGGCATGGGACTTGGCTTGGCCATTGTCAAACGAATTATAGAAAATACAGGTGGAACCATTTCCTTCAAAAGCCAGGAAGGGGAAGGAACGACCTTTGTCATTGAAATCCCATCTATAGGTCTGCAAGAACCTCTCTACAGCACATGATTCTGCCTATCATCATGCATGGATAGATCCTTGAAGTCTACGTATGTCCCACTTGTTCGCCTGCTTCTGAGAGGAAGCTGGATTTGGATATGCATGCTGAATGGAATCCTGTTCATACAAGCGCAGGATGTTCAATGGCAACAAGACAGCCTGACTGGCAAAGCTGGAGATAGCCTGTTTTTGGATCAAACATTTATTGTTCCGTTTTCAGACAGCGTATATGCCCCGACTGGTCAGCGGCTGGCCTCCTCCCAATATACCATTACCTATAGTAGTGGTTCCTTGATCATTCTCGATTCTTCCCTTACCCATAACAGATGGACCGTTCGGTATCGGTACTTTGGACGAATTCCCAAGCGAGAATTATCTCTCCGAAAATTTCGGATTGTCCAGGACACAGCCAGACAGCCTGATCAGATTGATGCAATTTTTGAAACAGAAGAAGAAGATCAACAAAGTCTGTTCTGGAAGGAAAGCGGGAGAATCCGAAAAAGTGGGAGTCTTTCACGTGGAATCACTGTTGGCAACAATCGCTCGCTCTCTGTCAACAGTGGGTTGCGACTTCAGCTTGAAGGTGATTTGGGAGATGGCCTGAAGATTGTCGGGGCCATTACTGATGAGAATATCCCCATCCAACCAGATGGAACCACTCAACAGATCTCGGATTTCGATAAGGTATTCATCCAACTAAGTAAAGGTCCATATGCCGTCACCATCGGAGATCATGAAATCAACCAAAAAAGCACCCGCTTTGCCAACTTCTATCGCAATGTGCAAGGAATTCAGGTCTCTGTCAATGATGACAAGACCAAGGCGTGGGTGAGTGGAGCGGTGGCCAAAGGCAAATTTCACACCAACACCCTCGCAGGCATTGATGGAAATTCCGGGCCTTATCGACTGACAGGACAGAATGGAGAACGATTTTTCATCATCCTCGCGGGCAGTGAAAAGGTCTATCTCAATGGAAAATTGATGCAAAGAGGGGAAACCAATGATTATGTCATTGATTACAATACTGCCGAGATCATCTTTACAGCAAAACATGTCATCACGAATATCACCAGAATAGTAGTCGATTTTGAATACAATGATCAACACTATAATCGGTCTTTGCTGGCAGCCAATGTCGAGCATCGCATGTTGAATGACAAGCTCAATCTTCGACTCACTTACGGCCGGGACGCAGACAATCACAATGCCCCTTTTGAAGATCCATTGGAATACAATCTGATCAGGGACTCGCTCTCCTTGCTTGGCGATCAGCAGGAGGAGGCCATTACTTCCGGGATATTTGAGTTGGGATATGACGGCGAACAATTGCGATATGAGCAAAGAGATACCATCATTGGCGGGCGCACCTATGAATATTATGTTCGCTCCACAGATAGTCTTCGGGCCATTTATGCGCTGGAATTCACCTTTGTCCAAGCTGGAAATGGGTTTTACGATCCCCTACCTGGCTTTAATGCAAATGTCTTCCAATGGGTGCCCCCGGGACCAGATGGACAGCCTACTGGCTCATATGCCCCTATCCGCAGATGGATCTTGCCCAAACTCTTGCAAGTTGTCGATGCACAGATTTCCTATCAGCTGACGGATAAACTCTTGTTCTATTCTGAAAATGCGATCAGCAGTGAAGATCAGAATCGGTTGTCAAGCATGGGCGATGAGGACAATGAAGACCTGGCTAGCAAAACAGGGATCAGATGGGAACACATACAATTGTCTGATTCTCTTCAGATGGATGTGGATGTCAGCTATCAATATATAGGGCAAAAATATACCAATCTCGATCGGGTCTATCAGGCTGAATATGACCGTAAGTGGAACCTCAATCCCAATGAAGTTCGTAGGGATGAACAGATCACTGCTGCCAAGGTTCAGGTTCGGCATCTTCGAGGATTGGAACTGGAGTTGGAAGGCGGAATCAGGAACACAGGACAGGGACGAATGGCTCAGCGACAAGTGGCCAGTATCAGAAGTCGATGGCCCAAGGCCTTACAGGGACAGCTTCAATGGACACGAATTCTCAATCAGAATGAAGGAGAAGGGCGCTCTTCCAGTTGGAATCGATATGAAGGAGATGTGTATGCCCCATTCAGGCACTTCCGTACAGGAATGGAAGTATGGATCGAAGATCGGCAAGAAGTAACAGGCGGGAATACCGTTAATGGGACTTTCTCTTTCTTTGATCTCAAACCTTATGTCCGCACGGTACAGACCAAGCGATTTCAATTGGATGCCTCCTTCAACTATCGCTATGACAAAGCCTTTTTAGACGGGCAATTGAGAGAGAAATCCAGAGCCTATACAGCCTTTCTTCAAGCAAAATATCGCCCCTCCCATGTCCTCAATATTCAGAATACAAGTTCCTATCGCATCCTGAATATTCTGGATTCTACGTTTACAAGTCAAGGATTGGAAAACTCACGCACCCTCAATACCCAATTCAGAAGTACCCTTGCGCCCAAAAATCGACTGGTGTATGCCAACTTTGTCTATGATGTCAGCGCAGAACAGCTTGCACAAAGAGAAATCAGGTATATAGAAGTCAATCCAGGCCAGGGGCAATATGTATGGTTGGACTCTCTCTTCAACAATGATGGTATTCAGGATGTAGAAGAATTTCAGATCGCCAACAACCCCTTGATTGCGAACTTCATTCGAGTCGCTGTCCCGACCAGAGAATTGGTTCCAACCACTCGCCTCACCTTATCTGGCAAAATTACCTGGAGCCTCAAGAATGTATTAAAAAAATCCAACAAACCACTGAAGGAATTGGCCCGCAACATCCGCCTGAACACAAACCTGCGAATGGCGCAAAACAAATCCCGCAATACCCAACTGGGTAGTTATTTGATCAATATTGCAGATCCCTTTGCAGATACAAGTCTTCTCAATGCCAACTATCATTTGCGGCAGGATTTATCCTTTTTTCAAAATCATCCGACCGGAGACATCAGATTCTCCTATCAGGATTCAAAGTCAAAATTGTTTTTGACCACTGGGGTGGAGTTGCAAGGATTGACCTTTTGGCGAAGTACACAACGATTGAACCTGGGAAGCGATAAGAGCCTGGAACTCGATTCCAGACTGGGCAATAAATTCAATCAGGCAGAAGCTTTTGATAGTCGCAATTATAGCATCGACTTTTGGCAAAGTCATCCAAAGATCAATATTCAGTTTAGTCGGAAATTTCGATTGACCTCAGGATACGAGTACATTTCTCGACAAAACACCAATTCTTCCGGTCAAATTGATGCAAAAGTCAACATCCACAAACTGGTATTTGACAGCAAATGGAATGTCAAGGACAGGAATAATCTGTTTGCCAAGCTGGAGTTGGTCTATCTCGGGCAACAGGGCGAATCTGAATTCTCTGCTGAGTATGAATTACGAGAAGGATTGGAGACTGGCGCAAATGCTTTATGGCAAGTCTTGACAACCTGGTATGTACTTGGAAATGTTGAAATGAGCCTTACATACGATGGTAGGGTATCTGCCCAGAAGCGTGTTGTACACACGGGGAGGGTTCAAATTCGAGCCTTTTTTTGACGCTTCATTGGAAATCTTTCACGAAAAACGTCTAAATCTTACAATTCCTTAATCATTGAGGGTTTTCTGAATAGAGAAAAAATGATACTTTTGGCGAAATGATCAATTTATGAAAAGTGTCTTGTTACTACTAGGTACGGTAGGCTTTTCCTACATGCTGAACAAGATTCTCCTGCGATTCTCCAAGAATTTCGGCGTAGATAGTAGGCAGGCGCAGAACATCGTCAGGTGGGCCAGTACCTCTAAACCAACCACAGGTGGAATCTCCTTTTATATCACCTTCCTTATGGGAAGCCTGATACTCATGATTTTACGCCCGGACGGAATCCTCCAAAGCGATACTTATCTCGCCTTGTTCCTCAGTGCGTCATTGGCCTTCATGATTGGCTTTGCAGACGATGCCTATGGCACACATCCAGGCCTCAAGTTTCTCGGCCAGATCTGCTGCGGACTTATTCTGATTGGATTCGGAATTCATATCAATTTTGTAGCAACCCTGTATCCGGCGCTGGGATTTCTCGACTACTTCCTCACAGTATTTTGGGTAGTCGGTATGATGAATAGCCTGAATATGCTGGATAATATGGATGGGGTTACTACCACGATTGCCACCACCATCTGTGTGATTGCAATGCTGATGGTTATAGCGACTACAGGCATTCATATTTCCAATATGTACTATGTACTGATTGTCATATGTGGAGGATTTATGGGATTCCTCTATTGGAACTGGAAACCGGCCAAAGTCTATATGGGCGACACAGGAAGTATGTTCATTGGTTTGGTGGTTGCCTATTTTGGGATCATCTATTTTTGGAACATCGAAACCTCTCCTGACAATATCTCTCCTATCAGACAAATTCTGATTCCTGTCATGGTATTCCTTGTTCCGATCATGGATACCACTTTCGTTACAGTAGCCAGAATTGCTCGGGGAAGTTCTCCTTTTGTTGGCGGAAAAGATCATTTGACCCACAATCTCGCCCGCATCGGAATCACAGAAGAATTGGTCCCTCTGACCCTGGCGATTGTTTCGATCGTATCTGGAACAATGGCTCTCTATGCCTACAAGCTCATTCCTGAATGGCAGCCCTATTATTCAGAAATGTTTGCCATCTATCCTATCGTGGTATTTTCCATATTCACCTACTTTTATGTGAAAGGTACCAGGATTCAGAAAATGAAGGAGTTGATGGCCGAAAGAGATCGGGAAAAGCAACAAACCATTACCCAGGAACCTGTAATGGGTGGACTGGCAAATTAGGTAAGCTTCACCTCTTTGCATATTCTATACCTTCAACAATTACTTGTCCTTCCGGGAATGCCAGGTAATTCTCGTTGCTGGGAGTTTGCCCAACATTGGAGGCAAGCTGGCCACACGATTACCTTTATCAGTTCATCTGCAGGACTTCCTAAGGAGTTGGTGCAGCAGGCGCAAAGGTCTTCCTCCGGCTCGGTCTGGCTTGAAGGCATCGAGATTCATATTCTGGCAGTTCCCTATGATCATCTGATGCCCTTTTGGAGACGGCTGATTGCTTTTCTTTCCTTCTATCGCAAAGCCTGGCAAAGAGGCAAACAACTGACTTCCTTTGATTTAATTCTCGCCTATTCTGCCCCCTTAACGGTGATTGATCTTGGACGAAAACTGAGTTTGTTTCATAGAAAGCCTCTGTTTCTTGAATTGGGAGATATATGGCCAGACGTACCCATAGGAATGGGCATCATCAGGAATGCTTCCTTGATTCGATGGATGTACAAGCGTACGGACAAGATCTATGCGCAAGCCAGCGGGATCTTTCCCTATTCGGATGGCATGGCCCAGCAATTGAGTACACATCTGGTTCCTGAATCAAAAATTACTGTCATCCCCAATGGCGTAGATCCTGCCAGGGTTCCTTTTCAAGCCCGCGCGACAAACTCGACAGTACGGATCATTTATACCGGGACCATTGGTAAGGCCAATGACCTGAGTCAATTTCTACTTGCCATCCATCACATTGAGCAACAGCCAGACAGGCCTTCGATTCACTTCACCATCCTCGGAGATGGCAATGATGCTGAACGCATTCGACAAAAGGCACAGGAACTAAGCTTGCAATCCTTAACAATCCTGCCCAGGGTCAGTCGGGAAGAAGCAACCCAACTCCTGCAATCGGCGGATATCGGAATCATCTGTTTTGCCCCTTTTCCAGTCCTGGAGGCCAATGGTGCAACAAAATTTTTTGATTATCTCTCCAGTGGGCTTCCTGTGGTGATCAACTATCGCGGATGGCAGGCCCAATATCTTCAAAGGCACACATGTGGCTTGTCCTCAGATCAGGGAGATGACCACGCATTCGCCATGAATATCCTTCGATTGGCACAGGCCCCAGAGTTGCGATTGGTGTTTGGTAAGAATGGCCGCCAGTTAGCCGTCTCGGCCTTCTCCAGACCTCAGCTTGCCAGACAAATGATTCAGGCAATGACAGATCCATTGTCCGACTGACAGACAGCCCCTTGATGGAAAGATTCTATCGGGCTGAGTTCTCCCTCCATCAGATCTTCTCTCATTTCTTTCCCTTTGTCAAAGCCACCACACCCAAAATCAAACACAATGCTCCGCCACCCAGCATCAGATATGATTCATTTTTGGCAGCAGAATCCTGCGCCTTGAGTTCGATCCCAGCGATTTTGAGTGAATTGCTGCTGTCTTGCATCTTGGTATAGCCCAGGTAGCCGAGGCCGAGACCTGCCAGCACGAGGATCAAAGAAATGAGTTGTTTCATATTGTTATATTGAATGTGAATCAGGTTGGATTGTAGGAAATGAGGGACAATCTGCTCGCAAAAAGGGGTCATAGGTATACGGAAATAAGGGTATAGGGCTTGATGTTGAACCCGCGCCTTGACCATCTAGCCTTATTCCATATACCTCATACCTACAAATAACCTGTCTATCGGACGAATAAGATTCAGTTTGCACATCTCGATTCGCATAGGGTTTATTTATCTATGTAACAATGAAGGAAAATCCCCCCACGAAAGCAAATGTCAAACAATGCCTTCCCTTCTTCTGGGTTCGGAACATTGAGCGATCCCTGCGATACTATACAGAAGGGTTGGGCTTTCAGAAAGCCGAGTCCTGGGTGGATGAAGGTAAGATTCGATGGTGTCAGCTGGAACTGGATGACGTCGCGATCATGCTCCAGGAATTTTGGACAGAAGGTCATCACAACAATCTTCCTGATGGCAAGCTAGGAGTGGGAATTACAATTGTTTTTCTCTGTGAAGATGCGCTGAACTTATATGAGCAATTCCTTGATCGGGGGATAGAAGTCTCAGAACCTTTTGTTGGCAATGGGATGTGGGTAGTGAATCTCACAGACCCGGATGGCTATCAACTGATGTTTGAGAGCAAAACAGATCTCCCGGAAGAGATCAGATTGGGAGAATGGAAGCAAGGCAACTCTCAATAGTCCCAATCAATATCATAGGCACGTAGCAATGATCGGCAGACCATTGCTTGTGGGATGTTATCGAAGAGGAGGCCATTCTATCTTTGATAGGTGAATAATTGAGATGGTCTGCCGATCATCTCTACAAATATTCTGACGGAAGATTAGCATTACATGTGCCCCACTACCGAATAATTATATCTGGGACCATCAGGAGAGTAGGCGGATTCTTCCGAATCTTGCTGAGACAATCTAGCAAAAAATCCGAGGATTGGGACTATGTTGTTGGACGGAGGAAATGCTGCCTAGATCAATGATAGAGACGATTTGCTGTGAATGATCCTGATAGAATCAGGCTTTGTAGACACAGATCGCAATCTGTGTCTACCACTCATCACAGATGACTGGCACAGAGCGCACTCCCCACTCGAGGGCAGTTGTGAATCGCAGCGAAGGGATTCAATACGCCCAATCAATCCCATAGGCCACCTGCTCCTCCTCAGACAATTTGTAAATCTTTCCCTGCTCCCATTGTTGATAGATGGTCTCCCAGAGTTTGGCCGTTTCATCATCCCCCCCTGTGAGAATGCGCTGCCCATCAGGAGAAAAGGCAACGGACCGAACCAAGCTGAGGTCTGCAAAGCTTTGGATCTCCTGACCGTTGAGATCCCAGAGTTTGGTCCTCTGATCCCAGCTTCCCGTGAGGATTTGCTGCCCATCAGGGGAAAAGGCAACAGAAAGAACTGCCATTGAATGGCCTGCAAAGGTCTGGATCTCCCGCCCGCCGAGATCCCAGAGCTTAGCCGTTTCATCCTCGCTTCCCGTGAGGATGAGCTGCCCGTCAGGGGAAAAGGCAACAGACCTAACGAATCTATTATGCCCTATGAAGGTCTGGATCTCCTGCCCGTTAAGATCCCAAAGCTTGGCCGTATTATCTCCGCTTCCTGTGAGGATGCGCTGCCCATCAGAGGAAAAGGCAACAGAGAGAACGAATCTACTATGACCTGCAAAGGTCTGGATCTCCTGCCCGTTAAGATCCCAAAGCTTGGCCGTATGATCCCCTCTTCCTGTGAGGATGCGCTGCCCATCAGGGGAAAAGGCAACAGAATAAACCTCACTTGAATCGCCTACAAAGGTCTGAATCTCTTGCCCGCCGAGATCCCAGAGTCTGGCCGTCCGATCCTGACTTCCTGTAAGGATGTGCTGCCCATCAGGGGAAAAGGCAACAGAGCTAACAATATCTGTATGACCTGCAAAGGTCTGAATCTCTTGCCCACTGAGGTCCCAGAGCTTGGCCGTATGATCCCAACTTCCTGTGATGACCTGCTGTCCATCAGGGGAAAAGGCAACAGAGGGAACAAGGGACGTATGGCCTGCAAAAGTCTGAATCTCCTGTCTGTCGAGATCCCAGAGTTTGACCGTCTGATCCTCGCTTCCTGTGAGGATGTGCTGCCCATCAGAGGAAAAAGCGACCGATCCCACCAATTCTGTATGACCTGCGAAGGTCTGGACCTCATTTCCACCGAGATCCCAGAGTTTTACCATCCGATCCTCGCTTCCTGTAAGAATGTGGTTTCCATCAGGCGAAAAAGCAACAGAGAGAATCCTTTTTGAATGACCTACAAAGGTCTGAATCTCATTGCCAATGAGGTCGTAGAGTTTAGCTGTTTTTTCTCCGCTTCCTACAAAAATATGTTTCCCATCAGGAGAAAAGGCAATAGCCGAAACATTCCCCCTAATATTTAAGGTCTGGATCTCCTTCCCACTGAGGTCCCAAAGCTTGAATAGTTTGCCCCCAGTAAGAATATCTTTTCCATCAGGGGAAAAGCTCACATACAAAACGGGTCTATAATGACCTTCAAAAGTCTGGATCTCCTTCCCTCTGAGATCCCAGAGTTTGACCATTCGATCCTCACTTCCTGTGAGAATGTACTTCCCATTAGGGGAAAAGGCAACAGATGAAATGGAGCCACTATGGCCTGCAAAAGTCTGAATCTCCCGTCCATTGAGATCCCAGAGCCTAGCGGTTGTGTCCATGCTTCCTGTGAGAATATGCCCTCCATCTGGTGAAAAGGCAGCAGACAAAATGGAAGCTCTGTGGCCTACGAAAGTCTGGATCTCCCGACCGCTGAGGTCCCAGAGTTTGGCCGTTGTATCTTGGGTAGTAAGAATATACTTCCCATCAGCAGAGAAAGCCTTGGGAACAGCTTCACTGCTATCTCCGAAAGAATAACTCCGCAGATAATACTTGCGCATAGCATCCTCACTGAGATCGTGGATGGCAGATTGGGTTTCTTGAGATGGGAATTGTGCATGGGCAGCCATCACCAGATTGATCGCGATGGTTGGATCTTGCTCATAAATCTGCCGGGATTTGGCTGTCAGAGCCGCACAGATGGCTTCTTTTGTTTTTTGGTCAGCCTGAATTTTGGATCGCCAGGCCCAGATTCCCAAACCCGTAGCGATGAGCAGAGCTACCGAAATGGCTGCTGTGAATGCCCGTTGTCTTCTTCTAATGGCCTGTTCCCTGGCGATTCGCTCTGCTCGTTTTTGCCAGCTAAGCTTAAGCATAGATTGGCCAGCAGAAGAGAGTTTGGGCATGCCAGCTTGACTTCCTGTTTCTAATCCTGCGCCTTTCTCTACCACAGCCAGATCAGACTCAGCCAAAAAGACCTCCTCCGAACCGGGCCTGAGATTCACATGAGCCGTAGCCAGGATGTCCTGCTCCAACTCTCCTTTCGGATCATCTGGCAAAAACGGTCGTACCATCGCCAGAAAATTGGCAGCTCCAATGTACTCCTGTTCCAGTTCCTCTTTGGACTTGTCCGTATTTCCTCCTGTTGAGGCAGTATTCTGAAGTTCTTTTGCTGCCAGTAAACGCTCGACATAGGATTCCGACATGCGATAGCCAATATCCGCCAGCTTATTGTTGAGGATACGGGCAGCCCGCTGTCCCGGCGCATCAGAGATATTGTAGGCCCGAATGACAATCGGTGCAAGGGTGTCATGGGCAAGGATGGTGGTATAATTGCTATCAGCCTGATCGCCTTGCTGATATTCGCGCTGATCAATGCGGACAAGAAGAGACAGATCTTCCAATTCCTGGATCAGCTCTGTCAATGTCTGTCGATCCAGTTCATACTGGTCAAGAAGCTCCGACCGTTGACGACTCCCTGCTGTTCCCAGATTGGTCGTATGTTTATGAAGAACATCCAGGGCCAAGCCTGAAGCCACATCCTCAGGTCGTTTGTCTTTGAGTTTGTCCATTTGTTGCTGAAAAAACTCATCCATGGTCGTGCCTTCCTTCCTGAGTTCCTGATAGGCTTGTGTCGTAAATGGAACAAAAACATCCTTGTCATTCGAAGCCGTTTTCCATAGCTTCTCCAGGATAATTTGCAATACCGGCGCAATGGGAGATTCTTTGTCCTCCATCAAATCATCGGCTATGACTTCAGGAAGATTGTCTTCAATCTGAAGCTGATATTTCTTGCGGGTAATGGCATGTTGATTTACCCCACGAATCGCTTCTATGATCCCTTTCCGGCCCAGACGTTTGAGGAACAACTCTGCATATGGCAAAGATAGATTCCGAAAAGCATCCCGAATCTCAGGGTGATATTCTTTGCGATAGCTAAGAATGAGTTTTCCCTTGATGCCAGTATTTTCGCCTTTGAACAGAGGAAGAATGGCCGTCAGGAAAAGGATCAATTCATCTTCTATTGCAGTGCCACTTGTCGGCATTGGGCGTGTAAAGGTTTCCTCTACCTGATCAAGGATAATCACCAATGCTTTCCCGGCTTGTTGCTCGACAGCTTGCCAGCGTTTAAGCATACTGGTCAGGAGAATCGTAGCTAGCTGAGGTTGAGTATCCTGCGTTGAGGTCTGAGTTGTTTGGGTGGACAAATGAAGGCGGTTCAGCATCCGTTCAATGTCCTGTTGTATATCCAGATCTTCACTTTTTTCAGCAGCAGCTTGAAGCAATTGTTGAAGTTCTGCCATACGATTGTCCTGCTCCTTCGAGTCAGCTAGCAGGCTATCTTCTTGAATAGGAGAATTCGTCGGTGAAGTTTCTCCTTCATTCAGCACTTTATCCAACGCCAATTCAAGGGTTCCCAGGAGTCCTTTTTCCTGAATTCGGCGGGCATAGACAGATTGGTATTCTCCCTTAGTGCGAGGCAACAAACCGGCATCCAACATGGAACTTTTCCCTACCCCAGATCTGCCATACAACAAAATGATCGGATGAATTCCCTTGAGATGATTGTATAGTTCCCGAATCTGTGCACCACGACCAAAAAAGAGTGCACTGTCTTCTTCCTGAAAGAAGTGCAGCCCTACAAATGGACTGTTTCGAAGCCGCAGGAAGTAGGACTCTGGCAAAGGTAGATTGAATAGAGGATTGCGTGCTTCCCTGGCAAGATTCCAGGTTTTCACATGTTCGGCACCTGGACGCAAATACAGATCCCAGGGAAAGTCGGAAATCTCCGCCTTTTTTTCCCGAACAAAGACAGATTGGCGGCTATTGTAGCCAGAATTGCCTCTTTGTGCATGTACATAATTGCGCGCGCCCAACCAGGCTTGTTCCAGAGAGCGGCCTTCTGCCAGACTTTCGTACAACTTGCCCGACAACTCTGTAGCCATGCTGTCATCTACCGGACGGGCCGTACCGATGACAGCAGGTACCCCTTTGTCTCTCAGTTCTTCTGCTTGTCGTTTTGAGCAGCAGCCATTAATGAAGACAAGCTTGAGACCTTTTTGCTGGCCCAGGAAAGAGACGAGTCCTTCTGCGTGGCCGATTTGTCGCTCGCCACTGGCTTTTTTCAACAGGAGCGAATAATCCTCTGCATGACCTCCGTAGTGAAAAATCGAAATTCTATCCTTGTAGCGATCAAAGACCTTCCAGATTTTGTTCAGATCAGTGTCGGTTTCATAGTGAACTTCGCATAGCCCTTGTTCTACGGCTTTGTCCAGTACAGTACGGATGGCATCCTGCTCTTCGGTTAGTTTGTAAAGATAGTCCTGATGATCGTTGGCGAAGGCCAGAAAAATGACGGGGCGTTGGGACATAGCGTATGGATTTGTAATGACAATCTAGCAAAAAATCCGAGGACTGGGAATATTTTGCAGGAGGGCACGCCCCTACTACCGAACAATTCCGGGGTAATTCTTCCCCAATAAAAGTGGAAACTGCTACTTGTAAACGTTTGATTAAATAGCGTGTGTCTACACAGCAATACTTCATCTCCAATCACACCCATTATGTTAACACAGATTCAACGATTCGCCACCAAAAAGCATGTCCTGATATTCCTCGGACTAGACCTCATTCTGATGTTTGTCATTATGCCGATCATGGGAGGAAAAATGGCAGAGGTTACAGAACATGCCAAACCCCTGGACCTGGAGATTCCAACCTACTCGGTAGAATTTGCCCATGAGAAGATCGAAGCCTATGGAGAAGCAGGAAGACAGCTTTACAAAACCATCGAACTTACTGCAGATGTGATCTATCCATTGATCTACGGATTTGCCTATGCATTACTCATTGCTTTTTTCTTTCAGCGAGCTTTTCCGGCTCAATCCTGGACAAAGTGGTTGCTCCTCGTTCCGCTTGCAACTACGGTATCAGATCTTGCCGAAAATCTTTCGATTGTCTCATTGCTCAATGCCTTTCCTGAACAACCAAACCATCTAGCCCAGTTGGCGGCTACTTTTTCCTTGATGAAATGGTCTTTGATTCTGAGCACTTTTGTGATCATCCTGCTTGGGCTTGTGCTTTTTCTGATCAAAAACAGAAAAGCAAAACAGGAACAAAGAGAGGCAGTACGATCATGAGATGAAGCGACCAGACACATTATCAAGAATGGCTAGCCTGCTCGGCTTGAATATTTGAGGGAATGGAGAAAAACGGCTAACGCCACAAGCACTCACAAATCACACGACGATACACCAGAGGTGGTGGCTCAGGACTTCGAGCAGATCGGTAGACCCAGGGTTGATGATAAATTTTGATGAGGCGGGATTTGGGGACACCGTATTCTTTCTTGAGAGTTCGTCCCATTTTGTTGACCCGACGCTTGTTGAGCCGACGCTGTCGGTTGTCAAATCGCTTATACATGCCATCTGTGCGGATACGTAGTTTCATCTCAGGATAGAGATGCAGCATTTTGGCAAGGTAAGCGATGTCTTCATTGTATTCTTCAACGATCTCTGAACGATCTTCCTCAAAATAAATCATTGGAAGTGCGCAATCATTGGATCGGCCGACAGTATCGACATGGAAGAATGCGAGGTCAAGAGATTGTGCAGACAGCCTTAGACAGAGGAGCAGGCTCCCCAACAACAGGAATAGGGTTCGACGCATACAATTAGGCAACAAGAAAGCTGGGTTAAAATCAAATCGTTTGCTAGGACATGTGTCATTAGAACGCTAAAATGTACACATTTCGTACATTTTGCGAAAGATTTAAATGGAAGGTATACCCTCCTGTCAATGTTTTCTGTATGACAGGACCGTATGTGTCTCCACTCCATTTTGTCATGCCAGGCACTTCCTCATCCAGAACGAATCCGACTTTGGGGTCTATTGTTCTCACTAGCCTTGTGATTTTCGTTCCCCAAGAAGCACCTGATAGGCATACATCTCATCCCGAAGTCGTGCAGCTTCAATGAAATTGAGTTCTTTGGCAGCAGCCTCCATGTCTTTACGGATGGTGGCAACTTTTTTCTTCAGGTCATCGGTAGACAGATATTCTGCTACTTGCTCTGCCGCCATATTGACTTGTTCTTCAAAATCTTCATAAGTCTTGGAGCGATCTCCCAACGCATCCTGAAAAATATCTTTGCGAATCCGTTTTACAGATTTGGGGACAATCCCGTGTTTTTCATTGTATTCGATCTGCTTCTTCCGGCGGTACTCCGTTTCTTTGAGCAGAAGCTCCATGGACTTGGTTATTTTGTCTCCATAGAGAATGACACGGCCTTTCTCATGTCGGGCGGCTCGACCTGCTGTCTGGATCAAGGATTGGGAGGAACGCAAGAAGCCTTCCTTGTCAGCATCCAGAATAGCTACCAGAGATACCTCAGGCAAATCCAGCCCTTCCCGCAAGAGGTTCACCCCCACCAATACATCAAATCTGCCCTCCCGAAGATTTCGGAGAATATCCACACGTTCCAGGGAGTCGATATCCGAATGGATGTATCTCGCCTTGATGTCAAGGTCTGTGAGATATCGAGTCAGTTCCTCCGACATGCGCTTGGTCAGGGTGGTTACCAATACCCGATTGCCTTTCTTGACTTCCTCATCCACTTCTTCCAACAAATCATCGACCTGATTGACACATGGCCTGACCTCTACAGGTGGATCAAGCAGTCCTGTAGGCCGAACAATTTGTTCTACCACGACTCCTCCCGACAACTCCAGTTCATAGTCTGAAGGAGTGGCACTCATATACACTGCCTGATGCACCAACGAATTGAATTCCTCAAATTTCTGAGGCCGATTGTCCAGGGCTGAGGGGAGGCGGAACCCATGCTCTACCAACGTAAACTTTCGGGAACGGTCCCCGTGATACATGGCCCTGATTTGGGGCATGGTCACATGACTCTCATCAATGATCAGCAGAAAATCCTCCGGAAAATAGTCAATCAGGCAGTATGGGCGACTTCCCACTTCTCTTCTTGCCAGATATCGACTATAATTCTCAATCCCGGAACAATATCCCAATTCACGCATCATTTCCAGGTCATATTCGGTACGTTCTTTCAGACGGTTGGCTTCCAGAAACATGCCTTGTGCTTCGAAATATTTGACCTGTTTCATGAGATCATCCTGAATCTCCTCAATGGACTGGTTCAGGGCTTCGCGACGCGTAACAAAGAGATTGGCTGGATACAGGGTATAGTCTCGCAATGACTCCATTCGCCTGCCAGTATCCAGATGGAAGCGTTCGATCTTTTCGATTTCAGCATCAAAAAAGACAAAACGAATCCCAAAATCATCATAAGCCGGATAGATGTCAACCGTATCTCCTTTCACCCGAAAGTTGCCGGGTTCCAGATTGGTCTGGGTTCGGCTATAAAACAATTTGACCAGACGATCCAATAGCTGGTTTTGGGTGATGGTCTGCCCAACATGTCCATAATAGATATTGGCTTCAAAATCTTCTGGCCGACCAATCCCATAAATGCAGGACACAGAGGCCACGACGATCACATCTCGCCGGTTCATGCAAAGAGAGGTTGTTGCTTTCAGGCGCAGCTTCTCAATATCCTGATTGATCGACAGGTCTTTCTCGATATAGGTATTGGTACTGGGGACAAATGCTTCTGGCTGATAGTAGTCATAATAGGAAATGAAATACTCTACCAGATTATTGGGAAAGAACTCCTTGAATTCCCCATATAATTGTGCAGCCAGTGTTTTATTATGACTGATAATCAGTGTTGGACGATTGAGGGTAGCAATCAGATTGGCAATGGTATAGGTCTTGCCAGAACCCGTTACCCCCAATAGCACCTGATGTGGCTCTCCCGATTCTATTCCCTCCAACAATTGTTTGATAGCTTCGGGTTGATCGCCTGAAGGCTCAAAGGGGGCTTGTAGATCAAATAAGTGTTCAGAAGCTTGTTCAGACATGTGCATGATTCTATTCCAAATGTACTCATCATGAAGTTCTGTTCAAATACTTGTGTGTATGGAATATTTGGGTATCTTGAAATGAGAAACCCCTATCTAACAATACATGCACCATGGGAGATTTGAATGTAAAATCTGTCAAAAATCAGCAAGATCAACAGCAGTTCATGCGCTACCTGCTCAAAGATATGCAGGCGCTTGAACGAATGTTACGAGAAAAATGGTTTGAAACAGATACCATCAGAATCGGCGCAGAACAGGAAATGTGCCTCATTGACCGATACCTGAAGCCTCTCCATATCAATCTGGAAGCGCTCAAGACCATTGATAATGAGGCCTTCACGTCTGAATTGGCAAACTTTAATCTGGAAGCGAATCTGGATCCTTTGCCATTCTCTGGAAGTTCGATCTCTCTCATGCATGCAGATCTCAAGAAAACCCTGGATGCAGCTCAGGAAAAGATTCGGCCACTGGGCGCAACCATTTTGCTCTCCGGGATTGCACCAACGATCCGAAAAGTCGATGTGGAAATTTCCAATATCACCCCACTGGATCGCTACCGTGCCCTTATGGATGGCTTGAAAGAATTAAGGGGGGAAGCTTTTGAGCTGAGAATCAGTGGCATAGACGAATTAAATCTCCAGCAGGATACCGCCATGTTGGAGGCATGTAACACGAGTTTTCAGGTGCATTTGCAGGTGACACCAGATGATTTTGTCCAGAAATACAATTATGCGCAAGCCCTTGCAGGACCTGCCATGGCCATTTCTGTTAATTCTCCCTTGCTATTTGGCCGACGTTTATGGCAAGAAACACGCATTGCCTTATTTCAACAATCCATTGATATTCGAACCTTTACCGATCATTTCAGAGACAGAAGCCCTCGCGTAACTTTTGGGAAAGATTGGCTCCGATCTTCTATTCTTGAAATATACAAAGAAGACATTGCCCGCTTCAAAGTTCTCCTGACAACAGAAGTGGATGAAGATGTATTTGAGAAAATGAACAAGGGCGTGACCCCTAAGTTGCGGGCCTTGAATATTCATAACTCTACTGTCTATCGGTGGAATCGACCATGTTATGGCATTTCTCCCAACGGTAAACCACATCTGCGCATAGAGAACAGAATCTTTCCTTCTGGGCCAAGTCTGCCAGATGCCATGGCCAATGCGGCATTCTGGCTGGGCATGATGAATGGAATGGAAGATTCCCATCCCGACATCACCAAAGTGATGGATTTTTCCTGTGCCAAAGCCAACTTCTTTGCAGCAGCACGATTTGGGATGGATACACAATTTACATGGATCAATGACAAGAAAGTCGCTCCTGCCCAACTGATCATGGAAGAGTTGCTCCCAATGGCTCGACATGGCCTAGAAAAAACAGGGGTAGTCAAAGAAGATATCGATACCTATTTGGGCATCATTGAGGCCAGAACCAAATCCGGCAAAACAGGATCTGCATGGATGTTGAACAGCTTCTCTCGCATTGCCAAAACCGGTATCCCCAGAGATGAAATTATCTCTGCCATTACTGCCTCCATGAATAAACAGCAACATGAAGGCAAACCGATTCACGAATGGGAACTTGCTTCTCTTGACATCGTAGAATATGAACCTTCCGCCATGCTGGTTGAAGAATTCATGAATACTGACCTCATTACCGTTCATGAAAATGACATCCTTGACTTGCCTGCCAGTTTGATGGATTGGCGAAAAATCAGGCATGTAGCCGTAGAGGATGACAAAGGACAACTGATTGGCCTTATAACAGCTCGCATGTTGCTTCGAGAGTATTCCCAACGCAAGAACCGGCCCGAAGATGCCCAACCACTCTCAGTCGGTAGCATCATGCGCAAAGATCCAGTTACGATTGGACCAGAAGACACCATCCATAAAGCAATGGAAGTCATGACTGCCAAGGGCATCGGCTGTCTCCCTGTCCTCAACAAAGGCAAATTGATCGGGATGATCACAGAAGCTGAATTCCTCGAAATCACAAAAGCTTTGATGAAACGGTTGGTTCGAAAGAGAAAATAACTTAATTTGCGTTTTTTATACACAAATTATTCTCCTATATGTCTCTCTCTTCTTCTCCCAAGTTCCAACTCTGGCGACAAAATCTCCTTCGACATGGTCTGGAGATCAACAAAATTGAGGAAGTCTTCACCCGCTATAAGTCGGATGGTGATTTGTTGTTTGGCCTGGTATTGTTGGATGCAACTACTCCCGAAGGCGATAAAATTCCCCCAGTATGCTTCATCAAAGGCTTGATTGTCTCGGTATTGGTGTGTCTGATAGATGAGAAGACCGGCGAAAAATATGCCCTATTGGTTCGCCAAAGGCGAATCTGCAATGGGGACTTTGTATATGAAACGGTCGCAGGTATGGTCGATGGAGATGATGATCCTCACACGGTTGCCGTCAAAGAAACTGCGGAAGAAACAGGGTTAGTCGTGCATCCTTCCCAAGTCATTCTACTCAATGAAGAGCCCCATTATGTCAGCACAGGGACTTCAGATGAGGCCATGTTTTTTTATTACTGCGAACTGGAAATGAGTCGAGAGAAAATCTTTAGTTATCACAATCAGCAACAGGGCTTGATTTCAGAGCATGAACGAATCATCACAGAGGTTGTGCCTTTGATGCAAGGTCTTCATCTGATCCGGAATGTCAATGGATTGCTGAACATTCACCTGTACTTGCAACAGAAAGGCGTCAAGCCTTAGCCGACCTTTCCTCCTCTAATCTTCGGAAGGCTTCCATCAGACCTGGAACTCTTCCATTGCGGATATTGGCCAGAAAGCCTCCCGTAGCCTCCATTTTTTGGAATAATTCCCAGGCCTCACTGGCGAGCTGATGTGTCAGAATCTCCATATAATGCGCTCCGCCTGCAGGGTCCTGCACCAAATGAAGGTGGGATTCATGACGAAGGAGATGCTGAATATTGCGTGCCCATCTGGCAGCATCCTCATGCTCTCCCGCCTCAGCAAGCATGCCATCCACTCCCCCCAGAATAGCAGAGATGCTTTGTGTTGTCAGTTGGATCAGGTGATTGGGCATGTCCTCCGCTGTCTCTCTTCCAGTACTGCGTGCCATTAAGAAGGGGGGGTGGAGCGCAGAATTGTCCACCTGATAGGCAGACACCATATTGGCATACAAGAGCCTGAAAGCCCTGAATTTCGCCAGCTCCAGAAAAAATCGATTGCTGGTAGAGAATGTCACAGATAGGTTAGCCAGAAGCTCTTCGATCTCATGGCCCATGCGGCTCAGATGATCCAGATACTCAACGATTGTACCCAAAGCAAAAGCCAATTCATGACTGGTAGCGCCTCCGAGTTCTCTGACATAGGAAAGATCCACTCCCAATGTCCGAAAATGCGGACTATCAGCCATATGGCTTATGCCTCCCTCACAGGCGATCCATGCAGCATCTCCAATCACCTTCCCCTTTGCAGCCGCATCTGAAATCGGATCATACTGAAGACTCCCTGTCAGAATGTCTGGTTTGGCCTTCTGTAAGGAGAGCGCCATTTTGAGATCTGTTGTACTCAGGATCGGTGCAGCATCCACCGCCAGATGGATCGCTATCTGCTCCATGTGGAGTTGATTCCAGATATCTACCGAAGCCGTTTTTCCAACCAATCTGAATGCCTGTATTCCTGCTTGTCTGGCTTCTTTTATTCTTCTTTTGGCACTGGCTTCGTTGAGATTGATTTCCTGAATGAGTTGCCAACCATCTCCCGGACGTGCCAGTCCACTCCCGCGTAGAAAAGGGAAGCTACCAGGCCGCGAATTCTCCCACCCCTCGGGGACCTCTTCCTTGCTTGTGGAATAATAGGCTGCTACATTGATGCCAGGTTCAGGAAGCCAGTGGAGTTCCTCTGCGGTTCGTCCTTTCAGAGTTTTGACGAGTTGAGCTTTCCATTCTTCCAGAGAAGGGAGTGAAAATTCATGTTGCCAATCAGGTAAGTGTTCAGCCATAGTAAAGGAAGATGAAGAAACTATTCAAGCAATTGTGTAAATTTACTGCGAATAGTTGAGAGTAGCGAGAGAAGATGGAGGAAGCACATGAGAATCAGACAGGCCAACATCTATTCATTCTTCTGGGAACTCATTTGCAGAACTTTTTCCACTCATTTCGGTACTATGTATCAAAAGAAAGATCATTATGACTGAGATACAATCATTGCCCATCAGTTTTACAGAAAGTGCTATCCAGGAGCTCAAAGCCATCAGAGATCGCGATGCTGTTTCGACCGATAAAGTATTGCGGGTAGGGGTGAAAGGGGGCGGATGTTCTGGTTTGTCCTATATATTGGAATTTGATGACAGGGGAGAGATGGATCAGGAATTTGAGGTGGAGGGCGTCCCGATTGTGCTAGATCCACGCCATGCTTTGTATGTAGCTGGTATGGAGGTGGATTACCAGCGAGGACTTAATGACCGGGGATTTATGTTCAACAACCCCAATGCAAAAAGCAGTTGCGGCTGCGGAGAATCTTTCTCCACATAACCGCAACATACAATCGTGAATGGATGTTCGAGTTTGGGGTAGATAATTTCTTAGTCAATCGGCTTCTTAAACCAGGACAGATCTACCAACACTGCCGCTTGTTGTGAAGCCTGTTTGTATTCTCTCATGAATGCCTTGGCTTCAATCATGCTGGAAAATGGTCCATACATCACTTTGAATACAGGTTCCTTCTGAAGAGAATTCACATTCAACAGCATTTGCTGATCAAAATAGCTTTTACACTGCTCCATTTTGAAGATTGCATTCTGATACTCCTTAAAGACCCCCACCTGTACCGCAAAACCATCAGAATTGTGTCGCATGATGTTCATTTTGAACAAACCATCTCCCCGGGGAATCTTGTGAGAGGAAGGAGATTTCTTCTTCCACTCAGGCTCCTCCAGACTTCTGGAATAAGCATCTGTTGCTTTTCCTGACGAATGTTTGACAAAGGTTTCGTCTCGCTCCATCCTGTCAGGATACGTTTCTTCTGTTTCTGGATCTAATGCTTGCAATGGGGTAGCTGAATTCTCAAAATAGAAGGTTTTGAGTTCTCCCAATAACTCTCCAGGATCTTTGAAGCCTGAAAACTGATGGATCAGATTGCCTGCCTCTCCAAAGATCAAAACGGTGGGAAACAGATCTACCTCAAATTCATCTGCCAATGCTTCTTCTCCACGTTTGAGAATTTCAGCATCGATTCGGAATGTCAGATAGTGATCGTTGAGGTACTGACTCACACGCATATTTCCCAGAGTTTCCTCTTGCAAATCCTGGCATGGTTCACACCAATCTGTATAAAAATAGATTAGATAGGGCTTGTTCTCAATCTGAGCCTTTGTTTTCAGTTGTGAGAGGGTGCCCTGAAAGAATTGGAGTTCGGCAAGGTCGGCAGAATGTTGAGGGGAAGCAAAAGCGGTAATTGACAATAAGGTGCCGAAAAAAATGGGTAAATGTCGAAAATATCGATTCATAGGAATATTGAATTATTCACGACCAATCGGATTGGTCAGACAAGCAGCATTGTTTGGTTGCAAAAACTTTTCATCTCAATTTTTGTTTTTTCCACATCTTTTTCAAAAAAGAAACTTTCCCAATCATACATTTATAAGAATGGAATAAATTAGTTTTCCGTCTTATCACGAATGTCCCAAAAGTGGATTCTCCATATCTCAATGTGTATCTTTGTCTCAAAATCAGACTGAATGAAAGTCTTATCTGCGCTCAATCCCTACATCTGGAGATATAAAAAACACCTGTTGTTGGGGATTCTTTTTGTCGTGATTTCTAATATCTTCACTATTTATCCCGCTCAAATTATCCGAGGGGCGATCAATATGGTTGGGGATGTTTTGGGCTTTTATCAGCTCTTTGAAGGCTTTCGTATGGAATCAGCCCTGAAAGTGGTACTTGTGGAGAGTTTGTTGCTGTTTGGGGTCCTGGTCGTATTGATGGCTGTGGGAAGGGGGATTTTTTTATTTTTTACCCGCCAGACCTTGATAGTCATGTCTCGCCTGATCGAATACGATCTCAGAAATGATCTATATGACCATTTTCAGCAATTGTCTTTGTCCTATTATCGAAGAAACAGAACTGGAGATCTGATGGCAAGGATTAGTGAAGACGTAGGAAGAGTTCGCATGTATCTCGGGCCTGGGATCATGTATACTCTCAACACAGTTACCCTCTTTGTGGTGATAGTCTCTACCATGATCATGGTCAATCCTGTGTTGACATTTTATGCACTCTTGCCACTTCCATTTTTGAGTTATCTGATCTATTATGTAGAGTCCATTATCCAGAGAAGGAGTGAACGGATTCAAGAGCAACTGTCTCTTCTGACAACTTATACCCAGGAAATTTTCAGTGGAATTCGTGTCATCAAGGCCTATGTGAAGGAACGCGCCTCTGCACGGAAGTTTGGAGAAGAATCTGATGTATACAAAGAAAAGTCGCTACATCTGGCCCGGGTAGATGCCTTCTTTTATCCCCTGATTGTGGTGTTGATTGGCATGAGTGTGATTCTGACTGTCTGGATTGGCGGAGAACAGGTGATTGCAGGCAGCTTGACCATTGGCAACATTGCAGAATTCCTCATCTATATCAATCTGCTTACCTGGCCGATTGTGGCCATTGGTTGGGTAACAACCATGATCCAACGAGCTGCTGCCAGCCAAAAACGATTAAATGAGTTGTTGGCGGAAAGATCTGAGATCATATTCAAATCTTCTGACCATCAAGTGGAAACGGCTAGCCTGGAGTTTAAGGACGTCTCTTTCACCTATTCGGACACGGGAATCGAAGCTGTTAAGGATGCCAGTTTTGCCTTAAAACCTGGCCAAAAACTAGGAATAGTAGGGCCAACAGGATCGGGCAAATCAACACTTTGCGCACTGATTCCCAGACTATTTGAGCTGGAATATGGAGATATCCACCTTGATGGGAGATCGGTAGCCGAATATGATCGGGACAGCTTGCGAGGAGCCATTGGCTATGCTCCTCAGGATGTATTCCTCTTTTCGGACACCATTGCTGACAACATCTCCTTTGGACACTTTGGGGCAAGTCAGGAGGACATTGAAGAAGCAGCCAGATGGTCCGCCATCCATGACAATATAGCGACCTTCCCGGAAGGCTATCAAACGATGGTAGGAGAGCGTGGCGTAACCCTATCCGGTGGGCAAAAACAACGTATCTCGGTTGCGAGAGCCTGGGTACGAAAACCCAAATTGCTCATTCTCGATGATGTCCTTTCGGCAGTCGATACCTCTACCGAAGAGACCATGCTTCGCGCTTTGCGGGAGTACCGCAAGACCTATCCCGAGACCGCTGTCATCATGGTGGCGCATCGATTGTCTTGTGTACAGGATGCGGACTTGATTCTCGTACTTGAACATGGCCGAATTACCCAACAGGGGACCCATGCTCAATTGATTCAACAAGAGGGATTTTACGCCAGGATTTATGAAAAGCAACTAGCTGAAGAGGCCGAAGTTGGGTAAATCCAAATTATTTTCACTAGCTTTGCTTCAGACACTTTAGGGGTGCTCTGTACAATGCAGGGCTGAGATTATACCCTCACAACCTGATGCAGATAATGCTGCCGCAGGAAAAAGTTGGACCCAATCTTCCATTGGCTCAGGCATCTCTAAAAGTGCATGTAGACCCTAACAATGAGCCATATGGTCCAACTACATGTCAATGATCAGGCATACCAATATGCCACGGAGATCTCCCTTCCACAATTGTTGAAAGATCTTAATCTTCCTGCCAAAGGAATTGCCATAGCTATCAATCAAACTGTCATTCCAAAAACAAGCTGGCCCACTGTCAGGTTAAAACATGATGACAAAGTCCTTGTGATCAAAGCCACCCAAGGAGGCTGATCTCTGGCCCCTTTCTCTGAACTCTCAACTCTGAATTTATATGAAAAAAGTAGACCGAATTCCCAATCAGGATGTCATCACACGAGATCCATTTCCCGCCTCCAAAAAAATCTATGTCAAGGGCCATCTCCATGACATTGAGGTGCCAATGCGGGAAATCACTCTGACAGATACCATCAATAAACTCACAGGTCAATCGGAATCCAACCCAGCAGTAACTGTCTATGATACGAGTGGTCCCTATACAGATCCATCTGTAGAGATCAATGTGAGGAAAGGCCTGCCTCGACTTCGGGAATCATGGATCAGAGATCGAGGAGATGTAGAAGATTTGGCTGGTATCAGTTCTGACTATGGACAACAGCGCTTCAATGATGCCACTCTCGACCATCTTCGGTTTGAGCATATTCGCAAACCTTTGCGAGCCAAATCCGGAGCCAATGTTACCCAACTTCACTACGCCAGAAAAGGTATCATCACCCCGGAAATGGAATTCATTGCGATTCGTGAAAATCAGAGAATTCAGGAATTGCGAGACAACAGTGGTTTGTGGACACAGCATCCCGGTCATAGTTTTGGAGCCAATACACCCAAAGGACATATTACCGCTGATTTTGTTCGGGAAGAAGTAGCCGCTGGTCGTGCCATCATCCCCAATAATATCAACCATCCAGAAAGTGAGCCGATGATCATTGGTCGAAATTTTCTGGTAAAAATCAATGCCAACATTGGCAATTCAGCTGTCAGTTCAAGCATTGAAGAAGAAGTCGAGAAAGCCGTATGGGCTTGCCATTGGGGCGCAGATACCATCATGGATCTGTCAACCGGAAAGAATATCCACGAAACCCGGGAATGGATCATTCGCAATTCTCCCGTACCCATTGGAACTGTTCCTATCTATCAAGCACTCGAAAAGGTCAATGGCAAGGCAGAGGACTTGACATGGGAGATGTACCGCGATACCTTGATCGAACAAGCAGAGCAGGGAGTGGATTATTTCACCATCCATGCCGGTGTATTGTTGCGATATATTCCACTGACAGCCAATCGCGTGACAGGAATAGTCTCTCGTGGTGGGTCGATCATGGCCAAATGGTGTCTGGCACATCACAAGGAGAGTTTCCTCTATACCCACTTTGAGGAGATCTGCGAAATCATGAAAGCCTATGATGTTGCTTTCTCTCTGGGAGATGGGTTGCGTCCTGGCAGTCTCGCAGATGCCAATGATCGTGCACAATTTGCAGAATTGGAGACGCTGGGTGAACTCACCCAAATTGCGTGGAAGCATGATGTTCAGACCATGATAGAAGGGCCAGGTCACGTCCCGATGCACATGATCAAGGAGAATATGGACAAGCAATTGGAAGAATGTGGAGAAGCCCCTTTCTACACACTCGGCCCTTTGACCACAGATATCGCTCCCGGATATGACCACATTACTTCTGGAATCGGTGCGGCAATGATTGGGTGGTTCGGAACAGCCATGCTTTGCTATGTCACCCCTAAAGAGCATTTGGGCTTGCCCAATAAGCAAGATGTAAAGGATGGAGTCATTACCTACAAAATTGCTGCCCATGCTGCAGATCTTGCCAAGGGACATCCCGGTGCTCAATATCGAGATAATGCCTTGAGCAAGGCCAGATTTGAATTCAGATGGGAAGATCAATTCAATCTTGCTCTGGACCCGGATACTGCACGAGAATATCACGATGAAACTCTCCCAGCTGAAGGGGCCAAGATTGCACATTTTTGCTCCATGTGTGGCCCTCACTTTTGCTCCATGAAGATCACGCAGGATGTACGTGAATATGCTGCCCAGCAAGGTATGGTAGAAGATGAAGCCCTGCAGAAAGGCATGGAAGAAAAGTCCAAAGAGTTTGTGGAGAAAGGCAGTGAAATCTATTTGTAGGAAAAAATCTTCCGTGCTATTGTGTCTCTGACTGTTAAGCAGAACCCATCAAGGCAATAGTTCATGAAACTCATTCTCTTATCGACTCCCACTGATTGGACAGCTGAGCAGGACATCCTCTGCTCTCTGTTTGAGTGTGGATTGCAGCGATTTCACCTGAGGAAGCCTGCCTTTACTTATGAAGAGGGACAGGCATGGCTTAAGCGTCTTCCGAAGACATTCCATCCTCGAATCGTCCTCCATCAGCATTGGGAGTTGATAGAAGAATGGGAACTCGGAGGCATTCACATTCCCGAATGGAGGCGTCAGCAGTTGAGTAATACGGAGAAAAGAGATTGGCAAGTTCGACTCGCCAAGAAGTCGATGAGTCTGAGCACCTCCGTTCATGACATGCAGACCCTGAATGAGCTCAGGCAGCTCAGCTATGTCTTCCTCAGTCCCGTATTTCCCAGCATCTCCAAACAAGGATATGCCCCAACGGAGGAGTTTCGAATACAGAAAGAATTTCCCTTTGAGATTTATGCGCTGGGAGGGATAGATGCGCATAAGCTTGTAGAAGTCAAAGATAGAGGATTTGATGGAGCTGCCTTGCTCGGTGCCATCTGGCAAGAGCCTGCTAGCGCAGTCCAAAAGTTCCGGCAAGTACACAAGATTCTTCACTCTTTTCCCATGCTTCTCAACCCTCCAGTGTAATTAACAGTCTTCAATATGCCCAATACCCGTCCATATGTCTATGTCATTGCTGGTCATGATCCCAGCAGTGGAGCGGGTTTGACTGCAGATATCAAGACTTTGGAGGCAAACAAGGTGTATGGATTGAGTGTCTGTAGTGCCCTGACCTATCAGCATGAATCCCGATTTGATGAAGTGGAATGGATATCGCCAGACAAAATCATCCGAAACCTGGAGATATTGGCTGACAAATATCCCCTCAACTGGATCAAAATAGGGATCATCGAACATGTCGAAGTATTGCAAGAGATTCTCACATGGATCAAAGGGAAAAAAGCTGGCGCAAAGGTGATTCTTGATCCCGTGTTTCGTGCAAGTGCGGGGGGGGAATTCCAATCAGACACGCAGGCTCCCTTATGGCGTGAGTTGTTAGGAGAATGCCATCTTATTACCCCAAACTGGGAGGAGATTCAGTTGTTATTTCCAGAAAAACCCCCTTTAGAGGCAGCACGACTGCTCGGTCAATCAACCATTGTTTATCTCAAAGGTGGACATAACTCAGCTGATCCAGGGACAGATTATTTGTTTTCGAAAGAAAAGGAATTCCGTTTTCGGCCGAAGGGACAAGGAGTATCCCCCAAACATGGATCAGGATGTGTGCTGGCTTCTTCCATCACAGCCCAACTTGCAAGGGGATTTCCCCTACAAAAGGCGTGTTTGCGGGCCAAAAGATACACCACTTCTTTTCTTAGTAGTCATCCTTCATTACTCGGTTACCATCAACGATGATTTCAAGACTTCATTATATCTCTCAAGCAAGCAAAGGCCACACACATCTCGATGCGATTCGAGCCGTCTGTGAAGCAGGTGCCTCCTGCGTGCAACTGAGAATCAAGCATCAATCTTCCGCAGCAGTCCTCCCAATCGCCCAGGAGGTTCAGGAATATTGTTCACAAAAAGGGGTTCAACTGGTCATCAATGATCATGTCGATATGGCCCGGCAGTTAGGTGCATATGGTCTGCATGTTGGAAAACAGGATATGCCACCACAGGAGGCCAGAATGATCGTCGGTCCTTCCACCATCATTGGCGGCACAGCCAACAGCTGGGAAGATATTGTGCGATTGGCTGAAGCGAAGGTGGATTATATTGGCTTGGGACCATTTCGCTTTACTACAACCAAGGATGTGCTCAGTCCAATCCTTGGATTGGCGGGCTACAGAGATCTGATTCAGGCGTGTAAGGAGCACGACATCCATATCCCCATCCTTGCCATTGGCGGGATTCGTCTGCCAGACATCTCTCCTTTGATGGAAACGGGCATTCATGGAGTTGCCATTTCCGGCTATTTGACCCGGCAGCCAGAGATGGTCTCTGCTGTGCAGAAAGCCATTTCTACAGCCATCGCCTCCCCTTTTTCCACCCAATAAGCCTCCTGAACAAACGCGCTACATTGTCCACTGTCAATCTACTCGATATGTCTCTCACAATTGCCGATAAAACCTTTTCATCTCGCCTCTTTACTGGTACCGGAAAATTCAGCGCCAATACAATGATGGAGGAAGCCTTGCTGGCTTCCGGCTCTGAATTGGTAACTGTTGCCCTCAGACGAGTGGATCTCCAGCAGACAGATGACGAGATGCTCACACATTTGTCTCATGAACAATTCCATTTGTTGCCCAATACTTCAGGCGTCCGCAATGCAAAAGAAGCCGTCTTTGCGGCGCAATTGGCACGGGAAGCACTGGGTACCAACTGGTTGAAACTGGAAATTCACCCAGATCCTAAATATCTCATGCCTGATCCGATAGAGACCCTCAAGGCGGCGGAAGAACTGGTAAAGTTGGGCTTCGTGGTGTTGCCTTATGTCCATGCCGATCCGGTCTTGTGCAAACGGCTGGAAGAAGTTGGAACAGCTGCGGTCATGCCCCTTGGCTCTCCAATCGGCAGCAATAAGGGGTTGAAAAGCATTGACTTCCTGGAGATCATCATCGAGCAGGCCAATGTGCCTGTGGTGATTGATGCCGGAATTGGCAGTCCTTCAGATGCCGCCAAGGCGATGGAAATTGGCGCTGATGCAGTCCTTGTCAATACCGCGATTGCTGTAGCAGGAGATCCGGTAGCCATGGCAAAAGCATTCAAAATAGGCGTGGAAGCAGGAAGAATGGCATACGAAGCTCGACTGGCTCAACCCAAAGTACATGCCGAGGCCAGTAGTCCATTGACCTCTTTTTTGGATTAATTGATTGTCAATACATTTGAACAAATGGAAAGATCTTTTACAAACTTAGAGACTGTTTTGGAATCTGTGCTGACGAGCACCTCTAGTTATTCGTAAATAAAGGTTTTCTCCAATATGTGTTCAGAATAAGAAGGAAACAGAATGACATCGAATTTTCAGACACTCTTCGACACCTACGATTGGGATCAGACCCAGGAAAGTATATATGCCAAAACCAGCGCAGATGTCGTGCGTGCATTGGCGCGACCCAAACGAGATCTGGAAGATTTCAAAGCCTTGATCTCTCCCGCGGCAACGCCTTATTTGGAGACAATGGCTCAACTCAGTCATCGCCTGACCCAAAAGCGATTTGGCAAGACCATACAGATGTATGCCCCCATGTATCTGTCCAATGAATGCCAAAATATCTGCACCTATTGTGGATTCAGTCTGGACAATCCCATTCGGCGACGAACCCTGACGCGGGTGGAGATCCTTCGAGAAGTTGAGGCAATCAAGGAGATGGGCTATGATCATATCTTGTTGGTAACCGGGGAAGCCAACCGAACCGTCGGGCTGGAATATTTCAAAATGGCACTGGAAACCATCCGGGCTCATTTCTCTCACATCTCCCTTGAAGTCCAACCCATGAGCCAGGAAGCATATGAGACCCTGATTCCCTATGGCCTCAATACGGTACTTGTGTATCAGGAGACCTACCATCGAGAAGAATACAAAACCCATCATCCCAAAGGTAGAAAATCCAGCTTCTCCTACCGGCTGGAAACTCCTGATCGTCTGGGAAGGGCGGGTGTTTTCAAAATTGGCCTGGGTGCCTTGTTTGGGCTGGAAGATTGGCGAACCGACAGTTTTTTTACAGCTTTGCACCTCTCCTATCTGGAACGAACCTATTGGCAAACCAAATATTCTATTTCTTTCCCTCGTCTCCGTCCTTTTTCCGGTGGGCTGGAACCCAAAGTCGAGATGACAGATCGGGATTTGGTGCAGTTGATTTGTGCGTATCGGATTTTGGATGAGGAGGTCGAGCTCTCCCTCTCGACCCGAGAGAGTGAACATTTTCGAAATCATATCATCCCTTTGGGGATTACTTCTCTCAGTGCAGGGTCCAAAACCAATCCAGGCGGCTATGCTGTAGAGCCTCAATCTCTGGAACAATTTGAAATCAGCGATGAACGAAGTCCTGCCGAGATTGCCAAGATGATTCGCGCACAAGGGTATGAGCCAGTGTGGAAGGATTGGGATATGGTATTGGGCTAGGGAGAGAAACTGACCAAACATCTCCCTGTCACTTTCCTCCTGTCTGGCGATCTGTTTTGCAGCAATATGCCTCTCAGCGAATCAAGCTGATACTTCGACTTAGGCTTCTTTGGACACCATCCAGATATTCATACTGTAACAACAACACATAGACTCCTTCAGGGGCAGCTTTCCCGGATTGCGTGATGCCATCCCAACGGAGCTGAGCAGTTGGGGAGAATTCTCTGTTGTCAAAGACCAACTTTCCCCAACGATTGAAGAGCAAAAATTGCGTAACCTGCCCTACCTCTGGACCGAGGAACACCACAAACTCATCATTGATCCCATCATTATTGGGGGAGAAGGCAGAGGGGATAAATACCCGATCCTGTCGTTTCAGACGAAGAGACAATTCTTCCATGGCTTCGCAGCCAAAGGTGTCTGTCAGCTGAATCTGATACTCCAGCGAATAAAAAGGAGTAAGAACCGGGTCCAAACAATCCTGACAGCTCACAAATGTATCTGGCAACCAACGGATTTGGGTAAGCTCCTCTTCAGATCGATTGGTTTGCAGAATCAAATCGTAGGAATCCCCCAAGACGATCTCTACCTCAGTGGGGAGGTTCACTTGAAGTCTCGTTATGGTATCGATTACGATCTCCTGAGTCGCAGAACAACCAATGGCATCTTGCACCTCCAACTCATAGGTTCCTGAAGACATGCCATCCAGACGATCCAGTGAATCATAGAGCTCTCCATTGACTATCCAGCTATGAGGAGGAATGCCCATTGGCTGGACCAATACTTCCAGAAAACCAGCCTCGGTCCCTGCACAAATCAGGGGAGAATATCCCAACTCAAACATCAGATCTATGGGTTCCGGTACAACAACAGAATCAACCCAACGGCAGAATTGGACTGAAGTCTCCAGGGTAAACAAGCCACCAGACTGAACCTGAATATCCGTATCAGTTGCACCGGTAGACCACACATAGCTGGCTCCGGCTAAGTCGATGGCGGACAATTGCAGCTGTTCTCCCAAACAAAAAGGCTGGACATTGGAGAAATTATTGCTGGGTTTTTGAACAGCAGTCACATTGTATCGAACTGTGCTATCGCAGCCTGTATGGGCCAACAATCGTTCAATGACGAGGGTGTCTTGTTCAATTTCCACACCAGCCACCTGTACCCCTTCGCACACCACAATAGAGGTATCGATCTCCACATCGAAAAACGGCAAGACTTCCAGCTCTACATGAAAAATCGAATCACATCCCTGCGGATTCAGGAGAGTATCCACATAAGATCCGGCCTGTGTATAGGTTCGCCCCCCAATCAACAATTCATTTCCCTGGCAGATAGTCGTGTCAATAAATACCTCCAGAGATACGGTTTCCTGCACCCTCAATTCAAGAATGCTATCGCATCCCAGACTGGAAGGAATCGTATCCAGGTAAGTTCCCACTGTTGATATCGTCTGATTTTGCCAGTTGATCGTTTGCCCGTTACACAAAATGGTATCGGTCTGTGTCAAGAAATAGGTACAACCATCTGTATCTACCGGAAAGCCATTGGGAGACAGCAAACAGCGGTCCTGATGATCCCTCACACCATCCTGATCAAAATCTACATTGGGATCAGCGGTCAGTAATAAGCCTCCTGGACCGCCTGTATTTCGGACTTCTACACTCAATCGATTGGCGCCCGCAACAAAACCAGAATTGATGGTAAGATTTTCGCCTGTCCCCTGAAGGTAATTGGGTGGTGAGGTAGAAAAGTTGAGGGGAAGTCCATTCAAATATATTTCTTCTATGAAATCATCGGCATAAAAGATCAGATTCAAGAAGTAGAAGGACACCAATAGGGAATCCACTTCGAAGGTATGATGATAGAACACCACTCCTCCGGTCAAACAATTCTGCGTAGAAGCAATCCAGTCAGCTCCAGATACAGGATTGCACACCCAGGCTCCTGCCGGATCGCAACTACAGGTTCCCGCAAAAGAAAAAGACTCCGTTCCCGTGAGGGTGGTTGACCAGGTCCAACTGGAATCAATTGCGCCAGCTGAGAGAACCGTTTCATTGGTTTCATCAAATCCTGTATGAAAGGAGGCCGCAGTGGGAATATCTGTTTCGCAGGGAGAACAGAATCCACTATAAATACAATCGCCATCCAGACAATCGATGAAGCCATCTCCATCATCGTCTATCCCATTATCGCAGATCTCATCATTCAAGGGAAGAGGGGAGATGCTTGTTCCTGACCAACACAACAACCAACAGATTAACCAACTTATGCGTATAACAGCTCCCATTTGTTATCGTTAAAATGAACATATGATCATCAAGCAGTGATTCGACTCCCTGATTGAGGTATCCAATAGGAAAGGCAAACATACAGATTTTGACGCACAGATTTTGCATACAGGGAGGAGATGTTTCTCTCTCAAACGGCAACAAAACACCTCCTGGACCAGTATTTCACGGTCAGCGTTCACAGCACTTTGCCACTATCATTCGTCTTTATCATAACAAACCATTTACCCAAGAAAACAACATGAGACATATTGGAATGATCATCGCTTGTATTGGCCTGCTGTCAACGGGATGTCAACAAGATTTGCCAGGACATATAGATGCTGAACTCATCGGAAAATGGAAATTGATTGAGGTAAGACTAGATCCCGGAAATGGATCAGGAAGTTTTCATCCTGTTGCGAGCGATGCAAGAATTGAATTTTCAGCTGATGAGACTTTCAAAGCCAACATAAACCTCTGTTCATTGACCACTGAAGGGAGTGAAGACAGCCAGGGGACTTATTCTTCGATTGACAAGACGATCATCCCGGATGATTGTCACTGGAATGATTTGAATCTGCGAATCCGATATGAGTTCGATGCAAACAATGAATTGATCATCAGTTATCCCTGTATCGAGCCTTGCCAGTACAAGTATGAAAAGCAATAGGTGCTTCCAGAATTTGAGACACAAAAAATACAGAAATAAAGGATATTACTGATTCCTGGATTCTGACAATTTCTCCGTCGCCTCTTGTTATTGTTTCCAACTCTGGCTTTCCACGCTTTGCTCCACATCCCAGCTCTGGGCAGGATTGGGAATGTAGCGGGGATCATTGTCCTGTGTTGGAAATGTAGCGATTGGCGCAAGCAATGCCTCAAAATTCTCCTTGCGCTCTGCTGTATTCAGGCTATCCATGAGATTCACCCCTTCGCCCGGGTCCTCTTGCATATCGAAGAATTTTTCTGCTTTGCCCTGAGTATCTATGTACAATTTGTAACGGAGATTTCTTAAAGCACGATCTCTGAATCGAAATTTATTCTCGACTCCCTTGTCAGACAATTGTGCATGATTGCCACCGCCCATGCTCATGATCCAGCTACGATTGGAGGCTGGTGCACGGTTCATGACGACTTCTTTGAAGGAATGCCCATCAATGGTCTGCATCTCATCTCCAACCTGCCATTCTTTCCTGGGGGAGATGCCAGCCAGATCCAGAAAAGTGGGGAAAAAATCGGTAATATCGATCAAGGCATCTGAGGTTGTCGCTGCGGCTAATCGATTCGGCCAACTCATGATACACGGCACACTCATCCCATGCTCAACCATTCTCATTTTTGCACCCTGTAGTTGTCTTCCCTGATAGCTCCCAGTGATCGCCCTGCTTGTGCCATTGTCTGTCATCCAGATGATCAAGGTATTGTTCCGCAGCTTTGCCTCTTCCAATGCCTGCACGATCTTGCCAGTCAGCTTATCGGTATATCGCACCATGGCTTTGTGTTTGCCCAACTTGTCTTCAGCCTCTTCGTCTGGCGTATCCACAAATGGCGTATGCGTCAGAACCATGGGATAGTAGATAAAAAAAGGATCTGGCTTCTCTTGTTGCTCCTGAATGAAAGAGATGATGTAGTCTGTAAAAACATCTGGGCCAAATGCACCTTCATAGGTTTTGGAGCCATCTTTGGTGAATATATACGGTTCTTGATATCGTTCTGCACTTGCGGGAATCCCAGTTTCGTAGCCAGTCCACATACAATAGGCATCGAATCCATTTCGCGTCAGGGCATCTGGTTCTACCCTGAAATCATCGATCTGCCATTTGCCAGCAATACAGGTATTATAGCCCGCTTTTTTCAGCTCCAGCCCCAGAGAAGGATTCCTTCGCTCATCAAAATGGGCTTTCCCGCCCCATCGTGGGACATCCCAATGGTTGACCCAGCCATGTCGGAAGGGATACTGGCCTGTCAGGATAGACAGTCGGGTCGGGGTGCACTGCGGCATCACATAGAAATGATTGAATCGCACACCACTTTGTGCAAGGGCATCTATATGGGGAGTCGAAATGTCTTCTGCACCATAAGCACTGACCCATTCTTTCCCCAAATCATCTACCATGATCAGCACAATATTAGGACGCGCAGGCTCAGACTCACTTTCTTGTTGAGAGGAGGAACATCCCGCTGTCACCAACAGAAAAAAAATAATGAGTTTATTCATGATTCATTGATAAGCGCAAAGAAGCTGATGCGTTCATGGAAGGAATGTCAGTTGACAGAGAACAAACAGCGCAAAAAGATGTAACATAAAAATTAGCCCATACAAAAGAGAACATACTGAATGCCAGGTATACAGATGGTTTTCCCTTTACATCGTACATTCGACCTCTTGCCTTTTGAGGGTGACTCCCAAGAAAAACTTACTCGCCTTTAGGGACAAACTGATCATGTTTCCGATTGCTCAATGAGAAGGAGTCCCTCTCTAAAGACGGATGCATCATCCAGGCAATGATTTCCGTATTCACCCCATAAGTCGGCATCCTCCACCGGGGAAGTCTGTCGATATGAGGGAAAGCTAGTACATTATTTGTGATAGGTCCGCCAATCTCTTGTACCAGGGTCTACAGGCAATAGGGCTTGACATGCTCGATCATCCAGTCAGCAATTTTGTCATCAGATAGGCCTGTCGGCTTTTTGCTCCATTGCTCTACAGAGAAAATCCCCTTGAAACCACTGTCTACCGCCAACTGCATACATTTATCGAAATCGAAGGAAACATGATTCCCCTGTTTGTCAAACTCAATGGTCTTGGCAGATACTTGATAGGCATAAGGCAAAATAGCCTTGAGAGACTCAAACCGGGCTTCTTCGGAATAGTTGCCAAAGTCTGGCAGGGTATACATATTTTCCCCCACCTCTTCTACAATTTTGAGATGGACATCGGTATCCATCTCCATTCCGAAGTGATTCTCTGACATCAGTTTGATTCCATATCTTTTGGCACTTTGGTTGAGAATCTTGAATGAGTCAATGGCCAGAGCCGGATCTCCTTTCCCAGGGTTGAACCGAATCCCCCCAGCCCCCATGAAATTGGCAACATCCAACCAAATTTGAGCAGTATTCAGACTTTCTCTTCTTTTGGTTAGATCTGAGGAACCCAAATCTATTTTTTCATCACACTGGATATTGATCAAGGTACTCTTGCTTTTGGCAATCGCAGCTTTTAGTTCTGTCAGATAGGCTACTTCCAGATTCGCAAAATGCTTGCTCCAAAACTCTACATTGTGCAGCTGGAATCTGTCAGCAAAAAACTCAGGCACTTCCAATAAGGTCATCTCTCTCCCCGAGGCTGAGGGATGGCTATCGGACTTTGTACCAGCAAATCGATTCCGAAAGTTGACAGTAGACATCCCGATTCGGTCCATCGCCTTACTTCTGGCTGAAAAGAGGGACATCGGCTGGATCATCGCAAGGGCGGATGCAGATCCTAGTATTTGGTGGAAAGTTCTTCTATTCATTTCGTCATGTTGAGAAGTGGAGAGCGAGAAGTTAGAGAATTTCTCCTCAAATGAAAAACACTGCTGCTATTCCTGCCTGCTCTTTTTCATTCTCTCATGATTTCACTGGGAAAACATCAACAAAGCAGATTCCTTAACATACCAAGACTCTGCCTTCTCACTGACCATCACAAATCACTAATAAACAAACAATTAACGACAAAACTATTGCTTCCAAGAGGTAGAACCTCTCCTTTTTCACTTTTGCAAGAGGCTATCAAAAACACGCTCTGCATACCGAATCTACCCGCAACCAAACAGTCAGGAAGACAACTGGGGGCTGGCGAATCTCCTTGTTGAACAGACAGTCATTTTGCCTCTCCATACTTTCTATCTAAAAAAATGTCTCATCTGGGCTTTCGATCTTCCTGACTTCTTTCTTTCTTTCAGGTATCATTTCTTTTTTTTCAAAATATACTGACATGAAAAAATATTCCTCAATTATTGTTTGCCTATTCGCTGTCCTCTTGTTGTCACAACAAAGAGTCTCCGCAAATTTGTCCTCCCAGACTGACTCAGATTTTCTGGGAATGTGGACTTTGAGCATTGAAGGGGGAGGAGTCGGTTGGTTGGAAGTTCACGAAAAAGAAGGGTTTATGGATGCCAACCTACTCTGGATAGGTGGTAGTGTTCTCCCGGTATCTCATGTGTACATGGCAGATGATCACACACTGGTTGTCACCAGAACGCGTGAGATCCGCAAATCTCAAGCATCAGGAGAAGCCCGCAAACATATCATGACCTATACGCTTCGTATCAAAAAAGAAGGAGATCAGTTGGCTGGAGTGTTCACTGGCCCCAAAAACCAGGGAGGGGAATTTCAAACGTCATTCACTGGGGTGAAGCTCCCCCCTGTTCCGGCTGCCCCTGACTTGGCAAATCTGAAATATGGCAAAGCCATCAAATTGTTCAATGGCAAGAATCTGAAAGGCTGGACAATGGTCAACCCTGAGAGCAAAAACGGCTTCAAGGTTCACAAAAAAACATTGATCAACGATCCTGTTCAAAATGGAGATCATCATATCCACTATGGAAACCTTCGCACGGTAGATGAATTCGGGGATTTCAGACTGACCCTGGAGGTGAATGTCCCTTCGGGGAACAACAGTGGGGTGTATTTGAGAGGAATGTATGAGATTCAGGTGTTTGATTCTCATGGCAAGGATCTGGACTCTCATCATATGGGAGCATTGTACAGCCGGATTACGCCATCTGTCGCTGCCGAAAAACCCGGTGGAGAATGGCAATCATTGGACATGATCCTGTGTGATCGACACGTTACGGTCAAACTCAATGGAACAACAATTATAGACAATCAAGCTGCTTATGGTCCCACTGGCGGTGCCATCATCGCAGATGTGTTTGCCCCTGGTCCGATCTATCTACAGGGTGACCATGGCAATGTCTCTTATCGCAACATTGAACTCACCCCTATTTTGAAATAAGATGTGTTCCCAGCCAGTGATACAGACATCGATATCAGAGATTCTGAATCGCGTCACTGGCTGGAACCATCCCTCATGGGCAAACAATCATGCCTACACAGCTAGGCTGAATGTCGAATTATAGTCCGATACTCTTTCTCATTTCGTCTGATCGTTCCCCTGAACCTTTATTTGCATCATTTGAATTATGGCCTTGTCAGTTGAACACATTACTTCTTCCTTGCAGCATGGTCTGTTGTCTTTTCCGATTACGGATCTCGATTCCGAGGGTCGGATGAATCCCAGGTCCTATGCAGACAGGATCAATTGGTTTCTCTCCCATGATGTGTCAGCCGTATTTGCTGCTGGCGGAACAGGAGAATTCTTTTCTTTGTCGAGGAATGAATATCAACAAATTGTAACAACCGCTGCGGCAGCTGTTGGGGATCGGGTTCCAGTGATTTCAAGTGTCGGGCGCAGTATTCCAGAGGCAATCACATTTGCCAGGATAGCGAAAGAAGCGGGAATACATGCGTTGCTTCTCATGCCTCCATACCTGACATCTTGCCCAGAAGAAGGCATCTTTGCTTATGCAAAATCGATCATGGATCATACAGATCTGCCAGTGATTTACTACAATCGGGCCAACGGAATTCTCTCCAGCACCTATATCCAACGACTTGCAGATGCCTGTCCGAATTTCATCGCTGTCAAGGATGGCACCAGCAATATGCAGGAGTTGAATAGGATCATCAAGACTGTGGGAGATCGACTGTCTTATATAGGTGGCGCCCCGACCGCTGAGATCATTTCAGAAGCCTATCTATCTATTGGAGTCAATACTTATTCTTCTGCTGTGTTTAATTTTGTCCCAGAATTGGCGATGTTTTTCTACCGCGCACTCCGATCTGGCAATTCCGATGCCGTACAAAGATTGTTGACATCATTTTACCTGCCATTCGTCGAATTGAGAAGTCGAAAAAAAGGATATGCAGTCAGTTTGATCAAAGCGGGCGCCACACTTATCGGGCGAAGTGCGGGCAAAGTTCGCCCTCCTTTAGTGATGCCGACGGAAGCTGAAACAGAAATTTTGAGACGGATCATCGAGCAGGGACATGCGGAGATGTCTCACTAAACTTGTCTATTTCCAGCAACAAAAACGGAGAGAAATTCAAGCCTCATGATCTCGCAAGGCACAGGATTGTTTTTTTCTACTCCTTGACAAGGATAGGCCAATATCCTTAAAAAATCCTCTTTTTTGCCCCATTTTTCCAAAGATGAAACAATAATCCAAGAATTTGGAACAATAGTCCACCTGCTTATCTGACAATTCAGAGACCTTTGAGGTATCGGTTCATCCTCAAAAATCTGAATTATGAAAAAGCAATGGATCACCTTCGTGGTATTGGGATTCCTCCTCCAACAGATGAGTGCCCAGACTACGATGAAGATTAGCAGCGGCACCTATCTGGTAGCCAAAGGCCAGCCCCAGATGGTCTTACAAAATACGAGCCTGACGAATGATGGTCAGTTCAGCGCGGACAGTAGCTATGTTCGCTTTTCAGGCACTGGCACAGACTCTATAGTCGGAAGTACACAGACCAGTTTTTTTGGTCTCGGTCTCGACAAAAGCAGCAGCGAGCTCCTGTTAGGTCAAGCGATACAAGTAGATGATTCTGTATATTTTCTCGCCGGCAATCTCGAACTCAATGGGAATGATATAACCCTTGGGACAGATGGAGGTGGGCTATCGGGAGAATCTGAAAGTAGTCGAGTTATTGGCGCTTCCGGTGGTGAAATCGTCAAAGTCCTTATCCTCAATGCGCCTAGTGGCGTCAATCCGGGGAATATGGGAGCGACAATCACTTCTGCGCTCAATATGGGTGCCACCATCGTCCGACGAGGTCATGTTCCCCAAAACATTCCCGGCAATGGATCGATCGAGCGGTATTATGAGATTATTCCCGCCACGAACTCCGGCCTGAATGCCTCCATCAATATGGAATATTTCGACGCAGAACTGAATGGTCTGAAAGAGCTAGCCCTGGAATCCTGGCATGAAGAGAGTCCCAATTGGATCAATTATGCGCCTGATGCCACCGATGACAATGCCAACTTTGTAGAAGTAACGGCAAATTCTCTTGGAAAAATCACCCTAGGCGAAGGGGCTTTGAAACTCAGTCCAAAAGTCTTCTTGCAAGGGGCTTATGCTGTAGGAACGGGACTGATGAATGATGCCCTTAGGTCCGGGAATGTTATCCCCACATCGGAGCCTTATACTGCTTTGGGATTCACACATGTTGGAGGCGGAGGAGAAACCATCTCTTCTGATGTGCTGAATGTTACAGGCAATGACGCCATTATGGATTGGCTGTTTTTGGAACTCAGAAGCAAAACGGATAGCTCCATCGTTCAACAAACCAAATCGGTTCTGCTCCAACGCGATGGAGATGTAGTGGATCTCGATGGACGATCCCCGGTAAGCTTTGCTGGACTCGATCAGGATGAATATTACCTGATGCTCAAACATCGTAACCATCTCGGTGTTCGCTCTTCTGGAACCATGACCATTGCCAGGATTGAAACCAGTCATGATTTCAGCAGCAGCCTCTCTCAGGCATGGACCAAGAATGGAGTCGTCAATGCTTCTATGGTAGATGTTTCAGGAAATGGGACGGTATACGCCCTTTTTACCGGAGATGTTACGGGAGACCAATTCATCAATGCCACAGACTTCCAGGGAACCTCAAATCTGATCTCTCCCAATCAGTTCAATGTATATCAAGTGGGCGATCTCAATCTGGATGGAAACCTCAACGCAACCGACTTCCAGACGTCCAACAATGTCGCCTCTCCCAACAAGGTCGGCCATGTTCATGACTGATTTACCTTCTTACCCATTCCAACAAATACTACCAATAATGAAAACTTTCATCGCTACTCTCCTTTTTGCTGTCATGAGCATTGTATGTATGGCTCAAGGCAATTTGGAATTTTCCTATACCCTCACCAATTCCGGGAATACTTCCACCATCATGGTCTATGTCAAGAATACCCTTCCAACGACAGAGAACATGACTTCCTTCACCATGAATATCTATTTTGATAACACTGAGTCGAGCATTTCAGGCTTTGATGTCAGCCCCACTAATGGATTGGGCTGGATTTCCCTTCCTTCTCAATCAGCCTTCAACAGTAGAACCAATGGCAGTATTCCCATTAGCCACACTGGATTTGGGAATGTCAATGTACTGGACTTCCTGGGAAATGGAACCAATTTTGGTTCAACTCTTACACATATCCTGACCATCAATATTGACAACACAATCGGTTCCGGTTCTGCCAGTGATTTTTATCTCTCCAGTTCCTCAGAAGGACACCTAGAGCAGGTCTACAATGACAATATCAGTCCGATCCCCAATGCCTTTCCAGTTGTCATGAATCAGAGTGGGTCTTTTCCAGTAGAATGGTTGTCATTCGAAGCCGAAGCACTGGAAGGATATCGCTCTCTATTGCGTTGGACTACCGGATCTGAAGAGAACAACACTGGGTTTGAGATCGAACGAGCCTTTGCTGGGGATGCGACCCTCAATTGGGAATCTTTGGGATTTGTGGAAGGTGCAGGTTCTTCAAGCACGCCTACAGATTACCGATTCATTGACCCCGTTCCCTTTACTGGAGAGAATCTCTACCGTATCCGACAAGTAGATCTCAATGGAGACTTCAGCTACTCAGAGGTCAGAAGTGTCTTGTTTGAAGAAGATTTTACACTTTCCCTCTACCCCAATCCGACACAGGACTTGATCAATATCCGCTTCATGGGGATTGATCAACATCAGCAGGATGCCAGCTTTGTCTTGTTTGATTCCCGAGGAAGAACCATACAGGAAGGCACAATCGATCCATTTACGATTTCCCAACTCAATCTCTCTGGCCAGCCAGAAGGAGGATACTTGCTTCGAATCCTACTCAGTGGTCGCGTCGTTGTCAAACGAATCGCGAAGATCAATTAATTGCTTTTTCTCCCCGCAATGTGACTCCCAGCGGATCCATCACGGATCTAGCTGGGAGTTAATTTTTTAGAACCTCTCCTGGGTTTTCTTGCCAACAGAATTTCAGATTCTGTGATGTTTTTCGTTTTTTCTCTTCTCTCCTGAACTTCTCCTATGAAACGAAGAACATTTCTCCATCGACTGGGATACACAGGGATAGGTCTCAGCCTATTCCCTTCCCCTAAAAAATCGTTGCACAAATCTAAAGAGGTCTCCGTCGGCATGATCGGACTAGACACCTCCCATGCAACAGCCTTCACCAAGATCCTGAATGATCCCCAGGCAGATACAGATGTCTCAGGATTTCGAGTCAGCCATGCCTATCCACATGGAAGCCATAGTATTGAAAGTAGCTATAGTCGCATTCCCCGCTACACCCAGGAAATGAAAGAAATGGGGGTCGTCATTACGGACTCTATCGAAGCTCTCCTGGACAAGGTCGATGTTGTATTGTTGGAAACCAATGACGGGCGCTTGCATCTGGAACAGGCCAAAATGGTCTTTGAAGCTGGAAAACCCACCTTTATTGATAAGCCCATTGCTGCGAGCTTGTCGGATGCCATTCAGATTTTTGATCTGGCCCAGCAGCATGGCGTACCTGTGTTTTCTGCTTCTTCTTTGCGATTTGGGCCTTCAACGGTGGCTGTAGCCAACAATCAGATCGGAAAGATCATTGGTGCAACAACCTATTCTCCTGCCAAATTGGAACCCTCTCACCCGGATTTGTTTTGGTATGGCATTCATGGAGTAGAATCTCTTTTTACAGTCATGGGAACTGGCTGTGAACAAGTTCGCCGCATCTACACAGCAGGGACGGATACGGTGATTGGTGAATGGAAAGATGGAAGAATTGGCACCTTCAGAGGGCTTCGGGATGGGAAACAAAGCTATGGGGGAACAGCATTTGGTACCAAAGGCATTACCGAAGTAGGCGCATATGAGGGATACAGACCGCTGGTAGTGGAAATTGCGTCATTTTTTCGAGGGGGGCCACCGCCTGTTAGTCCTGAAGAGACTTTGGAAATCTTTGCGTTTATGGCTGCCGCTGAAGAAAGCAAGCATAGAAATGGTGCACCGGTCCGGCTGGAAACAGTGATGCAGGCAGCCAGGAAGTAATTGCGTATTTTCACACATCACCTTTTCCTCTCATCTTTATTTTTGCATACAAATGACAACTCCTACTTCTTCTCGCAGAACCTTTCTTGGCAACACACTGGTCGCAGCCTCTGGTTTGATGTTGGACCCACATGCGTTCAGCCTTCTTTCCTCCTCTTCCCCCAATCGAAGCATTCAAGTGGCCATCATGGGGGTCAAAAGCCGTGGGCATGCACTTGCCAAGGTTTTTGCCGCTCAAAAAGATTGCGAAGTGAGTTGGATTTGTGAGGTGGACGATCGATATGTGCAGAGGGTCCTTACAGACATCGCCCCTTACCAAAAGCGCACACCAAAAGTGGAGAAAGATGTCCGGAAGGTTCTCGAAGATCCTTCTTTGGATGCTTTGGTCATTGCTGCTCCGGATCATTGGCACGCTCCGGCTGCCATCATGGCCTGTCAAGCTGGCAAGCATGTCTATGTAGAGAAACCATGTAGCCACAATCCTCAGGAAGGGGAGTGGCTGGTAGAAGCATCCAGAAAATACAATCGGGTTGTTCAGATGGGCAACCAAAGACGGTCCTGGGCCAATGTCCAGCAAGCGATAGAGGAAATCCACTCAGGGATTATCGGCAGGGTTTATTTCGCCAAAGGCTGGTATGCCAACACCCGACAATCTATCGGATTTGGGAAAAAAACAGCAGTTCCCCCTCAACTGAATTTTGACCTCTGGCAGGGCCCTGCTCCTAGACAAGCGTATCGAGACAATGTACATCCCTACAACTGGCATTGGTTCTGGCATTGGGGTACCGGGGAAGCCCTGAACAATGGCACACACTTTCTGGACTTGATGCGCTGGGGTCTACAAGTGGAGTATCCCAGCAGGGTCTTGTCTTCTGGAGGACGCTATCACTTCTCAGATGATTGGGAGACGCCTGACACACAGATGATCAATCTGGATTTTGAAGCAGGCAAATCCATGTTGTGGGAGAGCCGAAGTTGTAATGGATCTCATGTGCATGGCAGCAGCGCAGGCGTGATGTTCTATGGAGAAGGCGGCAGTGTCCTGATTCCCAGCGGCAATGCTTATACAGTCTTCGACAATAGTCGCCAAGCCAAGGTGATCAAATCCGTCAGTGAATCTGACAAGACGGATCAACCCGATCAACAAAATACCGTAGGACCTGGCAGTCGGTATGATGCGCCCCATGTTCTGGATTTTCTAAATGCCATTCGAAACGGGTCTGTCCCTCGCAGTGAGATTCAGGGAGGGCATAAGAGTGTGCTTCTCTGTCAGCTTGGTAACATTGCTTACCGCACAGGACGAAGTCTCAACATTGATCAAAGAAATGGACACATCATTGGAGACCCTGAAGCCATGAAATTATGGAGCCGAACGTATGAGCCTGGATGGGAAATCCATGTGTGAGAAGTCAAGGCCCCAGGAAGTATTCTGTCTGCATTTTGACTGACATCCATTTTCTTAATACATTGACGCCAGTCATCCTGGGCAAGCTGCTTTTTGCTCATTCTTTTGCTCTCAATATCAAATACATGGCCTCAGATTCTACTCCAGATCCACAGACGAACTCCTCTGATCAGCAATCGTCTGAAACTTCCTCATTCAACTCTACACAATTGATCTTCAAAATCGGCCAGCTACTTGCCGTTTTATTTCTGTTTCTGGTTGCGCTCAATTTGATGAGTGGCAGTTTCAAATTGTTTGGGAAAGGATTTGCAGAAGATCTGGTCAGCATTGCTGCCAATCCTTTTGTATCCTTGTTTATTGGCATGATGGCCACCGCTGTGATTCAGAGCTCTTCTACTACGACTACCTTGATCGTTGCCCTGGTCGCCTCTGGTGAAATCAGTCTTATTCATGCCGTTCCTCTGATTATGGGAGCCAATATAGGAACCTCTGTAACCAGTACGATCGTCTCACTGGGACATATCACCAAAAAAGATGAATATCAGTTGGCCGTAGCAGGGGCTTCGGTTCATGATTTCTTCAACATTCTGACGGTCATTGTTGTGTTTACGCTGGAAATGACCACTGGATTTCTGTCTTCTTCAGCTCTCTGGCTTGCCGAACTCGTCGGACCTCAGGGCGGAGAAAAGGTAGGGAGTGCCATCTTTTTTGTGAAGGATGCAGCAAAGGGCATCATGAGTCTGCTGGGGAGTAATCCATATGTCATTCTGCCCGTGGGCTTGCTTGCCTTGTTTTTCTCTCTTCAGTTTTTGAGCAAAATTCTCCGGCAATTATTGGTCGGAAGAGTGGAGAAAAACATGAACAAATATTTGTTTGAACGACCGATTGCCTCTCTGCTTACAGGCTTTATCTCTACAACAGCTGTTCAATCCAGTTCTGTTACCTCTTCCCTGATGGTGCCCCTGGTTGCGACGAAAAAGGTTACGCTGGAAAGAGCTTTTCCCTTTCTCATGGGAGCCAATATCGGCACCACCACTACCGCCCTGATGGCGGCCCTGGTGTTGGATTCGGATGCAGCTTTGGCGGCATTGGCTTGTGCATTTGCCCACCTGCTCTTCAACTTATTTGGGGTTGTTATTCTGTTCCCTATTCCACAGGTCCGAAGAATTCCCATTTTCCTCGCCGAAGGATTGGGCAAACTCACGTTGAAAAACCGTTTTTACGGGATTGCCTATATCGTGATCTTCTTTTTTGTCATTCCATTTGTCCTCATTACCCTCAGCACCTAATGGGGGTTCATTCAAGATGGGACATTCACTGATCACAATTGGCGGACTTTTTCTCAGACTGGGGTTCACAGCCTTTGGCGGGCCTGCTGCACATATTGCCATGTTGGAAGAAGAGGTGGTGAGTCGAAGAAAATGGATGAGTCGACAGCATTTTCTCGATTTGATGGGCGCAACCAATCTCATTCCTGGTCCAAACTCTACAGAAATGGTGATGCATACAGGCCTGCACCATGCTGGGGTTCCCGGTATGTTGGTCGCAGGTCTCAGTTTCATCTTGCCTGCTGCCGGACTGACCCTGCTATTGGCTTATTTTTATGTGGCCTACGGGAGCTTACCACAAGTAGCGCCTTTCTTGATTGGCGTTCAACCCGCAGTATTGGTCATCATTTCAGGGGCCATATTCAAACTGGGAAAAAAGGCCTTGAAACATCGATACTATCTCCTCATTGGGTTGGCTGTCATGGCTGCAAGTCTGGGAGGGATCAATGAAGTCCTGGCCATCCTTGCTGGAGGATTCGTCGGTATGCTGGGAATTCGGGCCAAAGAGCACTATTTCTCTCCCTCCATCCTGTTCTTCCCGGTTCTGAGTCTGACCGAGGTAGAAGCGGACAAGCTGTGGGCGCTCTTTTTGAGTTTTCTCAAAATTGGGGCAATCCTCTTTGGAAGCGGGTATGTACTGGTTGCTTATCTGGAGGGTGAGTTGGTGGAAAAACTGGGATGGCTTACCCAACAGCAATTGCTGGATGCAATTGCAGCTGGTCAATTTACCCCCGGACCCGTCTTGACCACGGCAACCTTTATTGGCTATCAGATTGGGGGCTGGAGTGGGGCAGCGTTGGCGACCCTGGGTATTTTTCTTCCTTCATTCTGTTTTGTTGCATTGCTGAATCCCCTGATTCCCAAACTTCGCACTTCGCCTTGGTCAGCAGCTTTTCTGGATGCAGTCAACATCAGTGCTGTAGGAATCATGCTCGCAGTCCTGATGCAGATGGGGTACCAGTCCATATTTGCGCCTTTCGATTGGAAGGCGCTGGTGGTATTGCTGGCTACTACTTCCTTTTTCTTCGGACAGAAACGCTTTGGCTCCATGGCGACCGTCCTGCTAGGGATCGTGCTTGGATATGGCTTGTATCTATTAGAGCAGGCGTTTTTTCTGAATTAGGGAACAATCAGATCAGCGATTCGACCATATCACGAAAGAATTTCTTTCACCACTCGTCCATGCACATCAGTTAGCCGAAATCTCCTTCCTTGAAACGGAAAGGTAAACCGTTCATGGTCGATTCCCAATAGATGCATCAATGTCGCCTGAAAATCGTGGATGTGGACACCATTTTCTGTGATGTTGTAGCCAAATTCATCTGTCGCGCCATAAATGGTTCCAGGTTTGACACCAGCACCTGCCATGAAGATCGTATAGCACTTAGGATGATGATCTCGTCCATAGTTGGTGGCAGTCAAGGTTCCTTGTGAGTAATTGGTTCGGCCAAATTCTCCCCCCCAGATGACCAGGGTATCCTCCAGCAGTCCCCGTTGTTTCAGATCCATGATTAGTGCTGCCGTGGGTTGATCGGTTTCCTTGCACTGGACCTTGATGGCATCTGGGAGGTTGCCATGTTGATCCCAGCCTTGATGATAGAGTTGAACAAAGCGCACCCCTCGCTCGATCAATCTTCTGGCGAGCAAACAATTGGCGCCATAGGTGCCCGGATTTTGACTATCCGGTCCATACATCTCATAGATATAATCTGGTTCTCCACTGATATCCATGATTTCAGGCACGGAGGTTTGCATTCGAAAAGCCATTTCGTATTGGGAGATCCTTGCCTTGATCTCTGGATCTTCGAGTTGATCATATTGCAATTCCTGTAACTGCCGCAGGTGATCGAGCTGCGTCCGCCGATTGTGGGAAGAGACACCGGGCGGATTGGCCAGATAAAGGACAGGATTTTTTCCCGCCCGGAACTGTACAGCCTGATGTTCGGAGGGCAAAAATCCATTTCCCCATAGGCGAGAATAAAGTGGCTGTCCTCGTTTATCCTTGGTAATCAACACCACAAACCCTGGCAAATTAGCATTGTCACTTCCCAATCCATAACTGACCCATGCACCAATCGATGGTCGGCCGGGAAATTGCGAGCCTGTCTGAAGAAAGGTCACGGCCGGGTCATGATTGATCGCTTCGGTATACATCGACCGAATAAAGCAGAGTTCGTCGGTGATGCTCGCAATGTGTGGCAGCAATTCACTGACCCACATACCGTTATTGCCATGCTGCTGGAATGAAAAAATCGAGCCAGCAAGCGGAAAGGAGGTCTGGCCAGCAGTCATCCCTGTCAAGCGTTGCCCTTGCCTGACACTTTCCGGCAATTCTTCTCCCGTCATCTTGTTCAGCAGCGGTTTGTAGTCAAACAGGTCAAGCTGAGAAGGGGCACCATTTTGTAAGAGATAAATGACACGTTTGGCTTTGGGAGGAAAATGTGGCAGCCCCAACACCTGGCTGGAAGTGCCCGAAGCTGCAAGCAAATTGTTCGGTCCCATCAAGGAGGCAACGCTTATAGCCCCCAGACCAAGACTGGTCCGATTCAAAAACTCTCGTCGCGTATAGGGTTTATGACTAGATTCACTCATGACAGCAGTAGGGTTAATGGTTCTGGTATCGGGCTTAGCGTTTCATATACACTTCGTCCATATTGAAGAGGGTATTGGCGACCATCGCCAATGCTGCCATTTCTACTGGATCATAAGATTCTGGCAGGCGGTAATCTCCCACAGCCAAAAATTCGGAGACCTTCTGTTGATCTTTTTGGAATTGCTGGTATTCTTCCTGGTACAGATTTTCCATCACAGCCATCTCTTTTTCACTGGGGAATCGACTTAGCACCAATTGGAATCCCAATCGGATTTTGGGTTGAATTGACTCCCCTCCTTCTTGCTTCAAGCGAACGGCCAGTGCCCGGGAGGCTTCCAGAAACTGTGGATCATTCAACAGGACCAATGCTTGCAAAGGAGTATTGGTCCGTTCTCTGGTGATGGTGCAGACTTCTCTACTGGGGGCATCAAAGATGGTCATAAACGGAGCGGGAGAGGTTCGCCTCAGAAAGGTATACATGCTTTTGCGATATTGACGTTCATCTTCATCTCGCTGATAATGAAGAAGAAAATGAGAAAAATTGCCCAACTCAATCCACAGTCCGTCTGGCTGATAGGGTTTGACACTTTCTCCCCCCACGACCGGATTAAGCAAGCCACTTGCCATCAAGGCATTGTCGCGAATAAACTCTGCCTGCCATCTATAACTGGGGCTTCTCGCCAGGTACACATTGGTAGGGTCTGTCTCCCGGAGGGCAGGAGAGCTTTTGGACGCTTGTCTATAAGTATGGCTCAATACCATCATTCGGATCAAGGCACGTACATCCCAGCCTGATTCCTGAAATTCGCGCGCCAGATAGTCTAGCAACTCCGGATGGGAGGGCAAGGCTCCCTGTATCCCAAAATCATGTGCAGTCCGCACGATCCCCTGTCCAAAGAGCATCTGCCAATATCGATTCACGGCAACCCGTGCGGTCAATGGATTTTTTTCATTAAATAACCACTGACTCAAGCCCAGGCGGTTGGCCGGGTAATCTTCTTCAAATGGCAACACTTTCTGTGGTGTTCCTGGCCAAACCTGTTCTCCTGGTTTGTCATATTCTCCTCTGTCCAGGATAAAAGTTGGGCGAGCTGATGTCATTTCTTCCATGACCATCAATTCCTGAATCGGATCGACCAATGCCAATCTTCGCTTGCGCAACTGGGTAAGCTGATCGAGGGTGGATCGATAGGCAGAATGGGAAATATCCTCCACAATAGCTTTTTGGCCTTGCTTGCTCAACTCATATACAGCCTGAATCTGTCTGGGAAACAATTCCTGTTCAAAGATGACCAATTCATCTATGCTCCCGCGAAACACCCCATTGTCCCCTGTAAAGGCGCGGCGGCTTTTCCCTACAACTAATCCTCGCTGATCCTGGGTTCTTGCCGTCTTGACAGGAATCATGCTTTTGAATAATCGATCATAGACGACCTCTCCTTCTTTTTGTTTTCCATCGACATACAGGCGCACTCCCTCCGCTTTGGCAGATCCATCGTAGGTAAATCCTACCTGTGTCCAGCGATCGTAAGTAATGCTCTCCCTGGTGCGGAGATGCAAATAGTTATGTGGCAAATTGCTGATCAAACGAACAGTCAGGTGATTGGTGGAGTCCAGATAAAAGTCCCAACCTCTCCAGAGATTGTTTTTTTCTCCCGAGTTGCCAATCAGCACCTTGGTTCGGCCTGTCTCTTCATCCGGGCGGATCCACATAGATACCGAAAAAGGATTCGTATGCTCAAAGTGTGGATAGCCAAAGATGCTGATCTTATCATCCTGATGGTTGAAATAGCGTGCTTTCCCAGCGATCCCATCCACAGGATCGGTATCGCGCTGCTTCGTCATGGGGCGACCATCGAGAAATGCTGATGAATCTGTCTTTGTCAGTTGCTCAAAGGGATGATAGACCATCGGATGGATTTCCCGACTCCCGACTTTATGAATGAAGTTGGTAATGGCCAACAGGTCTTGCTTTTCTATGTTGTGTGTGGCTTCCAATTGCTGAATCTGGCGATCTATTTGGGAAATTTTTTGCTCTGTAGAATCATCGGACAACAGCAACATCGGGCCGAAGTCTCCATCATTGCCCGTCATGCCCAATTCCCAAACATTGTTGAAGAATCCACTGAGCTGATAATATTCCTTCTGAGCAATGGGATCAAATTTGTGGTCATGGCATTTGGCACATTCTACTGTCAGCCCCAGCAGAGCCGTTCCAAAGGTATTGGTGCGGTTGCTGACATACTCCACGCGATATTCCTCATCTACAGCGCCTCCCTCTGCTGTCATGGGATGGTTTCTGTTGAAGGCTGTGGCAATGATTTGATCTTTACTGGCATTTGGCAGCAGATCTCCCGCTAATTGTTCAGTCACAAACTGGTCATAGGGCATATTTTGTCGAAAGGCATCGATCACCCAATCACGCCATGGCCACATGGTCCGCAAGCCATCTACATGAAATCCATGAGAGTCTGCATATCTTGCAACATCCAACCACTCCAGGGTCATGCGCTCTGCATGGGCATCGGAATTGAGCAATCGATCAACCAATTGTACATAGGCATCAGGAGAATCGTCCTCATGAAATGCTGCCATCTCTTCAATGGTTGGCGGAAGTCCTGTCAGATCAATGCTCAGTCGCCGAAGCAAGTTACTTTTGTCCGCTTTTGGAGCAGGAGACAATTGATGTTGGGTCAGACGTTCCTGCACGAACAAGTCAATCTCATTTTCTTGTGTCCAGGAAGAATTGGGCTGAGGGAGTGGGGGACGTTCGGGTACAATGAAGGACCAATGATCCTGCCATTGGGCGCCCTCCTCTACCCATTTGATGAGTGCGGCTTTTTCTGCTGCATTCAAGGCATAGTTGGATGAAGGGGGAGGCATCATCTCCTCCGGGTCATCACTAAGGATTCGTCGAATGGCTTCGCTCTGGCGGGGACTACCCGAAACAAAGGCATGTTTCCCGTTTTCGGTCCTGGCAAACAATCCTTCTTTGACATCCAACCTCAGTTCAGCTTCTCTCGCCTGCTCATCAGGTCCATGACACTGATAACAGCGATCCGACAAGAGTGGCTTGATGTCGATATTGAAGGCGAGCTGAGCAGGAAGTTCTTCATAGGCTACGGCTACCTGATCCGGCAGGTCTATCCTACAGCTCCACATCAGGACACACATACATCCGCAGAGTTTGAGTAATCGTTGTTTCGTCAGAAATGCAGGCTTCATTGTGCGAGTAGTAAAGCTGTAACATAAATCATTCCCCATCCACATGGGCCCTTTCTCAACAAATACTTTGTCTGGAAATCAATGTAATGAGAAAATGCCTGATATCCTTCCCTGCCTCGCCTCAAATACAAGGAAAACGTTGACCTAGGGGATCGGCTATTTTGTCCGTATATTTCTCCCTCTTTCTATCAAACCCATTCCTATGAGAAATCTCCTACCCCTCCTCTGCTTAGTAGTCGTGGCTTTTTTGCTCCTGTCAGGCTGTGACAATGACAACACCAATCAGGAAGCTCCAATCACTTATCCTGAAGAAGCCTACGACTTTCTGGGAATTCCGAAAGACGGTAAACTCAGTTCTGCCTCTATTCGTGCCTTTGAGCGACAGTACAATCAGGGATCAGATTGGTTTTGTGATTGTAAGGCGTATGATCTCAAAGGAGACTTTGCTTATGAAGAGGGTGTGACCCGAAGAGATCCAAGCTCTGTCATTCAGGTGGACAATGTATATTATGTGTATTATTCCAGGACCACGGGCATAACCAAAGGATTCCATACAGGTGATCCTGAGAACAAGGTTTTTCCCTGGGACAAAACGGAGATTTGGTATGCGACTTCGGAGGATGGCTGGGAGTGGAAAGAACAAGGGCTGGCAGTGGGAAGAGGAGAAACTGGCGCCTTTGACGATCGATCCGTTTTCACCCCAGAAGTCCTGGCGCAGGATGGAAATTACATTTTGGTCTACCAAACTGTCAAATATCCTTATGTCAAGCGGGTCAAGAATCAGGTGGGTATGGCCATTTCCAATTCTCCAGCAGGTCCATTTGAGAAGTTGGCTTCTCCAATCCTCTCTCCAGCCGACAATGGAGAATGGCGAGGCGAAGCAGATGATCGATTTCAGACCATCGTCCAGGGAGATTTTGACAGCCACAAAGTCCACGATCCTTGTTTGATGTTTTTCAACAACAAATATTATCTCTATTACAAAGGAGAAAGAATGGGGGAGCAAATCACCATGGGAGGTCGGGAAATCAAACATGGGGTTGCCATCTCGGATCATCTAACAGGGCCCTATATCAAATCTGAGTATAACCCCATCAGCAATAGTGGGCATGAGGTATGTGTTTGGCCATATCAGGGAGGAATTGCATCCATGATCACCACTGATGGGCCTGAACGAAACACCATTCAGTGGGCTGCAGACGGCATCAATTTTGAGATCAAATCCTATATCAAGGGAGGCCCACATGCAGCAGGATTGGTCCGATCACTTGACACGGAGAAAAGCCCCATTGAGGCCATAAATTGGGGATTGACGCACAAATACAAGTCTTATGACTGGCAATACATTCAGCGATTTGAGTGTAAAGGGCCCAAGCGCGCAATCTGATTAGGAGGCTGGTTCTCTTTGGTCAGCTAAGTAAGGAGACAAATTTATCTGTGAGGGAAATACGGGAGAAATATTACCAATCAAGCCATTATATCCCCTATTTCCCTTATACCCAAAGTCAACCCTAATATTGTCCATCTACTTACTTTTTCCTGACTTTTTTTTGCGTCTATTCATTTAGCCCAGCCAAGTCGGCAACCACAAGGACAATCCCGGAAAGAGGGTCACCAGAACCAGTACACCCAAACTGACCAACAAGAAGGGCCAACTAGCCTTACTGATCTCACCAATGGAAATCTTGCCAATGCTGGAAGCCACAAACAGACATACCCCTACCGGAGGAGTTGTTAGGCCAATGATCAGATTGAGAACGGCAATCACGGCAAAGTGTGTCGGATCGACGCCAACGGTCAATGCCACTTTGAGGAGGATAGGAAAAAGAATCAGCAAGGCGGCAATTGTTTCCATGAAGGTCCCCACAAAGATGAGGAGCAGATTGATCAGCAGCAGCACCATGTATTTGTTGGAGGTGAATGCCAAAATCTCCCCGGAGATCCATTGTGGCAATCGTTCTGTGATCAAAATCCAGCCAAAAAGATTGGCGAAACCAACCAGTACCATGAGTGAGGCAGAGGTCTTCATTGAGTCGAGGATAACAGCTTGTATATTCCTCATATTGAGCTGCTTGTACACAAAGATACCGATGATCAAGGCATAGACGACGGCAATGATCGACGCCTCGGTCGGCGTAAAGATTCCTCCTATGATGCCGTAGAGGATGATCACTGTCATCAGTAGGGCCCAAAAAGTTTCGACAAATCCCCGTGCGATTTGTCGCAAGCTGCTTCTTGGATGCCTGGGATAGTTCCGTCGACGGGAGATCCCCCAGGCGACCAACATCAAGCCTGCCCCTAATAAAAATCCTGGAATGGCCCCAGCCAGAAACAATTTCCCTACAGATAACCCACTCAGGGTGGCAGCAATGATCATCGGCACACTAGGCGGAATAATCGGCCCTACTGTCGAAGAGGCTGCTGTGACGGCACAGGAAAAGCCTGGGTCATAGCCTTCCTTTCTCATGGCTGGGATCATGACAGATCCAATGCTGGCAGTATCGGACACAGCCGTCCCGGAAATTCCAGCAAATAGCATGGAAGCCCCAATATTTGCCATAGCCAATCCTCCCCGAATATGTCCCAACAAATGATTACAAAAGGCGATGATTTTCGCTGTCAATCCGCCATGATTCATCAGATTTCCAGCGAGGATAAAGCCCGGCACACTCAGCAGTACAAAGACATCTATCCCTGAATACATCTTCATCGGGAGAATGATCAATGGAATATCAGCCAGTAGGATATAGGCGAGGCAAGCGAGTCCCAATGCAAATGCAATCGGGAATCTAAGCACGAGACAGAGGATAAAGACGACCAGTAATGCTGCAATCATGAGGGCTTGTTTTGTATGGCTTGCTGTATGCTCCTTCCAGCATAAAGACTCAGGCCAACTGATAACACGAACATACTCCCAAAGGCTGCCGCCATGCTCATTCCCATTCCTGGTGAACTTTCGGCCAGCCCCATTTGAATAAAGGAGAGAGAGAAAATCGCCATCAAGACAAAGAGCAACAACACCAGCGAGGGAATGAGTAGATCCATCAGCTTTTGGCCTCCGGGGGACAGTTTTTTATACAGGAGATCCCAATGCACATAATACTCCTCCTTCAGAGCGAGTCCTGCTGCGAAAGAAATCGCGTAGATAAAAAACAAACGCGAGGCTTCCTCGGTCCAGGCAGGTGCTTGCGCTAGCATGAAACGCGCAAAAATCTGTAGCATCACTGTTCCGATCAAACAGATGGTTGCCAACAAGCATCCATATTGCAGGAATTGCGCGATGATTGCTTCAATTTTTTTCATTTCAGACTTTCAATAAATTCATTGTAATGCTTCTGATTTTGGGGAGATAAACTCTCATAAATGGCCTTCCGGCATTTATTCCCGAAAGCGGCTTTGTCCACTTCGACAAACTCCATCCCCAAATCCTGAAGTTCCTGCTGCACGGCTCGCTCGTTCTTCAAAAAAATGGCATGTTCGTATGCCTGCATCTCTCTGGCAGCTTCCAGAAAAATCTTCTTGAGATCATCCGGGAAAGACTGAAACTGCTTCTCTCCTATCACAGGATAAATCCAACTGATCACATGCTCTGTCAGATTGACATATTGCTGCACTTCAGCAAAACCTGCACTGCGAATGAGGGCAAATGGATTTTCCTGAGCTTCAATGGTTCCTTGTTGGAGGGAAGTAAAGACTTCCGAGAAGGCCATTGGGGTAGGTTTGGCCCCCATCGCACTCCAGGCAGTAACAAAGGAGGGCACACTCGGCACCCGCAAGATCAGACCATTCAGCTCATCGGGATGGCGTATTGGACGCCTGGATGTGAGATGTCGTGGGCCACGCTGGAAGTAACCAAGCGAACGCAATCCACATACTTCCAGCATATCTTTCTCCATCTTTTGTCCGATGGCTCCTTGCATGAGGGCTTTCATTTCCAGCGTATCTTTCAAGAAAAATGGCATCTCACAAAAGGCGGCAATCTCCATCCAGTTGTTGAGGGTAGAGCCCGTTGTTGTCATATCGATCACACCAGCCTGAATCAAGCGAATGGCTTCCAGTTCCTTGGCCATTTGTTCGGAGGGATATACCTCCAGCTTCATACGTCCCAGGCTACGTTCCTCGAGTATTTTGCCAAAATAAACAAATGCTCTATACCAGGTATGATCCTCATTGACCAGCAGGCTGGCTCGCAGAAGATACTCTGGCTGGCCTGGATTCTGGCATTGCAGGAAGCAAACAGAGACGAATAAGAGCACCAGAATGTATGTTTTCGAAGTGGTCAGCATAGTATTTCCAGACAACAGGTTCATGATATTCACAGTCTGAACCTAAGAATTTTTACTTGAACCTGAAGAATAAGAGGTAGAATTTTCTGCAAATCCATTGCTTTGTTTGTTTTTCCTTTGCAAAAAAATAAGCCGCTTGATGAGAGGATCGGCATGTCACCTCCGGGGAAGAAATCATGGTCTATTTCACCTTGGCGAAAAGGAAATAACTCCCCCTCAGAAAGGATATCTTGACGATCATACCCATGCAGGAGGATTCGGCGGACCTAGCGTTTCGACCTTCTGCAAGCCTCTATCACATGAAATTTTTCTTATAACTTCTCCCTTCCTAGCGATTGTACACCCCAATTCCGGGAGTCCAGTAGTCATCGGCGAGATGTGCATTCAAGGTCTTGCTCAATTCCTCCACTAATGCGGCGTTTTCTGCCTGTTCGGCAATGTTGATGTTCTCCTTTGGATCTGTCTGATGGTCATAGAGCATTCGTCCAGTGGATTGTCGTTGGTCATCATGCCACTCGGTATAAAAATAGCGTTCCCCTACGAGGGTAACACCTCTCATCCATTTGCTGATGGCAAACGCTTTCAATTTGGATGCGGGATTGCGAAGCATGGGTACCAGACTCACACCATCCAACTGATCCTGGAGAGGGGGCAATGCACATAATTCATTCAGGGTAGGATAAAGGTCCACCATTTCGACGATACCATCCACCATGCCCGTGCTGGCTCCTGGTGCAGACATCACAAAAGTGGTTCGCAGAGAGGTCTCAAAGTTCACATGCTTGCACCACATCCCATGTTCCCCAATATTCCATCCATGATCTCCCCATAGGACCACAATGGTATTTTCTCTCAATCCCAAGCGATCCAACTCGTCCAATACCTGACCAATCAAGGCATCTGTTGCGGAGACACAGGCGTAATAGCCATGTGTAAGGGTTCTTGCTATGCTATCATTGACAGGCCCTTCTTTTGGAATCCCGGCATAGGCGCGCAATTCTCCCCAATTGAATCGTGCCTGGTTGGGAGCCTGTTCCGGGAAGAACATATTGTCAGCCAGCTCTATTTTTTCCCGATCATACAGGTCCCAGTATTTTTGCGGAGCATTGAAGGGCAAATGCGGCTTCAGAAATCCTAGCCCTAAAAAAAATGGCTCACCACTTTCCTTGAATTCCTGCAGGTATTCTATTGCTTTTTGGGCATACTTTCCATCGAAATAAGCCGTATCGCCGACAGCTTGCCGTTCCCAGGGCTTGGCCGCCCCCCACTTCCTCTCTTCTGCAAGTGCCAGATTTTCCTCACTGATATAATTCTGCCATCCTTTGTCAGACCAACTTCCATCCGGCAACTTATGATGATCAAAGCGAAAAGGCGTTTCACTCCAGGCCCTTGTCTCATTGTCTGCGGGGCTATGGAAAATCTTGCCAACAGAAATGGTGGTATAGCCATTGTTCTTAAAATGTTCCGGCAAGGTAACGGCATCAGGTGTTTCGACATCAGCCTGGGCATAATATTGCAAGAATCGATGATACGTTGGTCGTATCCCAGTCAGCAAGCTGGCTCTGGACGCACCACATACTGGCACATTGCAGTATGCTCGCCTGAATGTAAGCCCGGAAGCCGCCAATTTGTCGATATTGGGAGAATGAATCTGACCAGAACCATAACACTGTAATTCTGGTCGGAGGTCATCTACTGATATGAACAATACATTGGGCTTGTCTGGCTGTTGTCCTGATTCCTCTGAACAACTACTGAACATACAGCTGATACCTACAACTACCCAAAAAAGAAAACACTTGTGCATGCGAAAGAGAATTGGTGAGGCAGGAGAACATCCGATGAATGTCAACTCACAGTTTGTAGATTTTATGAATTGTATTGCTGGTTGTCAAAAAATAAATTCCACTGGGCAAGGATTGAATATCAAGGCGAAGGCGTGTGGGCGAGCTGTCGGACACGAGATGCTCCGACCATAGGTCGATTCCCTGAAGGGTGTATAGCCCGATTGAGTTCCATTCCTTTCTTTCGCCTTCCAAAATCAGATAGTCTTTGCTGGGATTGGGATATACAACAAGCTTGGCAGACACATCTGCTGTATTGGAGAGCGCTGCCTTCCATTCCAAGGCTCCCAGATCCGGGCTCAGGGCATCTCTTCGTTTTCCTTCAAAATCAAAAAGAGCCATATGGGGATGATTGATCCCTGCATCGATCGCAGGGCTAGTAGCTGTTAAGTGAAAATCCCGATTCAGGGTATCAACAAATTGTGGATTCACAAGGCTATACTGATTCGCAGCCAAATCACTCCGGCCACTGGCAAGGATATTATTGGAAGCGATCAAATCTCCACTGCTGCCTGCATTGAATATTTTGTAGCCAAAATCACTGCTATACTTTGGCCAGCTGATATTGTTGTGCATGCGGACAGAGGCTGAAGCATTGACAGTAATTCCAGAAGAGGATTGTCTCCCCATGCTCAGGGGAGTTGCTCCATTCTTGAAGGTGGTATTGTTGATCACATATGCACGATTCGTTTTGTGTACCACCAAGCCATTGATTCCATTGCCATATGAAATGTTATTGGCGAAATAAAACCAGCCGTGAAAATAGGTATCCTTGTTTCTCGTCACATAGCAACCAGAACCATCAATGATATAATCCTGATCCACTGTTCCGTAATCAGAGCCTCCACCTACCGGTGTACCATTATAAAAAGGGATGGTATTATAGTTGTCATATACCAAATTATTGGTCATGATCATTTTGATGGTATCTCGGGTATCAATCGCCATGGCTGTAGCAAAGACAATGGCACTTTCAGCACTAGATGACCACCAGGTATTGTTGTAGACTTCATTGTTATCCACTGTACAGTAATCTCCATTGTTCATGCGGATGCCGGAGTTGGGACAATCATGAACCTTGTTGTGATGGACATAGATATGGTGCCCACTCCAGATTGCAATCCCTCTTCCCGAAAAATATTTGTCGTGGATCAAGCGGTTGGCAAGTGCCTCAGTATGGGTGATTTGTTGATTTGGCCCTTCAATCTCAAAGCCTGAAATCTCCAGATAACTCTGGTTGTTACCTATAAAGCCTCCCGCACCATCAAATTGAATCTTGGGGCTATGTCCGGGATAGTTGGTGATGATCAACCAACCATTCTCTGTTCCTGCTACATTGTTCCCGTTGAGCGAAACAACGGCACCATTACTCAGACTGCCAGACCCATAGCCATTATTTCTATAGGTGCCATTCATCACAAAGATGGTGTCTCCGGGATTCCAGGCAGTGTTCACTGCATATTGGATGGTTTGTAAGGGCAGGGAAGGCGAGGCACCATTCCCGGATGTCAGATTATTGGTTCCGTCTGGACTCACATACCAATTGGTCGGCTGGGCACACAGGGTTACAGAATACAAGATACTGACAATGGACAGGAAAAGGTATCTCATGAGGTTTGGGAGTTTCTAGTTAAAGAGAGGGAAGAATTTGACTAGTTTCTGCTCCCTTCATATTCGTAAAAATGGAAAATCTTGATTAGAAAGAGGTTTAAATGGTGTTTTTTTAGGTTGGGAAATGGTTATGCCAAAAAGAGAGAAAGAACAAAGAAAGGATTTGAATATATTCGAGAGATGAATCCTCTCCTCTACGTGCTGCTTGTATTGGGATTACTGGTATGGATGATTACCTGGTTCTATATGAGAAGAAAAGAGCGAAAGACAAGAGAAAAAATCGCGTCTTTCGAACAGCTTGCACACGATATTCGCACCCCGCTGACACTCATCAAGGCTCCTTTGATGGATTTGCTAGCGAATACAAACTTGCCTGAGGACAGCAGATCCAAACTGGAATTAATGAAGAAACATGCTGATCGACTTCATCTGTTGATCAATCAAGTCAAGTATGTGTCAACACACTCCCTGCTTCATGAAGGAGATCACTCCTCTCGCCCCTCTGACATAGGCCTTCCCGATCTCTCCCTCCCCTCCGAAAAATTCCCTTTTACGATTCTGATCGCAGAGGACCATCAGGAACTCCGCAAGTATCTCAGCAGTAATCTCAAGGATTCCTATACGATTTTGGAAGCCGAAAATGGACAGAAAGCCCTCAGTTTGGCCAAGGAACAAATGCCAGACATTATTGTCTCTGATGTGATGATGCCCATTATGGGCGGGCGAGGTCTTTGCACACACATCAAGGAAAATATAGAAACCTCCCATATCCCAGTGATCTTGCTGACAGTTCTGGATAGCCTGGATGCCAAATTGAAAGGAATCGGCAGTGGGGCGGATGTCTATCTGGAAAAACCTTTTGAGATGTCTGTCTTGAAAGCATATATCCAAAATCTCATTCTCATTCGCCAACGGCTCAAAAATAAATTTCTGCATCAGGACCAACTTCCGCTCAAGGCCGAGTATGTTCATCCGACAGATCATGATTTTATGGAGAAAATCATTGCACTCATTATCCTGCATTTGGATGATGCGAATTTATCAGTGGATCTCCTGTGTCAGGAAATGGGCATGAGTAGACCGGTAGTGTTTCGCAAACTCAAATCTCTCACGGGGGAGAATATTCAGGGGTTTATCAAAATCATTCGCCTGAAAAAAGCCAAAGAACTCCTCCAGCAAGGAGGGAAGACCGTTTCTGAAATCGCCTATGAAACAGGCTTCTCCAATCCAAAATATTTTTCGACTAGCTTCAAAAAGCATTTCGGGCAGCGGCCCAGCGAATTGTTATTCAATAACAAATGATGTACTTACTTTCTCCCCCTTGCTATAAATGGTGAGAAAATACTGCCCCCTCGATAAGGCGCTGACATCTACAGACGATCCATTTCCTTCCATTCGCCTCTTTAATTTCCCGGCCTTATCCCATACTTCAATGGCCTCCAATGGGAAGGGGTAATCGATCCTCAAAAGATCTTTTGTCGGATTTGGGTACACCAGTAAGCGCTTGTCCTCCACCGGATCAACGGCAGTGATACTGGTAGAGTCAACTCTAATCACCAGAAAATTTGCAGACCAGGCTTTGGCAGTAAATGTCTTTCCGGGATCAAAGCCCGTATGATAAGGAGGTATCTGATCAAAATTTTCCGGTCCTCCTCCTGCTGTAGTGCTGGTTTGACCATTGATAAAGAAACGTTTGTTCCCCACATTCCGATCACTTGCATACACTTCATACCAATCGACAGATTTCCATATCGATGTCGAATCGACAGATAAAGCAACTTCTTTATCAGTACTTGATTGATTGACAATCACCAGACCGAGTTCTCCACTGCTGAAGCGGGAGGCATATGCCTTGATATCCTGATCGCCACTGATCTGAGAAGCCAACATCTGATCACCAAAGCACTTCCCATAAAAGTGAAAAGGCATATAACTGGGTCTTGCCGTATAGTCTGCTTGGTCGGGATCATCCCAGGCCAGAAAGCCATGCGACCAATTGCCATTGTCTTGCAATCTCCACTCAGACACCCAGAGACAAGACATGCCATAGCGGTGTTCGATGAGTTCACCTAATACTTGTGTGACAAATAAGCCGTTGTTGATGGTGAGGGTATGGGTGCCTCGACTGTTGAATTCAGTGAACGCCAGTGGAAAATGATCTCGTGCCTTGTTGGTATAGGACTGAACGTGATTTCGCAATCGATTCGCTACCTCGGCGACTTCTGGCACGCTGGAAAGGATCTCGGACGCTGTGGGCGTAAATCCCGTGAAATAATTGTGAACCACAAGAAAATCTGCATGATCCTGTACCTCCGGCAATACGCCACTGTTCCAATTTTGATTTTGCCGATGAACCACCGCCCCCACCTTGATGGTAGGGTCCACAGCCTTCATTGAATCGACAAACACGCGAAAATCTTCTCCATACTCCTGACCAGTAACAATGCTTCCATTCACATCATACCCTGTCTCCCAGCTCCCATAACACTCATTGCCGATTTCCCAATGTTTGATATGAGCTCCGAGGGTTGTATTCATATATCGAACCCAATCTGCTGCATAAGCGGCCGCCTGACTCACTCGATCGGCCCGACTCCCGGAGGTGGTGATTCCGTAGCGGGCATAAAAATAATTGATCACAATCGTTCCCTCTGCTTGTACAGAATCCAAAAACCCTGCAAACAACTCTGAATCCAGAATGCTATTCTGTTGGCCATCAATCGGACTGACGTCTGGGATTTGAAAGGAAGCGGGAATATTTCCATCCCAAAAATAATGGTTGGACCCACTGCCCGCAGGATATCGATAGCTGTTCAGGCGCGCACTCCGGTACATCGGTAGGCGAATGCCATCAGTTGCCATTCGATTCCCGTTTCGAAAAGGAGTATTTACGCCAAATTGCGTCGATAATACTGGCGCCACAGTATCTATCAGATCGATCGACAGGCTTGCATCTTCTCCAGGATTTGTGTTCCAGCTTTTTACAAGCAGGGAATCTGGTTTGTGATAGACCCGAGATTCATTGTATTGTTGAAAAAACTGAAGTTCATGTTGAGAATATACTGAGAGACAAACACTCATCCAGATACAGATACAGGACACAAACAGTCGAAAATTCATGCGATTTTATTCAAAAATTATGCTTCAGATCAGGCGTAAGCCTTTCATGGAAGGAAGCAAACAATGGTCTCTTCAGAGGTCATGATACCAACTTCAGCAAACACATTCCAAACAGATTTGCTGTCATTTGCCACATACACTCCTTCTAGCGGGTCTCCTTTATTCTTTCAAAATTCTTCGAACGCCTCTTGCATTCCCTCTGTCCAGCTGAAGCAGATACACACCTTTGGGGAGTGCTGTCAAAGATAGCGCCGTCCGAAACCGAAAACTTGCCTCCAATTGTTTCCGCCCTGCAACGTCAAATAAGATCGCATGGGTCATATCTGGAATGGCCTCGTCTAGCTCGACATAGAGGAGTTCAGATGCGGGATTGGGGAAAACGGACATCGCAAGCGTCAATGGGGAGGCATTCAGTCCTGTGGTAATGATGGTCGGTTCCAATCCCTTTTGGCGAGCAATCAACTGGGCTTCATACAAAGAAGCCGGATGAAGATCAGACACATTCGACCCTTCCTGATATCCGGCAGCTTGGTTAAATGGCCCCGTTCCACTGATCGTGCCTGAGCAACCAATCGCATAATTTTGAGCCGTTGGAGGCTTTTCTACCACCAGCCTACCAGATTTGACATCACAGTTCCAGGCAACAGAATGTACGGCAGACCAGCCATGCGCTGTTCCATAATTTCCGCGATTATACAAGCCCAGCAAGGTTCGGGAAGCCCGAATAGCTACCTCTACATGATTGTCAAATAACAGGCCCATGCTCCATCGTCGGTGGCCTTCGCTGGCATTGTATGCGGCATCTGACACACAATTCAGGAAGACACATCCCGATACCCAGGAAGTCCCATTGGACACATAGTGATGTCGGCCATTGCTGGCGTAACAGTCCTTGAACAATACCTGGGAGGATGCTTTGAGCAAATCAAAATTATACATACGCGCCCCTGTCACCTGGGCCACTGGATCTAGTGCCTGACAGTTCTCTACCGTGATTCTTGTCGCTGTTTCTGTCGCGACCCCTGCCAGTCCAAAGTGCAAAAAGGTACAATTTCTCACCCAGCTGTCTTCTACTTGCTTCATTTTGACTGCATTCCAGGCATGCGCTTCGTCAGTTCCACCAGCAGTCTCAATATCTACACGAAGGTTCTCTATCCCGATCTGGGTGAGGAGTCCGGCCCGATCATAGGTATAGATATATGATTGAGCCAGGGATCGGTCCAGATGATTGTAAAAGGGGACATCGACTGTGATCATGCTGTCCTCTACATCGACGATCCTTCGGTTGAAGACCAGAGGCTGGGAGCCAAGTGTCCAATTCGGTTCATTGTCTGTCCCCCCTCCGTCAATGGCGTCCAGCCATGCCTGGGTACAAGGGTGATAGAGGATGATATTGTCGTTGATGTGAAAGACAGATGGATTGGCGATTTTGAATCGATACTCTCCAACCTTCACCAGATCGCTGATCACATCTGTTTTGGTATTGGCCACTCTGCCAGACCATGATGTCCCGGACCCTCCACCAGCCACAATGACATCCCGCTGATTGGGTGTATTTCCTACCCCAATCAGGACAGTATTGGTCAAGGTATCCGCGCCATCTCCTTCTCCTCTCAAGATCACACCATCTTGATTGAGGTGAATAGTGCCATGAATTTCATATCGTCCTGCTTTCAACAAAATCGCTCCCCGAATTCCCACAGCATCCTTGGGCAGTTGTGCAGCAAGATCAATCGCAGCCTGTACGTGGTCAGTATTATCACCAGGAATAGGAGAAATGGTCAATTCCGTTGCGACCGTAGGAATTTCTATCCCTCCTCCCATATAGCCGGCATGACTAAAGTCCGGGATCATATTGTCCGCTTCATCCCTAACATAACTGAGGGAACTATCTGGTTCCACCCAGGCAATTGTAGAACTCCACTGGGCCTGAAGAGGCCAGGGAATCAGGCATAAAAAAATGTAAATGAATCCTTTCATAACAAGAAAAAGAGAATGTTCATGAAAAAGATAAGGTACCACCTTTTTGAACATTCTCCCATAATGGTATCTAATTTACTTTTATCTCTATCTTCTCAGATCAATCGATCATCCATTTGATCGTTCCTTTGTTGCGGGCACCGATTAGCTGCACCATGTACAACCCACTTGTCCATTGTTGTGGCTGGAGCAGATGGGTTTGAAGTCCGGCCTGTTTGTAGGCAACCTCTTGATGAAGAAGCCTTCCTTGGACATCAAATACCCGCACAGTGTATTCTCCCGCTTCCTCTGTCTGGAATTTCAACGTTGCTGCATTCTGTCCCTGACTTGGGTTGGGGTAGATAGACAATGCCTGAATGGGTTGTAAGGGCTCAATTCCTACCGTTTCCACACACTCAGAATCCATCATGCTATCGGGGCGACTACCAATGGATACATAATCAAAATAGAATTCATTGCCGGGGAAATTGGCCTCTTCCCGATTCAAATAGAACCAAAAATCCCGCATATCTGTTGAGTCAAAGCCGCCATAATCTGCTCCTGTAAAGGTATAGGTCAGGTCTGTCCATGTTGTCAAATCTCCGGGAACTGATTGAACCACGACCTCTGATCTGAAGGCCGAGGTTCCATCTCCTGCTCTCAGGATCATTCCCAAATCAAGCGGGGCCGCAGATCGAACCCGTGTATAAAAGGTCATTTGTCCGGATAGATCTCTGATATCATTCCCAAATTCATCTTTGGGGTTGACGATCAGTGGCTTGAAGGCTCCGTGTGGATCACCTACCGGATCAGTAACAGTTACCTGCAGTTGACTACAGGCAGTATCTACCGACTGAGTCAGTTGCGCAGCGCCGGAACCCGTGAACACGCCATCCAGCGTATCTGCCCAATGAAGCACATAAGGAAACTTAACGGCTGGGAAAAGCGAACAGGGAGAATTGTCAGCCGGATCTGGCTTTTCCCCAATGGCTACATAATCAAAGTAGAATTCATTGCCTGCAAAGTTCAATGCGCCTCGGTCCAAATTGAACCAGATATCTCTTAAGTTGGTAGAGTCAAATCCTCCCAAAGATGTGTCCAGGACAAAGGTCAACTCTGTCCAGTTCATGGTATCTCCTGGCACCAATTGCTCCTGGGCAATAGATCTGTTAGGGGCTGTGCCATCTCCTGAGCGCGCCAGAAATCCAAGCATCACAGAATCCCGACTTCGCACCCGAACATGGAATTCCACACTCCCGGAGATATCTACAATATCAAATCCGGCAGAATCCAGAGGGTTGAGGATGAGGGGCTGAAATTCCAACAAAGGATTGGCAGCCGTATCCGTTACAGATATCGCTAGTTGGCTACAAGTAGAATCAAGTGTCTGGGAAAGCGTCGCTGCTGAGGCGCCAGTGAAGATTGGATCACTACCCTCATTCCAATGATGGGTATACTGTACAGGAGGCAAGGTGTCATTCCCTCCCATTGTATCTGGAAAACATATAGAGTTGAGTGATGTATCGGGCGCATCTCCAATGGAGATATAATCAAAATAGAATTCATTGCCTGCAAAATTCTCCGTTCCTCGATCGAGGTAGAACCAAAGATCTCGTAAGTCCGCTGGATCAAAGCCTCCTATATTGGTTGAATCAATATCAAAACTTAGCATCGTCCAACTGGCAGAATCTCCTGGCACCAATTGCTCTTGTAGGGTGGACCGAAAGGCAGACGTTCCATCGGCAGCTCGTGCAATGAACCCCAACATCACAGGGGCTTTGCTTCTGACGCGCACATGAAAACTCAGATTACCAGTGATATCTGTAATCTCTGCGCCTGAAGAATCTCTTGGATTGAGAATCAAAGGGGCAAATGCATTGAGTGGCGTGGAATCTGGATCTGTAACGGTAATTCCCAATTGGCTACAAACCGTATCAATGGTCTGCACAGAAGTGGCGAGGACTGAACTTCCGGTAAATGTTGGATCACTGCCACTATCCCAGTGAACAAAATAGGTGAGATCCACCGAATCCGGAGGAGGTGGAGGCATCATGCCGGGGCAAATCGATAAGAGAGAAGTATCTGGCGCAGCTCCCAAACTGATATAATCAATATAGACCTCATTCCCGGCAAAGTTCTCTGTTCCTCGATCCAGGAAGAACCAGACATCTCTCATATCCGTGGAATCAAATCCCCCGATATTGCTGGCGTCTACCACAAATACCAGCGAGCTCCAATTGGCAGTATCTCCTGGCACCAATTGTTGTTGGAGGGTAGATCGATTCGCAGGGGTTCCATCTCCTGATCGTAATAACATACCAAACATGATACTGTCTCGGCTTCTGACTCGTGCATAGACACGCATATTGTTGGACATATCGACAATATCTGCTCCGCCTGCATCTTCGGGATTGATGATGAAGGGAGCAAAGGCATTCAATGGATTGCCTGCCGTATCATTGACGGTCAGACCAATCTGACTACATCCCGGGTCTATCGTCTGGGTCAGGGTATTGACCACAGAAGTTCCAGTAAACGTTGGGTCTCCTCCGGAGGCCCAATGGAGGCTGTAGAGTGGAGCAGTGGAAGGAGGAGGAGAAGCAGGACAGCTAGAAAAACTACTCATATCGGGTGCGGCTCCAATAGCGACGTAATCCAGATAAAATTCATTGCCTGCAAAGTTGTTAGTTCCTCTATCCAAATACACCCAAATGTCCCGAAAATCCGTGGAGTCAAATCCTCCAAGATTGCTCGCATCAAACACAAACTCAAACTCAGACCATGAAGTACTATCACCTGGCACGGTGACCTCCACCCTGTCTGTTCTTTCAGAACTTGTGCCGCCCCCTGATCGCAACAGCATCGCCAATTTCACCGTATCGACACTCCTTGCACGCGCATAGATGCGCATATTTCCAGACAAATCTGTGATGTCGGCCCCCATACTATCCTCTGGATTCACTGTATAGGCATTAAATGGGGGAAGGGGTGCATTGGTAGGATCTGTAATCTCAATTTTCACCTGACTGCAAGCCGTGTCAATGGTGATGGTAGAGACAGAGCCTGCAGTGCCTGTGCTGAGATCAGGATCAGCTGAACTTGTCCAATGGCTAACGTACATGGGGCTTTGTGCCTGGAGGACACAAACGGTGAGCATACTCACAAAAAAAACGACACTCCTCAAGGCGTATCGAATACAATGGGAAGACCTCCTATTCATAGTATTAGTAGTAAGTTGAGAGTTAGGTAAGTAAGAAAAAAAAATATCTCCCAATCAGGGGACAGGGATCGTTCAAATAGGGTTGTTTATCGTTCGGAGAGACTGTTTGAAAATCTGTCACTTATTTTTTGCCTGCATCTTTTTTCCTCCTCCTACAGCTTTTTTGCTCTCATAGCAGCACGATGAGAACAAATAAGAGCCTTGCTTGAGAAAAAAATCCTCCATAAAGATTCTCAGCACAGATATCAAAACAGTCTCTGAGAATTTGAGAGCCTTTTTCAGACTTTGTTTTAGTCGAAATGATTCAATCCATTTCACAGATATTCCAGCCCGGAACCTTCAAAGAAAAAAATAAAATCCTCTAAAGATCCAAGATCTTCGAAGGATTTCCAAGAGGAGAGGGATGATCCTTGTCGTCATTTTTTTTCATTTTTCTGGCTTGCACAAGGCTGCGAGAGGGGGTGGCCATCTTCATCCATCATCCTCTCTCTCATCTCACCTGACTGAGCAGATCTGACCAATAGGGTGCAATTGAGAGAGTTGGACAGATTTTCTTATCCGAATTCGCAACTCAAGGCCTCTCATCGCCCAACACTTTTTTCAAGAGCCAAGCTGTTTCACACCAGAATTTCCTCTTTGCGCAAAGGATTTTTCTCTCCCAGACATCTTTCCAGGATCGCTTTGGTCATGTCCCCTCTTTCAGACGTAATTTTGCCAAGGCGAGGGAAATCGCTAAGCTGATCCCAATCCCAAAGATGGCTCACTGTCGACATTTGACAAGGATCATATGCTGTTCGATCTTTTCTCCAACACTTTCGACTTGAAACAGGGCGACAGAAATAGTTCCAAAAAAGTAAATATTTTTCTACCTTTACTTCTATCATTTTCCTACCACTCACTCCTATACATCCATTGTTGGGATAGGGTTTCTCACCCTTAACTAGAATTCGTATCTACAAGATGTTCAGGAAATATCTTCCTTTTGCTGAATAAATATTTGTTTTCATACGATTCTATAGACATTTATTCATACCTGCCATCATCACCAACTACGATTGTATGAACTTCTTACTCACCACCTCTCTGTTCCTTTACCTACTATCTTTTTCAAACGCGCTCACTGCACAGGAATTTACCCCTCAGCAAATCGCTCATGAACTTTTTTATGCCAGTGGTCAGCTTAGTCAGGAAAAACCCACCATTGAACTGAGTACTGGTCTCAGCAGACCTACCCTGGCAGATAAAAGCAAACATTTCATTCAGCTTGACAAACGAGCCCTGGAGATTTGCAAGAATGCCCCTAACGGAAACTCTACAAACGCCCTTGCCAGCCTGCTCAGTCAGGAGATCGCCGCCATGTATACAGAAACCGAAGGCAAAGAACAGTATATCGAAAGTGTTTTTTATGGATATATGGCTAGCTTCGATCCATTGGCAAAGGAGGTAGAGCAGAGCTGGACAGCCTTGTATGCAGCCTTCCCCGATCTACAAGAGAGCAGACCAATGGAGACTTACAAGGCCTGGGCATCTGAAGCCCGAACTGAACTAGATGGGTATATCCCGCTTTTTGACATGGCGAACTACTTTGCGATTGTGGGCAAATACAGTTATTCCAGCATGTACTATGACAAAATCAAGGCGAGATTTCCCAGTCGGGAGATCTATAGCAATGCAGGGGTTAGCAAGGCCCTGCAAGCCATAGAACTCTTTGGTATCGGAGAATTGGAATATGTCTATCCTTTCGTTTTGGATTTGGCCTTTCAGGCAGCCACCAAAGGGGCGAAAGAAGAACGAGAGAAATTGTTGATGGCTGCAACTGAAGACTTCAAAGAAGCCATCCGTAGAGATCCTGAATATGCCATCGCCTATGTCAATCTTTCCTGCGCACAGAGCCTACTCAGCAATTATTCTGACGCGATCTCCCATGCACAAGAGGCAAAGAAGCTTGCTAATCAACAAGGCAGCCTTCGCACTGAAGGCAGTGCACTCATCGCATTGGGTATTGCCTATGCCAAAAGTGGGGATAACGCTCAATCCGAGGAAGCTTTTTCGGCAGCAGCGAATATGGAGGATGCTTCTGTTCAGGAACTGGTCAAACGCAATAGAGGGGAAGCGGTTCCTACAGAAGAAGAAAACCAGTTCTGGGAGGATGAAGCAATTGGAGAGGAGACTGCAGAGGATGTGGCCAATAACTTTTTGTATGGAGGGACAGACATTCCGGCCCGTCATTCGGTAGTGGTAACGGACAAGTTGACAATTCATGTACATGATGCGGAGAACTATTCCTGGGTCTTGCAGCATGACAAGGGAGAAGATGAATCGTTGCCAATGGATGACAAAAACTGGTTTTTTCAGACCTGCAAGACAGACTATGAAGGTGAAAGTGTCGGAGAAATCAGTATTGGTGCTTATCGAGACGATGTTCTGGAAGCCTATGGAGCACCTGCCCTTGTAAGAAGAGCTGGGCGAAGCAAATTGTATTTCTACAGAGAAACAGGCATTATTTTTCGGATAAATGAAGATGATTATGTTGAGGCCTGGACGTTATTTGTAGAAAAATGATGTTTTTTGCTCATTGTTTCCCTTGGGTAGGTGAATGCCAACTCCATAAGCAGTTGGAAGCTTTCCGGCCCCAGGAATTGCGCGTCTGTTTGCAAATTTGAACAGAGAGTAAGTGTGCTCATTCAGACTATAAATTTGTGGGTAGCATACCAATGCCTGTCCATTCTTTGCTCTCCCCCTGGCCTTATCTCCTTTCGATTGCCTCTCACTTCAGGATCTCACCAAGACCAATGAGCCAACGTCTGACAGTCTGATCCCCGGAGGTTGAAAGGATGTATGATCCATCTGGCGAGAAGACCACATCCCGGATTGTCTTGCTATGGGCTGAATGCTGATAGAGTTTGGTTTTAGTTGTCAGGTTCCAGAGATACCAATCATTCCCCGAGGCAGAAAGGAGATATTTCCCATCCGGAGACACATCCAAGGCTTGTACAGCGCCATTATGCGTCATATTCAAGGGGGTCAAAGAGGATGTCCCCACACGATAGCGATAGATATCCTTGTCCCCAGCCAGCAATATCCCCTGATTTCCAGACAAGATGATCGCGTCCTGGATCGACATGGACAAAGACAATTCTGCTTGCATATTGCCACTGGAAATGTCCCAGATTCTGAGGGTTTTGGTTTGCGTGGAAAGGGTCATCAGGGTCCGTTCATTGGGATGAATCGCGACAACGTCTACCTTTTTCTTTCCTTGCTCAACATGCGTAAATGACCGATGGAAGGTCCCGCCTGCCCTGAATACCAAGGCTTTTGGTCTCGCACCGACGACCATCCAACGACGACTGATGTCCAGGTCATAGACCGCATCAAGTTTCTCGCTCCCCATCGACAGCGTTTGAGGAATTGTAGTTGATTTGTTCCATAGATAGAGGGTTTTCTGTCGATCCACGGCTAGCAGGTTCTGCTGATCAGTAGACACAGCCAGCAAAGAGAGGCCTTTGTCTGCCGATATATCCCCCAAAGACTGATAGGCATGTTCCCCATTCCATATCCCTATTCGATTCTGGCTTGCCAGGATCAGCTTTCCATTCTTTCCCCACAAATCCGCCCCTGATTTCTGCTCTCTTGTGAATGTAAACAGTGGCTGATGACGCCTTTCCAATGGCCAAGTCCGAATCGTACCATCGCTACTGGAACTATATAGTACCCCCCCATTTGCTGAGACCTCTATTCCTGTTACTTCCTGCTGATGCCCTTTCAAGTTCAACAACAGAAGGCCGGACCGGGCATCACGGATCTGAATCGTTTTGTTGGTGCCTCCTGTGGCTACATATCGATCCTGCTCAAAGAAGCGAGCAGTCTGCACAGCCTGTTGATCTGCCTTCCATTTTTTCAGCTGTTTCCCGTGTCTATCCTGAATCCAGACAAAGTCCCCATACACACCCAGAATTCTGCTTCCATCTGAGGAAAAGCTGAGTTCCTTCACCGGACCTTCCTGGCGGTTCACGGGTTCTGAGAATGGGACAAGATGACCGTTCGCCAAGTTTCGCAGCTCTATCGTTCCATCCTGGTAGCCCAGCACAACTATATCTCCGGCTGGCGCCAAGGCCAAAGCAGTCGGAGCAGAGACAAGGGTATCGAAGGGCTCCAGCAGTTTTTCCCGCATCGAATACATCATCCAATTCCGATTCCCCTGGACAAGAACGCGATCTCCATCTGGCAGAAATCGAACAAATTTCCCGACACCATATGCGTCTAAACGAATCCTCTGGGGGTTGGCTGGCTTGTTCCGTCTCCAAATCAACAAAGCCTTGTCTTCAGCGACAGAAGCCACATGCGTATCAGAAACATCGATATCGTTGATCGCAAGAGAATGTTCAGACATGCTTGTCAACAGCCTTCCAGATCGATCCACCTGATGAACGTGATGTGTTTTCGGACCGACGCGTTCTCCTATATAAAAGGAACTCCCATCCGGTACCGACACAAAGGAAGAAGGTTCTGCGGAGGACTCAAAGATGGTCTGCGGCACCGGACTATGATGATACACCCGAAGCAACATCTCATGTGTCCGATCTGAGGAGAATGTCTTCCGCGCCTGAATGGCAGTGGTCAGGGCATTCGGATCATTGTCTCGAAGGAGCAGACGGGATTGATTCACCAGGGCCTCTGATCGAGCGATGGTCTCCTGATAGATCGCAGAATCCTTAGCGGTTTCTGCCAATAGGCGATTGCTGTCAGCGAGTTGTTCATTTATTTCAGCTATCTTTCGATTGCTGTCAGCCAGATCTCTTTGTCGATCAGCTTCATTGCGATTGCTGACAGCAAGTTCCTTTTGGGCGACTGCCTCATTTCTTTGGGTATCGGCCTCCTGCTTTTGAAAGATTGAATACACGCCTAGTCCCCCAATCGCAAGCATTCCAAGCACAAAGGCTCCCCACAACAGGTTTCGGTTCCGCTTCTCCCGATCCCTCCGAATCCGACTCAATCGCACCAGATCCTGCTCTCGAAGCCCCCAATGCCGCATACCCCTTTCTCCCTTCTCGACCAGTTCCAGGTCCATCGGGTCCAGGGTTGTGCTTGCATCTCTCGGATCAAAATCCAGCAATTTGTTGTCCAAAATACGGGAAGCACGCTGCCCTGGCGCATCCGACTCCCGGAAGGCACGTTGCACCAGAGGAGCCAGGGTATCATGACTCAGTCGAAGCTTGTTTCCTGTATCTGACAGGAGGTACAGATCTTTGCATTGCTGCAACAGTCCTTCCAGTTCCTCCCGCCGATGATTATAAAATTCCCGCATACTTTCCAGCGAACGACTGTCAGCAGTTCCCAACGGGGTCGTATAGGCGTTGAGCAAGTCCAGCAGCCAGCCGGATTCCACAGCTTCTGGCATGCGTTGAGCCACCTGGTCAATTTGCTGCTGGAAAAATTCATCCAACAGGATGCCTTCATCTTTCAAATCGCGATAAAGGTCTATGGTAAATTCAGGATTGGCAGAATTCGTGGCCTTGGCATGATTCCACATTTTGGTGATCAGAATCTGCAAGATAGGGGCAACCGGAGAGTCGCGATCTGCCAGCAAATCATCGGCAATCTCTCCAGCCAAGAGGTCCTCCACACGGAGATGGTAGCGATTTCGAAGCCGATTTGTCGAACTCAATCCTTCCACTACCTCGATCAGTTCTTCCCGCTTGAGGCGTTCGAGGAATACCTGCGAGCGTGGCAAGGCATGTGTCTTACATCCTTTTTCGATCTCTGGATGGTATTCTTTGCGATAGGCCAAAATCAGCCGTCCATCCGGTTGAAGATCAGGATTGCCAAAGATCTGCTCCAAATGTGAGAGAAAACGATCCAGCTCCTCCACATCTTTGGAAGGCCGGGTAAAGACCTCTTCGACCTGATCCAACAGGATCACCAATGGCTGATCCAGCTGTGCCTCTATCTGAAGCCACTGACTGAGAAGCGTTTCTTTCTCTTTCAGCAAGCCGGCTTTTCGCTGGCGTGCCTGTTGAACCTCCTCGTAGGCACTGCTGGTCTGTTCCAATTCTTGCAGCATCCCTGCTCCGTGTGCCTGCATGGCTTTGAGTTGCTCCAGATAGGGATGGTATTGAGGATCGGCTTGCTCCTCCAGTTCTTGCACGCTTTGGTTGAGCGTATCCAACAATTGCTGCAAGTTCGGACTGATGGGAAGCGCTTTGACAGGAATGGAATCCGACATCAATGCTTGTTGAGAAATCCTCTCTTGCTGTACATTCCTCAAAGCTTGTGTCAATGCTCCCAGCAATCCCTCATCGGGCTGGCGACGAATGTAAACCACGGCATAGCCTTTATGTTCCAGCCGAGGCCGCAAGCCTGAATCGAAAAGAGAAGATTTTCCCACTCCTGACTGACCATATAACAAGATCAGGGGAGGAGATTCGGGATCAGCTACACGGTTATAGAGTTCCCGGATATAGGCAGAGCGGCCAAAAAAGACAGCTGCATCTTTGCGTTCGTATCGTTTAAAAAACAGAAAAGGATCTTCGGGAAGCCTGATATCAGATGGCAGGTCTAAGCCAAAGAGGTGATTGCCGCACGCAAGAGGCAAACTCCATCCCTTCACCTCCTCGGCCCCTTCCCGTAGGTGCAATTCCCATGGAAGTCCGTTGATCTCCCCATCCTTCTCCCATTGTTTCACATCAAAGACCAGATCCCGATAGGAGCCTTTGCGGGTGCTCATTTTGACTTCATCTTCTGCTTCTGCCCAGGCACGCTCCAATGGCAGCCCATTTCCCAATCCTTTGTAAAAACGGACAGACAATTGGGTCGCCACATGATCATTGATGGGTTCTGCTGTGCCAATGACTGCCGGGATGCCAGCCTTTAACAGTTCCAGGGCATGGGGTCGGGAGGCACAACCATTGAGGAAGACCAATTGCAAACTCTTCTGTCTGGCAAAAAAAGGTACCAGACCTTCGGACTCTCCGATGAGATTTGAGTCGTCCAGAGTCTCCAACAAGAGCTGGTAGCCATGTGCATGTCCACCATAGTGAAAGATGGCAATACGATCCCGATAGCGCGGATCTTGAAAGACACTGATGATATGATCCACTGTCAGATTCGGGCGAACCACAAGCTCGCACAAGCCCATTTGCTCTGCCAAAAAGAGGGCCTTGCGGATGCCATCTAACTCTTTGGGAAGATTCCGCAGATAGCGCGCATGATCGACCCGGTCATTGGCAAATCCCAGAAATATGACAGGTGCTTGGGGCATAGGATAAAGGTAGAAGAATATTTCGAATTTTAGGAATGATGAGTCTGCACGTTACCCTGCAAAAGCTGCACGTTACCAGCAGGAGGTTTCGGGATGCTAGATGGAAGGACTACCTTTCTTGTGTTTACTCGATCACAACCAATCCTGTCATCCATCTCTGCTTTCCCTCACTTGATCCACAGAATCTTTTGACTTAGGAACAGTCAAAAAATAAGGTATCATTTTGCTCGATTTTTTGCACCAGCTCAGCCTCATAATAACCTTATGTACCTCGGTACATGCTGTTTTTATTCCTTGATCTGGCGCAAAACCCCTTCGCAAAATTAACACCGTATTCTTTTCCTGTTCCTAAGGAGAGCCTCTGCTCCTTATCCATATAGCTGATAACCGTTTGAGTTATCCAGGATAAACCAGTGAACAACCTTTTTTATATAACTCATCTCAGTCATGCGATATTCACTTTTCCTGTCATCCTTTTTCTTCCTTCTACAGATCCATCTATTGGGGCAGAAACCAGAACTCGTGGTGCCTACAGGCCACAGTCGAGATCTCACTGCGCTAGATATCTCACCGGATGGACGCTTTGTGCTTACTGGCAGCACAGACGGAAAAGCTATTCTTTGGGATAGGAAGTCAGGAAATGAAATCAAGAGTTTTGGCGCTGATTTGCAGGAATGGGTGCTAAATTTGGATGCGATATTTGTCCCGGACGGAAACAGTATCCTGGTCCGTACCAACAGGGAAGTCGTTGAGTGGGACATCGAGAGCGGCGAGCAGTTGAAACGCTTTGATGCAGATGGCACGATGGCTATCTCGCCCGATCTCAGGTACCTCGTTACTGATGTTGATTCGAATGCCATTGTGTGGGATTTTCAGACGGGCGAGAAACTGCACAGCTTTTCAGGGCATACAGGCCGAATCTTTGGGGTAGCTATTTCTCCTGACAGTCGACAGTTTCTCACCGTCAGTGAGGACAGCACCGGCATTATTTGGGACTTGACGAGCAAAACAGAACGTTTTCGAACCAAATCTACAAGAGGCATGTACCTTTCGGGGGCTTTCTCTCCTGATGGAAAGCATATCGTCATGAATTGTATTTATTCGATTGATCTTTGGTCAAGTGCTGACGGGTCCCTCATCAAGACCTATCCAGGGCCCCATCAAAGAGTTGGGTCCAGTACATTTGCTTTTACGCCAGATGGAAAATATCTTCTCGCCAGCGTATACCATTCAGTAGGGGATGTGATTGCCAAGATCAATCTCGAAACACATGTCCTCAACTATCTTACTACAGGAGAACAAGTCTCTATTTCTTCAGATGGGAAATATTTTCTCACAGACTATAAGGATATAGCGCTTTTGTTTGAGCTGGAATCCCACCGATTTGTTCAAACCTTCAGCGGTCATTCCAGGATTCCCAGATCTACCCGTTTTTCTCCAGATGGAAGATATCTTGTCAATGTTTTGAGAAAGGATAGCACAGCCAGGATCTGGGATATGGTCAATGGAACAGCTTCCCTCCAACTCCCGGCACAGCTGCCATCAGAGACAAATGGCACAACCCAATCCGTTGCCTTCTCTCCTGATGGGCAATACATCGCCTTTGTCGAGGAGGAACAGACCGTCAAACTTTGGGATCTGGCCAATCATTCTGAAATCAAGACTTTCTCAGGTCACGATAGTGCGATCACAACTCTTGCTTTTACTCATGATAGCAAAACCCTGCTTACAGGTAGCAAAGATCATACAGCCATTTACTGGAATATCGAGACAGGAGCGGCCGATTTCTATCAACAGTTTTCTGGAGCTGTCACATCTGCAGCTTTTTCCTTAGATGGAGCCTATTCCATATTTGGAGCAGGAGGCAAGGTAAAGTGGTTCATGCTACAAAAAGAAAAAGGGCGAACCTGGGAGTTGGATCAATACAATCGATCTGAAATCACAAGCAGTTTTTCGCCAGATGGAAAGCATTTGTTTGCCGGAAGCAGGGATAGAGGGGATAATTGGGTGCATGCGCCAATCTATGCAGCTGTTCTCGATCCCGAGACAGGAGGCATCAAGGGAAAAGTTATTACTGAAAACTCAGATAGATGGAATGCCTTTGATTTTTCTCCAGATGGAAAATATGTAATCATTGGACAAGGACTCGGGCCCACCCAATTGTGGGAGCTTGCTTCCGGGGAAAAAGTACATGAATTCCCGGAAAATTCCGCACAATCTGTTGCCTTTTCACCAGATGGTCAATATGTGGTGATCAGCAATTGGCACAATGAACTCAAGTTGTATGAAGTGTCATCCAGAAAAGAACTGGCGACCATGATCCTCCTTGATACAGCAGATTGGGTCATCACAACGCCCTCCGGTTTATTCGATGCCTCGCCTGGAGCGATGCACAGGATGCACTATACCTATGGCCTGGAGGTGATCGAACTCGAACAGCTAAAGGAGCGTTACTATGAGCCCGGTTTATTAGCCAAATTAACAGGCTTTCAGGAAGGAGAAATCAGAGATGTAACGATATTTGATGACGTAAAACTCTACCCGGAAACCAAGGCATCTATCCAGCAAGATCGACTCATCATCTCACTTACAGCGCGCAATGGAGGCATCGGAAAGGTGAGTGTATTTGTCAACAACAAAGAGGCGATGGAGAATGCCAATCCATCCCACAAAACGGAGCTTTCCATAGATCTGAAGGAAAATGTATTTGCCAAAAACTATATAGCCGGGAACAACAAAATTTCTATCAGGTCCTACAATGCGGAGGGTTGGTTCAAAAGCGCTGAAATTGTATTGGAGTATCTGCCAGATTTTGTTAGCACCAAAGGAAGTGGGAATGGTTCCGCAGGTCTGGTCTTGGCAGCCAATCCCAGTCTCTACACCATTTCGATTGGCACTGCCGATTACGAAGGGGACAAACTTGATCTGCAATTCGCTGGCAAGGATGCCATCGCCATTTCTACCGCTCTCGAATCTGCCGGGAGTCAAATCTTCCAGGATCGGGTGCACTCCTATCTGCTCTCTACCGAAAGCGGAATGACAGCTCCCTCCAAGTCGAATATTCGGGGGATATTTGAGGAAATCAAAGCCAAGGCAGAACCACAGGATATCATTCTGCTATACTTATCTGGTCATGGGGTTACTTATGGTCAGGCAGAAAAGGCTAATTTTTATTATCTCACCAAAGGAATTGCCAGTGAAGACCTGGAAGATCCTGAGATCAGAAATCAATTTGCCATTTCCGATGACGAATTGACCCAATGGCTTACCGATATCAGAGCCCTCAAACAAGTAATGATCATCGATGCTTGTAATTCAGGCAAAGTGGTAGAAAATCTCCTTACTGGAAAGAAACAGTTGAATTCCACGCAAATACGGGCCTTGGACCGCATGAAAGATCGTACAGGAATGTTCGTGCTTTCGGGAAGTGCTTCGGACAAGGTCAGCTATGAAGCCTCTCAATATGGACAAGGCTTGCTTACCTACAGCATATTAAGTGGCATGAAAGGCAGAGCTTTGGGCGGAAATGGACAAGTAGACATCATGAAGCTCTTCCAGTTTTCGCGCGAAGAGGTTCCGCAGCTTGCCAAAAGTGTCAAAGGAATACAGACGCCCATGCTTGCTTTTCCAGATGGGGGTTCGAGTTTCGATATTGGCTTGGTGAACAGTTCAGTGAAGATTCCCCTGGCAGAGATCAAACCAGTCTTTGTTCGAAACAACTTTCAGGATGAGCATGCCTTTGCAGATGTGCTCAAATTATCAGAGAAATTCAGCCAGCATCTGACAAACATAACAGCAAAAGGCGCGGGTGCCAAGCTGATCTATGTCGATGCCTTCAGCTATGATGAGAATTCCTATTCTATCAAAGGGCGATATACACAGTCTGAAGGCACGGTTACCGTTTCCGCCGGACTATTCAAGGGAGATGCGAACATTGCCCTCCTAACAGTTTCGGGAGAAAAAAGCGATCTCGATGGGCTTGTAAAGAAAATTATGAGAGAAGCATACAAGCATTTGTAGGATCTGATATCGTCCCGGCATACACCACGCTTGCAATAGGGGAGTTATCAGAAAGGAAAAAATAGAGTCTCTGGCCACTGAGGGGTAGCCCAAGATGCCAGACCAGCTCTGTGTATCTGTCTCCCTCAAATCAGAATAAATCAGTATATTTCATCACCCAGATAATCCACCTCTAGATGCTCCGATTCCTTTTCTGTCTCTTTCTCCTTTTGGGTATTGAGCTATTCGCCCAGCCCCCCGAGCTTGTTGCCCCAATCGGCCATACAGACAATGTTCTGTCCGTGGCAATGGCTCCAAAAGGACAATACATTCTCACTGGTTCCAGCGACAAGTCGTTCAATTTATGGAATCGGAAAGGGCATTTGATTCAACGATTCGAAACACATACAAAAGCAGTCAAAAAGGTGGTTTTTCATCCAGATGGTCAACGCATGATGACGGGGAGTGGAGATGGGACAGCCAACTTATGGGATCTCCAGGGGAATCTGTTGCAGACCATTAAGCCCAATGCAGGAGCCATCAATTCCATTGCGTTTTCGCAAAGCGGGGACAGTGTTCTGTTTGCTTGTCAAGGTCGGGCTGCTCTTCTGTATACCCTGAAAGGAGAGTTTCTCAAACAATTCCATGCTCCCAAATTGCTAGCGGTACATTCTGTTGCCTTCTCGCCCAATGGCCGATATGTCATGCTGGGAGGCAACAGCGTGGCAGGTGTCGCTGACATACGAAATCCACAGACCATTATCCAAGCTCCTGGAGATCATGTCCATATCTGGGAGTTGATAAGTGGAAAGCATCGTAGTTTCGGGGGACATTTATCCCAGGTATCCTCCATCGCCTTCTCCCCAGATGGGACACGTTTTCTTTCAGCCAGCAAAGATTCGACCCTCCTCATTCGGGACTTGAACGGCAACATTCTCCACCAACGCTCATGGACAGATATGTATGTAGCTTCAGCCACTTTTTCTCCAAATGGGCAGCAAGTACTCTTTGGAGGAATTGATGCAGGCATCTGGGATCTGGCGAGTGATACGATCAAACCTCTGGCACCATCTGAAGAAAAAACGGTGATATGGGATGTCAGATATACCCCTGATGGGAAGCAAATCATGGCAGCAGGATCAAGACGCATCGCCTACCTCTGGGATCTGAATGGCGAACTTCTTCAGGAATTCAAAGGTCATAGCCTGTCTTTTCGAGATGCTACATTTTCACCGGATGGCACGCACATTCTTTCTGGATCGGTAGAAGCCAAACTATGGGATCTTCGCGAACCTCTCGTCCAACGACTTCCGGGCATGGAACAGGGAATTACCTCTGTGGTATTTTCAGCAGATGGACAACATATACTCGCAGGTGGCTTTGACCGTATCAGCACCTTGTGGGATCGAGATGGCAAAGAGGTACAACAAGTTTTCCAGGGAGATACTTCCTTTATCTCCTCAGTGGGTATTTCCCGTGATGGGCAGAGCATCCTGACAGCTTCAGAGAATGGCTCGGCCACTCTATGGAACAGAGACGGAACGGCAGTCAGCAAGATTGTCCTGAAGCCCAAACGAACCGCTAATTACTTCGGACGAAATAAGATATACGAAGCAGCACTCTCCCCGGATGGACAACACTTCCTTGTTGCTGACTGGGAAATGGATGTTGCCCGATTATATGATCGCTCTGGCACACAATTGCAAGAATTCCCTGTCAAAGGCAATCCCAATGTCATGGAGCAGTTGCATTTCTCCCCGGACGGAAGTCAGTTTGCCTTGGGAGAGCGCACAGGACGGATCAGTCTGTACAGAATCAACGGCAAAAAAATCCGATCCTTCGAACTCGATGTCAATTGGCTCACTTGTATGGCATTCTCTGATGATTGGGAACGCATTGTCGTTGGATCGGCCGATGGAACCATTTGGTTGCTCAACAGCAAAGGCAAGGAATTGCTGCGGTTTCAGGGACACAGGAACATGATTCGAACGGTAGACATCTCGCCTGACGGACGCTTTTTGCTCTCAGGAGGGAATGATCACCAACTCAAGATCTGGAATCTCCAGAGTCAGGAAGTGGCTTCCCTGATCTCCCTGAGTGAAGGAGATTGGGTGGTAAGGGCGCCTTCTGGCCTGTTTGATGCGAGTCCTGCTGCGATGGAGAAGATGCACTTCAATCAGGGATTGAACATCATTGAGCTGGAACAACTCAAGGAAAGATACTATGAGCCAGGTCTTCTCTCCAAACTCCTGGGATATAGCGACAGTCCTGTCAGGGATGTGGCCGTCTTTGGAGAATTGGCTCTGTACCCAAGCACTCAACTTAGCGTGACCAACGACATACTCCACATTCATCTCATCGAACGCAGTGGCGGTATCGGCAAAGTCAGTGTATTTATCAACCAGAAAGAAGTCATGACAGACGTCAATCCCGATCGACAAACGGATTTGAAAGTGAATCTTCGCCAATTCAAAAAATACTATCGCCCCGGCAAGAACGAGATAGCTGTGAGAGTCTATAATTCGGAGGGCTGGCTCAAAAGCGAAGCCATAGACATCAGCTATCAGCCTTCCTTCTCCCAGATCTCTTCTCATCAGACAAGTCTCTATGCTGTGTCGATTGGTACGTCCAACTATAATGGAGAAAGTCTGGATTTGCAATTTGCCAGCGATGATGCACAGGACATGGCGACAGCTATCAGTTCCTCCGCTAAACAGTTGTTTGGAGACAGGGTACATTCCTATATTCTCACCACAGAATCAGGTCCAGAGCATTTGCCTTCCAAATCCAATATTCAGCAAACTTTGCAGAAAATTGCGGAACAAGCCTTTCCGCAGGACATACTCTTGCTGTTCTTGTCTGGGCATGGGGTCACTTACGGAAGCGCAGAGAAAACCAATTTTTATTATCTCACCAAAGATATCGCTAGTGAAGACCTGAGTGATACAGAGATTCGTAACAATTATGCCATCTCGGACGAGGAATTGACTAGCTGGATCAATGAGATCGCCGCCATGAAGCAAGTCATGATAGTCGATGCTTGTAATTCTGGCAAGGTCGTCGAGAATTTGCTATCTGGACGCAAATCGCTCAACTCCAATCAGGTCATCGCACTGGATCGTATGAAAGATCGCACGGGCATGTATGTGCTGGCCGGAAGTGCTGCTGACAAATCCAGCTTTGAGGCAACAGAATTCAGGCAGGGCCTGCTCACTTATAGCCTGCTCAGTGGCATGAAAGGAGTCCAACTAAATGAACCAGTTGATATAATGAAGCTGTTCCAGTTTTCACGTGATGAAGTCCCCAAGTTGGCCAAACGTATCAATGGCATACAGACCCCTATGCTGGCCTTTCCAGGAAGTGGAGCCAGCTTTGATATTGGAATTATTACAGCAGAGGTAGACATCCCCATTGGCCAGGAGGTTCCGCGTATGCTTCCGAGTGTGTTTTTGGATCGAGAGGAAATCAATGACTGGTTGAATATATCTGTTCAACTCAATCAAATTCTTCGAGACTATTCCCTCAAAAAGGGGAAAGACAAACTGATGTATACACCGTCCATGATGCCTGATGCTTCTGCTTATTCAGTGCGCGGACTCTATACGGTGGAAGGGGATCAACTCCAGATAGAGATCCGACTCCGCAAAGGGGAAGAACTTCTATCCAGCTTTGAGCTCACAGGGAGTCAGGCGGATGCCCCCAAACTGGTTCGGCAGATGATGGGAGAAATAGTGAAGAAACTCTAATCGGGCGCTTGTTGTTGATTTCGGATTTGGTTGGCAAGGAGTTTTTTCACATGATAGAGGACTCAGGCAGAAAATGAAGACAAAAGATCATGAACAACGATTGACCATTGACTTCAACAATTTTCTGCCTTGTTTGCTTGAGATGAAAGAGTGATTACAAGCAGAAAATATTGTCCCTTCAAACAGGAGCTATGGCAACAATCAATTCACATTTGCTCTTCTTTCTCTTCCTGTCAATCATTGTGGCCAAGCCCGTCAGAAGTCAAGCCGATATTGACCTGATTAAGCAACGAATCACCCAGGAATTGACTGCGGGCAAGATCGATGATGCAGAGATCACCCACTTGCTGGAAACGATCCGGGAAGATGGAACCTGGCCAGGCATTAATTATCAAGATGTGTCCCGGACTGCCTTTGAGCACCGATACCACTATGGCCATATGTTCAGTTTGGCCCGCGCATATCGGAGCCCGTCGTCTGCCTACCACAACAAAAGGCAGGTCAAACAAAGCATCGCAAAAGCCTTGAAACACTGGGCAGAAAAAGATTATGTCGCCGACAACTGGTGGTACAATCAAATCGGAACCCCCAATGCCCTGGTATCTGTGATGTTGCTGGTGGGAGATGAGTTGGACAAACAATTGGTATTACACATACAACCCATGATCAGGCGTGCGCATATCGATGCTCCTGGCGCGCGCCCTGGTGGAGATCGCATCAAGATCGCCAGTATCGAGGCCAGGAATCAGGTGTTTTTGGGAGAATGGGAAGCCTTTGATCGCATTATTCGGGTGATAGAAAGTGAAATCAAATTCTCGGATTGGGTCGGGGCCTCCTATGGGTATGGATTCAGGCATATGTCGAAAGGATTTTCCAATCGAAAAATGGGTGGACGAGGGATTATGCATGACCACAGCTTCCACCACAGAACGGATGGTGTCAACAATACACTTTCTTATGGACTCGGATATGCTGCTGCGTTTGTGGAGTGGGCAAGATATACGCAGGGAACCTCCTTCGCATTTTCCGAAGCCAAACTAGAACAGTTGATCGATTACTTTCTGGATGGAATTTGCAAAATGGCTGTCTTCGGCAAATATCCAGATGCTGGGGTAAAAAACCGTAGCATTAGCCGGGTGGGGGCCCTCAGACCTTATGGTGCCTCTCTTGCAGAAGATCTATTACTCATTTCTCCCTACCGCAAGGACGAACTTCAGGAAATTGTCGCTATTAGAAAAAAAGGGGACAAACCGACCTTGTCTCATGCCAGCTGGTTCTGGCATACCGAACATTTCACCTGTCAGCGACCGGATTGGTTCGCATCTATCAGAATGTATTCCACCCGCACCCACAACATGGAGCAGCCCTATAACAGCGAAGGCTTATTCAACCATCATCGGGGAGATGGCGCCAATCACATATCGCGAACAGGGGATGAATACCTGGATATTTGGCCTGTGTATGATTATCAGAAGATTCCGGGTGCCACCATCCTCCAAAAACCCGAACTGCCTTCATCCCAGCAGATTCAGCAACTCGGTTTGACCGATTTTGTGGGTGCTGCGACAGATGGGCGATACGGGGCCGCTGCTTTCGACTTTAGAAGTCCGCTTGATCCTCTCATTGCTAGGAAGGCATGGTTCTTTTTTGATGAGGAATATGTCTGTCTGGGGGCAGGGATTTCCTGCAAGAATCAGAAACTCCCCGTGTTGACCACCCTCAATCAATGCCATCTGCGTGATGCAATCAGCTTATCCGTCTCAGGGGAAACTTCTATTCTGGCCACAGGTGAGGCTGAATATCAGAAGGTCGATTGGGTCTATCACGACCAGATCGGCTATCTCTTTCCTCAAGCAGGTACTGTCCATATCAAAAACATTCCTGCCACTGGTTCCTGGTGGCGAATCAACAAACAGACCGATTCTCCCAAAGATGAACTCAACCTGGATGTATTCTCTCTCTGGCTGGATCATGGGATACGACCCAGCGATGCCGCTTATGCCTATATCGTTGTCCCAGCTACTTCTATCCAGGAACTTGAACAAGGTTCCTCCAACAACAATATCAGGATACTCACCAATACCCCTGAACTTCAAGCTGTTTCCCATAAGGGGTTGGGCATGACGCAAGTCGTATTTTATCAGGCCGGCAAGATCGAACTCCCGGATGCCCTCAGCTTGGCATGCGAAATGGCAGGCGTTGTTCTGTTGCAAAGACTCGCTGACAATCAGTTCCAACTCACAGTTTCTGATCCCAATCGGGAGTTAGGCAAGATCGTTCTTTCCATCTCCAGGCGCGTAAAACCAATGGGGGAGAATGTTCGCACGATCTGGGATGAAAAGAAACAAGTGAGCGATATCCTCATTGATTTACCCCAAGGCCAATATGCAGGAAGCAGTGTGAGCGTTCGTGTTGGCTTGGAGTGAGCATACAGCTTCTTGGTAAGGTGGCAGAGCTTCCATCTATTTCATACAATACATCTCCATGAACGATTCATCCATCATTTCTTCCTCTGGATTTCGCAGGATTTTTCAACGAATCTCAAAAGGATTTCAACGCATAGTGAAGGCCATTCTTCCAGGGAATGTTGCAGTCAGAGGGAGTCAGCAAGGCCTGCTATATAGTAGCATTGTGCTCTATGCACTTTTTGGCATTCGGCTTCTAATGACTAATGGAGCCTTGGTGATGTTCCTGTTAATTGGTTTTGTGTTGGCATGCGGATTTGGCAGTTGGGTGCTGTCTCAGATGTTTTCGGGGATTGCCAGGATTCCCTTTCAAACTCGCTGGGTATTCTTCTCCGCCCTTCCGGTTTTTGGAATCGTCAGCGGTTTCTCTCCTTTTTTGGTTGGATATTTCGTCATCACCCTTTGTTTTCTGGGGGCATCTATGGCCGTTTTACTGAGAAGAAATCTCTCTTCGAAGTCATTCACTCACAAAGTCATGATTTTTGGCGGCTTTGGCTTGGGCACACTTGGTTTGGTCGCTGGCATTATTGGCCTGGTGCTTAATGGATTCGAACAAAAGAACATTCCCTTGGAAGAATCATTCGCCACAAGACTCGTTGAAGAAATTCCTGATCCAAGTCAGAGAGGCTCGTATCTGACCGAGATGTGTAGCTATGGCAGCGGACAGGACAAGCACAGAATCGTATTTGGAGATTCGGTTGCTATCCAGACTGAGCCGGTCGATGGAACTGCATTTTTGGATGGATGGGATGGGCTAAGTGGGAGGCACAGAACCTACTATTGGGGACATGACTATCGGGCACTGCCTTTGAATGGACGGGTATGGTATCCAAAAGGGAAAGGCCCCTTTCCACTCGTCCTGATTGTGCATGGCAATCACGTGATGGAAGATTATTCTGACGATGGATATGGCTATTTGGCCGATTTGATGGCGAGCAAGGGATATATTGTCGCTTCCGTAGATGAGAATTTTCTCAACAGTTCATGGGCTGATCTCTTTGGCGGTCTAAAAAAAGAATCAGATGCCAGAGCCTGGATCCTTCTCGAACATCTTCGCTTATGGCATAGCTGGAATCGAGAGGAAGCTCATCTCTTTTATGGAAAAATCGATACTCAGCGAATCGGTCTGATTGGCCATTCGAGAGGAGGGGAAGCCGTTGGTCATGCAGCAGTCTTTAATAGGTTGCCAGCTTATCCGGATGATGGGAGCATTCGTTTTGACTATGGGTTCCACATACAATCTGTGTTGGCGATTGCGCCTGTAGATGGTCAGTATCAGCCTGCCAATATTAGATCCAGCATGGAAAATGTTGATTATTTTGTGTTGCATGGCGCTCAGGATGCTGATGTTACGAGTTTTGAAGGCCTAAGACAATATGAGCGGCTTTCATTTACTGACTCTGGCTATCACTTCAAAGCAGGTTTATATATTGCTGGTGCCAATCATGGCCAATTCAATCAATCCTGGGGAGAGAATGATCGGGAACCCTTGTTTGGAAGCCTGCTGAATCTCCGCCCTCTGCTGACAGCCAAGGATCAGGAACAGATCGCCAAAGTATTTGTCAGTGCTTTTTTGGAGGCAAGTCTCAAGGAGAAGAAATCATATCTCCCGGTTTTTCAGGATGCCAGGGCAGCACGATCTTTCCTTCCCAAAACTCTCTATCTCAACCAGTTCGAAGACTCCCGCTTCAAAGAAATCGCTGGATTTGAAGAAGATCTGGATTTAAAAAGTACGATTCAAGGGGATTCAATGATTAAAGGCGAACATCTCACTGTCTGGAAAGAAGCTACGATTGATACCAAACACAGCGATCGAGACTCCCGAGCTGTTTATCTGGGCTGGCATCGGGACAAGCAGCAAACAGACACCGCCAACTATGCAGTACAGATTCAACCTGAATCTCTAAGCCTGGATACTCAGACAGTATTGGTGTTTTCGATGGCCTGGGTAGATGGATCGACCAATCCCAAACAAAAAGGTAAATGGCTCCAAGAGACGGAAGAAAAAGATCAATCCTCTCAAGAATCCTCAAATGATGATTCCGAAGAGGAGGAGGAATTCATCGATTTCCATCTTGAGATAGAAGATCTGGCAGGGGAAAAAATTCGTTTTCCCCTCCATCATGACTCTCCTCTTCTCCCTCCCGTTGAAGTGAATCTCAGCAAAGCAGATGCGATTCGGAACAAGGATGAATCAGAAAGTGTGATTCGATTTTTTTCCTTTCCCCTTCACAATCATTTGCAACAGAATCCTCATTTTGATCCCACAAAGATTCAAAACATTCATTTTGTCTTTGATCTGAGCGAAAAAGGATTGATTCTCCTGGATCAGATCGGATTTATGTCTGAAAATCAGTCGAATTAACAAGCATTGTCGAGAAAATCTGACATTGAAATGATCCATCATATCCCAATCCTGACCGTTTGGTATATTTCACAAAAGCTCATGTCCAATCTTCAAGCGATACAGGATAAGAAAATTCCATCTCTCAACAGTCACGACCCACCGACCCGAACCTTGGCCAAAGGAGGGATGTACAGACAAGGGCTATAAATCAGCCAAACTGTACAACCATGTCAGAAGGTGAGGCATTCAGGCTGCCATTCCTGAAAAGGCTTTGAAATTATATACGCGCAATCAAAAAAAACTTATTTAGAAACTTTGCGGTTAATTTAATTTTTCTGATATTTAAAATATCGGTATTGACATTTGTTTTTCTCACCTCATGAAGCTCCATCTTATCCTTGGGAATTCCTGAGTACACCTAAATTTCGGAAGTATCCTGAGAACTAGGAAAATTGGATAATTGAGAATATGTAGGCATGCTTCCTGTTTTACGGATTCTAGCCCATATTTGGGATTGGGTCTATGGTAATCTGTTCAACATGACAGGAATACATGCGAATTGGGCGCATGTTTGGGAACAACGGATTTCTGTTCAGAGATAATCAAGGCGGAATATTCTTCTTGTCAGTTGGCTTGAGTTTGTCGATAGGAGATTAGAGGGATGATTCAAAGCCAACAGCGGCCCGGTTCTTTCGCTTCACATGTGCCAGAATAACGGTGAGGATATTCAATCAGGTTCCTGTAGAACCATTTTTTGATTGCAACAGGTTCTATCTCAGCCTTCAACATTTTTCCTCAACATACAAAGAGTATTGAAATCTTATTTTTAACAGCCACTAAATAACATTTGCCCTATGCCAACTTTACAATTAATAAACTCAAGAGCAGCTATCACTCCACCACCTGGAAGTGCCAATCCGGCAGAAGATTATGACGTATACTTCATGATTACCGGGAAGCAAGCTGATGGCAGACCCATAAACTTGAATCCTGAAGTACAAATTGGCGTCTCCTACAAGTTGCATGACTATATCAAGGGATCAACAGGAGGGAAAATTACCTTCGATTATTTGGACTCTGGCAGATTGTATATTGGATATGGAGAATTGCCATATAAAAGTACAGTAGCTCCCCCGTACAAAAATCCTGCAGGTCATACAGATCAACCAGTTCCATATTGGAAGAGATATTATGGTGTGGTCGAATTTGCGTATGTACCAGGAGATACAGGACTGTGGATAGATTTAACAGATGTAAATTTGGTCGCCTTGCCGATAAGTTTATCTGGATTTACTCAATATGGTCAAAAATTTAAGTTGGGATATAAAATAACCGCAGAGGAATTAAGAAAACGTATCATTCCCCAAATTGGCTTAACTGATAGTTGTTCGGACCCCTACAAGCCGACAGATGGGGTAGCAAGTATCATCGACTGTGTAAGCGGGTTTAAAAAAGTTGTTTCCCCTACCGCTGGGAATACAGGATGTTGGGCAAGTTTTGATCAATATATTCATGATTTGAAAAACGACGAGACCCAAATTGCCATCCTTTCAGATGTCACACAAGCTGCTTATCATGTTCCATTTACAGGAAGTTTTCAAAACGTTACTGATGGCGACGATTATTTGATAACCTTACACGGTGCAGCTAAGCCAACTACCTTTGGCGCCCCTGACCCAGGTATTACCTATGATTTACAAATTCAATTAGGTCAATTCACTACTTCCCATATCTATGCTTGCGCCAATGGTTTCATTCATTTTGCAAAAACAGAAAATGGAAAGACAACTAAAGCCACCATTCCCTTCAATGCCCCTGGAGCTAGCGGTTTTTCAAGCGATGATCTTATCGTTTCCAATTCTACCGTTAGGAACCTATTAATCGGCATGAATGAAGGAAGGTTTTATCCATCACCATCAACAAAGGTAGATCCTAGAAATGATAACACAAACTGGGGAACAAAAGGCTATGAAGCCTTTCAACAGATAAATTTGAATGATCCTGCGAAAAATCGTGGGAATCAATATGCCTATCTGGTTTATGAAAATGCAAATGCTTATGGCTATCCTTATGCAGATAAATATCTCAGTGCACTTGCCGTAGCGAATGTTAATCATCCTGTTGTGATTACAGCATGCTCTGAGACGGCACCATGTGGATATTCAAAACATCCGCCAATGAGTCGTTCTCCATATACATTTAACATAGGAGTAGGCTCTGGATCACTTGGAGAAATCAGTATACAAGGAGCAGGAGCACCTTTCAAAAGCAGTGGCTTTGAGCCTGCCAAAGATGGGGCTTATTCAGGCGGTATCATTGCGCCTGATGGTTGGTCAAAAATGTATTTTGCCGGTGCAGGCGATGACAAATATATTTATTATAAAGATCCAGAGACTGGAGGAAATGCTCTGCATAATGTTGATTCAGATGGAAAGCCATGCCTGCTTGGTTCAGGGGGAAAGCCAGCAACAGCTATTTGGTTTGATAAGAATCTTAGATTTGGAGGCCCGTTAAAATGGAATGATGGGGCAGGGCCTGCATCTGATCCAACATAGAGCAGTTGATTCGGACAGAATCTTGATAGACAATGAATGAAGTACGTCCAATTGTCAGATTAAGGTCTGACATTGGACGTACTATTTGTATTTAAGTAAACTGTCATTCCAAGCGCAGAATGCTTATGGGATGGGGCAATCTGGAATGAACCTCGGTCTGGTTTTCTGGCCCGAAACATCCGGGAAAAATCCTATATCATCCAATAGTGAATGTGCTTACTTGAACTGCACATCATATTGTTCAACTCCCCACAGAGACATTTTCCCTGGCAATCGGAAGACTGCCAAACAAGGATTTTTTTCAGAAGAGAAATAGTTTCCCCCCTCTTCTACCCAGAGATATTCCCCCTGTTCATCCACAACTCCCTGAGCTGTCTTTTGCCCACTTGTTGTGTTCCATACACTGATTAAGCCAACATCTGTCCCGGTCAACAATAGCTTGGCAGATGGATTCACAGAAAAACTTGTCAGATGCCCCGGAACCCATCCTTTGCTTAGAAGTTCGCAGGATTTTAAGCTATCAAGAAAGGCTACGCCAATCCAATGACGATTGGCAAAAGCCATATATTCCTCCCCATTTCCTCCTACCAATATCTGCCCTGGCGATGCCACCTGTATGAAGTCAGCTTCATAAGGAAGTCTGATCTTCATCTGCTCTTTTGTTTGCAGATGCAGCCGATTCAGCTCTTGATTCTTCAGGAAATAGAGGTAGCTACCATCCGTTTGCAGTTCCTCAATGTAAAAGGGATATCGGGAATCTTTATGCTGATACACATCCTGTATGTTCTTCGGCCTGCGTGCATCCCAAAGATGAAGGCCTGAGTCATCGGAAAAGATGAGTTCGTGTTCATTCAAAAAGACAAGCTGGGAAGCAGAGGATTCTTTCAGATCGATATATTGCTCTTCTCTACTCTCAACATTATACACCCGCAGTTCTCCTTTTTGACCCTTCTTCGTACACACTGCTGCTACTGTATTGCCAAAGATTTTTGCTGATTCGATCATGAATCCTCCTCCCGCACTACCAACATATCGCGAGTCTTCAAAGTTAAAAGTGAATTTCCAGATGTTGTTGGATTCGTCTATCGCCAGATAAGCATCGCCTTCTGGATCCATGTTCAGATGTTTGATTCCCTGTTGTGGCAAGGGAAGGAGTTTCGTATTGATCTTATCTTCCAGAGAGACAAGTTTGGCCTGCGTATCGAAATACTGCATATTTCTTTGAAACCTGAATTGACCTCCTTCAATTTCCATAAAAGCCATTCCTATCAAAAAAGAAGCTGGATGATCCGGGAGAAAGAGGGCCTGCTTGATTCCCAGGACTTTTGAAGGGTTGAATATTTTTTTGACTGTATAGGATTCCAAATCCCAGATCAGGATGCTTCCTCTGCTGCTCCCTGTCGCCATCAACTTATTTTTGGCGTGAATATCCAAGCCCTGGATAGGATTGAAAGGTTCGGCATAGGTGCGATTGTCCCGAATCAAGTCAGAAAGAGGTTCCTCATGCCAGACTTGTTGTTTGAGAGAATAGTTGCTGAGATCCCAGACCAGGATATCCCCAAAACGCCCCCCCGTCAGCAATTCCGGCTGTTCAGGGTGAAACTGTACTTGATACACGCGATTGTAGCTCGGCTTGCTCATCTGAACAATCCCAGGAGCATCAAAAGTGCTATCTGAGAAGTACAACAATTTTTTGTCCTCTACCTTGTTCGTTTCTTCATTGAGCTGGCGATATGAAACGAACTTTCCAGTGCTGATCGTCTGCAATGTCTCTCCTGTCTTTAAGGAAAGGAGGTTCACATGTGAATTTGTCATCCCAATGGCGACCATGTTATGTTTTTTACTCACCTCTCCCACACGCACTGTATGAGGAATCGTTTTTATCCAGACGAATTCTTTTTTGCCTAGGTCTGCCAGCAAAACATGCGCTTGGCTCAAATAAATCCGATAATTGTACACATGTAGGAGTAGGTAGTCATTGTCCAGGCTCAGGAACTGTATGGTGGGGCTTTTGCCTACCTCCTTTAACACTTCTTCGGGAAGCTTAATATCTAGGATAGAACGGTAAGTATTGAGATTTTTTACCCTCAACTCATGTTGATCATGCACTTTGGCACCCAGTTTACCATCTTTAGAAAAAATAGTATTACTCCCCCCAAATTCCCTGACGCTCTCATCCTGAATATCAATTGCTACAGCTCTTCCATTTGCCCCTCGTCCAAATAGGGTATTCGTTTTTCCTTGAAAGACGACCTGTTCCAGAAACACATTGTTCTTCAAGAATGGCTTGTAATGAAGGCCAGATCGAAGGTCCCAGACGATTCCCAAGCCTTCCAACTCTGCGCTGGCCAGATAGTCTCCATTCGCAGAAAAGGCCAGATCCGAAATGCCATTGGTATGTCCGATTTGTGGAATAAGGATCGGGCTTGGGGCTGCTGCGGATTTGATTGCCTCAAGCATGGGGGCAACATCCAGGCGAAAGAGGGTCCCGACTTCGTCCCAGAAGAGAAGTTCATCGGCCAATACCTGGACGCCCTTGATCTGTTCAGGAACAAAGAAAACCTTCTCCAAAGATGGCTTAGCCAGATGGTACAAACGAAATTCAACCGGGATGTCGCCACGTTGCTTACAACTTGCCAGCATGATCTCAGGACCTAGTCGCCAAAACTGATCAAAGGACAGCGCATCAAATCTTCTTCTCAAATCATCTACCAATGTCCTACGATACATCAGCATGGACCGGTTTCCTATCACCCTCATGCCTTTTTTCCAGCGACCTGGGTTTGCAACAGCAGACAATTGGTGACGCTTTGCCTTAGCTTTCGGCAATGGAATGGATTGTATGAGGCCGATGGTGTCAATGAATTGTAGTCGGTCCTCCTGTACAAACTGAAATCCCCCTTGAATTTCCTGAAGCTGATGTGCACATGTACTCTCTTCCTGAGATTCTCCGCATCGGTGATAATATACCGTATCCATTTGCTCAATATCCAGAACCAGGAGTTCCAGCTGATCAACATTGGCAGGTGTACGAATCGCAGCCAACCGCTCCCCGCTTGGCGAAATCGCAAAATGAGTCAGTGTAACTGGCTTGAGGGAAGAAGGAGGCAAGGATCGCCAGGGCTGAATCAAGGCTTGGGCTTGCGCAAGCATCACAGGCAGACCAAAGGAGAATGCAAACAGGAAAGTCAAGGTGAGTTGTTTCCCCAATAGTTGATTTGTGTATTTCATGTCATTGAGGTGATTTAAAGTTTTTTCACTGGGGAATTTTGTGTTTGATCATCCAAGCTGTGAAAGCGAGAAAATGCCAGGACCACCAACTGCTGAGAGAGGTATCTTGTCTGACCAACAGAGTTCTGAAGCTGTCAACCCAGGCG